>UBTA01000178.1:237-1559 GCA_900468065.1 Hyphomicrobiales bacterium | reverse complement strand
CGGCACGATCGGCTCCGGCGCGCGGCGCTCGACAAACACCCATGCCGTCGCGCAAACGGCGCCAAGCACGACGATCGCCAGACTGCCGAGCGAAAACAGCGAGCCGAACAGTTCGGCGCCATCACCCAGAAGCACGACGCAGGTAACCGCGGCAGCCAGAAGCAGCGCCCCCGCATAATCGATGGTCGGGCGGCGTGTCGGACGGCGGAACGGCAGGAAGACAAACAGGCCGATCAGCACCGCGATACCGATCGGGATATTGATCAGGAAGATCGAGCGCCAGCCGAAGTGATCGCTCATCGCGCCGCCCAGCACCGGGCCGACGGCGCCGGATGCCATCAGCACAAGGCTGGAATAGCTCTGGTAGCGCGCCCGTTCGCGCGGCTCGAACAGATCGGCATTGATGGAGAAGATCGATACCATGATGCCGCCGCCGCCAAGCCCTTGCAGCACGCGCGCCGCAATCAGCGTGTTCATCGAGACGGCCAGCCCGCAGGCGATCGACNNGAGCCGATCCAGCCGAACCGCTCCATCTGGCCAAACTCGCCGACAATGGTCGGCAGCGCGGTCGCGACGATCTGGTTGTCCAGCGTCGCCATGAACAGCGCCGTCATCAGGAAGAAGAAAAGCGTAAGGCGAAGCGCGGGGTTTGAGACCAGCGGCGCCGGGGTGACCTGCATGTCCATGGGGAGTATCCGGTTGATTTCGGCAATTTATGTGCTGTTAGCATATAATTGTCAACAGCACATTTGTGCCGACAGCATATTCATGCTTTATGAAGCCCGTTCGTTTTGCTAGGATGAGCCATGGATCACGCACAGTCGAAACTGCAACATCAAGCCGAAAGCGGCGACGCGGAGAGCCACCGCGCCATGATCAGCCGCTCGATGGGGCGGTGGCGGACGATGATCGGGCGGCGGGTGCTTGCTCGCCTTGCGATCAGCAATGTTGCCCCGAGCCTTGAAATCACCCATCTCGATGTCCTTGACAGCATCCGGCGGGCCGAGCCGGACGGCGAGGTGACGGTCGGCACCATTGCCGAGATGATGCGTATCGATCCCTCGCGCGCCAGCCGCATCGTCGGCGAGATGGTGACGCGCGGCGCCCTGCGCCGTGAAGCCTCGCAGGCCGATGCCCGCCGCATCATCGTCGTGATGACCGAAACAGGTCAGCAGCTGATGGCCGAGATCCAGGCGGTCAAGCGCAGCGTCATCGACAGCGTTCTGGCAGACTGGCCGGAAGACGACGTCGCCGCCTTTTCCCACCTCTTCGACCGCTTCGTCACCTCGTTCGAACAGGTCTGCACCACCCGCGACAAGGAT
>UBTA01000178.1:0-187 GCA_900468065.1 Hyphomicrobiales bacterium | reverse complement strand
TCTCCCCGATGGGGAGAAGGGAAACACCGTATCGCCGCCAAATACACACCCGCCCCTTCCCCTCCTCCCCCTGTTTACGCTATGGCCTTGCGCCATGAGCAAACAGGCTTTTGTAATCTTGATGGGCGGGCCGCTGACGCCGACGGACAGGCTTTTGGGCCAGCTGTCCGGCGCCCGTGTCATCGCG
>UBTA01000125.1 GCA_900468065.1 Hyphomicrobiales bacterium | reverse complement strand
CCGGAGGAGAACCGCCTTTCACGCAGCCCCGGGGATTTTGCGCGCGTTTCGCCAAACCATCCGAGCACCGGCCCCACCTCGCCGGCAACGCTTTCCGGTGTATCCGTGATGGGACGGGAAGAAGTATGGCACGGGTTTTGAGGGCGGGGATTTGCGGGGATAATTTTTTTGGGGAAAGACCGATGCGTGCTTTCCAGGCGGCTTTCACCGCAACTGAAATGAAACGTTTTGGCTGCATGCTGCAGCCAACTGAGCGTCGATATGACATCGAGATGTAGGAATGGCCCATGCCGAGCAGTTTGCATTGCGAAAGCCAGCATGACGCAATGAAGGTGGACGCCAGCCGGCCTCTTCCCCAAACCCCTTCGAATTCCGAACAGTTTAACCGGCTGCAAAACCTGTTTGACAAATCATTCAAGGCGGCTCGGGTCGGCATTTGGGAATGCACCCTGCCGGATGAAACGCTGACATGGACCGATACCGTCTACGAACTGTTCGAGCTTGAGCCGCGATCGCCGCTGGTGAGGGAGGCGACTGTCGCCCTTTATCTGCCCGAATCGCGCAAAAAGCTGACCGAAGTTCGCAGCGCAGCGATCAGGGATGGAGACGGCTTTACGCTCGACGCCCAGATTATTACCGGCAAGGGTAACCTGCGGTGGATCAGAATTACCGCGATCGTCGAAAGAGTGGATGGCCAGCCGGTCCGGATATTCGGCATGAAGCAGGATATAACGGCCGAAAAGACGTTGTTCGAACAGATTCGTCACTCGGCGGAAACCGACCCCGTGACAGGACTGGCCTCCCGAACAAAGTTTGATACTGCGTTCGACGAGGCTGTCACTGCCGGCTCGTCAGGACAAAAAGCACTTTTACTCATCGATCTGGATAGCTTTAAAGCCGTCAACGACAGATTGGGGCACCAAGCCGGGGATGAGTGTTTAAGAGACGCTGGCCGGCGAATTTCGGAGGCGACGCCCAATGCGACTGTGATCGCACGGCTTGGCGGCGACGAGTTTGCGATCATTGTTGATTGTGCCTCGGTGGAAAGCCTTGACGACATCGCCAGACGGGTCACCGGCAAGCTGGAATGGTGGGTCGGATCTTTTCCAAACAAACTCAAGGTGGGTGCCTCGGTCGGCGGAGCGATGATCCTGCCGGGTATCCCCGCCAAAGACATCTTTGCTGAAGCAGATGGGGCTCTCTATGCCGTGAAAGCGAAAAGCAAAAGCAGCCTGGGAGTGTTATCCGTGCCCAATCGGATTGCAGATGTCGCCTGACGAAAATCTGGCGGGCGTTGCTGATATTTGTGTCCCGGCCGGGACGGTTGCGCGAGGAAAGCGGGGTTTTTGACCCCTGAGCTTGCTGACAAAAGTCTTTTCTAACAATCCTGCAGGTGACTTGGGACATTTTGCGGTTGCCAAATTCCCCGTCATTCCTGTGCCTGTCACAGGAATCCAGCAAGCCCAAGTCATTGGGCTGAAAGAGCCTTATGACCCGACAGACGTCGGGTCGCCGGATCCCGCCACGAGAGCTGACATGACGGAGGAGGGAGGCCGCTTTCGCCAAATAATGGCTTTAGGGTTTGTCAGCAGTCTGCGGGGTTTTCACCTCTATGATCCTGCCGCCCTGATCAAGTACGACATGCCTGGCGCCATCGACCCCTTTGTAAGGCTGCTCCACTCCCCTCAAATCGGCGCCGGATACACCTTGTGCAGCTTGGCAATGCCCTGCAGCACGTCGGCTGACAACACCACGTCCTTGGCGCCGATATTGGTCTTCAGCTGTTCCATGCTGGTTGCGCCGATGATGACCGAGGTCATGGAGGGGCGGGTGAGGCTGAAGGCAAGCTGCATCTGGGCGAGATCGAGACCGTGTTCGCGGGCAAGAGCGGCATAGGCCTGGACGGCGGGCTCCTGGTATTCGGTGTAGCGGCCGCCGAGGTCGCCGTTGATCGACAGGCGCGAGCCTTCCGGGTTGGCGCCGTTCAGGTATTTGCCGGAGAGAAGGCCGGCAGCGAGCGGCGAATAGGCGAGCAGGCCGACATTCTCGTGGTGGCTGACTTCGGCAAGGTCGAGGTCGAAGGCGCGGTAGAGGAAATTGTATTCGTTCTGCAGCGAGGCGATGCGCGGCAAGCCGTGTTTTTCGGCAAGCGCCAGCATTGTCATCGTGCCCCAGGCGGTATCGTTGGACAAGCCGATGGCGCGGACCTTGCCTTCCTTGACGAAGGCGCCGAGCGTTTCGAGGATGGCAGAAAGGTCTTCGAGTGTTGCCCCTGTGTCCTGATGCGAGGGATCGTAGGTCCAGGCCTGGCGGAAATGGTAATGGCCGCGGTTCGGCCAGTGCATCTGGTAGAGATCGACATGATCGGTCTGCAGGCGCTTCAGGCTGATCTCCAACGCCTCGCGCATGGTCTTCGGGCTCGCAGGCGTTCCGCCGCGAATGTAGGGCCGGCCGGGGCCTGCGACCTTGGTGGCGACGACGATCTCGCTGCGCTTGCCGCTCTTCTTCAGCCAGGTGCCGATATAGTCTTCGGTCAGGCCCATGGTTTCAGGACCGGCCGGGGTGACCGGGTAGAGTTCGGCGGTATCGAAGAAGTTGACGCCCTGGCTGACGGCATAATCCATCTGCTCATGGGCTTCCGCCTCGCTGTTCTGCGTGCCCCAGGTCATGGTGCCCAGGCAGATTTCCGAAACCGTGATGCCGGTGCGGCCGAGTGTGTTGTATTTCATGATGCTCAACGTGCCTCAAAACTTGTTCGGCGGCGAATGTAGAGGCTGTTTGCTGCGGTGCAAGGAAAAAGCGGTTGCCGCGCACAGGCTCCCGCTTTCGGCCTCAAAAGCTTGACTCGAGGCCCAGGAATGTGAATGGAGAGGAAAAAGCCTGTGCCTGCCTTATGTTTGCCGGCAAAGAGTTGGAATGAAACGGCGTGGCTGGACCGCGCATGACGAGGAAAAACCTCATGGCAATTGCATTCACATTTCCAGGACAGGGCAGCCAGGCGCTCGGCATGGGCAAGGATCTGGCCGATGCTTTTCCCGAAGCTGCCGCCGTCTTTGCCGAAGTCGACGACGCGCTCGGCGAAAAGCTCTCCGACATCATGTGGAACGGCCCGGAAGAAACGCTGACGCTGACGGCCAATGCCCAGCCCGCACTGATGGCTGTGTCGATCGCGGCCCTGCGGGTGCTGGAAGCCAAGGGGCTCGATCTGAAGTCGAAGGTTTCCTATGTCGCCGGCCATTCGCTCGGCGAATATTCCGCACTCTGTGCCGCCGGCACGTTTTCGCTCGCCGATACGGCGCGGCTTTTGCGCATTCGCGGCAATGCCATGCAGGCGGCAGTTCCCGTCGGCAAGGGCGCGATGGCGGCGATCATCGGGCTCGAGCACAGCGATGTGCAGGCCATCTGCGATGGCGTCGGCGAGATCGGTTCCTGCCAGATCGCCAATGACAATGGCGGCGGCCAGCTGGTGATTTCGGGCGAGAAGGCGGCTGTGGAAAAGGCAGCGGCACTGGCGACGGAGAAGGGCGCCAAGCNNCGCCAAGCGCGCCATCCTTTTGCCGGTTTCGGCACCCTTCCATTCGACGCTGATGGCGCCTGCAGCCGACGCCATGCGCGAAGCTCTGTCGGCCGTTGCCAAGAACAATCCGGCCGTGCCGCTGATCGCCAATGTGCGGGCAGCCCCGGTTACCGATGCGGACGAAATCGCCACGCTGCTTGTCGAGCAGGTGACGGGACAGGTGCGCTGGCGCGAAACCGTCGAGTGGTTTGCCGCAAACGATGTGACGACGCTGTATGAGATCGGTTCTGGCAAGGTGCTGACCGGCCTTGCGCGCCGCATCGACAAGACAGTCACCGGCATTGCCGTCAATTCGCCCGCTGATATTGATGCGGCGCTTCAAACTCTGCTCGGCTGAATTGGGGAGAGTGAGTAGTGAATAGTGAATAGTGAGTAGAAAAGCTGACGCGACGAATGCTCTTCCCTACTCACTAATTCCTACTCACTATTGGCTATTTGCCATTCGCCCCGGCCTATTCGCTATTCGCTCTAAAAAGAGGAACCAACCATGTTCGATCTGTCTGGCCGCAAGGCCCTCGTTACCGGCGCATCCGGCGGCATCGGCGAAGAGATTGCCCGTATCCTGCATGCGCAGGGCGCAACCGTCGGCCTGCACGGCACCCGCGTCGAAAAGCTGGAAGAACTGGCCAATTCGCTCGGCGAGCGCGTTCACCTGTTTCCGGCCAATCTGGCCGACCGGGATGCCGTCAAGGCGCTCGGCGAAAAGGCGGAAGCCGAACTCGGCGGCGTCGACATCCTCGTCAACAATGCCGGCATTACCAAGGACGGCCTGTTCGTGCGCATGAGCGACGCGGACTGGGACGCCGTCATCGAAGTCAACCTGACCTCGGTCTTCCGGCTGACCCGCGAGCTGACGCATCCGATGATGCGCCGCCGCCATGGCCGCATCATCAACATCACCTCGATCGTCGGCGTCACCGGCAATCCGGGCCAGGCCAATTACTGTGCCGCCAAGGCCGGCATGATCGGCTTTTCCAAGTCGCTCGCCCAGGAAATCGCCACCCGCAACGTCACGGTCAACTGCGTCGCTCCCGGTTTCATCGAAAGTGCTATGACCGGCAAGCTGAACGACAAGCAGAAGGACGCCATCATGGGCGCCATCCCGATGAAGCGGATGGGGACGGGCGGCGAAGTGGCCTCCGCGGTTGCTTATCTGGCTTCGAATGAGGCAGGTTACGTCACCGGTCAGACCATCCATGTCAATGGCGGCATGGCGATGATTTAAAGGCCATCAAAGGCCTGCACCGCCGCGTTTTCGCATCAATCGGAGACGTGGGGGCGAAATACCGGGAATTGCATGTTGACCAAGCCATTCCCGGAGATTTTCGGACTTTGCGACAGACTTAAACCGTGTTAAGCGGGCCATGACTGTGCGCAGTCGATCGGAAGATATGCGGTATACGCTGGCTTTGGCAGGCGTGGTTTGCCCGCTTTCGATTGAAGGAATTGCCGGGCGGATCGTCTTGATCTACCAGGCGTTAATAGGGTACCGATGTCAGAACGGCATCGTTGAGAAAAACAAAGGTCGAGGAATCCGACATGAGCGACGTAGCAGAACGCGTAAAGAAAATTGTTATTGATCATCTTGGCGTCGATGCCGAAAAGGTTTCGGAAGGCGCAAGCTTCATCGACGATCTGGGCGCTGACTCGCTCGACACCGTCGAACTGGTCATGGCATTCGAAGAAGAGTTCGGCGTCGAAATTCCTGACGATGCAGCGGATTCGATCCTGACGGTCGGCGACGCCGTCAAGTTCATCGAAAAGGCACAGGCCTGATATCAGGCCGTGTTGAGGCGGGGCGCTCTGCGGCCCGCCTTTCGTCCCTTCAGCGGGACTGCTCCCCATTTCGGGAGCGAAAAGCGTGGTCAAGGAAAGCCTGACGGCTTCCGTACCTGAGATCACGCAGTACAGCATCACGGAAAAGGATGTACGGATCCGGTTTTTAGCGCGAGGTCCGGTCCGGTTCTGAGACTAACAGGCAGGATGGATCACGGGCATGAGACGTGTCGTTATCACCGGTACCGGCATGGTATCTCCCTTGGGTTGCGGAACCGAGATGTCCTGGTCGCGGCTCATTGCCGGCGACAATGCCGCCCGTAAAGTGACCGAATTCGAAGTCGATGACCTGCCTGCAAAGATCGCCTGCCGCCTGCCGTTTGGCGATGGCACCAACGGCACCTTCAATCCCGACAACTGGATGGAACTGAAGGAACAGCGCAAGGTCGACAGTTTCATCATCTATGCGATGGCCGCAGCCGACATGGCGCTTGCCGACGCTGACTGGCATCCCAAGACCGACGAAGACCAGATCGCCACCGGCGTGATGATCGGTTCGGGCATTGGCGGTCTCGAAGGCATCGTCGAAGGCGGCATCACGCTGCGCGACCGGGGCCCGCGCCGGGTTTCCCCCTTCTTCATTCCAGGCCGCCTGATCAACCTTGCCTCCGGCCAGGTCTCGATCCGCCACAAGCTGCGCGGCCCCAATCATTCCGTCGTCACGGCCTGTTCCACAGGCGCCCACGCCATCGGCGACGCGGCACGCTTCATCATCATGGGCGATGCCGATGTCATGGTGGCCGGCGGTACGGAATCGCCGATTTCGCGCATTGCGCTGGCCGGTTTCGCCGCCTGCAAGGCGCTGTCCACCCAGCACAACGACGACCCGATCAAGGCATCGCGCCCCTACGACAAGGATCGTGACGGCTTTGTCATGGGCGAGGGCGCCGGTATCGTCGTCCTGGAAGAGCTCGAACATGCCAAGGCGCGTGGTGCCAAGATCTATGCCGAAGTGGTCGGCTACGGCCTGTCCGGCGACGCCTACCACATCACCGCTCCGGCCGAAGATGGCGACGGTGCCTATCGTTGCATGCAGATGGCCCTGAAGCGCGCCGGCCTGTCGGCGTCCGATGTCGATTATGTCAACGCCCACGGCACCTCGACCATGGCCGACACGATCGAGCTCGGTGCGGTCGAACGCGTCATGGGCGACCATGCAAGCAAGGTCTCGATGTCATCGACCAAGTCGGCCATCGGTCACCTGCTCGGTGCGGCCGGTGCTGTCGAGGCGATTTTCTGCGCGCTGGCGATCCGCGACAATGTCGCTCCGCCGACGCTCAATCTGGACAATCCTTCGGTCGAAACCAAGATCGACCTGGTGCCGCATGTGGCGCGCAAGCGCGAGATCAACGTCGCCCTGTCGAATTCGTTTGGCTTCGGTGGCACCAACGCCTCGCTGATTCTGCGCCGCTACGCCTGATTTTAGCCGCAACGGGCCTGCCGGATGGCGGCCCGTCATCAACGCCGGCATCGGCCGGCGTACCCTGCAAGCACGATAATTCTCCCACTATCGTGCTTTTGCCGCATTGCTCAGTTCAAACGTGGCATACGGACGATTGCGATTGAGCCGGTAACGTCAGCAAGTGGCTTTGTGACCATGCTGACACAAGGCCAAAGGCTTAACGTCGCTACAATCGTGACAAGGTGATTCTCATTCCTGTTTCTCTTCTGGAGTTCGCATCAGGGATGGAGACGTGCATGACGCGAATTCCAGACCCAGGACACCAGTGAACGACGCAAACGAAAACAACGCAGCGCCTTTCGGCCGCAACGAGGCGGGCAATAACGGCCCGATCATCCCGAAATCGGCGAGCGAAGCTCTTCGTCCGGAAAAGGTGCCGCTGCCACCCAGGCGGTCGCGCAAGGCAAAAAGCCAGGTCGTTATCTTTCTGAATTTCCTGATGACGGTGATCGTCTGCCTGACGATCGCTGCAGCCGGGACGGTTTATTATGCGATGTCCGCCTATGAGGACAACGGGCCGCTGACGGCCAATACCAATTTCATCGTGCGCAGCGGGGCCGGCATCCAGGAGATCGCCAGCAACCTCGAGCGAAACAATATCGTTTCCGATGGCCGCGTCTTCCGGTTCATGTCGGAAGCTTACCTTGACAAGAACGATACGCTGAAGGCCGGCGAATACGAGATCAAGGCCGGTTCCTCGATGCAGGAGATCATGCAACTCCTGAAATCGGGCAAGTCCATCCTCTATTCGGTGTCGCTGCCGGAAGGCCTGACCGTCAAGCAGATGTTTGCCAGGTTGAGCAGCGATCCGGTTCTGGAAGGCGACCTGCCGGCCCAGATACCGGCCGAGGGCACGCTGCGTCCCGATACCTACAAATTCTCGCGCGGCACCAAGCGTGCGGAAATCGTCGCGCAGATGGCTGCGGCGCAGAAGCAGCTTGTCGATCAGATCTGGGAAAAGCGGGATCCGGACCTGCCGATCGCCAGCCGCGACGAATTCGTCACCCTGGCCTCGATCGTCGAGAAGGAAACCGGCATTGCCGACGAACGCTCGCGCGTCGCTTCCGTCTTCATCAACCGCCTGGAAAAGGGCATGCGGCTTCAGTCCGATCCGACGATCATCTATGGGATCTTCGGCGGCGACGGCAAGCCGGCCGACCGGCCGATCCTGAAGTCGGACCTCGAGAAGGACACGCCTTACAACACATACCTGATCAAGGGCCTGCCGCCGACACCCATCGCCAATCCGGGCCGGGCAGCGCTTGAAGCGGTTTCCAATCCGTCGCGCACATCGGACCTCTATTTTGTCGCCGACGGCACGGGCGGGCATGTGTTTGCGGCGACGCTTGACGAACACAACAACAATGTCCGCCGCTGGCGCAAGATCGAGGCTGAAAAGGCTGCTGCTGCAAAGGCTGCCGAGACAGCCCCGGCTCAGGAATAATCAGACTTCCATCAGGCTTGTGGATGACACGGCTCCGGTGCGCTTGACCCTTGCGGTTGACCGTACTGGGGCCGTACACATTCATGCATCAATTCAAAGTTCCGTAGCCTCCTTCGCCGGTTTTACGCGCGGATGCTGACGGGGCCGGAGGACAAGACGATGCCGCTGCAATCCATGACGGGATTTGCCCGCCGCGAAGGCACTTGCGGGCGCTATCGCTGGGCTTGGGAACTGCGTTCGGTCAACGGCAAGGGGCTCGATCTGCGGCTGCGGCTGCCCACGGGCACCGAGCATCTCGAGACCGAAGTCCGCAAGCTCGCCGGCGAATGTTTTTCGCGTGGTAACATGCAGGTTAATCTCAACGTCAGCGCCAGCGAAACCAGCGTCGAGCCGGTCATCAATCAGGGTGCCCTTTCCGCCGTCCTGTCGCTGCGCGAGCAGTTGCGCGATGTCATCGATCCGTCGCCGCTGCGCCTCGATACGCTGTTGTCCATTCGCGGCATCGTCGATTTTCGCGAGCCGGAGGAACAGGAAGGCGAACGCACTGCCCGCGACGGCGATATCCTCGCCGGACTACGGCATGCCCTTGCCGACATGGCATCGATGCGCGAGGGGGAGGGCGTGGCGCTCTACCGCGTGCTTCTGGATCAGATCGACAGGATCGAGATGCTGACCGGCGAGATCGAAGCGGATCCGTCGCGCAGCGTTGCCGTGATCACCGCCCGCCTTGCCAGCCAGATTGCATTGGTGATGGACGGCGGCTCGAAGGTCGATCCGGACCGTCTGTATGCCGAGGTGGCTATGCTGGCGGCAAAGGCCGATATCCGCGAGGAGATCGACCGCCTGCGCACCCATGTGACGGCTGCCCGCGACCTTTTGAAAAAAGGCGGCCCTGTCGGCCGCAAACTCGATTTCCTTTCCCAGGAATTTAACCGCGAATCAAATACCATCTGTTCCAAGTCGAATGCCGCTGCGGTCACTGCCGCCGGTATCGAACTGAAGGTCGTCATCGACCAGTTCCGTGAACAGGTCCAAAATCTGGAGTGACCATGAGCCCCGCGAGCCAAACCTCTACCAAAGCCATTCAGCGCCGCGGTCTCATGCTGGTGATCTCCTCGCCTTCGGGGGCGGGCAAGTCGACGATTGCGCGCAACCTGCTCGAATCCGATCCGCATATGAGCATCTCGGTCAGCGTGACGACGCGCAAACGCCGTCCGAGCGAGATCGACGGACGGCATTACTTCTTCAAGTCGATCCGCGAATTCGAGGGATTGCGCCAGACCGACGCGCTGTTGGAATGGGCCGAGGTGCACGGCAATTTCTACGGCACGCCGCGCGACGCCGTCGAGACCGCCATGTCGGAGGGACAGGACATGCTGTTCGATATCGACTGGCAGGGCGCCCAGCAGCTGCAGGAAAAGATGGGCGGCGATGTGGTGTCGATCTTCATCCTGCCGCCGACCATGGCGGAACTGCAGTCGCGCCTGCACCGCCGCGCCGAGGACACCGAAGAGGTCATTGCCACGCGGCTGGCCAATTCGCGTTCCGAGATCGAGCACTGGCTGGAATATGACTATATCGTCGTCAACGAGGACCTCGACAGCGCGTTTGCCTCCGTCCAGGCGATCGTCGAAGCCGAACGCCTGCGCCGCGACCGCCGCCCGGGATTGTTCGAATTTGTCAACGGGCTTCTGACGGAAACGCCGAAGCTCGCTTAATCAGGCTGATAGGCCGAACTGTCACTTGCCGGGAGTGTGCCGCGCACTCGCTCTTCTCCCCAGCGGGGAGAAGGTGGCCCGAAGGGCCGGATGAGGGGGTGGCGCGCCCTGAATTCGCGGAAAGACCCCCTCATCGCCTCGCATGCGCTCGGCACTTCTCCCCGTGGGGGAGAAGAGGGAGACCGGCGTTGCCATCAAAGGCAGTTCGCCAACCTGCAGAATTCTTCCACCGATAACGTTTCGGCGCGGCGCTTCGGATCGATCTCCGCTCTGGCCAAGAGGGCTTCGCCGCCGATCGATTTGACGCTCTGGCGCAGCATCTTGCGGCGCTGGCCGAACGCCGCCATCGTTACTTTCTCGAGGTCTGCAGCCGAGCAGGGGATCGGGTTTTCGATCGGCTCCAGATGAACCACGGACGAGGTGACCTTCGGCGGTGGTGAGAAGGCTTGTGGCGATACGTCGAAGGCCATGCGCGCGTTCGTGCGCCAGCCACAGAGCACGCCGAGGCGGCCGTAATGGTCGTCATCGGCGTCGGCGACGATCCGCAAACCGACCTCACGTTGGAACATCAGCGTCATCGACTGGTAGAATGGCGGCCATGCCTCGGGCAGGAGCCAGTTTACGAGAAGCTGCGTGCCGACATTGTAGGGCAGGTTGGCAATGATCTTGACGGGGCCTTCGGTGACAAGGTCCTCGAACGGTGTTTTCAGCGCATCGCCCTCGATCACCTTGAGACGGCCGGGATAGAAATCGGAGATTTCTGCAAGAGCGGGCAGACAACGGGAATCGCGCTCGATCGCAATGACCTTCTTGGCGCCGAGCGACAGGATGGCGCGGGTGAGGCCGCCGGGACCGGGGCCGACCTCGATGACGGTCACATCCTCCAGTGGACCGGCCGTGCGGGCGATCTTCTGGGTCAGGTTGAGATCGAGCAGAAAGTTCTGCCCGAGCGCTTTCTTTGCGTCGAGGCCGTGGCGGGTGATGACATCGCGCAATGGCGGCAGACCGTCGATCGCCGCCATCAGTTTTTCCCTCGTGCGGCATTGTCAGCCAGTTGCCGCGCCATTCTGAGCGCTGCCAGCAGGCTGTCGGCGCGGGCAACGCCCTTGCCGGCCAAACTGAACGCCGTGCCGTGGTCCGGCGATGTGCGGATGAACGGCAGGCCGAGCGTGACGTTGACGCTGTCGTCGAAGCCGAGTGCCTTGGCGGGGATCAATGCCTGATCGTGATACATGCAGATCGCCACATCATAGGTGGCGCGGGCGCGGTCGTGGAACATGGTGTCGGCGGGCAGGGGACCGGTAATATCGACGCCTTCGGCCTTCAATCGTTCGATGACCGGGCGGATGATCGCATCGTCTTCCAGCCCCAGTGCACCGTTTTCACCGGCATGCGGATTGAGACCGGCAACGGCGACACGTGGAGAGGCAAGGCCGAAGCGGTCCTTGAGGTCACGCACGGTGATGACGCAGGTCCGGGAGATCAGGTCGGCGGTCAACTGTTCAGGCACATCCTTCAGCGGGATATGGATGGTGACGGGCACGGCCATCAGTTTCGGTCCGGCGAGCATCATCACGGGCAGCAGCGGTTCGCCGGTCAGGCGCTCGCCAAGATCTGCGAGAAATTCGGTATGGCCGGGAAATTTGAAGCCCGCGTCATAGAGCACCGACTTGGCGATCGGATTGGTGACGATGGCAGAACTCGAGCCTTCCATGGTCAGCCGCACGGCGGTTTCGATGGCGCCGGTGATCGCGCCCGCATTGGCGGTGTCCGGCATGCCCGGGATGACCGGGCTGGCGCAGGCCACCGGCAAAACCGGCAGCGCATCATTGAAGGCCGCAACAGCGCCGTTGCAATCCGTTTCCCGGATCGCCACGGTGTGGCCAAGAGCGCGTGCCCGGGCGCCAAGCGCTAAGGGATCGCCCAGGAAGACGAAGGCCGGCGTTTGCCAGGCCTTCCTGTTGATCCATGCGTCAAGGGTGATATCGAGGCCGATCCCGGCCGGATCGCCCATGGTCAGGGCGAGCGGCCTGGCGCGTGTCGGGCTCATGATAGTGCTGTTACTTTTCAACGATCTGCGCGTGCTTGCGCAGTTCTTCGATATAGCGCTTGCTGTTGGGCTCTTCACCGTCGGACTTCTTGCCGAGATCCTCCGCACGGAAGACCATTTCAGCAGCCAGATCGTCGGAGACTTCGCGCTTCTTGCAGATCGCCAGATATTCGACGCCCCGTTCAGTGACGCGGGTAGAGGTTGTGTTGCTGTCGCCAGCCTTTTCGATCAGTGGCTTCCAGTCGGCGGGAAGTTCCTGTGCCATCATGCGGCCGAGGTTGCGGATCGAGACATCGCGCATCGTGGCAGCAAACACCTTGGCCTGCTCACAGCCCGGAAATTGCGAACGCGAGGCATTGGCCTCCGCCTGACGCTTGCCGATAATGGCGTTGCGCTTGGCAGCAGGCACGACGAAAATCACCTGCTGCAGAAAGTATTCCGTCGTCACCGGCTTGGTGCCGCCGGCTTCCTGCATGCGCCGGACGAGTTCTTCGTTCGAAAGACGTCCGCCGCCGCTGCCGCCGTAGCGGGCATTGACGACGCGTGGCCAGCTCATGGCAACAGCGACGTAATTGCGGAAGTGATCGATGCCGACGCCTGCCTGATCGAGAACCTGGGACAGTTGCTGGACACTCAGCTTGTTGCCGGCGGCAAAGCGTCCGACGGCAGCTTCGACTTCAGAGGTGCTGACGGAAGCACCGACCCGCAGGACTTCTCCGCGCTTCAGCGCTTCGTCAATCATCTGCTCGCGGGCAGCCGCAGCTCCACCGCTTTGCTTTTGAAGGCGCATGAAGGCCGTGCGCTTGGCGATATCGCCGGATGTGATGGGCTCACCATTGACGACGGCAACGACCTTGCTGGTGGCGGCATAGGTGGCCGGTGCGGCAGCGAGTGTCAGGCTGCAAGCAAGGATCATTGCCGAAACCGTACGCGCGATCGAGAATTTCCCGCCCATTCTTTGTCCTCTTCATTTTCCGCCGCAGCTGGAATCTGCAGCGGCCATGATTGTGATGCAAGCGCAATCAACCTGCGCGTTTCCTTGCAAGGATGCATAGTACATGCGGCCGAACAATGACAAGACCCGTCGCTCGCCGCAAAAAGCGGTTCTGCTCGTCGCAAAGTGGCAATACGTCCGGCATGGTCGCCGGAACACCGAGGAGGGCGCCGCCGGGCGGCGCGCCTCAGTTCAAGCCGTCGAACTTCGTATCGCCCACGTCGATGTCGCCGAGCGTACGGAAGCTGATGCGTGCGCCGATCGACCAGTCGTTGGCGATCGTCTGATCGGTGTCGCGCTCTTCCTTATAAACGAGCGAGAACGTTGTATCCCGGTCATCATAGGTGATGCCGACGCCGTTACGCGTGATCACGTTGCTGTTCAGATCGTAGGTGACCGAACCGAATACCGACCAGTAGTCAGCGAACTTGTACGCTGCAGCGGTCTGGATTTCGTCCTGGTCATTGAGCGAGCCGTAGATCGGCTGCGCCTGGATGCTGGTATAGGTCACCGCCGTCTGCCAGAAGATGCCCTGGTAGCCGAGCGTGGCATCGGCACGGCGCATGTCGAGGGTTTTCTCGTCAAAACGGCTGCTCAGGCTGGCGGTAAGACCAGACGGTGCATCGATGCCGATCATGGCGACATAGTCGGACCGGTCCGTTTCGAGGCCGGAATTTGCCCCGGCCTTGACCAGATCGTCGGTCGCAAAGGAGTTCAGGCCACCGAGATGGAACGACTGTCCGGCGATTGCGCGCAACGCGTAACCGTTGCCGAGTGCCCCGGTATAACGGATGCCGAGATTGGCACGCGTGCCGCCTTCGATACGGTCATAGCCTGAAAACTTGTCGCGATCGAACAGCGAGGTCGCGTCGAAGACGAAGCTCTGCGCATCCTCGTTCGGCAGGCCACCGGCATATTGCTCGTCGGGACGGGCAAAGACCTGGGCGATCGGCTCAAGAATATGGCTGCTATATTGGGTGGTCAGCAAGATCGGGTAGCGGGCATCGATGCCGGCTGTGAGCATGCGGCGCGTAGCGCCGTCACCATCATAGAAGTTGCCGCTGTAGTTGCTGGGATCTGTCATCGACGTGCCGATCGCATCGCCACGGGCGGCGAACATTGGTGTCAGCGACAGACCGCCTGGAACGATGAAATTTCGTTTCCATTCCACCTCGGCGGATAGACGGTGATATGTGCCGTCGAGACCCGGATAGCGGTAGACCTGGTCACCGATCGGATCGACGATGTATCCGTCTTCCCGATTGCGATTGATGTTGGTCAGGTTGAAATCCGCAGTCAGTTCCCCGCCAAGTACCGGTTCGGGATGCGTATAGGAATAATCAAGAACCTGTGCGACGGCCTGCTTGTTCTCGGCAATGCTGTTGGGATCCGCATCCTGGATGTCGAAATAGAATGCCCGTGCGTCGAAATAATTCCGCTTGCCGAGACCGGTCAGGTAAACCTGGTTCGTCAGCGTCGTGCCGTCAAACGTGGAGAGCTCATAAGTCTTGGCGAAGTTGTTATCGCTCTGAACGACCACGTCCCAGCCGAACGCCCAGCGCGGATTGATATTGAACTTGGCCTTAGAGCCGATCATGCCACGGACGGTTTCCTGAGCATCGACCGTGCCATTGGTAAAGCCCTCACGGTTCATCTGGCTGATGCCGGCCATGCTGAGAATATGCTCGCCATTCTCGAAACGCTGGCGGAATTCGCCCTGAAGCAGGAAGCCCTGGCGCGTCAGTCCCGTTGCGGTGACCGTCGCATCCATATAGGGCGAAATCGCCCAGTAGTAGGGGACGCTCACACCGGCGCCGAGCTTCTGCGTATAGCCGAATTTCGGGAACAGGAAGCCGCTCTTGCGCTTGACTGTCTGGTCGGGAACCTCAAGCACCGGAAGATACAGGATCGGCTTGCCGAACAGCTCGAACTTGGCATTCTCCATGCGGATCGTATGGGTCTTGCCGTTCTGGACGATGCGCTGCGCCTTGACGTGCCAAAGCGACTTGTGATCGGGATCGGTCGCGCAAGGGGTGCAGGCCGTGTAGACGGCGTTGTTGAGGATCATTTCCTCGCCATTGCGCCGTTCGCCGGTGACGGCAGCCAGCTTGGTCAGGTCGGTTGTTTCGACCCGCAGCCGCTCGATGAAGCCATTGCCGAAATCATCGGTCACGTCCATCTGGTCGGCATAGACCTTGTTGCCGCCCGGTTCGATCAGCTCGATCTCGCCGGTCGCGATGATGCGCCCGGTCTTCTGGCTGTACTCGACCTGCTGGGCGACCATCTGGTAGCCGCCATAATTGATCTGGACGGCGCCGCGCACGATCACGCGCTCAGCGTCCTTGTTGTAGACAAGTTCATTGGCCGACAGAAGCATCTTTGCGTCGTCGGGCATCTTGGGATTGAACGAATCGATCTTGGTTTCTTGTGCCCATGCGGGTGCGATCGGCGTCAGCACCTGGAGTGCAACACCGGAAAGCAGAATGGCCGCCAGCAGCCTGATATGTTTGCGGTTGCTTGCCGCCACTAGCCATCCTCCTCATGCAATAGAATCGTCGAACCCAGCGCCATCGCTACAACAACTGGCAACCAGGCTGCAACGAACGGAGGCACAATGCCGCTGCTCCCGAATGCTTTGACAAGCACGGTGACGACATAAAGCACGAAGCCCGACAGGATTCCACCGAGAATTACCGGTCTTGATTGGTTAAACCGGCTAAATTTTAACGAGACGCTTGCAGCGATCAAAGTCATTGCGACCAGAAGCAGCGGAAGGGAAAGCATGGAGTGGAATTGGGTCTCCATGGCATTGGTCGGGAAGCCGAACGACTTCGCCACTTCAATTTTTCGCCTAAGGTCGAAAAATTGAATAGAATCAGCCTTCGTCAACGTTTCCTGAACGAATTCAGGCTTGAGGTGAGTCGGAAGCTGTGCCGTTGCAAGACGCCGAGGTAGCTGTCCGTTGCGGGTTTCCGTCACGTTGTTAAGAAGCCAGTAACCATCTTCCAGTTTTGCTGTGGCTGCGTCCTGCCTCGAGACGATTGTGCCAAGCGGATCGAAATGGATCACCGTCACGTTGACCAGCGTCTTGCCTTCGTCCTGGACGGACCGGGCGCCGATGATCGTGTCGTCTTTTCCGTAGATCTGGCGAAGCCAGGGGATCGAGATTGCCAAAGCCGCCGAAGAGGAACTTCCCCATTCCGCCTCCAGCGCCTCTGCCTGCTTTGTGCCCCATGACGCAATCGGATTGAGCGCAATGACGGTCAGGACGCCGAACAGGAATGCACCAATGACGAAAGGCTGCAGGAACTGCCAGACAGAAATGCCGGCGGCGCGCGTCACCACCAGTTCATAGCGGCGATTGAGCGAGATCAGCGCCGCCATGCCGGCAAACAGGGCCACAAACGGCACGGTCTGCTGCAGGATGGTTGGAATACGGAACGCCGTCATCAAAAGCGCGCCGGTCACCGAATAGCGCGGCAGCTGCGCCATCCGGTTGGAAAGCTCGCTGAAGTCGATGATGAAGATCAACGCGAAAATGCCGGTCAGAAACCAAAAGGTGGTTATCGCGTAGCGCCTGAAAAAATAACGTCCGAGCGTGGTGAAGATCATGGAGACTGTTTCCCGTCAGATGCCGGGGTGGCCTTTGTCAGGCGCAGGCGAACCAGGATCTCGTTGACCTTCTGCTCCAAGGTCAGGGGAATTTCAAGCCGCTTGTTACCCATCAGCTGCCGTATCGCCAGATAGCCGGTGGCGAGCGGGATCAGATACATGATCGGAATGAAGAAGCGCGATTCCTCGGCGCTGTTGGCGGCATAGAATGTTGCCCAGCGCACGAACAGGCAGATGAGAAGCGCTGTTATCATCGGATGCACGCGGGCCTCGCGGTGTGAACGGGCATCGCTGCTGGCAACCAGCGCGATCAATGCGAACAACAGCGGAAACGTCCACTCGGTCAGGCGGCGGTGCAGTTCGGCCGTGAAGGAGCTCGGATTTCTCTTGTAGACCGGATCTTCGGGATCCGGGTTGAGCAGGAATGGCAGGTCGCGATCCTTTGCGCGGATCGTGGTTTCTCCGGCCATCTTCGTCATGTCGGTCAGGTCGAATGCGTAGCTGTCGAACTTGATGATCGAGACGTTGCCATCCGGCAGCTTTCGATGCACCTCGCCATCCTTCATCACCAGGGCCGAGCCGCTCTCGTCGACGGCGCCTTCGCGGGCGTAATAGACCAGTTCATAGGCCGGATCGCGAGAATCGGCGACGAAGATCCCATGCAGGACGCCGCCGCTGCGGCGCGAAGCGACCTGGACATAAAGACCATCGGCAATCTTGCGGAAGGTGTTTTCCTGAACCACCGATGACAGGAGGTCGGCATGAGCGGTGGCGATCATCTTGCGCACCGCCATGCGCGAGTAGGGCTCGACGAAGTTGTCCACCGTGAACGACAGCACACTCAGCGCGATGCCGAGATAGATGACCGGGCGGATAATGGTGCTGCGCGAGGCACCGGCGGCGTTCAGGACCGTCAGTTCCGAATCGGAATTCATCGCCGTCAGCGTTTGTGCCACGCCAATGACCAGCGCAAAGGGCAGAATGAGTGGAATGATCGAAGGCAGGATAAGCGTTGCGAGACGCATGAACGCAAGCGTCGACTGGCCGCTGTCGGTGACGAGGTTGACGCTGGTCAACGCCTGCGTCGTCCAGACGATCGCCATCAGCGGCAGCAGCGTTGCAAGGAACATGCCCGTTGCCCGCCGGAGAATATAGCGCTCGATCAGTTTCATGCTGTGTTCCGGCTCATCTTCCTGCCGCATGAGCAGCCAAGCGCCACCGATAGGTCTCCGGCCGTTCCCTTTGCCCGTATTGCGCTGTTTGAAACGGTTTGCAAGTTTTTCACGACAATCAAATTGTAAAAGGGCAGGGCTAAGGCTTGGCAAAGAATGATAGTTAACAGCATGTAAACGCGCCGGTGCGGCTTGCCAAGGCCATCAAAACCAAGAACGGTGCACGAACCTGTTTCGGGCTTGCGGTTGATGGCGAATGTTTGCCACTGTAACCGCCATGTAACATGCCGGCATCTGCGCAAGGCCATTCTGGAGTCTCTTCATGTCAATGAAATTCGAAATCGGTTTCAGCAAATCAGCCCGCCTGTCCGGCGGTCTGGCGATCCTGCTCAAGACTCTTGACGGAAAAGAGGCGGCAGGGGCTGCGGAAGCCGATCCGGATGGAATTATTGCAAAGGCAGCGCGTATCGCCAAATTCAAGGCAAAGTCGCTACGCGCCCTCGATATCGTTGCACCGCAGGGCGCGCCCGTCGATCGTATTCTGGTGCTCGGCATCGGCGATGGCGCCGATCTGACGGCGCATGACTGGCTGAAGGCTGGCGGCGCTGCGGCATCCAAAGTTCGTGGTGCCGAAAAGGTCGCGATTTTTCTCGATGCGCCCGGCCTTGAGGTTTCCGGCAAGGCTGCCGCCGATTTCGCCCTCGGCATGGAAATGAATGCCTACAGCTTCGACACCTACAAGACGACGAAGAAGGACGATGACGATCAGAAGGGCCCACCCAAGCCGGTCAAGGTGACCATCGTCACGGGCGCGGTCATCGCCGCCAAGAAGGCGGCCACCCATTCGCAGGCGATCGCCGAAGGCGTTTTCATTGCCCGTGACCTCGTCAACGAACCCGCCAACATTCTCGGCCCTGTCGAATTCGCGGCCAAGGCGAAGGAGCTGGAAAAGCTCGGCGTCGAAGTCGAAATCCTCACCGAACGGGAAATGAAGAAGCTCGGCATGGGCGCCCTGCTTGGCGTGGCACAGGGGTCGGTGCGGCCGCCGCGCCTGGCGATCATGCAGTGGAAGGGCGGCAAGCCGAAGGACCGGCCGGTCGCCTTCGTCGGCAAGGGCGTGGTGTTCGACAGCGGCGGCATCTCGATCAAGCCGGGCGCCGGCATGGAGGAGATGAAGGGCGACATGGGCGGTGCAGCCGCCGTCACCGGCCTGATGCACGTGCTCGCAACCCGCAAGGCCAAGGCGAATGTCGTCGGGATCATCGGCCTTGTGGAAAACATGCCCGACGGCAACGCCCAGCGTCCGGGCGATATTGTCACCTCGATGTCCGGCCAGACCATTGAAATCATCAACACCGATGCGGAAGGCCGGCTCGTGCTGTGTGACGCGCTCTGGTATTGCAACGATCGCTTCAAGCCGCAGTTCATGATCAACCTTGCGACCCTGACCGGCGCCGTCATGGTGGCGCTCGGCAGCCATCACGCCGGCCTGTTCACCAATGACGACAAGCTGGCCGGTCAGCTGACGGCTGCCGGGCTGACGACGCAGGAACGCCTGTGGCGCCTGCCGCTCGGCAAGGAATATGACAAGATGATCGACAGCAAGTTTGCCGATATGAAGAACACCGGCGGCCGTTATGCCGGCTCGATCACCGCCGCGCAGTTCCTGAAACGCTTCGTCAAGGATACGCCCTGGGCGCATCTGGATATCGCCGGCACCGCGATGGGCTCGCCGACCGATGAGATCAACCAGTCCTGGGCCTCCGGTTTTGGCGTGCGCTTGCTGGATGAACTCGTCCGCGCCAACTACGAGAATTGACCGAAGACGTGACGGAAATCCTGTTCTACCACCTGACCGAATCCAAGCTCGAAGACGCGCTGCCGCCGCTGCTCGACCGCTGTGTCGAACGTGGCTGGCGCGTCGTCGTCCAGACGGTTGGGGACGAGCGGCGCGACATGCTCGACAACCATCTCTGGACCTATCGCGACGACAGCTTTCTGCCGCATGGCACCGATGCGACGGAGTTTTCCGGCGACCAGCCGATTCTTTTGACCGCGGGCGAGGGCAATGACAACAACGCCACCGTCCGCTTCATCATCGACGGCGCGGTACCGCCGCCGGTCAGCGGTTATGAACGGGTGGTGTTCATGTTCGATGGCTATGACCAGGCGCAGCTGGAGGGCGCTCGGGCGCACTGGAAGGTGCTGAAGGGTGAGGGACATGCGCTGACCTATTGGCAGCAGAATCAGGACGGGCGCTGGGTGAAGAAGGCGTGATGCTCACTGTCGCCGGGGAAAGAGGCTACATTCACTTTCGCATTTAGATGCAGTGCCCCGCGCAATGTGCGGTGAAGGCGGCCGCGGATTTTCAAAGCCCCTTCAAACCCATTTCTTCGGTCGTCCGCCCTTGGCACCATTTGCCCGGCTCGCGGCTATTTTGGCCGCAGAGCGAGATTGCCCTCCTCGGCGCTGTGAATCCATAAAAATCTTCGTCCCAAACACGCCGTTCATCAAGCCTGCAATGGTATAGTCGAGATTGAGGCTCTCCCAGTGGAGTCCAGTTTCGCCAAGAAGTTCGACTTCAGCAAGCTGCACTGTGGTTGCATGTTCCAGTCCCTCGACTGCGCGGGCAGGGAAGATAAACGACGCACCGTTGGTAAAATCAACGATCATGCGCTCAGACGCGCTGTCGAAACGCACCGAAGCGGGGATTGGCCGCTCGGCGCGTTCGACCTCCCAGCGCAACTTTGCTTGAGCGAGCTCCGCATCGCTGACATCAGCCATGATATTTTCTCCAGGTATCCAAAAATAACGTCTGGTTCGCTTCGATGGCATCAACGGCTCGGCGGACATCCCTATCTGACATGCCACCCTGGGTAATGACTTTAAGGGTAACAATGTCGATCCTCGCTTCGCCACTACCAAGAACATGCGCATGTGGCGGTTCATGGTCTGCCGTATAGATAACGAAGCGCATACCATCCTGACGTAAAATCGTGACCATCAAAATAACCTAAGAGCTTGGGTATTTCAAGGCGGCATGCTTTGAGTCGTCGACTCAACCTTTCCGGGATGTGTTACAAATGTATCGTCCAAGTACAGAAGGCAATCTGCTGTTCGTCAATCGAAGAACGCATCCACGAATTTGCGCCGCCCCAGCATGAACGCATCGGCCACGTGTCTGAGCGGCGCCAGATCGACGTCCGAAGTCTTGGCCTTGATGATCTCGGCGAAGCGGGCGTAGAGGGCCGGGTATTCCTGCTCCGGCTCGTCATGCACCAGCTTGCCGTCGATCGACAGCTTGGCGCCACCTTCGGCCAGGACCATCATGCCGGCGTCGGTT
The DNA here is from genome assembly GCA_900468065.1 of Hyphomicrobiales bacterium. Lineage (GTDB taxonomy): Bacteria > Pseudomonadota > Alphaproteobacteria > Rhizobiales > Rhizobiaceae > Pararhizobium. Next base: position 43,644 of record UBTA01000125.1, on the reverse strand, counting down.
TCGGCGACGATGTCCCAGCTCTGGTGGCCGGTCTGGCGCCAATCGAATTCGGCCGAAACCGGTAGATTGTTGGCATCGCTGAAGACGATCGAAGCGGCGATCGGGGCGTCGCGGTTTTCCGGGAATTCCAGGGTTGCCGAGGTAATGAACAGCGGGTTCGGCAGGATATGGGTGACGATCGACAGGGCGTTGATGCCGGGATCGAAGACGCCGAGGCCACCGGCGGCCCAGATCCAGTCCTGGTTCGGATGCCAGTGGCGCACGTCTTCCTTCCAGATCACCTTGACGTCGTTGATCTTGGTGGAGGCGAGGAAAGCCTTGGCGGCTTCGACGGCCGGCGCATAGCGCGAATGCCAGCTGGCAAACAGCGACAGGCCCTTTTCGTCGGCCAGCGCCTGAAGGTCGGCGACTTCGCTCAGCGTCGCGCCCGGCGGCTTTTCCAGGAATACGTGCTTGCCGGCTTCAAGCGCCGTGCGGGCGGCCGCATAGCGGAATTGCGGCGGCATGCAGAGCGAGACCGCATCAATGGCCGGAACCGCTTCGAGCATCGCCTCGATCGATTTGAAATTGTCGATGCCGTCGACCACGCCGTGGCGGCTTGCGGCGGCGATCAGCTTGTAATCCGCATTCTTGGCGATGGAAGGAAGATGCTGGTCGCGGACGATCTTGCCGACGCCGACGATCGAGATATGGATGGGGCTCATGGTGCTTTGCTCGATTTGTATGACTTTTGTGGTGGGCTTTTGTAGCAGAAAGACAATCCCGGGCAAGCGGCTGTCGGTGCCCGTCGATGATGACAAGCGGACAATCGTCATTGCGGGTGGTGGACAATAGCCAAGCTGCGCTATTTGGGTAGTCTGCATTTTCAAACAGGAGTCTCCATGCCCCCGATCATCCGAAAAGCCGACCGCGCCGATCTCGATGTCCTGATCGACTGGGCGGCCAGAGAGGGCTGGAATCCCGGTCTCGACGATGCGCCGGCCTTCTGGGCGACAGATCCCGACGGCTACTGGATTGCCGAGGAGGATGGTATTATGGCCGCGGCGCTGTCGTTGGTGCGTTACGACGAAACCTACGCCTTCCTCGGGTTCTACATGGCGCATCCGGATTATCGCGGGCAGGGGATCGGTCTGGCCCTTTGGCAACGGGCACTGGCGGAGGCGGGTAGCCGCACGGTCGGGCTTGATGGCGTGGTGTCCCAGCAGGACAATTACCGCAAGTCGGGCTTTGTCTATGCCCACGCCAATTTCCGCTATGGCGGCGAGATCCAGTGCACCGAGCCGCCCGGCACGGACTTGGTCTCGGTCTCGCCCGTGCTGGTGCCGATGCTGGCCGATTATGATGCGCGGTTCAATCCAGCCCGGCGGGATGCCTTCCTGCGCGAATGGCTCAAAGCCATGGACACGCGCGAAAGCTTCGCCCTGCTGCGCAATTCCGAGGTTGCCGGCTACGGCACCATCCGCGCCTGCCGCGAAGGCCACAAGATCGGCCCGCTGTTCGCCGACAGCGAGACAAATGCCGATCTGATCTTCCGCAAGCTGGTGACCAGCGTTGGCGGCGGCCAGGTCTATCTCGATATCCCCGAGCCGAACGCGGCAGCCCGGGCGCTCTGCGATCGCTACAATCTGAAGCCGGTGTTCGAAACGGCGCGGATGTATCGCGGTCCGGTGCCGGATCTGCCACTCGGGCAGATCTACGGGATCACGACCTTCGAATTGGGATAAAAGCTGAGTTTAGCTCCAGAACGGCAGGGTGCGATGGCCGCCCAAGATGACGATGCTGGCAAAAACGGCAATCACGAGAAGCACGACGAGAACCCAGAACAGGCGGCTTGACGCCTGCGTCTCTTCGACAAAAACCGGCTCTTTGTTGCGCAACGCGTTCATCGCGTGACGGGGATCACCCCATTTGACGCGCCGGAACCGGAAGGCATTTTGGGTTTCGTTCTTCATGGAACGGAAAGTTAAAGCCTCGATTTGAACGGTGGCTTAAAGGTTTTGGTAAAATTTTAGAGTTTGCTTGTGGATGAGCGCTCGTCTGGTGCCTGCACGCAGCGGCTATCGCTTTAGCGCCATGGCCTTGCGCAGCGCTGCAAAGACACGCTCGTCCTGGGATTGCGAGACATTGAACCGCAGAAAACTGGTTGCCGATTGCGACAGGCTGAAGACGTTGCCGGGGGCAAGAACGATATTGTCGGCCAGCGCTTCCCGGGCAATATCTGCCGAATCAAGCCCGTCCGGCAGCCGGCTCCACAGGAACATCCCCGCTTGAGGTTCGATCCACGGCACGATACCGAGGTTTTTCAGCCGGGCGTTGACATCCGCCATGGCGCGCGAGAGCCGCAGGCGCAGTCCCTCCATATGCTTGCGGTAGCTGCCGTCGCGCAGCACATTCAGCACCAGTTCGGCGGTGAGGCGGCCGCCGCCGAATGTGGTGGCGATCTTCAGGTCGATCAGTCCCTCGACCCAGTCCGGCCGGGCGGCGATGAAGCCGCAGCGCGCCGATGCCGACAGGGTCTTGGAAAAGCTGCCGATATGGATGACGCGGTCAAGGCCGTCGAAGGCGGCAAGCCTTGGCGCGGCGGCATGCTCGAAATCGGCGAAGATATCGTCCTCGATGATGGTGAGCCCGGCCTGTTCGGCCAGTTTCAGCACCCGGTGCGCCGTGACCGGCGAGAGCGTTGCCCCGGTCGGGTTGTGAATGGCCGAATTGGTGATGTAGAGCCGCGGCTTGTGCTCCTGCAACACCTTGGCGAATTGCTCGATATCAGGCCCGGTGGGCGTATAGGCAACGCTGACGATGCGGGCGCGGTGAGCGCGCAGCAGCGCATGAAAATTGAAATAGCAGGGATCGTCGACAAGCACCGTATCGCCCGGTTCGAGCAGAAACCGGCACATGAGATCGAGCGCCTGCGTTCCCGATTCCGTCAGCATGATCTGGTCCGGCGATGCGTCGATGCCGTGCTCGCCCATCCGACGGGCGATCAGCTGGCGCAAGGGCGGCAGGCCGAGCGGGGTGCCGTAGTCGGCAAGCGACGGACTTTCGGCGCGCGACAAAGTCCGCAGGGCGCGGCGAACGCCATCGTCCGGCAGCCATGAGGGCGGAAGCCAGCCGCATCCCGGCTTGAGATCGTCGCCTCCCGCATCCAGCGACTGGCGCGACACCCAGAAGGGATCGACCGCCCGGTCCAGTTTCGGCCCGATTTCCGACAGGGCAAGCGGTGCCGCCTGGCTTGCCACGTAGAATCCTGAGCCGGGACGCGCCTGGATCACGCCTTCGGCGGCAAGACGGTCATAGGCTTCAACCACGGTGGATGTGGAGACCTGCAAGGTTCGTGCAAACGCGCGGATCGACGGCAGCCTGTCGCCTGCAGTCAGGCTGCGGCCGGCAATACGCTGCTTGATAGCAGCGATCACCGTGGCGATCCGCGTGCCACTCTTCGTTTCGTCGCGCATCCGTAAGTGATCCGATACCATAACAGTTTTGCCAAACTGTATATGACTGTTGCTGGCTTTGCCAGCCACCGCCGCCGATAAGGACGAAACGAAGGGATGTGAAAATGGACCGGATAGCGAGCGGATGGATCAACGGATTGATCGGCGTGGTGATCTTCAGCGGCTCGCTGCCGGCCACCCGCGTGGCGGTGATGCAATTGGATCCGGTGTTCCTGACGGTGGCGCGCGCAGCGATTGCCGGCCTCCTGGCGCTTTGCCTGCTTCTCGCCTTCCGGCAGAAGCGCCCCTCGCGCACCGATATCGTCTCGCTGGTCGTCGTCGCCCTCGGGGTCGTCGTCGGCTTTCCGCTTTTGACGGCATTGGCGCTCCAGCATGTCACCTCGGCGCATTCCATCGTTTTCGTCGGACTGCTTCCGCTGGCGACGGCAATTTTTGGCGTATTGCGCGGCGGTGAGCGGCCAAAACCGGCGTTCTGGATATTCTCCACGCTTGGCAGCGGGCTGGTCGCCGGTTTCGCGCTTGTGCAGGACGGAGCGGCTTCCCCCATCGGTGATGGATTGATGCTTGCCGCCATCATCGTCTGTGGGCTCGGTTATGCCGAAGGGGCAAGGCTGTCGCGCACGCTGGGCGGTTGGCAGGTGATCTGCTGGGCGCTGGTCCTGTCGCTACCGGTGATGATCGTGCTGTCGATTGCCTTCATGCCGGACACGTTCTCCAACGTTGCACTGCCGGCCTGGCTGAGCCTTGCCTATGTGTCGCTGTTCAGCATGCTGATCGGCTTCATCTTCTGGTATCGCGGCCTTGTTCAGGGTGGCATCGCGGCTGTCGGCCAGTTGCAATTGCTGCAACCCTTCTTCGGCCTGGCGCTGGCGGCAACCCTGTTGCATGAACCGGTGGGCTGGACGATGCTGGCCGTTACCGCCGCCGTCATCCTCTGCGTCGCCGGTGCGAGAAAGTTTGCCCGGTAGGAGCGGGAGCAGCCTCCGCCCGTTGATGCACGATCAGCGCCGCCATTGCGCACGGATCTGCAACAGCGCCAGTACGCCGCACAGCAGGCCGAGGGAGAATGGTAGCCCCTGATGACCGATGAGCTGCATGGCCAGTCCTGCCGTGGGCGAGCCGATGATGCCGCCGATACCCCACATCGCCGCAAAAGCCGCATTGCCGGCGATCAGGGCCTGGCCGGTGAAACGCTCGCCGAGTCGGATCAGCGACAGGGTGTAGATTCCGAACGAGACCCCGCCGAGGCTGAAAACCAGCGGCCAGACGAGCCACGAACCGAAGGCCAGCGGCAGCAACAGACAGCCAGCCAGCGACGCCAGGGCGCACATCACCATGGTTCGCGCCGCGCCAAACGTCTCGGCTACGCGCCCGAGCAAAACCTGCAGCATGGCATTTCCGGCGATGAAGCAGGTGATGAGCGCAACGATCTGCGCCTCGGTGCTGCCAAGTGCTGCGCCATAGACCGCAAACAGGGAAACCATGATCTGCTCGAAGGCGGCAGCGGTGAAAACCGCAAACAGCAGCAGCGGCGCCAGGGCGAAAAAGCTGCCAACGGATGTTGCCTTGCCGTCATACGAGAGTTTCGGCAATCGCGGCACGACCGCAAGCACGATCAGCCCGCACAGCAGGAAGGCGAGGATTCCGACCATGAAGGGCGCCCAACCCTCCGTGCCGGCCAGGCCGAGGGAAATCGGGCCGATGGCAAAGCCACCCGAAACGAGGGACGAATAGAGGCCCATGATGCGGGCCCGGCGCGCGGCCGGTGTGATCGATATCAGCCAGGTTTCGCTGATGACGGAAAGCGGATTGGCAAAGACGCCGAGCAGGAAACGCAGCGGCATCCAGGCCCAGACGTTCTGCGTCCCGGCAATTGCGGCAAGCGTGGCTGCCGCAAGGACCGAACACAGGATGGCCAGCCGCGCCCCGCCGCCTTTGCGCGCCAGTACCGGAATGAACGGCGCCGATACGGCGAAGCCCAAAGGTGTCATCGCCGCCGACACGCCGATCAGGCCGGAGGGGGTTCCGTGCCGCTCGAGAATCAAGCTGAGCAGCGGATAGGTCAGCCCCTGCGCTACGGCGAATACCGTAACCGTCGCGATGATGCCGGCCATGGCGGCCCATGGAACTGGATCCTGCGGTGATGATGTCGTGCTTTCGGCGGTCATCGGCGTTTCCCTATGCCTCCCAGAATCGCTTGGCGATCTCCGCCTCGATCTGCCATCGCCTCAGACCGATATCGTCGATCAGATGCGGATTGTTCTCCGCTATCTGCTCGAGGTCCCAACGGAAGCGTCTTCGCGCCCGCCATAGCGAGACAAGCTGCCGGACGTTGGACAGACTGTAGCGGCGTGACGCCGGCGCAGCACTCATGGGGAATCCCGGCTGCGCCAAACTATGGTGGGTCGAAACAAGGATGGTGGTCTTGCTCATGGCAACCTCCATGGGTTTGAGGGGCAAAGGCCTCCCGGCCCGATGGAGACGATGCTGCAGGATGTGAACCGAGCTGTCGTTAAGCCTGGCCAAAAAGTTCGCAAAAACTTCCAAAGGGACTATAGATGCGTCCTATGCGGGGATTGCGCTTTGCCTTTGGTCCGTTCGTGCTTGATCCGGGTGCGGGAACGCTCCTTCGGGGCGATGATCCCGTTGCCGTTGGCTATCGCGGGATAAAACTGCTTGAGGCGCTTGTCGGACGGCCCGGCGACATCATCGGCAAAGGCGACTTGATGGATGCGGCGTGGCCTGGCATGGCCGTCGAGGAAGGCAACCTGACAGTCCAGATTTCGCAGCTGCGCAAGCTGCTCGGTCCGGCCGCCGACGGTGGCGAATGGATCGTCACCGTTCCGCGTATCGGTTATCGTTTCCTGGGCAGCGTCGAAAAACGCGGCGATGTGACGCGCAAACCTTTGCCGCTGCCCGATAAACCATCGATCGCCGTGCTGCCCTTTGCCAATATCGGCAACGATCCCGGGCAAGAATCATTCGCGGATGGCCTGACCGAGGACCTGATCACCGACCTGTCCAGGACTGCGGGCCTGTTCGTCATCGCCCGGAATTCGGCCTTTTCCTACAGAGGAAAACCGATGGATGTGCGTGCGATCGCCGAAGATCTTGGCGTGCGCTACCTGCTCACGGGCAGCGCCCGGCGTGCCGCAGGCCGCGTGCGCATCAACGCCCAGCTGGTCGATGCTGATAGTGGTGATCATCTCTGGGCGGAACGCTTCGATCGCTCGCTGGTTGATATCTTTGCCGTTCAGGACGAGGTGACAGCCAGGATCGTCGAGGCGCTGCTCGGGCACCTGCGCGCGCCGCTGCCGCGCAACCGGCCGAACAGTATCGAGGCCTACGATCTCTGCGTGCGGGCGCGCAAGCTGATGGACGACACGCCGCAGAGTGCTCGTGAAGCGCATCTGATGCTGACGCGGGCGATTTCGCTCGATCCTGATTACGCCGAGGCCTATCGCTGGCTAGCCATGAACCACTGGATGGGCTGGGTTCACAGTGGCGGGCCGACGAAACCTGACCGTAGTGTCGCCCTGGAACTGGCGCGCAAAGCGGTCGCGCTGGATCCCAACGATGCCGGCTGCCGCTGGGTCCTGGCCTACCTGCTTGCCTACGAGCGCAGCTTTGTCGAGGCCGATGCGGAATTCGCCAGGGCTATCGAACTCGACCCGAACGAGGCCGATACTTTTGCGGCCTTGTCCGACATCATGATCCTTGCCGGGCGGATCGAGGAGGGCCTTGAACACATTGCCAAGGCGTTCCGGCTGAACCCTTATCCGGCAAGCTGGTATTATCTAACGCTTGGGCAGGCACACTATGCGGCCCGCGACTACCATGCCGCAGTCGAGACCCTGCGCAGGGACGAGACCTACAGCACAAGCTCCCGCCGTTTCCTGGCGGCAAGTCTGGCGCAACTGGGCCGCCTTGACGAGGCACGCGCCGAAACCGAGCTGTTCCTTGTCGGCAATCCGCACTTTACCACCCGCCACTGGGCTGAGACCGAACCGTTCCGTGATGCAGCGACGCTGGAGCATTTTGTGGATGGCTACCGCAAGGCTGGTCTGCCCGACTGAAATGCCGTCGCGATCCCTTTGCCCGTCGATCCGAAAGTCGGCTGCCACCCGAGGGCGGGGATGGCTGAAGCGGTCACCGGGACGGTTCTTTGGCGGGCAGGGAGAGAAACGTCCTCACTTCGGTCTTCATCGAAGCATTCCGGCGGCAAGCTCGCTATAGCAGGATGGAATTTGGCAATCCTTTTGACGCGGGACGATCATGACACCGGACACGATAAACCTGAAACGAGAACTGGCGCTGCTGTTGGCGCTCGCCACGCTCTGGGGCGCCTCCTACACATTCATCAAGATCGGCGTGGAGACCATTCCACCGATTACGCTGATCGCCACGCGCACGCTGATCGCCGGCCTGCTGCTGCTGGCAGTCCTGCGCATCCGGGGGCTTTCCCTGCCGAAGGATAAAGCGACGTGGAGCAGGTTCCTGTTTCAGGCCTGCCTGAACAGCGCGATCCCGTTCACCCTGATCGCCTGGGCGGAACAAACCGTCGACGCCGGGCTTGCCGCCATCCTGAACTCGACGACGCCGATCTTTGCCTTTTTGCTGACCGCACTTTTGACGCGCCATGAACCGGTGACGGGCCGCAAGCTGTTCGGCGTTGTCGCCGGGATCGCGGGTATTACCCTTGTCGTCGGCCTGGAAGCGCTGAACGGTGCCGGTGACCAGCTGCTGGCCCAGCTTGCCATCGTCGCCGCGACGATCTGCTATGCGGGTGCTGCCATTTTCGGCCGCGGTTTCAAGTCGCTCGATCCGATGATGCCGGCGGCGGGGTCGCTGATCTGCGGTGCCGTCATCCTGATGCCGCTCAGCCTGGCGATCGAACAGCCTTGGACATTGGCGCCGTCCACGGCCTCAATGCTCGCCTTGCTGTGCCTCTCGGTGTTTTCGACAGCACTCGCCTTCGTCATCTATTTCCGGCTGGTGCACACGCTGGGCTCCGTGGGCACGACGGCGCAGGCCTATCTGCGCGTCCCCATCGGCGTGGCGATCGGTGTCATCTTTCTGGGGGAAAGTATCAGCAGTACTGCCCTGATTGGCCTTGCCTGTGTCATCGCCGGGGTCATGGCAATGACCATCCCGGCGCGCAAGAGTGCCATGGTTGTGTAAAGGCGAGAGCGGCGCATGAAAGAAAATGGTGGGATTACTCCGCCGTTCAGACAGCTGACAAAGTGCGCCGGATTCTGTTCTTGAAAGGCAAAACTCCACTCCGTCATCCTCGGGCTTGTCCCGGGGATCCAGCCACGCGACGTCCGTCGCGTGAAAAGAGTCTCTTGCGTTCAAGGACTTGAACGCGCTGGATGACCGCCACAAGGGCGAGCATGACGGAGGAGATTAGGTGCTCAAAACGCTCAACCTGATCGCCGTCGATCAGCTTGCCATTGCCTGTTCGTATTCGTCGGACAATGTCATCCAATGTTCCTCGGCCTTGGCAAGCTTGGCGACGACTTCGGCGCGTTCCTTGACCTTGGCGGCCGCCTTTTCCGGGAACTTGTCGTAGAGGTCCTGGTCTTCAAGATCCTTGTCGAGGACTTGAATCTGTTTGTGCAGTTTTGCCGTCAAGGATTCGACATCGTTGATCTTTTTCTTCAGCGGCGCGAAGGTTGCGCGCTTGTCGGCATTGGCCTTGCGCTGCTCGGCCTTGCTCAGCTGCTCCTCGCCACCGTTGCCCTTGTTCTTGCCGCCCTTGCCCTTGGAGCTCTGGACGATGGTGTTGCGGTAGTCCTCAAGGTCGCCGTCATAGTTGGAGACGGTGCCGTCTTTCACCAGCCATAGCCGGTCGGCCGTCGCCTCGATCAGGTGGCGATCGTGCGAGATCAGGATGACGGCGCCGGTATATTCGTTCAGCGCCTGGATCAGCGCATTGCGGCTGTCGATATCCAGATGGTTGGTCGGCTCATCGAGGATCAACAGGTTCGGCGCGTCGAAGGCGGCAAGGCCCATCAACAGGCGGGCCTTTTCGCCACCGGACAGATCCTTGGCGGGCGTGCTCATCTTGGCAGTTGCAAGGCCCATCTGGGCGACGCGGGCGCGCACCTTGCCTTCCGTGGCGCCGGGCATGCGCTGGCGCACATGCTCGACGGCATCATGTTCGGGGATCAGGTCGTCGAGCTGGTGCTGGGCGAAGAAACCGATCTTCAAGCCGGGCGCGGTCTGGACTGAACCGCCGGTAGCGGGCAGGCGGCCGGAGATCAGCTTGGCAAAGGTGGACTTGCCGTTGCCGTTCGAGCCGAGCAGGGCGATGCGGTCGTCGGTATCGATGCGCAGCGACAGGTGCTGCAGGATCGGCTTGCCCGGCGTATAGCCGACGGTGCCATGTTCCAGCGCAATGATCGGCGAGGCGGCTTCCTTCTCCGGATCGGGGAACTTGAAGCCCTGAACGTGATCTTCGATGACGGCCGAGACCGTGCCCATGCGCTCCAGCGCCTTGACGCGGCTCTGCGCCTGGCGGGCTTTGGAGGCCTTGGCCTTGAAGCGATCGATGAAGGCCTGCAGGTGCTTGCGCGCCGCGTCGTTCTTGACCTTGGCCTTGGTCTGCAGTTCCATCGCCTCGGAGCGCTGGCGCTCGAACTGGTCGTAGGAGCCGCGATAGAAGGTCAGCTTCTGCTGGTCGAGATGGATGATGGCGTTGACGGCGGTGTTCAGGAGATCGCGGTCATGGCTGATGATGATGACCGTGTGCGGATATTTGCTGATGTAATCCTCAAGCCACAGCGTGCCTTCAAGGTCGAGATAGTTGGTCGGCTCGTCGAGCAGGAGCAGATCCGGCTCGGAAAACAGCACGGCCGCCAGCGCCACGCGCATGCGCCAGCCGCCGGAGAACGACGAGGCCGGGCGCAACTGCGCGGCGGCATCGAAACCGAGGCCGGCGAGGATGCTGGCGGCGCGCGACTCGGCCGAATGCGCCTGGATGTCGGCAAGCCGCATGTGGATATCGGCAATGCGGTGCGGGTCGGTGGCGGTCTCGGCTTCGGCCAAGAGCGCCTCGCGCTCCTTGTCGGCCTTGAGCACGATCTCGATCAGCGGCTCCTCGGTGCCGGGCGCTTCCTGCGCCACCTGGCCGATGCGGGCGTTCTTGGGGATCGAGACCGAACCGGTCTCGGCCTCCATGTCGCCGGTGATGATTTTGAACAGGGTCGACTTGCCAGCGCCGTTCTTGCCGACGAGGCCCGCTTTGATGCCGGCCGGCAGCGCAACACTGGCCTGGTCGATGAGAAGGCGTCCGACAATGCGGGCCGAAAGATTATTGAGCGTGATCATGGCGGCGTTTTGGCCGAACTCGGCCCAGAAGGCAAGGGTTTGCCGCAGTGCAACAGGGTCAGGCGGCGTGCGGAGAGTAGGTTTTTTTCGTCCGGCCGCCGATTGCGGCGGAAAACACCAAAGTTCCCGGCTTGCCGCCGCTGCGCACGGCCCTCAGCGCAAGCTCGGCCTGGGTGAACAGATCGACCCCACCGGATGCGGTAAAGGCCATGGCGATGCCGGTCGAGAGCGACAGGGTTTGCGTCGTGAACGCCCGGTTCGGCAAGGCGACCTGTACCCCTTCCACAGACGTGCAGATCCGCTGCGCGATTGCCTCGGCATTGTCGGCGGAGACATCATGGAAGACGAAGGCGAATTCGTCGGTGCCGATGCGGGCGACGAAATCGTTCTTCTTGACGGATTTGCGGAATTCCGGCGCCAGCTTCTTCAGCGCTTTTTCGACCGTTGCGGCGCCATGCCGCTCGCCCATGTCGCGCAGGCCCTCGACGGTGACCAGCGCCAGCGCTGCCGGGCCGACTGCCTTGCCGTCGTCATAGAGTGCGGTGAGCTTGGCCGAGAAGGCGATGCGGTTGGGCAGGCCGGTGACGGGATCGCGGGTTGAAGCCTTGCGCATTGTCTCGATATCGCTGTCGATGCCGCCAAGCTGCGTCACGGTCTCGTTCATCGCCGCCGCAAAGGCCTTCTCCTCGCGCTCGAACACGGCGACCGCATCGCGCAGGCGCGCAGCATCGTCTGCGAAGTCCGACATGCCGGCGACCGGATCGGCTTCCAGCCGGGTGATGAAGCCGCGCAGCATCGCCGCAAAGACTTCCTTCTTGGCAATGCTGTCCTTCAACGCGTGGCTGACGGCGGAGATCGAGCGGACGGTATCGGCGCGGATCGTATCGGCCTCGATCGCGGCAAAGCCGGAGAGGTGATATTTGATGCCGATCTGCTCGATCTGGTTCTGCATCGGGTGGGCACCGAGGGCCGCAACCTCGCGCGTCAGCTGTGGATTGCTGCCGGACAGCGCCTCGTAGAACAGCTCGTAATTGCGCGGGAAGGCGGCAACGCCAAGCTTGGCCATGGTCTGTGCGACCTTGAGCAGGATCGCGGCATTCTGCGTCTGATTGCCGTCGTGCTGTGGCTTGTCCGTCATGCCGTACCCCTGACAAACCGCGGAAAGCGCGGTGATTGCAAGAGACAGCTGATAAAGCATTGGGATTAAAAGACTGTCAAAGGCGCGAGCGTTTTGACAAGGCACAACTGCCCGGCTGCTTTCATCGGCAGAGATTATCGGGCCGGGCAGGGCCATTTCGCCTGCATCGCCAGCTGGACCAGCATATCGGCGCTGCGTCCGTGTTCCTTCGGATGGGCCGCGACGAAGGCGCAGACGGTGTTTACCTGCTCCTCAAGCGTGATGGTGTCGGGATCGCAGACATTGGCACGGATCTTCTCCGTCACCGGAACCTTGCTTTCCGGGCGGTTGTTCTCCTTGTCGACGACATCCGACATTTCGGCGTGATGCAGGTCACGCGACCAGCGATCGAGCACGCCGGCGACATAACCGAAGGCGACCGGATGTTTTTGCTGGCAGAACGTGTTGAGGTCGTCCGCATCCATGAACTGCGCCTGACTCACCGAGGCAAACATCAGACCGGCTGTCATTGCAAGCATCAGTCTCTTCATGCGACGTCTCCGTCAGGGATCAGGCATCGGGGCAAGCTTACAGGAGGAGGGCCAATGCGGGCAACGGATTGTCCATTATTGCCTGTCATCGGCACCGTTGCTCACGACGGGCCACGCCCTATATCCCCGCAAAATCAAGCGGGGAAACATCATGCGCAGAGACGGTCTAGTGAAACATATCGGCGCCAGCCTTCAAAACGGGGCATCCCATGCCGGTTAAACGTTCAAACTGGCTGCGCACCGAAGAGCCCGACCAGACCAGCGCCAGTTTCCCCGAGCTGTTCTTCGATCTGGTCTTCGTCTTCGCGCTGGTCCAGCTGTCGCATACGCTCGCTTCCGATTTCGGGCCAACGGCAGTGTTGGAATCCGTGCTGCTGGTTCTGGCGATCTGGTGGGTGTGGATCAATACGACCTGGGTCACCAATCTGCTTCACACCGGCAAGGAAGCCGTCCGGCTGATGCTGTTCTGCCTGATGTTCGGTGGCGTGCTTCTGGCGCTGGCGCTGCCGGAAGCGTTTGGCGAGCACGGTCTGATGTTTGCGCTGATCTACTGCGCCATGCAGGTCGGGCGCTCTCTCTTCACGCTCTATGCCTATCGCGGTATCGACGACGCATCCTTCACAACATTCGTGCGGATTACCCTCTGGTCGCTGGCCTCCGCCGTCTTCTGGCTGGCGGGCGCGCTGATGGAGCTGGAGGGGCGAATCGCGCTGTGGAGCCTGGCGCTCGTCATCGACTATGCGTCGCCTGCCGTTCGCTATGCCGTGCCGGGGTTGGGAAAATCACCGCCGGAAACGCTGGATGTGTCGGGCGAGCATATGGCCGAGCGCTGCGCCCTGTTCGTCATCATCTGCCTTGGCGAAACCATCCTGACCACCGGCAAAAACGCCGCCGAGCATATGAACTCAAACACGACCTTTGCCGTGTTCTGCAGCGCGTTCCTCAGCACCGGTTTCATGTGGTGGATCTATTTCCACCATGGACAGGCGGACGCGGCCGACAAGGCGGAAAACACGTCACGCCCCGAGAGCGTGGCGCACAATCTGTTCACCTACGGCCATCTGCCGATCATTGCCGGCATCATCCTGACGGCGGTCGGCGAGGATTTCAGTCTGTCGCATGCGCAGGAGGACAGTTCGCTGAAAAACGCCCTGGCGATGATCGGTGGTCCGATCCTGTTTCTCGCCGGCAATATCTGGGTGAAGATGGCGGTTGCCCGGAAAATTCCGGTTTCGCATATCGCCGGGCTGGTGCTGCTGACAGCAACCGCCGTGCTCGTGCCCTTTAGCAGCAACTATGTCATCCAGATCACCGCCACCGCTGTGTTGTTCGTTGTGGCTCTTTGGGAATATCTGGCTTTGCGGCCCGCCTCGGGCGCGGCCGCATAACCGGGCAGGCGTCAGAATGACGCCGAGACAATCCGCTTTGCGCTATCGGGCAGCGCCGAGAACAGGGCGGACAGATCCTGCCAGCCATCGGGGCGGCGTCCCGAAACATTTTCCGGCCAATGGCAGATGCCGTCGCCATGGATATATCCGACCCAGCGCTGTTCGCCCTGGTTTTCAAAATGCAGGACGGCCAATTTGCCGGCCTCAAGCGCTTCGATGGGATACCAATCCATAATGTCGTCTTGCTCCATTCTTAAAATATGAAGGGACTATGACGCGGCAGACTTGCTCAAGCCTTGTGACATTGCTGTGACGGCTGCGAAGAACCGAATGATTTCCGGCGCTTGAGTCACTCGGCATAATGCCGGTATTCCGGCGCCCGCAGGAAATAGCTCATGTCCAGAGCCACGCTCGGTGCCCCCAGCGCCGTCAGCGTCATGTGGCACTGGCCGCGATGATGGGTCTGGTGGTTGAAGAAATGGGCGAGCGGCGGGGCGAGGCGCTGGGTGACGGGGACGGGGTTGCTGACCGGCGTATAGGTAAACCGGCCGGCAAGATCGCCTTCGGTCAGGGTGCCGATCCAGCTGACGATGCGCGCGTCCTCTGCGGTTCGGGCAGTCGAGAGATCGGCGAAATTATCGAACAGGATGCCGTCGAGCGTTGCCGGCGCTTCGCCTGTGCCGGTAAAGCGCTTCATCCAGATCCGGTCGGCTGCAAGCACGTGGTTGAGCGTCGCGTGCAGCGAGCCGAAGAAAGCGCCCTTGTTTTCGCGGTACTGCGCGTCGTCGAGCTTGCCGGCCGCATCATAGACAAGCCGGTTGGCCCAGCCATTATAGTCGGCAAACATGCGGTAGTGATCGAGCATCGCGGTATTCCCCAAGGTTTTCGGCAGTCTAGCGCCAAATCGCATCGCGGTGGGTGATGCGACCCATGAAATTTACTGATTTGATTGTTGGCTGGCTCTGGTTTCGAATGCCGCCACGTTGCCATGCTTTTGGTTGCCATGCCTTTGAAGGAGACGACATGAACCGCACTCTCTATTCGCTTTGCGGCGCAGACCGGAGCCGCCCGTTTTCGCCCCATACGTGGAAGACGGTCCTGTCGCTTGCCCATAAGGGCCTGGATCACCAGACCAAACCGGTGGGCTTCACCCAGATCCCGGTGATCGAGAACGCGGCAACGAAGATCGTACCACTGCTGCGCGACGGCGAACAACTGGTCAGTGACAGTTTCGAGATCGCGCTCTATCTGGAGAAGACCTATCCGGATCGTCCATCTCTGTTTGGCGGCGAGGGCGGCAAGGCGATGGCGCGGTTCATCGAGAGCTGGTCGCTGATGACACTGCACACATCGCTGGTCCGCATCATTCTCGTGGACATTCACGACAGCCTGGAACCGGTCGATCGTGCCTATTTCCGCACCTCCCGCGAAGCCCGCTTCGGCATGAGCCTCGAGGCGGTGGCGGAAACCGGGATAGAGGAACTAAAGTCCTTCGCGGCAAAGCTCGAGCCGTTGCGCACGATGCTGAAGAAGCAACCCTTCATCGGCGGCGAGACGCCGCTGTTTGCCGACTATATCGTCTTTGGTCCGCTGCAATGGGCCCGCATCGTCTCGACGAAGCGGATTCTTGAGCCGGGCGATCCGGTGATCGACTGGTTCGAGCGCTGCCTCGATCTCCATGACGGTGCCGGGCGCTCCGTGACAGCGGCGTGAAACTTCGGGTCTCCCCCTTGTTTTGCACGGAATTGGCGGCTATTGAACCGCAAAATTCGCGGAAAAACCCCCGATTTATGTAAGCAAAGGGAATTGAGACAATGGCGATTGAACGCACATTTTCGATGATCAAGCCGGACGCAACCAAGCGTAACCTGACGGGCGCCATCACCAAGATGCTCGAAGATGCAGGTCTGCGCGTCGTCGCTTCCAAGCGCGTCTGGATGAGCACGCGCGAAGCCGAAGGCTTCTACGCCGTTCACAAGGAACGTCCTTTCTTCGGCGAACTGGTTGAAGGCATGACCTCCGGCCCGACCATCGTTCAGGTTCTCGAAGGCGAAGGCGCCATCCTGAAGAACCGCGAAATCATGGGTGCGACCAACCCGGCCAACGCCGATGAAGGCACGATCCGCAAGACCCACGCCCTGTCGATCGGTGAAAATTCGGTTCACGGCTCGGACGCTCCGGAAACCGCTGCCCAGGAAATCAAGTACTGGTTCTCCGACACCGAAATCGTCGGCTGAATCAACTCTTGAGGGTTTCGGCCCGAAGGATTTGAAAAGACTCAAAGAAAAGCCGGGGCGGAAACGCTCCGGCTTTTCTCGTTATGGCTTATCAGACCGGACACTTCGCAGTCTGGAAATGTTCCGGTGCCTTGCCGTTCTTGAAGACGTCCGGGTTCTTGTCATAGGCCGGGCCGACCACGAGCGCTTGGGCCGGCATGATGTCCTGGTCTAGATTGGAAATGACAGACGTCTTCAGCGTCTGCAGGATGGCGCCATCGGGGCCTTTGACTTCGATCGTCACCGAATAGGGTTTTTGCTTCTTCACGCAGGTGACGTCGGGGCTTTCAAGCACGATCTTGTCGAGCTTTTGAAACAGCGTGCGATCAAGCGTCAGAGGTGGCCCACCCGACGGGTTTTCGAACGTGGCGACGACGGTGCTGCCATCCGGCACCGGTTGAGTCTTCGTGAGCGTGATCATGTAGGTGGCATAGGCGAGGCGGTAGTTGAAGATGAACATCTTGCCGGTCAACTGAAGCGGATCGGGGCCGGTCTCGCGCTGGCAGGCGGGCAGAACGGCCATAACGGCAAGAAGGGTCGCGGCAAGGGTGAGGCGCCTGGTGGTCATGCGGTCAACTCCTTCTTCTGGCGCTGGTAGTGGCGGTTGGCCTTCATCCGATTGCCGCAGACCGTCATGTCGCACCAGGTGCGGCTGCGGTTGCGGCTGCGATCGAGAAACAGCCATTGGCAATTGGGGCAGATTTTCAACCGTTCCGGCTCTTCGAATGTCGCAAGCACCAGTGCCGAACGGGCGGTGGCGTCATCCAGCGGCGTGCGTCCGGTTTTTGCCTTATGCCTGCGGATGATGACGGACGCCGCATCGAGCAGGTCGGCCAGGTCTTCTGCCGTAGAGGTACCGAGCACCCCGGCACGAAAATGCCGGTCGGTAGCCTCGCGCAGATCCAGAAACGCAGCGTGGTTTTCGGGCGTCACCGGTTCCAGTGTCCCAAACAATTCCTTTTCCGCAGAGAACCGGTTTGCGGCAGTGGCAAAGTCGCGCATCGCAGCGGGATCGGCGTAGCGGTCGATCCGCCGCTCGGCGTCGAAGCGCAGGATCACCGAATTGGCGACATCGAGGGCGAGCGCGCCACCGGAAAAGCGATGCTGGGTCCAGGAAAACGTCATGCAATATCCTAACTGGTAAAACGTATTTTACCAGTTATACTGATTTTGTCATCAGCGGATATGTCATGGCCTATTTTCTGCAGCAGCTTGCCAGCGCCCTGCCTATCGCGGCCCTCTATGCGCTGCTCGCCTTCGGCTATTCCATCGCGTTTTCCGTCACCCGCCGGGCTGATCTGACCTATGGTGCGCTGTTCGGCTTTGCCGGCCAGATATTCCTGCTGTTTTCCGATTTCGCTTGGAACCGCCTCTGGCTGGTGCTGCCGGCAGCCCTTGCCGTCGGCGCAGTGTCGGCGCTTGTCTATACGCTCGGTGCCGGCCTGTTGATCGGCCGCTCGATCATGCACAGGCTGGCGGCGACCTCGGCCAACACGATGGTGGTCGTCTCGCTCGGTCTCGCTCTGGTGCTGATGGAACTGTCGCGGATCGCAGCGGAAACACGCAGCCTCTGGCTACCGCCGTTTCTCAATACGCCGGTGACGCTCTGGTCCGATCCGCGGTTTCCGGTGACGCTGACGGTGGTGCAGCTTGTCAACACGGCCCTGATGCTGGCCATCGTCGGGGCGGCGCATCTGTTCCTCACGCGCTCGGCCTGGGGTCGCGCGTGGCGTGCCGTCTCCGACGATGCGGGTGCTGCGGCGCTGTGCGGTGTGGATGGCAGGCGGGTCTTCATCGCTGCCTACGGGTTCTCGGCACTGCTGGCGGCGATCGCGGGCATTCTGGCGACGGCCTATTACGGCACGATGGATTTCGGCGCCGGTCTGGTGTTCGGCGTCAAGGTGCTGTTCATTGCCGCGATCGGCGGCCAGACCGCGCCTGTCCTGGCGGCGTTGGGGGCCGCTGTGATGGGATTGAGCGAAACGCTGTGGAGCGCTTACGGACCGATGCTGTGGCGGGATTTCGTGATCTTTTCGTTCCTGGTCCTGCTGCTGGTGCTGACGCGCAAGGAGCAGTTTCAGCCCTGACAGATGGACGTGATCAGTCTGACCAGCGATCCCGACCCCTGGTCAGTCCGACCAGCGGTCCCTGGCGCTGTCGTCCTCGTCCTTGGCGCTGACCCAGCCGCCCGCAGTACCGTCGTTGCCATGCTCCTTCTTCCAGAAGGGTGCCGAGGTTTTGAGGAAATCCATGATGAAATTGGCGCCATCGAAGGCAGCCTGACGGTGCGGCGAGGCGGTGATGACGAGAACGATGTTTTCGCCGGGCGCGATCTTGCCGTAGCGGTGGATGGCGGTGGCGGCCTGAAGACCGAAGCGGTTGATGGCTTCGTCGCAGATACGGGTGATTTCCGCTTCCGCCATGCCGGGATAATGCTCGAGCTCAAGGGCGCTCAGCGTCCCGGCCTCATCGCGGCAGAGACCGGAGAATGTCACGACCGCGCCGATATCGTGGCGGCCGGCAGACAGGGCCTGCACCTCGGTGGCCAGGTCGAAATCGCCGCGTTGAACACGCACCGTGACGGGAGCGGCAGTCACTGCCTCAGCCCCCGGTCATCGGCGGGAAAAGCGCGATTTCCCGCGCACCGGCAATTGTCTCGTCGTGATCGACATGTTCCTGGTTGATGGCAACGCGGATGACGTTTTCGTGCTCCAGCGCCGCCTCGTATTCCTCGCCGAGCGTCTTCAGGTGGGCAAGCAGGTCGCCCGCCGTGACGACGGTATCCGGAAGCTCAAGCGTTTCTTCGCCCCTGCCGATCCGCTCGCGCACCCAGGCGAAGTAGACGAGGTTGACGCTCGCCATCAGTCGACCATGTGCTTGAGACCGGCGCGGAAATAGTCGTAGCCGGTATAGAGCGTGATGGCGGCAGCCAGCCAGAGCAGGCCGATGCCCATTTCGGTTGTGTAGGGCAGCACCTTGTCGCCGGCAGGGCCGGCCAGCAGGAAGGCGATGGCAACCATCTGGATCGTCGTCTTCCATTTGGCGATGCGGGTGACCGGCACGCTGACCTTCAAGGCCGCCAGATATTCGCGCAGGCCAGACACCAGGATCTCGCGGCAGAGAATGATGATCGCGGCCCAGATCGACCAGCCGGCAATCGTGCCATCGGCAGCCACAAGCAGAAGAACCGAGGCGACCAGCAGCTTGTCGGCAATCGGATCCAGCATGCGGCCGATATTGGAGGTCTGCTTCCAGATGCGCGCCAGATAGCCATCAAAGAAATCGGTGATCGAGGCGACAGCAAAAAGCCCCAGTGCCGTCCAGCGGGCGAAATCCGAACTCTGCAGCCTGCCCTCGACGAAGAAACACAGGACGATCAGCGGCACGGCCAGGATACGGGCATAGGTCAGGAGGTTGGGAATGTTGTAAGCGGCAGGCGTGGTGGACATCGATTCGGGTTCTCTGCGAGTTCTTTGACGACAGATGAAAGACTTTGTGACAGCGGCGTCAACCGGTCATTAGAGATCGGCCTGAATTATGGCGGAATTCGTCTGAACGCAGGGTGAACTAAAACCCCTATTTTTAGGGGCCGGCCGCATTGCGCTTGGCAAAACCTGTTTCCTTGGGGCACTATCGGGTAAATGCTCCAACGAAGAGCAAATAATGTCCTATGCAATGACACTGATCGATCGAATCTACGAAGCCGCAGTCATTCCCGAGCTTTGGCCGGATGTCTGCGCCAGTCTGGCGGAAGAGGTGAACGGTTTTTCGGCCTGCATTCTGACCGCCGATACCGGTGGCGTAATCCGGTGGGTCTGCTCGCCCAATATCGACGAGCCGATGGAGCGCTATGCAAGCGCCGATGCGAGGCCGCATAATCCGCGACCGGAGCGCTCCATGCTGTTGGCGCCGATGGCCTTCGTTCGCGATATAGACGTCATGACCGCAGAGGAGATCGCCGACGATGCGATCTACAACATATTTCTGCGGCCAATTGGGCTCGGCTGGAGCATGGGGGCCGCGTTGCCCGAACCGTCGGGACACACGCTGATCTTTGATTTTCTTGCCCGCAGCAGTGACGGGCCTTTCTCAAGTCAGGCGCTCGATCATATCAACAGCCTGAAAGGTGATCTTGCCCGCGCCGCGCTGATCTCGTCGCGGATGATTTTCAGGCAGGCGCAGAGCATTACGGCGACACTGTCATTGATCGGGCTTCCGGCCGCTGTTCTCAGCGACGACAATCGGGTTCTGGCCATGAACGAGGACATGGAGGCGCTGGCGCCGCGCATCCGCACGGGCGCTGCCAACAGGATTTCCCTCAAAAACCCCGCAGCGAATGGATTGGTTTTGGCCGCGCTGGAGCAATTGGGAGCTGCGAAAGCGTCCCATGTGCAGTCCATCCCGCTGGCGGCCGAAGAAAACGCGCCGGCACTGATCCTGCATCTGATGCCTGTCCGGCGAAATGCGCGCGATATTTTTTCCAGAAGCCTTGCCGTGCTGATTGCAACGCCGGTTGGTGTGGCCGGGCCGCCCGATATGCGGGTGCTGAGCGGGCTGTTCGACCTGACGCCAGGGGAGGCCCGGGTCGCCCGTGAACTGGCCTCTGGTGCAAGTCTGGAAGCCGTGTCGATCAAGCTTGGCCTCAAGCTTGAAACGGTCCGTAGCTATTTGAAGCGCATCTTCCTCAAGACCGGAACGCGGCGGCAGGCGGAATTGACCCGTATGCTATCTGGTCTGGGGCGGCTGGCGACGTGAAGGGTAATGCCACAATCCGGTCATGCGGATGCTGTTTGATGGGTGCGCAGGCGGGCGCATAACGACTGCTGGTCTGCCGTTTCCAATCCAATCTGCTGGGAGAACACCACATGGCACAAGTTCCGACGATCCTTCTCGTTCATGGCTTTTGGGGTGGGGCTGCCCACTGGAGCAAGGTCATCCTGGAACTGACCCGTTTGGGTCATCGTTCCATCAAGGCTGTCGAACTGCCGCTAACGTCCCTGGCCGACGATGCCGAGCGCACCCGCAAGATGATTGCCCAGGTAGACGGGCCTGTTCTTCTGGTCGGACATTCCTATGGCGGCGCCGTCATTACCCAGGCGGGAAATCAGCCGAATGTCGCAGGCCTTGTCTATATCGCCGCCTTCGCGCCGGATGCCGGCGAGAGCCCCGGCGGCATCACCGGCAAAAATCCGCCGGCCGCCGCCGCCAATCTGGCGCCAGACAGCGATGGTTATCTCTGGGTCAAGCCGGAGAAATTTCACGAAAGCTTCTGCCAGGACCTGACGGCCAACGAAGGCCTGGTCATGGGCATTACCCAGAAAGCGCCGCTGGCCAGCACGTTCGGCAACGAGATCAGCAACCCGGCCTGGAAGAACAAGGCCAGCTGGTATCAGATCTCCAGCGAGGACCGGATGATCCATCCGGACAACCAGCGCTGGATGTCGGGCCGGCTCGGGGCAAAGAAGGTCATTACGCTGAAGGCAAGCCATGCTTCGCTGGCCTCGATGCCCGTCGAAGTCGCAGCCTTCATTGATGAAGCGGCAAAGGCCGGATAGTCCTCTGCAGCCATGCGCTGGTTAAGACCGCTCTTGTGGCGGGCATTCACGCCCGCCACTTTTACTTCGCGCCATCCTCGTGAAAATGATCGTAGACCAGCCGTGCCACCGCTTCGGAAATACCTTCGACGGCGATCAGGTCGTTGATCCCGGCGCGGGATACGGCCTTGGCGGTGCCAAAATGGTGGAGCAGGGCGCGCTTGCGCGTCGGGCCGATGCCGCCGATCTCGTCCAGCGGGTTCTTGACCATCTCCTTCTTGCGCCGCGCCCGGTGCGAGCCGATGGCAAACCGGTGCGCCTCGTCACGCATGCGCTGGATGAAATAGAGCACGGGATCGCGCGGCGGCAGCGAGAAGCCGTCGCGGCTACCCGCCGGTGGGAAGAACCGCTCACGTCCGGCTTCGCGGTCAACACCCTTGGCGACGCCGATGGCAACGACGCAGTCCTCGATATCCAGTTCCTTGAGGATGGCGCGGACCGCCGTCATCTGACCCTGGCCGCCGTCGATCAGGATCACGTCGGGCCAGGCCGGAAATGCGCTGTCCTCGTTGGTCTCGATGCTGCGGTCGGGTTTTCCCTCTTCCTTCAGCAGGCGTGAAAATCGCCGCGTCATCACTTCCTTCATCATCCCGAAATCGTCGCCGGGGGTTATGTCGGTCGATTTGATGTTGAACTTGCGGTACTGGCCTTTGACGAAGCCTTCCGGCCCCGCCACCACCATGCCACCGACGGCATTGGTGCCCATGATGTGGGAATTGTCGTAGATTTCGATACGGCGCGGGGTGCGCTCCAGCTTGAACGTCGTGGCAAAACCTTCGAGCAGGCGCGATTGCGAGGCGGTTTCGGCGAGCTTGCGGCCATGCGCCTCGCGGGCATTGGCAACGGCATGCTCGACCAGATCCTTCTTCTCGCCCCGCTGCGGCACCAGGATGGTGACCTTGTAGCCGGATTTTTCGGTCAGCGCTGCACCCAGCAGATCCTGTTCCTCGACCGTCTCGCAAAGCAGGATTTGCCGCGGACAGGGCTTGTCGTCGTAGAACTGGGCCAGGAAGGCGCTGAGCACCTCGGCGGATGTCAGCGTCGGGTCAGCCTTGGGGAAATAGGCGCGGTTGCCCCAGTTCTGGCCGGTGCGGAAGAAGAACACCTGGATGCAGGAGACGCCGCCCTCGTGATGAATGGCGAAGACATCGGCTTCCTCGACCCCGGACGGATTGATGCCCTGGTGGCTCTGCACATGCGACAACGCCGCCAGCCGGTCGCGGTAAAGGGCGGCCCGCTCGAAATCGAGGTTTTCGGAGGCCTCGCTCATCGCCGCCGCAATCGTTGCCTTCACCGCCTGGCTCTTGCCGGAGAGAAAATCCTTGGCCTCGGTGACCAGCTCGGCATAGTCGGCGTCGCTGATCTCATGGGTGCAGGGGGCGGCACAGCGCTTGATCTGGTGCAACAGGCAGGGGCGGGTGCGGCTTTCGAAGACGCTGTCGGTGCAGGTGCGCAAGAGGAAGGCGCGCTGCAGCGAATTGATGGTGCGGCCGACGGCGCCGGCCGACGCGAAGGGGCCGAAGAAATCGCCCTTGCGGCTACGTGCGCCGCGATGCTTGTAGAGCGCCGGTGCCCGAGAATCCCCAGTCACCAGAATATAGGGAAACGACTTGTCGTCGCGCAAAAGCACGTTGAAGCGCGGCCGCAGGCGTTTGATCAGGTTGGCTTCGAGCAGCAGCGCCTCGATCTCGGTGCGCGTCGTGACGAATTCCATATGGGCGGTTTCGCGCACCATCTTGGTCAGACGGTTGGAATGCAGCCGCCCTTGCGCATAGTTGCTGACGCGCTTCTTCAGGTTTCTTGCCTTGCCGACATAGAGCACGTCGCCGGCCTCGTTGAACATGCGATAGACGCCGGGGCTATTGGGCAGGCGCTTGACGAAGGCCTGGATCAGGTCTGCACCGCGCAAACCGTCGGGAATGGCGCTGGTCTCCGCCCAATCGACGATGGCAGCCGGCGCAGCCGCGTCCGTTACCTCGATCAGGTCTTCGTCGTCGCTGGCATTTTCATCATAGAGAATGCCGCCGTCATTGGGCACGCGCCCGTTCATTCCACAATCTCCAAAATATCCGGCGTTTCCCAGGCCAGATGCTGGCCGCCGTCCATCGCGATCATCTGCCCGGTGATCGACGGCGTGTCGAACAGAAACCGGATCGCCCGGCCGAATTCGTCAAGCTGCGGTCCACGCTTCAGGATCAGCGCCTCGACCTGTGTGTCGAAATCATCCTTGTTTTGCCGCTCGTTCGGCAGGGTCGGGCCCGGCCCGATACCGTTGACGCGGATTGCCGGTGCCAGGGCCTGTGCCATCGTTTTTGTCGCCGTCAAAAGAGCTGACTTTGACAACATATAGGAATAAAATCTTGGATTGGGAGCCCAGACGCGCTGATCGATGATATTGACGACGAGCCCGGAATTCTCGCCAGGCAATTGTGCGGCAAAATCGCGGGAGAGCAACGATGGAGCCTTGACGTGAAGGGCGAAATGCCGGTCCCAGATGGTTTCGTCAAATTCTTCCAGGCTGTCCTTCTTGAACAGCGAGGCGTTGTTGACCAGCACGCCGAGAGGTCCCAGCGCCGAGACGGCTTTTTCCATGACGGTCCGCACGGACGCAGTATCGGCAAGGTCTGCCACAATTGCCGCAGCCTTGCCACCTCTTGAGCGAATCTCCGCTGCCAAGGCCTCTGCCTCGGTCAGCGATGTATTGGCGTGGATGGCGACTGCAAAGCCATGGGCTGCCAGATCCTCGACAATAGCCTTGCCGATGCGCCGGGCGCCACCGGTCACCAGTGCAGTTTTCAAAGGAGCCCGCAGCGCCCCGTTATGCGATTCGTGTTTGTGCATGCCGCAAGGATATAGGAGGCGGGCCGATATTGCGAAACGGCCCCACGCATTCGTTTCGGAAAAATTAATGCAAAGGCGGTAAATTGAATTGTTTTGAGTGGTTATAGTATATTTTCGATTAATAGTGTTTTGTGGTTAATAATTACCCTGTGGCTATGAAGCAACATCGAATTTTAGCCATGCTTGTGCCACTAAAATTTCACAATTTGGCTCTTGAGAATCCGCATTTGATCGTCAATTTCCTCGTCAACCGGGCGGGTTAATTTGCAATTCCCCGATGTATCAGTTTGGGACCGCGAGGGTCCGGAGCATCGGTTCGTAAAGGAGACTTTTATGCGTACTCTCATCACCACCCTTATGGCATCTGCCGTATCCCTCATCGCCTTCTCCGCTGTTCAGGCTGCCGACGCGATCGACGAAGTTCCGGCTGCTCCGGCTGCCGAATACAACGAACCCGCCGTGAAGAACTGGTCGGGCGCCTATGTCGGCGGTACCGCAAACTGGGGCCATGGTGAGTACAACGCCACGGGCGGCCGCAGCGCTGCTGGCTTCGGCGGCGGTCTCTATGGCGGCTACAACATGCAGTCCGGCAACATCGTTTACGGTGCTGAAGCCGACATCAACTACGGCGACAACGATACGAAGAATTCGGATCGCAAGATGGAACAGGGCGTCAACGGCTCCGTTCGCGGCCGCGTCGGTTACGACCTGAACCCGGTTCTGGTCTACGGTACGGCTGGTCTCGCAGCATCGAGCGTCAAGGCAACCGGCAATGCCGGCGGTTCGGACAAGAACACGCTGCTCGGCTGGACGGCTGGTGCCGGTGCCGAAGCCTTCGTGACCGACAACGTCACGGCGCGCGTCGAATACCGCTATTCCGACTACGGTTCGAAGAACTTCGATCTGCCGGGCGGCAAGGTTTCGTCGGGCTACGACGAACACAGCGTCCGCGTCGGTATGGGCGTCAAGTTCTGATCCATCCGATCGTGAATGACAAAAAGGCCGGAGCGATCCGGCCTTTTTCACGTTTTATGCAATGATTTCCGGGGTATCAAACCTTGAACTGGGCGTAATCCGGAAAGAACTTCTCGAATTTTTGTGGCCAGTTCTTCAGCTTCGGGCGGCCCTTCTGCCATTCGCCGGTGAACCGCAGTTCGATATAGCGCAGCAGGGCCGCGAGCGCGAAGTGACCGGCATGCAGCTTGGCGCCGGTCTTCGGCATGTTGGCGTTGAGGAGGTCGAGGCCGCGGCCGGCCTTTTCCCACTGGCGGTCGATCCAGGGCTGGTGGATCTTTTCCGGCGGATGGAACCGCTTTTCATAGACGATTGCCAGCAGGCAGTCACAGATGCCGTCGCACAGGGCTTCCAGCAATTCCACGTCGGTACGCTTCTCAGCGTTGCGCGGATAGAGCTTGCCCTTGGTCTCGCGGTCGATGAAATTCATGATCACGCGGCTGTCGTAGATCGCCTTTCCTTCTGATGTGACCAGTGTCGGGATCTTGCCGAACGGGTTGCTGGCGATCAGGTCCTGCGGATTGCCGTTGGTGTCGGTCAACACGTTTTCGGTTTCAAGGCCGGCGTAACGGGCGGCCATGCGTACCTTGTTGGAATAGGGCGAGGTGGGGGAATAGAAGATCTTCATGCGAGCTTTCTTTCGCTGGGTGTCAATTTTCTGAGGGTTTAGGGTGTGGCCGGCAGGCTGAGGCTTTTCACCTTGCAGCCGGCGCGATCGATCTCGCCGCAGGCGCGGAAGCTGAGATCCTTGTTGAAGCAGACGCGGACTTCATCGACGCGGCCGGAGGCGCAGGTGACAGCGAGCGCATCCGGGCGAAGGCCCGGATTGGCCGATATCAGCGCCGTCTCGATTCGCGCCGGGTTCGTCCGCTGGTCCGAGGCGACGGATTGCAGCGCCGGCGGGATCACCAGCTTTTCGCGGGCAGCGCGCAGGACGGTGAAATAATCCTTCTGGCTTAGACCCGAGCACGACCCGTGCTTGCGCCATTCGTGACCGATCAAGCCCATCGAGGGCATGATGTCGAACAGGGTCCGGCCGAGCGTGTCGGGCACCCGGTCGGATTCCCGCGTCCGGCAGAATTCCGGATATCCCTTGTCGTTCTGCGGCCAGAGCCCGTGGACGATGAAACCGTGATTATTGCCGGGATCACATTGCATCGAGCGTCCCGAGGGATCGTTATCCAGGCACCAGCTTGGTGACCAGGAGAGCGACAGGACGTAGAAGTCAAAGCCACTGCCAAGGGGCACGGACAGTGTCTTCTGCGATGTGCCGGCAGGCTTGGTGTTTTGGGTGCCGGCAATCGGCGTGTTTGCCGTCGATGCCGCGGTGTCCCTTGGCGCAGACGGCGTCTTTTCCCCACTCTCGCCGCTGCAGGCGGCAAGCGCGAGCAGGCCGAACACGGCCGGGATGATTTTGGAGAGGCCAGCGATCAAGGATTTCACCGCAACGAACCGCACTGCGCATGATGGATATACGAGGGATTACCGCTTAGGCAGAATTCGACGTTCGAACCGGTACCGGCAAGACCCCGGCCGCGTTGGGTCAGATACCAGAGCGGTCGCCTCTTGCCATCGGTCGCCATTGCCGCTGCCGCGCCGCAGTCAATTGCAGTCAGGGAGAAAGGAACATCTGCAGCAGGCATCCCGGTCATGATCGTCTCTCTTAAGTCCACGCGGTCGCCTGCAGAGTGCGTCTCCTGGTGGCAGACCGTCAAGCCCCTGTTCAATCGCGCTCCGGCACCTCCTCGCCGCGCAGCCAGAAGGCGCGGGCCGAGGCATGGCGGTCCTGCTTCAGCCGGTCCTTGAGGAAGGGCAGCAGGATATCCAGTTCGCTCTTCAGCGTGAACGGCGGATTGACGATGATCAGGCCGGAACCCGAAAGCCCGCTCGTGTCACGGTCGCTGCGAACCGACAGTTCGGCGCAAAGCATCTTGGGGATCTCCAATGCCTGTAGTGCGGCATGGAATTCGGCGATCGGCGCGCCCTGCTTCAGCGGATACCAAAGGCAGAACGTGCCGCCGGAAAAGCGCCGGTACGCCTTGTGCAGGCCGTCAGCCAGCCGTTCGTATTCGCCGGCGATCTCGAACGGCGGATCGACCAGCACGATGCCGCGCTTTTCCTTCGGCGGCAGGTGGGCGCCGAGCGCCAGCCAGCCGTCGAGCTCGGTGATGCGGCTCTGGAAATCGCCGTCGAACAGCCGATGCAGCGTCTCGTAGTCGTCGGGATGCAGTTCCATCGCCGACAACCGGTCCTGCGGCCGCATCAGCATGCGGGTCAGCTTCGGAGATCCGGGATAGAGCGTCAGGCCGCCATCCGGATTGAGGTCGCGCACGGCGGTGAGATAGGGCTCGAGGATCGCCTTGGCCTTGGCCGGAATATCGGTGTCGAGAATGCGGCCGATACCATCGACCCATTCGCCGGTCTTCTGCGCTTCTTCGCTCGAAAGATCATAGAGGCCGGTGCCCGCATGCGTATCGAGCACGCGAAAGGCCTTCTCCTTCTGCGCCATATAGACGATCAGCCGGGCGAGCACGGCGTGCTTGAGGACGTCGGCGAAGTTTCCGGCGTGGTAGATGTGACGGTAATTCATTCGCGTCCCTTATCGTCCCGTGAAATGTTGGAATGTATGGCGAAGGGGACTGTGACACCCTTTCGCGATGCAATATAGAAAAGCCATGAACGTTGCGACCCCTATAAAACCAGAAAAGTCCGTCGGCCACACTGTCTGTCCGCACGACTGTCCCTCGGCCTGCGCGCTGGAAGTTGATATCACGCCTGAAGGCAGGATCGGCCGGGTGCGCGGCGCCAGCGCCAATACCTACACAGCCGGCATCATCTGCGCCAAGGTCGCGCGCTATTCCGAGCGGATCGATCACCCCGGCCGCCTGATGGTGCCGCAGCGCCGCAGGGGCGCCAAGGGCGAGGGGAACTGGCAACAGCTTTCCTGGGAGGACGCACTCGACGAGATCGCCGGTGCCTTCGTCAAGGCGGAACAGATGCACGGTTCCGAAGCCATCTGGCCTTATTTCTACGCCGGTACGATGGGGCAGGTGCAGCGCGATTCGATCGACCGGCTGCGTCACGCCAAAAAGTATTCCGGCTTCTTCGGCTCGATCTGCACCAACCTCGCCTGGACCGGACTGGCGATGGCGACCGGTTCGCTGCGCGGCCCCGATCCGCGCGAGATGGCCAAATCCGATTGCGTCGTCATCTGGGGCACCAATGCGGTCTCGACCCAGGTCAACGTCATGACTCACGCGATCAAGGCCCGCAAGGAGCGTGGTGCCAAGATCGTCGTCATCGACATCTACGACAACCCGACGATCAAGCAGGCCGATATGGGCCTGGTGCTGAAGCCGGGCACGGACGCCGCCCTTGCCTGCGCCGTCATGCACATCGCCTTTCGCGACGGATATGCCGACCGGGCTTACCTTGCAAAATACGCCGACGATCCGGCGGGGCTTGAAGCGCATCTGAAGACGCGCACGCCGCAATGGGCTTCTGCCATCACCGGGCTTCCCGTGGAGGAAATTGAGGCTTTCGGCAAGCTGGTCGGCACCACCCCAAAAACCTATTTCCGGCTCGGCTACGGTTTTACCCGCCAGCGCAACGGCGCGGTCGCCATCCACGCCGCCGCCTCGGTGCCGACCGTACTCGGCTCCTGGCAGCATGAGGGCGGCGGCGCCTTCCATACCAACAACGATATCTTCAAGTTCGACAAGCGCGAACTGGTCGGCTCGGCGATGCTCGATCCGGATATCCGTATGCTCGACCAGTCGCAGATCGGCCGGGTGCTGACCGGCGATGCCGAGGCGCTGCGCCATCGCGGCCCGGTCACGGCGATGCTCATCCAGAACACCAATCCGGTCAATGTCACGCCGGAACAGCGGCTGGTGAAGCAGGGATTTTTGCGCGACAACCTGTTTGTCGCTGTGCACGAGCAGTTCATGACCGATACGGCCAAGCTCGCCGACATCGTGCTGCCTGCGACCATGTTTCTCGAACATGACGATCTCTATCGCGGCGGCGGCCACCAGCATATCCTGCTCGGCCCCAAGGTGGTGGAACCGCCATCGACCGTACGCACCAATCTCTTTGTCATCGAGGAACTGGCAAAGCGTCTCGGCGTCGCCGACAAGCCCGGTTTCGGGCTCAGCGAACGCGAGCATATCGACCATATCCTGGTCAACTACGGCATCGGCTATGAGGGGCTGAAGCGCGAGAAATGGCTCGACGTCCAGCCGGATTTCGACACCGCGCATTTCGTCGATGGTTTCGGCCATCCCGACGGAAAATTCCGCTTCAAGGCCGACTGGACCGGCACGCCGGCACCAAACCGTCCGCCGAAAGCGCTCGGCGTCTTCGGCCCGCATGGACAGTTGCCCGAGTTTCCCGACCATGTCGACCTGATCGAGGTGGCGGACGAGGCCCATCCGTTCCGGCTGGCGACATCGCCCGCCCGGTCGTTCCTCAACTCGACCTTTGCCGAAACACCGTCTTCACTGCAGAAGGAAGTCCGGCCCGAAGTGATGATCCAGGCGGAAGATGCTACGGCACTTGGTATCGCCGAGGGAGACATCGTGCGGATCGGCAACGAGCGCGGGGAAATCCGCCTGCATGCGAAAATCGGTGGCGGTACGCGGCGTGGCGTGGTCATCGCCGAAGGCCTTTGGCCGAACGACGCGCATCTGGACGGTGAAGGCATCAACGTCTTGACCGGTGCCGACGCGGTCGCCCCCTATGGCGGGGCGGCTTTTCACGACAATCACGTATGGCTGCGCAGGGATTGAACACTCAATGACGAAATTCGAGAATGCAAAGATCGAAGTCCTCAAGGACGAGACGCTTTCGAAAAACTGGTATCACCTGCGCAATATCACCTTCAACTATACCGGTTCGAACGGCATCACCAAGACACTGAAGCGGGAAGTCTATGATCGCGGCAATGGCGCCACCATCCTGCTTTATGATCCCAAGCGCGACAGCGTCGTGCTGGTGCGGCAATTCCGTATTCCGACCTATCTCAACGGCTATTCCGGCTGGCTTCTGGAAACACCGGCCGGTCTGCTCGACGGCGATCATCCGGCCGAGGCGATCAAGCGCGAGGTGATGGAGGAAACCGGCTATCTGGTGACGGACGTCCGTCCCGTCTTCCAGGCCTTTATGTCGCCCGGTGCCGTGACCGAGACGGTCCACTTCTTCGCCGCGATCATCGATGTGACGGTCCGCGCCGAAGACGGCGGCGGTGCCGCGCACGAGGACGAGGATATCGAGGTATTGGAAATCCCGCTTGCCGACGCCATGGCGATGATCGACAGCGGCGAGATCTGCGACGGCAAGACGATCATGCTGTTGCAATGGGCGATGCTGAATAGGGAGAGGCTCGGCTAACCAAACGTTTTCAATCCTGCGACACGTGCCGCTGCGCCAAGCTTGCGGTCCAGGGTAACCAGCGCAGTGTCTTGAGCCACTGCAAGGGCAAGATAGGTTGCGTCATAGCCTGAAAGACGATGTTCCCTGGCCAGTTGCAAAATACCGAGATCGTCCTTCATTTCGACAATGATGAGCGGAACTTTCCGTAGCCCTGCCAGGAGGCTGGCAGCTCCGTCAGCCGTAACGCGGTTGCGTCTTTCTGCAATGACAAGGATATTGCGAATTTCATGCAAGAGCAGGTCGGGAGCAAGCGCATCTTCGCTTTTCATCGCCAAGCGTGCATATTCTGCAAGTTCGTTACTCTCGTCCGGAAGAAGCCAAGCCGCAACGATGGAGGCATCGACAACGAAGCTCATTTTCAGCGGCGGCCTTCATCGCGCCATTGGCGGATTTCTTCGCTGCTGACAGGTTTGTGGCGTGCACGTTCCACTTTTAATGCTTCAATGGCAGCGATCCGATCCTCACGGGCGTCGATCCGGACAAGGCGGGCAATCGGCTCGTTTCCACGCGAAATCACAACGTCTTCCCCGGCCTCAACCTTGGAAAGCAACTCGGAAAAATGCGTCTCGGCGTGTGCAATTTTGACTTCGATGGTCATGTGGACTTCTCACCGTTGACCGGGTTGGGTTTCAACAGGATAAGAATGATCGTCAAAAGGGTCAAGGTGATGACCGGATTTACGATGGGTCTTCGGTAAAGCCGCCTTGGTCGCGCAAAGTCCGGCCGCCATCCATCCGCACCTTGCCCTCGGCCACGAGCCGCAGTGCTGCCGGATAGGATTTGTGCTCTTCAACCAGCACCCGTGCCGCAAGGTCGTCGGCTGTATCGCCCGGCAATACCGGCACCTTGGCCTGCAGGATCACTGGCCCTTCGTCCATGCCTTCGGTAACGAAATGCACGGTGCAGCCGGCTTCCGTCATGCCGGCGTCGATGGCCCGCTGGTGGGTGTGCAGGCCCGGGAAGAGCGGCAGCAGCGACGGGTGGATATTGATGATCCGGCCTTCATAGGCATTGATGAAGGTGGCGGTGAGCAGGCGCATATAACCTGCCAGACAAATGATGTCCGGCGACAGGTTTTTCAGTGTCGAGAGGATCGCCGCTTCGTGGGCGTCCTTGCTGTCATAGTCTTTGCGGACGAAGGAGAAGGTGGCGATGCCAAGCGCCGCCGCTTTCGCCAGGCCGCCCGCATCCGCCTTGTCGGAGATGACGGCAACGATCTCGGCGGGATAGTCCGGCTCGGAGGCAGCCTTTGCCAGCGTCAACATGTTGGAGCCGCCGCCGGAAATGAACACCACGACCCGCTTGCGGGCCGCTTTCGACCTCTCGTTCATAGAGTGAGCGTGCCCTTGTAGACCGTGCCGGCAGCGCCTTCGTCGCGGGCGACCATGCGGCCGAGTGCAAAGACGGTCTCGCCTTCGGCCTTCAGAACCGAGGTGACCTGATCGGCATCTTCGGCTGCGACCACGACGATCATGCCCACGCCGCAGTTGAAGGTGCGCAGCATTTCGTTGGCGGCAACGCCGCCGGTCTTGGCCAGCCACGAAAACACGGCCGGTGCCTGGATGGCAGCAAGATCGATTTCAGCGGCCAGATGCTTTGGCAGCACCCGCGGAATGTTTTCCGGAAAGCCGCCGCCTGTGATGTGGGCCAGCGCCTTCAGCTTGCCGGTCTCGCGGATCGCCTTGAGCAGCGGCTTCACATAGATGCGCGTCGGGGTCATCAGCACGTCAGCAAGCGTACCTTCGCCGAACGGCGCAGGCGCGTCCCAGGCAAGGCCCGACAGCGAAACGATCTTGCGCACCAGCGAATAGCCGTTGGAATGCACGCCGGAGGAGGCGAGACCCAGAATGACGTCGCCTTCGGCAATATCGCCGGCAGGCAGCAGCTGGCCGCGCTCGGCAGCACCGACGGCAAAGCCTGCGAGATCATAGTCGCCGCCAGCATACATGCCCGGCATTTCGGCGGTCTCGCCGCCGATCAGCGCGCAGCCTGCCTCGCGGCAACCGGCCGCAATGCCACCGACGATGGCAGCACCCTGGTCGGGATCGAGCTTGCCGGTCGCAAAGTAGTCGAGGAAGAACAGCGGCTCGGCGCCCTGGACGACGAGATCGTTGACGCACATGGCGACGAGGTCGATGCCGACCGTGTCATGCTTGTTGGCTTCGATGGCGATCTTCAGCTTGGTTCCGACGCCGTCATTGGCAGCCACGAGGACCGGATCCTTGAAGCCGGCGGCCTTCAGGTCGAACAGGCCGCCGAAACCGCCGATCTCGCCGTCAGCACCTGGGCGCCGTGTCGAGCGCACATGCGGCTTGATCTTTTCCACCAAAAGGTTTCCGGCGTCGATATCCACACCTGCATCGCTGTAGGTCAGACCGTTCTTTCCTGGCTCGCTCATGGCTTGATCTCCGCCGGCTCGTCATATTTGGATTGCGATTGGCATGGTGGTGCCGCAAGTGCAAGCATGTTGCCCCCGATACACCCGCTTTTTTAATGTTTTGCCCGCCAATGCCGGCCCTTTTGCGCCACAGGCTTGACCATGGTCGGTGCCACATCCTATCTCCAGCACTGGAAGCAGCGCCCGGCAGCGCCTGCGGCAAGACATCGGAACAGCGGCATGGTCAACAAATTGAGTGGCAGCGGGTTGCAGCGCCAGATCATCTTCTGGCTGCTTTTCCTCACCGGGTTTATCGCCTTCCTGATGGTGTTCTCCACCATTCTGCTGCCGTTCATTGCCGGCATGGCGCTCGCCTATTTTCTCGATCCCGTCGCAGACCGGCTGGAGCGCATTGGGCTCAGCCGGCTGATGGCGACCGTCGTCATCCTGATTGGCTTCGTCGTCGTCTTCGCGTTGTCGCTGGTGGTGATCATCCCCATCGTGTTTACCCAGGCCTCCGAATTCATCCAGAAGATGCCGGGTTACGTGTCGAAGCTGCAGGAATTCCTGACCAGCCCGGACGCCGCCTGGCTGCCCGACTGGATTTCCGGGCAGATGGACACGATCAAGCAGAACTCCGCCAAGCTGCTCGAACAGGGCGCCGGTTTCCTTGGCACGCTGTTCCAGCAATTGTGGAATTCCGGCGTGGCGCTGCTCGACATCATCTCGCTGTTCGTCATTACCCCCGTCGTTGCCTTCTATCTGCTGCTCGACTGGGACCGGATGGTCGAGCGGGTCGATAGCTGGGTGCCGCGCGACCACGTTGCGACCGTTCGCCAGATATCGCGCGACATGAACGCGACGATTGCCGGTTTCGTTCGGGGGCAGGGCTCGCTCTGCATCATTCTCGGGCTGTTCTACGGGATTTCGCTCACCTTCGCCGGCCTGAATTTCGGCCTTTTGATCGGCCTGTTTGCCGGCATGATCAGCTTCATCCCCTATGTCGGTTCCATGGTCGGGCTCGTCCTTGCCCTCGGCGTCGCTCTGGTCCAGTTCTGGCCAGAGTACCTCAATATCGTCATCATCGCGGCGATCTTCTTTGCCGGGCAGTTCCTCGAGGGTAATATCCTTCAGCCGCGGCTGGTCGGCAAGAGCGTCGGGCTGCACCCGGTCTGGCTGATGTTCGCGCTGCTGGCGTTCGGCGCGCTGTTCGGTTTTGTCGGGCTGCTGGTCGCCGTGCCCTGCGCTGCTGCCATCGGCGTGCTGGTCCGCTTCGGTATCGGCCGCTACCTCGACAGTGCGCTCTACCACGGTCATCGCCATATCCTGACGATCGAGCCGGAACACAAAAGCCCTGAGTACAAGCTTCCAGAGTAACGCGTATGGTCCGTAAGTTCGAACAATTGCCGCTCGTTTTCGAGCACGAACCGCAGACGGGTCGTGACGACCTTCTCGTGTCCGAACGGCTGAAGGCGGCGGTCACCATCATCGACAGCTGGCCACGCTGGCCGTCGCCGGTGGTGATCTTGGCCGGTCCCGTGGGGTCGGGCAAATCGCATCTGGCAGCGATCTGGCGGGAAAACAGTGAAGCCGTATCCATTCACCCGGCGGCGGACAGCAATGCTGCCAATATCGCTGCGTCAGGTCCTGTGCTGTTCGAGGATGCCGACCGCGTTGGCTTTGATGATCGTGCGCTGTTCCATGTCATCAACAGCGTGCGCGAAAACGGCACGAGCCTGTTGATCACCAGCCGGCTGTGGCCGATGTCCTGGCCGGTCGAATTGCCCGACCTGCGCTCGCGCCTGAAGGCAGCGACCGTCGTCGAGATCGGCGAGCCGGACGATGAACTGCTGGCGCAGGTCCTTGTCAAGCTTCTGGCCGACCGGCAGCTCGCCGTCGATGACCGGCTGATCGGGTATATCGTCGCCCGCATGGAGCGGTCGCTTGAATCCGCCCAGACGATCGTCGAGCGGCTGGATCATCTGGCGCTGGCGCGCGGCACCCGCATCAGCAGGGCCTTGGCGCTCGAAGTGCTCAACACCCTTGGAAAGACACGCGAAATCGATTGACTGTCATAGTTAGGTCGTCAAACTGCGCTAGCTGCTTCGAGAAAAGCAAAAGGCGGACCGGGGATAATGGACACTGTGACATCTGCAACGACTGCAAACGCGCCGGTGGCCGACGAAATCGACCTGATGAACAGCCCCGAGCGCTTCATCAACCGCGAATTCTCCTGGCTCCAGTTCAATCGCCGCGTGCTTGAGGAAACCCTCAATACGGCCCATCCGCTCTTGGAGCGCGTCCGCTTCCTGTCGATTTCGGCTGCCAATCTCGACGAATTCTTCATGGTGCGTGTCGCTGGTCTTGAAGGCCAGGTTCGCCAGGGTGTCGTCGTGCGTAGCCCGGATGGCAAGACGCCGGTCGAGCAGCTGCAGGATATCCTCAAGGAAATCGACAATCTGCAGATGGAGCAGCAGGCCTCGCTGGCCGTGCTGCAGCAATATCTGGCCAAGGAAGACATTCTGATCGTCCGGCCCATCTCGCTGTCTGCGCAGGACAGAACCTGGCTTGCCAACGAATTCGAACAGGCGATCTTCCCGGTGCTGACACCGCTGTCGATCGATCCCGCCCATCCGTTTCCGTTCATCCCGAACCTCGGCTTCACCATGGGCCTGCAGCTCACCAGCACGCGCGGCCGCGAGCCAATGACGGCGCTTCTGCGCCTGCCGGTGGCGCTGGACAGGTTCATCCGGCTGCCCGATTCAAAATCGGTGATCCGTTACATCACCCTGGAGGATGCCGTCGGCCTGTTCATCGAACGGCTGTTTCCGGGCTATGAGGTCAAGGGTTCCGGCACCTTCCGGATCATTCGAGACAGCGATATCGAAGTCGAGGAAGAAGCCGAAGACCTCGTGCGTTTCTATGAGACGGCGCTCAAGCGCCGCCGGCGCGGTTCGGTCATCCGTATCGAGATCGATTCGGAAATGCCGCTGGAACTGCGCCAGTTCGTCGTCGGCGAACTCGGCGTTCCGGAAAACCGCGTCGCCGTCCTGCCGGGCCTTCTGGCGCTCAACACGCTCTCGGAGATCACCAAGGCGCCGCGCGAGGATTTGCGCTTCGAGCCGTACAATGCGCGATTTCCCGAACGCGTCCGCGAACATGCCGGAGACTGCCTCGCCGCCATCCGCGAAAAGGACATGGTCGTCCACCACCCCTACGAGTCGTTCGACGTGGTGGTCCAGTTTCTGCTCCAGGCTGCGCGCGATCCTGACGTTCTGGCGATAAAGCAGACGCTGTACCGCACCTCCAACGACAGCCCGATCGTGCGCGCACTGATCGATGCGGCTGAAGCCGGCAAGTCGGTGACGGCGCTGGTCGAGCTGAAGGCGCGTTTCGACGAAGAAGCCAATATCCGCTGGGCGCGAGACCTCGAACGTGCCGGCGTGCAGGTCGTGTTCGGCTTCATCGAACTGAAGACGCATGCGAAGATGTCGATGGTCGTGCGCCGCGAGGAGGGCAAGCTTCGCACCTACTGTCATCTCGGCACGGGCAACTATCATCCGGTCACCGCAAAGATCTACACCGACCTGTCGTTCTTCACCTGCAATCCGAAGATTGCCCATGACATGGCCAATATCTTCAATTTCATCACCGGCTACGGCGAACCGGAAGCGGGCATGAAGCTGGCGATTTCGCCGCACACGCTGCGCCCGCGCATCCTTCAGCATATCGGCGAGGAAATCGCCTATGCCGAGGCCGGGCAACCTGCTTCGATCTGGATGAAGATGAATTCGCTGGTCGATCCGGAAATCATCGATGCGCTCTATCGCGCCAGCCGCGCCGGGGTTCAGATCGACCTGGTGGTGCGCGGCATCTGCTGCCTGCGGCCGCAGGTTCCGGGACTATCGGACAAGATCCGCGTCAAATCGATCGTCGGGCGCTTCCTCGAGCATTCCCGTATCTTCTGTTTCGGCAACGGCCATGGGCTTCCCTCAGAGCACGCGCTCGTCTATATCGGATCGGCGGACATGATGCCGCGTAATCTGGACCGGCGGGTGGAGACCCTTGTGCCTCTCATCAACCGGACTGTGCATGAACAGGTGCTGTCGCAGATCATGCTGGGTAATCTCATCGATAACCAGCAGAGCTACGAGATCCTTCCTGACGGAACGTCGCGGCGCATGGAAGTCGCCAAGGATTCCGAACCGTTCAATGCGCAGGTCTACTTCATGACCAATCCCAGCCTGTCCGGGCGGGGAGAGGCCTTGAAATCCAGCACGCCGAAGGTAATTGCCGGCTGGGATAGTGGCCGCAGAAGATAAAACTGGAATTGCATGGTAGAGTCTGAAGCCCAGGGGCGTTTGCCTGGTATTGCCCCGGTCTCCGTCGTGGACATTGGGTCGAACTCGATTCGGCTGGTGATCTATGAGGGGCTAAGCCGGTCACCGGCCATTCTGTTCAACGAAAAGGTCATGTGCGGTCTCGGCAAGGGCATCGATGCGACCGGCCGGATGGACGCCGAAAGCGTCGAGCGGGCGCTGAAGGCGCTGCACCGGTTCCGGGCGTTGTCGACGCAAGCACGCGCCTCCACAGTTTTCGTGCTGGCGACAGCCGCCGCACGCGATGCCTCCAACGGCCCCGATTTCATCCGCCGCGCAGAGATCATCCTCGGCCAGAAAGTCCGTGTGCTGACCGGTGAGGAGGAAGCCTACTTCTCCGCGCTCGGCATCATCAGCGGCTATCACGATCCCGATGGGGTTGTCGGTGACTTCGGTGGCGGTTCGCTGGAGCTTGTCGATGTCTTCGGCCCCAAGGTCGGAAAGGGCATCACCCTGCCGCTTGGCGGTATCCGCCTGTCGGAACATGCCGAGGGGTCGGTCGTCAAGGCTCGCAGCCATGTGCGCCGTTATCTGAAGGGCGCACAGGTCCTGCTGAACGCCAGCGGCCGTACCTTCTACGCGGTCGGTGGCACCTGGCGCTCGATCGCCAGACTGCATATGGAGTTGCGCAATTACCCGCTGCACATGATGCAGGGCTACGAAATCTCCTTTGACGAAGCCATGGCCTTCCTTCCGGAAGTGATCGAGCCCAAGGATGTCAAATCGGCGGCTTACGCGCATATTTCCAAGAGCCGCCGCGCCCTCCTGCCGTTCGGGGCCGTTGCCCTGCAGGAAGTCATCGCCCAGATGAAGCCGTCGATGATTTCGTTCTCGGCGCTCGGCGTTCGCGAGGGCTATCTGTATTCGCTGCTATCCGACACGGTTCGCGCGCACGATCCGCTGCTGGCTGCCGCGCGCGAAATCGCCATCCTGCGCGCCCGCTCGCCTGAGCATGCCCGCGAGCTTGCCGACTGGAGCGGCAAGATAGTGCCGCATTTCGGCATCACTGAAACCGAGGAAGAGGGCCGCTACCGTCAGGCAGCCTGCCTGCTCGCCGATATCAGCTGGCGCGCCCATCCGGATTATCGCGGCCTGCAGGCGCTCAACATCATCGCCCACAGCACCTTTTCCGGGATTACCCATGCTGGCCGCGCCTATATTGCGCTGGCCAACTATTACCGTTTCGAGGGCCTGAACGATGACGGCGCCACCGAGCCCTTGGCGGCGATTGCCACGCCGCGCCTTTTGGAACTGGCAAAGCTTCTTGGCGGTCTTTTGAGGGTCGTCTATCTTCTGTCGGCATCCATGCCCGGCGTCGCGCGCAATCTCGATATCCGGCCATCGGCGTCGCCAGACCTCGATCTCGAGTTCATCGTCCCATCCGCCTATTCGGAATTCGCCGGCGAGCGGCTCGACGGCCGCCTGCAGCAGCTTGCCAAGCTGACGGGCAAGCGGATTGCATTCCGGTTCGAGTAACCAATAGGTGACATGGGTATAGGCGCAGCGATCTGGTGTCGCTGGATCGGTGACCCAGGCCCTGGGAATGTTCTCGCTGGCGAAGCGGCCCAACCCAACCCCGTCATCCTCACCACGGGTTTAACCCGAGGACTTGTGATGGGAACCCAGCAACCCGACATCCGTCGGGTCAAAAGACTCTTCCAGCTCAAAGACTTGAGCTGACTGGATACCGGAACAAGTCCGGGATGACGGAGAGTGTGGAATGTATCCCGCATGCATTACCAACTTTACGAAAGCAGGCAACGTCACGGCTGTCAGCAGTTTAAAGGCCCCGCAACTCCGGTTGCGGGGCCTTCGTCTTTTGATGGCGCTTACTTGGCGTTCAGGAATTCGCCGACTTCGAGCAGGACGAATTCGTTGTCGTCGGCCTTGTCGAGCGAGCGGCCAGCCGAGAACGGCAGGTTGTTGTCGTTGCCGACGATGATGTGGGTGTCATCGACGCGGTCGACGTTCTCGATGGTGACGAACGGCATGTCATAAAAACCTTCGCCGCCGCCCTGGCGCTTCTTGTTGTCCGGGTCGGCGATCTTCAGGAGATCGATATAGCCGATCTTGCGCACGGCCTTGCCGGCATTGTCATCGGTCATTTCGATCTTGTAGACGCGCTTGACCTTGGAGCCGACCGCAAAGCAATCCGGCTTCGGTGCCTTCGGGTCAGTGCAGGCTTTATCGACGGTGCCAGCACCATTGTCGCGCTCGATCACCAGAGCGGTCTTGTCGTCCAGCATGTTGAAATCGCCGATCGCTTCGCCGCCCTCAGCCAGCGGATAGAGCCAGCTGCGGCCGGTCCAGGCCTTGGACGCGACATCGAGTTCGATGATGCGCAATGCCGGGCGGCCTTCGGCCTGCTCGACTGTTTCGGCGTCGGTCCAGAGCGGGCCTTCGAGCAGGCCGTAGAGCTTGCTTCCGTCCTTCGACAGGGCCAGGCCTTCATAGCCGCCGGAACGCTTGACGTTGAGTGCGGGCATCGGCTTTGAAGGGTCGGCCTGGACAGCCAGCGTCGGGTTGTCGGGCGACATCACCGGCTTGCCGTTGACAGTGGTGGCGATGACGTCGGTCAGCTTGCCGTCGAGGTCGAACTTCAGGATATAGGGGCCGAATTCCTCGCCGACCCAGAAACCGTCGGCAACCGGCTGGATGGATTCGACGTCGAAATCAGCGCCCGTCAGGTAGCGGGTCGCCGCACCTTCCATGACGATCGGGAAGGGGGCCTTCTTGTCGGGATCGGACAGGAACAGCGTCTTGAGGGCTTCGACCTTGCCGGCGTCCCAGTCGATCTTGATGTTGTGCAGCATCAGCATCGTGTCGGACGAGTTCAGCTTCGAGCCGAAGCCGTTGTCGGACATGCTCCAGAAGGTGCCGTCCGCCATGGTCTTGATGCCGGAAAAGCCCTGCATCGGCTGGCCATCGAAGGGCAGCGACAGGCCGGTCAGGCGCACGCCGTCCTTGCCGGGCACGGTGCCGAGAGCCTCGGTGCGCTTGCGATCGGGCGTCGTGAACTTGCCCGAGGTCTTCAGGTAGTCGGCAGCATCCGCAGGGGCGGCGATGATCGTGTTGGCCGGCAGGATGGCGTGGGCTGCAAGCTTGGCCGGGAAGACGGTGTCTTCGGCAAGAGCGGCCGATGTCATCAGAAGGCTGAAAGCCACGGAAGCGAAAAGAGCGTTTTTCATGATGTCCCCATTGAGCGGTTGGTCGAGGGGTTCCGCTTAGCAGGGCTTTGATGTCGGCGACTTGACGGCTGGATGAAGCTTTGGTGACGGTGGTAACGGCAGGCCGCTTACTCGGCTGGTATCCGCAGTTCGAAGGGGGCGAGAAGCTCGGCTTTGGCTTGCTCGGCCAGTGCCATGACGCCGAGCGTCTGGCCACGCCCCTTGACGGCATGCGTGCCCAGATCTTCGATGGCGACGGTGTCAGGAAAGCTGATGCGATGGGCAAGTTCGGTCGAGATCAGCACCTGCCTGCCCAGCGACTTGCACAGGGATTCCAGCCGCGCCGTCGTATTCACCGTATCGCCGAAATAAGCGATCTTGTGGTGATCGACGCCGATTTCCGCCGTGATGATGAACCCGCCGTGAAGGGCGGCGCGCAGCCGCGGAACATGGCCGAAATTCTTGCGCCAGGTCTCCGCATTGGCCTCGATGTCATCAAGTATATCAAAGATGCAGCGGACGCAGCGGGCAAATTTGACGCCTCTTGCCAGCGGCCAGGTGACGATGGCCGCGTCGCCGACATAGTCATCGATCGCACCCTTGTGACGCCGGACCGGTTCGGCGAAAGCCGCAAACAAGGCTTTGAGAAACTCCTGCGCGCGCAAGTCGCCGTGCTTTTCGGCAAAGGAGGTCGAATCGGCAAGGTCGATGAACAGGAAGACGCGCTCCTCCTTCACCGGCCGGCGATAGCGGCTGATCAGCATGCTGGTGAAAACATCACGGCCGAGCAGGTCGCGGACGCGCAGGATGAAGACGATCAGCGCGCAGACGGCAAGCGCATACAGAAACACGTTGAAGGGCATGACGATGGCCTCGGCCAGCGGTTTCTGCGGCATGAACCCGAGTGATCGCATCAGCAGGGTCGCCAGTGCATACCCGATGCTCATCAGGATTTCGTAGATGACCAGCGCTGCCACGATGAAGGCAAAGGTCGGAAGCCGCTCGATGCGCCGGTAAAGCGGCCGCAACAGGATGCGCCGTTCGAAGGCGATCATTGGCACGCCCATGAAAGCCGCGAAGACCGCGCCGATGATGATCGGTTCACCGGGATAGGCCACAAGGCCGTAGAGTACACCGCTCAACGCCATGCCAAGCGTGATCAGCAGCCAGTTCTCCGTTGGGGATATTTCTCTCATGAATCGGTTCCACTTCCCCGTGCAGGCAGGTATTGTTCCCCTTGGACAGGTCGGGTCAAGCGATTTTGTGTAACGGTTTGTCGCATCCTTCAAGCCCGGCCGCCTGGTCGGAAAAGCCGGTTTCGAGCGCGATCTCGACGAGGCTCCTGCCGCTGCCGATCATGCCACGCGCCCGCTCAAGCCGGCGNNGGCGCATGACGAGGTAGCGGTGCGGGCTGGTCCCAACACTCCAGCGGAAATGCCGGGCGAGCGTAAAACGGTCGAGACCGGTGACGGCCTCGAGTTCATCGGAATTTACCTGGCGATCGGAATGTGCCTGCAGAAAGTCGCAGGCATTGCGGATTGCCGTCGGATCGAACGTGCGGCCGGAGGCTTTGCCGCCGCCGTCCGAATGCCGCAACAGGGCGTCGGCGATACCGGTGAGCATATCGTCCATCTGCAGGTCGCCGATGGCGCCATCGAGATCGCGCATCACCTCCGCAAGACTTGCGGCAAAGGTCCGGTCCGCGATGACGGGCGAGGGAACGAAGGGCAGGCCGTGCAGGCTGTCGCCCAGCGCGCCGGTCAGCATTTCTGGCGGCAGATACATCATCCGGTAGCGCAGGCCTTCGTCCGTTCCGGCACCACCATCATGGACCTCGTCGGGATGCAGCACGATGATATGACCGGGCTGGCTATAGCGGACCATTCCACGGTAGCGGAATGCCTGCACGCCTTGCAGAGTCAACCCGAGCGCATAGGTGTCATGGCGATGCGGTTCGAAGGCGTCGCCGTGAAAATGCGCCTCGATCCGCTCGATGCCACCAGAAACGGGCGCGACCTTGATGCTGTCGGACGCTGCCGATGTGCACGAACGTTCAAGATCGTCGCCATCGGCGCGGGCTATGGAGACCCCGGACGTTTCAAGCGTCCTGTTTCCAAGAGTGGAGTTGGCATTCATGTTCGATACCAAATTTGCAATCGTGCTGCGCGAGGACCTGGCCGTCTGGCAAAAGCTGAACGTCACGGCATTCCTGACCAGCGGCATTGTTGCCGAAAAGCCCGGCATTATCGGCGAAGTCTACCGCGATGCGGATGGCAACGTCTACAATCCCTTGAGCATCCAGCCGGTCATCGTGCTGTCCGCCGACGAAAAGACCATCGGCACCATTCATCGCCGGGCACTGGAGCGCGCGGTGAAGACGTCGCTCTATGTCGAAGAGATGTTTTCAACCGGCCATGATGCGGCAAACCGCGAGGTATTCGCCCGGTTCGGTCCTGATGACGCCAAGGTTGTCGGCATTGCGCTTCATGCCGACAAGAAGATCGCCGACAAGATCACCAAGGGTGCAAAGATGCACCCCTGATAAAGCGCCTTAAAGCTCGACGGCTTCGATCTTGCGGTCGACGAAGCGCAGGGCGACTTCGCCGTTGATCAGCTTCAAGGCGGTATCGCCGAACAGTTCGCGGCGCCAGCCTTTCAAGGCGCCGACATCGGCGTTTTGGCCTTCCGACGCGATCCGTTCGAGATCCTCGCTGTTGGCG
>UBTA01000124.1 GCA_900468065.1 Hyphomicrobiales bacterium | reverse complement strand
ATATGGACGACGTCGACATCGCCACCGCTGCAATAAGCGGACTGGCGTAGCCTGAGAGCGCAAGCGGTATGCTGACCACGTTGTACACGATGGCGAGAGCGAAGTTCTGACGGATCAAATTGGCAGCGCGCATGGCCGTTGTCAGTGATACCCTTATGCCGTCCATGTCCCCATTTAGCA
Organism: Hyphomicrobiales bacterium; assembly: GCA_900468065.1. Taxonomy (GTDB): domain Bacteria; phylum Pseudomonadota; class Alphaproteobacteria; order Rhizobiales; family Rhizobiaceae; genus Pararhizobium. The sequence goes on along the minus strand of UBTA01000124.1, from coordinate 6,392 downwards.
GGATGAAATCGGCGGCGCTGCGGCCGATGTCGGTTCCCGATGCCGGAGCCATGGAGACATGCGCGGTCTTCAGTGCGACGGCATCGTTTATCCCGTCACCGATCATCATCACCGTGCGGCCGCGATCTCGTAGCGCTTCGATGACTTCGGCCTTGTTCCGGGGAAGGGCGGCTGCCTTCACCTCGTCGATCCCGACCTCACGTGCCACGGCATTGGCTGCCTGCGGCACATCGCCTGTCAGCATCTGGACGTCAATGCCGCGATCCTTCAGAAACTGCACCGCCTTAGCCGACCCCGGCCGCACCCGTTCTCCGAAGACAAAAGAGGCAAGGACTTCTCCCCCTCGGGTCAACACGACCTTGGATGGTGCGTTTGGATCAAGCGCGTCTTCGCCCACCGCCCATGCTGCCCGGCCAAGTCGGTAGCGTTCACCGCGGCAGGATGCCTCGAGACCATTTCCGGGTATCTCCCGGACATCCTCTAGCGATAGGATCTCCGCGTTGCCGCGCGAGGCGTAGCCGGCGATCGCCTTTGACATCGGATGGCTTGAGAACCTTGCCAGCGACAGCGCCACGGAAAACTCCAGTGGTCCGTTCCAGGTCCCGGTTGCCAGCACTGGATCGTACTGAGTCAGCGTCCCGGTTTTATCGAAGACAACGGTGTCGATTTTCGCCAGACGTTCCAACGCCGATCCATCCCGAGCGACCACTCCGTGTTTGAACAGCCTGCGAGCGGCGACGACCTGTACCATCGGAACTGCCAGTCCAAGCGCACATGGGCAAGCGATGATCAGTACCGAGATCGCAATCGTCAGGGAAAGGTGAACGTCTCGTGTGACCAGGAACCATGCGAGGAACGCGATTACCGACAGTCCGTGGACGACGGGTGCGTAGAGACGCGCAGCCCTGTCGATCAACGTCCGGTATTCGGACCGGCCGTCCTCGACGGCCTCCAGCATCCTGTAGAGTTCGGCAAGTGTTGAGTCCTCCGGTGCGACTGTAGCCTCGACCGTCAGAGGATGGCTGACGTTCAAATCCCCGGCGCGGACCTGTGCGCCTGGCGCGACACGCTCCCAGCGGCTCTCTCCGGTGAGCATGGAGCGGTCCAGTTCGGAGATGCCTGAAAGGATGGCGCCGTCGACCGGAATTCGGTCGCCGGCGGCAATCAGAGTGCGGGTGCCGGGAACGATCGCGTTCAGCGGAACATACTCGATCCCCCCACCTTCGCGGACTATATTCGCGCCCTTTGGCATCATCTCGGCCAGTGCCGCCGCCGCCGATCGCGCCCGCTTGCGCATCAGGTGATCGAGCGTGCGGCCGACGAGCAGAACAAACAGGAGAGACGTGCTGGCCTCGAAATAGGCCTGCCGCCCCTCAACGAACGTATCGTATAGGCTCAGAGCGAACGAGAGCAGAACGCCGATGCTGATCGGCACATCCATGTTCACCCGGCCATGCGCCAGCGCCCGCCATGCCGAACGGTAAAACGTCGCGCCCGCGTAGATCACGGCAGGCAGGGCGAGCACTGCCGACATCATGTGAAGCGCCTGTCGCGTCGACGGGTCAGCGCCCGACCAGACGGAGACAGACAGGATCATGATGTTCATCGAGCAGAAGCCAGCGACCGCCAGGGCTCGCAACAGCCCGGACATTTCGCCGTCGCCTTGGTCGGGAGCGTCCGTGGACAGGACGGCCGTGTAGCCTATCGCTCCGATCGACGCGGCGAAGTCCGGTCGCGTGCCGTTGTCCGCCTGCCAGTTGATGGTCACCCTCTTGGTCGTCAGGTTGGCCCGCACCGAGCGAACCACGGGTAATCTGCCGAGGGTGGTCTCTAACTGTACCATGCACGCGCCGCACCGCATGTCGGGAACCGACAACGCGACCTGCCGGAGACCATTGCCCAGATCGCGGCTGGCCAGCATCACCTCCTCGATCCCCGGCCTGCGCTGTCGGAGGTCGTGGCACTGGGTCAGGTCTGTGGGCGCACAACAGGTCATCGCAGTTACCTGACCGCCGTGTAAGCATGCCAGGTGGCGTGGCCTAGAAGCGGGAACACGACGATCAGTCCGATAAATCCCGTTAGCACGCTGGCGACGAACAGGACCATGACGATCGCTCCCCAGACCAACATCGGGCGCAGATTGTTCCAGACCATCGCGGTGCTGACTCCCATCGCCGTGAATGCATCCACTCGTTGATCCAGGAGCATCGGTATCGAGAAGACACCGATCGCGAAGGCGAATCCAGCGAACAGTGCGCCCACCGCGAAGCCCACGACAAGCATGCCCCAGCCCTCGGGTGTGGTCAGCAAAAGGCTGACTATGCCATCGAGACCTGGGAACGGATTCACCCCGAAGAAAAGCGCGTAGATGATCACCGCAGCCCGCATCCAGACGAGCATCAGCATGCAGAGCACCATTCCCGTAAAGAACACCTGTTTTCCAGCAAGCGGACGCACACCAAGCATCTCACGAAGCGTGACGTGCCCACCGTCCGCCAAGGCTCGGCTCTTGACATAGAGCCCGGCAGCAAAGAGCGGCGCGACGATCAGCAATCCTGCCATCACGGGAAAGACCAGATAGTCGAGGCCAGATCGGAACAGGGTAACGATAGCGGCCAACGCGAGGATGAAGACAACGAGACCATAGGTCAGACTTGGAAGGGGCTGCGTGACCAGGTCACGCCAGCCTTGCCGGAGCCAGTCGAACGGAGCACCGACGGGCAGATGCCGCTGCCGCTTCGGGTTCAGCGTCTCCTCGATCCCGGATACCTCGCTCAGATATCGGGCCGAGTTGTCGTCCTGAGCCATCTGATCCTTCTCCTTCGTTCAACAAGCGGCCGCGGCGGCCCTGAATTCCGTGGGCTGCTGGCCCTTTTCCTTGATATGCTCGACGCAGGCGGGCTGGCTTGCGACCGCGACGTAGACAAGATGCGCGTTGGCTCCGACGAACGCCGCGAAGACCAGGCCGACCAAAAGCCATGTGACGGTTCTCACCGATGGCCTGCTCGTCGATATCATGGCCGTTTCCCACCCAATCCGCTGACATAAAGCGCAAGTATTTTGATTTCGGCGGGCGTCAGGCGTTCGTCCCAGGTCGGCATATGTCCCTGCCGTCCGCCATGCACAGTCTCTATGATCCCGCTCAGGGTTCCATCGTAAATCCAGCGGCCGTCCGTCAGGTTGGGGGCGCCGAGATCGAACTTGCCCTTGGCATCTTCCCCGTGGCAGGAAACACAGCTTGCCAAGAACACTTGATGGCCGGCCTCGATATCACCAAGGACTTCAGCGTCCGAAGCCTCCTTGCTGCTCAGGGAATAGACATAAGCACCGACATCGGTCACCTGTTTGCGGTCGAGCATTTCGTCCGCCCCGAATGCAGGCATCTGCGACACACGGCTGTTCGAGTGTCGCGAATTGACGCCAACCGTCATCGTCTCGACGATCCGTTCCGGTTCACCGCCCCAGAGCCAGTCGTTGTCGGTCAGATCAGGATAGTTCTGTCCGCCTTTTCCATCCCGGCCGTGACAGGCGGCACAGTTGTCTCCAAACAACTGATGGCCACTTGAATCGACCTTCGCCATCAGCTCCCCATCCGCCCTGATCTGATCAAAGGAGTCTTTCTCGATCCGTTCGGTCCACGGTGCTCGCGAGGCCGTAGCTTCGAGGATCTTGGCCTCCACGGTCTGCTTCTGGTCGCCGCCAATCAAGCCTTTGGTATAGGTCGTTCCGAGCGGCCAGGCAGGATGAAGCAGCCACCAGAGCGCGGCGAACAGGTGCGTGACGATGAGGAATATGAGGACACCGCGCGGGATCGGCGTATCCAGTTCCTTGATGCCGTTCCAGATGTGTCCCGTCGTCTGGCGGCCGGTGATCTGGTCGGTTTCGGTTTCCTCTATCGCCATGGGGTATCGTCCTTGTCGAATATCTCCATTTCCGCCCGCTTGAAACGTGGGCGGTTGGAGGGCCAGAAAGCGTATACGACCACGCCGATCGAAAACAGGATGAGATACAACAGCCCCCACACCTTGGACAGCTCCAACATGGTCTCGTGGGTAAAGTCCATTTCAATCCCCTTCGCGCTCAGTTGTTGGGGTCCGGCATCTGCTCGGGTGCCGCGGTGTTCTCGTAGGCCGCATTGGTCAGGCGGCCTACGACCTGGAGATAGGCGACCAGGGCGTCCATTTCGGTGACGGTATTCTTGACGCCGTCGAACGCCGATACCTGCGTCTTCTCGCCATAGCGTTCCGTGACGCCGGAGGACTGGTCGCTGTCCGGATTGGACTGGCCGTATGCGTCCGCCGCGGCACTCGCGATCATCTCGTCCGTGTACGGAACCCCGACGGTCCTCAGTGCCGCGAGATGGCCCCCCAGATCGGACAGCTCGAGCTGGGTCGTTGCCAGCCAGCGATAGGACGGCATGTTGGATTCGGGAACGACGTCACGCGGATTGATCAGATGGGCCACATGCCACAGGTCGGAGTACTTGCCGCCGATGCGGGCCAGATCGGGTCCCGTTCGCTTCGATCCCCACAACATCGGGTGGTCGTACTTGGATTCAACCGCAAGCGAATATGGTCCGTATCGCTCCACCTCGTCGCGCAGCGTCCTGATCATCTGGCTATGACAGGCATAACAGCCTTCCCGGACGTAGATGTCGCGACCCGCCGTTTCGAGGGGTGTGTAGAGCCTCATGTCGGGCGCGTCTTCAACCGTCTCGTGAATGGTGAAGAGTGGAGCGATCTCGACGATGCCGCCAACACTTCCGGCAACAACGATGGCCAGCATGAAACCAACAGCCGTGCGTTCCAGTTTTCCGTGCAGACGCTCGCTCATGTCTCACTCCGCCGGAGAAGGTGCCGCACCGTAGTCGCCCGAGGGCAGCGGTGCGTCGGAAGTTACAGGTACAGTGGCCGGAACCGTCCGGACGGTCATCCAGATGTTGAAGCTCGCCACAATTGCGCCCAGGAGAAACAGCAGCCCGCCGAAGGCACGGGCGATATAATAGGGATACATCGCCAGCAGGCTGTCGACGAAGGAGTAGACAAGGGTATTGTCAGGCGAATACGTGCGCCACATCAGGCCCTGGATAATCCCTGAGTTCCACATGGCGAAGACGTAGATCAGCGTGCCGATCAGCGCCAACCAGAAGTGAACCTCCACCAGGGTGGAAGAATACATCCGTTCGCGTTTCCAGATCGATGGAACGAGCGTGTAGAACGATCCGAAGATAATCATTGCGACCCAGCCTAGGGCACCAGCGTGAACGTGTCCCACTGTCCAGTCGGTATAATGGGACAGCGAGTTCACCGCTCTGATCGCCATGAAGGAGCCTTCGAATGTCGACAATCCGTAGAAGAACGCTGCAATCATGATGAAGCGGAGCGTGGCGTCATCGCGGACCCGGTGCCATGCCCCGTTCAAAGTCAGCAATGCGTTTCCGGCCGACGCCCAGGACGGAACAAGCAGCATCACCGAGAAGGTCATCCCGAGGTTCTGCACCCAGAGAGGCAGCGCTGTATAATGGAGATGGTGGGAACCTGCCCACATATAGAAGAATGTAATGCCCCAGAAGCTGATGATGGACAGCCGGTAGGAAAAGATCGGCCGCTGGGCGCGGATCGGCAGGTAGTAGTAGAGCATCCCAAGGAAGCCTGCGGTCAGGAAGAACGCCACCGCGTTGTGCCCGTACCACCACTGTACCATCGCATCCTGGACGCCTGACCACACCGTATAGCTCTTCGCGTGGCCGAACGAGACGGGCACCGCAAGGTTATTGACGATATGGAGGATGGCTACGACGATGATGAACGCGAGATAGTACCAGTTCGCGACGTAGATATGCGGTTCCTTGCGCCGTGCCAGCGTGCGCACGAAAAGCACGAAATAGGCGACCCACACGATCACCAGCCAGATATCGGCATACCATTCCGCTTCGGCATATTCCTTCGACTGGGTGACGCCCATGAAATAGCCGCTGACCGCGATCAGACAGAAGAGATTGTAGCCGAAGATGACGAACCAGGGCGACAACTGATCGGCCAGTCTGGCGCGCGACGTTCGTTGCACCACATGGAAGGATGTCGCGATCAGCGCGTTACCGCCGAAGCCGAAGATCACCCCCGTCGTGTGGGCCGGCCGTATGCGACCAAAGCTCGACCAGGCCGTGTCGAAGTTGAGGCTCGGCCAAGCCAGCTGGGCCGCCGCCCAGACGCCGATGAACATCGCGAAGACCGCCCAGAGCATAGTGAGCGCAACCCCCACCTTGATCGGGTCGTCGTAATAGGTGGAGAAGCGAGCGGCATCAGGCTCCTTGCCGAAAAAGGAGGTGAGTATCCACCAAAACAGCGCTCCCGAATATAGGAAGACCATGCCTCCGTGGACGCCCATCGGAT
>UBTA01000123.1 GCA_900468065.1 Hyphomicrobiales bacterium | reverse complement strand
ACCTGCGTCTTCTCGCCATAGCGTTCCGTGACGCCGGAGGACTGGTCGCTGTCCGGATTGGACTGGCCGTATGCGTCCGCGGCCGCACTGGCGATCATCTCGTCCGTGTAGGGAACCCCGACGGTCCTCAGTGCCGCGAGATGGCCCCCCAGATCGGACAGCTCGAGTTGGGTCGTCGCCAGCCAGCGGTAGGACGGCATGTTGGATTCGGGAACGACGTCACGCGGATTGATCAGATGGGCCACGTGCCAGAGATCGGAGTACTTGCCACCGATGCGCGCCAAATCGGGTCCCGTTCGCTTCGACCCCCACAACATCGGGTGGTCGTACTTGGATTCGACCGCGAGCGAATATGGTCCGTATCGCTCCACCTCGTCGCGCAAGGTCCTGATCATCTGGCTATGACAGGCATAACAGCCTTCCCGGACGTAGATGTCCCGGCCCGCCGTTTCGAGAGGGGTGTAGAGCCTCATGTCGGGCGCGTCTTCAACCGTCTCGTGAATGGTGAAGAGTGGGGCAATCTCGACGATGCCGCCAACGCTTCCGGCAACAACGATGGCAAGCATGAAACCGACAGCCGTGCGTTCCAGTTTTCCGTGCAGACGCTCGCTCATGTCTCACTCCGCCGGAGAAGGTGCCGCACCGTAGTCGCCGGAGGGCAACGGTGCGTCGGAAGTTACAGGTACGGTGGCCGGAACCGTCCGGACGGTCATCCAGATGTTGAAGCTCGCCACAATTGCGCCGAGGAGAAACAGCAGCCCTCCGAAGGCGCGGGCGATGTAGTAGGGATACATCGCCAGCAGGCTGTCGACGAAGGAGTAGACAAGGGTGTTGTCGGGCGAATACGTGCGCCACATCAGGCCCTGGATAATCCCGGAGTTCCACATGGCGAAAACGTAGATCAGCGTGCCGATCAGCGCCAACCAGAAATGAACCTCCACCAGGGTGGAAGAATACATCCGCTCCCGTTTCCAGATAGATGGAACCAGCGTGTAGAACGAGCCAAAGGTAATCATGGCAACCCAGCCTAGCGCCCCGGCGTGGACGTGTCCCACTGTCCAGTCGGTATAATGGGACAGCGAGTTGACTGCTCTGATCGCCATGAAGGAGCCTTCGAACGTCGACAGCCCGTAGAAGAACGCCGCCATCATGATGAAACGGAGCGTTGCGTCGTCACGAACGCGGTGCCAAGCCCCGTTCAAGGTCAGCAAGGCATTTCCCGCCGACGCCCAGGATGGAACAAGCAGCATCACCGAGAAGGTCATTCCGAGGTTCTGCACCCAGAGAGGTAGCGCGGTGTAATGGAGATGGTGGGACCCTGCCCACATGTAGAAGAATGTGATGCCCCAGAAGCTGAGGATGGACAGTCGATAAGAGAAGATCGGCCGCTGGGCGCGGATCGGCAGGTAGTAGTAGAGCATCCCGAGGAAGCCTGCGGTCAGGAAGAACGCCACGGCGTTGTGGCCGTACCACCACTGTACCATCGCATCCTGGACGCCGGACCACACCGTGTAGCTCTTCGCGTGGCCGAACGAGACGGGCACCGCGAGGTTATTGACGATGTGGAGGATGGCCACGACGATGATAAAGGCGAGGTAGTACCAGTTGGCGACGTAGATGTGCGGTTCCTTGCGGCGTGCCAACGTGCGCACGAAAAGCACGAAATAGGCGACCCACACGACCACGAGCCAGATGTCGGCATACCATTCCGCTTCGGC
>UBTA01000170.1 GCA_900468065.1 Hyphomicrobiales bacterium | reverse complement strand
GGACGAGACGGATGGCTACGCCATTATGCCGTCATCGGTGCGGTTACCTGAAGGACGAATAGTGACGGCGGCTCGACGAATGGGAGCGGGAGAGGAAGGCTGGATGGACATGTTCGCGTCCGATGATCTTGGTATCACTTGGAGGAAAATCGGCGGGCCTATACCGACTGGCTTCGGCGGCAATCCGGGGGTACTCCAGATCGTGCCAGATGGCCGGCTCGCCTTGCTTTACGGGTATCGCGACGAGTTCTATGGAATTCGACTACGCGTGAGTGGTGATGGAGGCCGCACATGGTCTCCCGAAACGGTTGTTAGGGGCGATGGCGGGTCTCCGGATCTCGGATATCCGCGCGCTGTGGTGAAGCCGGATGGTTCGCTGCTATGCGTTTACTACTTCAACGAGGAGGAAGACGGCGAGCGTTTCATCGCCGCATCAACAATCACGCCGACTCTTGGCACCGGCATCGAGAAAGCTGCGTAGGCTACAGACACAGATCGGTATTCGCGCTTGGAACCCGTTTCCGTACCGCACGTTTAGGTCACGACTAAGTACGTGCCAATATGATGAAAGGGATCGCCATGCCTCCGATGCAATCAATTCACCGACCTGATGGAGATATGACTTTAGACAATGCCGTTGAAGCGATCCGGCCGTCGTTTGACGATCTGGTCCGACTGGCAGATGTCAGCGTTGAGGCTGCGGCTGGGCCGGATATGCCTGAAGCGCTCGTTGCCCTTGCGCGAAGGGCAGAAAGCGTTGGATGGACATTTGATATCGCACAGGAAGCCATCAGGAAACTTGCGCACGAACATCTTGGCGCGCGTGGTGCGTTCAGCGACTAATGTGAGCCCTGATAGAAGCAAGGCTCTCCATGCTAGCTGAGATGGCCGTCCAACAAAGACACTGGCAGCTGGTTACGCCCTCAAGAGTTTCGCTGTCGCCTTGCGTTTTTTATGGAGTAGCCGTCACGATCATTGTTGAAATAGACCTACTTCGTCTTAGCTCCGCTAGCAAAGATACGCTCCACCCAAATCAATAGTTCGTCGTCGCTATAGTCATGACAATACCAAGTCTTGGTCCCGCGGACAAGAACGTAGACATCGTCGGCCGTGGCGTACCAACTCGTCCGGCAACCGAGGGCCGCTGCAAGTGCAGAAATATTGCTCCCGCCTCTTTGAACACATTGAAGACATTCGTTCCGACGTGAGCGATCCAATTGCGCTAAGATCAGACGTAACGTCTCATCACTATCCCGAACGCTGGGTGGCAGCCGGAAAAGGAAGCATCCCATTCGTTAGATTGGGGCATTTTCTCGAGGAACGGGAGATGGATTGACTCCGCCCGTTGCGCAAACATAGCGCGCGATGCTCAGTTCGTGAGGCGGCCTACGATGTCCCGAGTTCGAGATGAACCAGCTACCCCCTCGCCCGTCGGCCCGGTGGGGTGCCGAGCCGGTACGCCTCCCTCCTCTCATTCTTCCGGAAGAATAACGCTGTTTTTGGTCGTGCTTTTGATCGGCTTCTGGCCGGGCACGTGCGACATCGTCCGCGTGTTGCTCTCCAGCTCATCACCGTTGACGCGCGTCTTCGTCTGCGATTTGCTAAACGTACCTTGGTCCATTGCCTGGGCCTTGGATTGCGCCTTCAGCTGCTGATCGTTATCCATGACCTTGGTACGACTTTTCGCCTTGCCATCTGCAGAAGCGGCACTTCCCGCCGAACCGATGGTTGAGGTTGTGCCGTCGTCCGTGACGCATGCTCCGGCCGTGCCGAGAGTGCTTGCCGATGTTCCTCCTGCAGCTGCACTTCCACCGGAGCCGACGGTGCCAGCTGCATTGCAATCTTGCGCGTACGACGGCGACGCCGCCAGCATAATGACGAGCGCGACGCCCGCCGATCTAGTCATAAAATTACGCATTGCAAAACTCCTCACTTAGTTGGTTTCTGGACGTAGCAGGTACCGTCGGAGTTTCGAGTAACGATCGATCCGTCCGGACGGGTAATGCTCGAGGTGGAAAAGGATTGCGTGGTGCCATCGCCGGACGATGCACTAGTGCTCGATGTCGAAGACCCCGTTGCCGAATTGGTCGTTGTCGTCTTTCCCCCTATTGTGGTCGAAGAACTGACTTTACCGCCTCCGGCGGTCACGGTTGTGGAGTTGTTGCCGTCGGAGGAACTGCTGCTTTCAATGATGGTGCAGGTCGCGCCGTCATCCAACTTTATAGTCTCAGCTAGGGCTTCACCGCACGAGAATAGGGTCAATGCCGCTATCAAGATGTTCGCGTTCATGTCGTGTCTCCAAGGAAGCGCCGGCCGCAGACGCAGCCGGCTGTTATTGAGTCCTCAGCACGAACCGTTGTTCTTCTTGGCTTTGCCGGGAGGGCAATTCTTGTTGGAGGTTTCATCCTGAGCAGCACCCGCCGCACTTCCTGCGGTGCCAACTGAGCTACTGGCCTTGCCATCACCTGCTGACGTGCCGCCCGTTCCAAGCGTGGAAGCGGCGCCTGAACCCTCGCCCGAGCCTGCAGCAGAACCCGCAGTACCGACGGAGCTGCTGGCCTTGCCGTCACCAACCGACGTACCGCCCGTTCCAAGCGTAGTGGCTGCACCCGATCCATCACCCGAGCCTGCTGCCGATCCCGCTGTGCCGACCGAACTGCTCGCCTTACCATCGCCGACGGAAGTGCCGCCCGTGCCGAGCGTCGATGCAGAGCCGTTGCAATTGGTGCTGCCTGCAGGGCACTCGGTGCCGCCGGCAGAGGAACCGGCCGTACCGACTGTACTGTTCGCGGCGGCATCTCCGACACTGGTTCCACCAGTGCCTACGGTACTGCTCGACTGCGCATACGCACCCATTGTTGAGGTGGCGAGAAGTGCCGCCGCAAATGCAAATGATGTAAGGTGTTTCATCTCTATCTCCTTGGTTTTCCTAAATGCTTCGACCTGCAGTTGCGGCGAAGCTGCGGATCAAACGTGAGGAAGTTGACCTGGTTCCTGCGCCAGGACCTTTGCTGCAGCGGCCAAACTTTAGTCCAATCTTGCCATTGAACTAAGGTCTTGCACTGGGATGAAAACTCATCTTTCATGAAGTTTCCCGCATCTCGCGATGTCCATCGCCTGGCGGGGGGTGAATTCGCTGTCACGACAATTGACCCGGTGACGTTCACCCCCCTGCCCTGCCGATGGCGCTCAAATCCAGATCGCCCTGGAACTGCCGACGTGACCAGTGAAGGTCCGCTGGAGAAGCTTGCTTCCGTATCCTTCCGACGCCTTTGATGTCCGACTTCTGGGCCACCTTGCTCGTCCAGACAATCTCCACCTCGTCCTCCACCCTGGTGCCCGTTCTATCGAGCAACCCGGCCTCGTACGACAGCGCCCGTACTTCAGCGAATTCGTCGCCAGGTCATTGTTGACAAGAGCAAGGCTGGTTGAGGTCTTCTCGCCCGGTCCCATACAAGAAACCGCAACGCGGATACGCCCGGCAAAGCGCCGACGTCATCGTAGGGTGCCAGACGACGGCGAACCTCAGGCCTAATCCAGCCCCTGAAAATTCGTCAATGAAATCAAAAAACACAGTTTGCTCCAAATGGATGACAAGAAAGACCGCGTAGTGACCACGCCTCGCTTTCGGCGGTCGCGACAGGTCCGCAAATGTTCGCTTCGCTGGAGCAGCAGCGCGTGCGCCCTCTTGGAAACGTCCGCGATCCACGAAATCGCTTCACACAGTAGCCCATAGTGAACGCCTGATGTACAGATTGACGATGCTGGGAGGAATGGATGACATCAAAGCCACTCTTGAAACCATTGGAAAATTGTTGGCGGGTGGAGCGTGCTGACGAGTTCGCGATCCTGATCGACGCGGACATCTACTTCGCCGCCGCTCGCTCGGCGATGAAGGCAGCCAAGCGGTCGATCTTTCTGGTCGGCTGGGATTTCAATGCACGGGTTACGCTTGGACATCCAGACCTGCATGACGAGGGACCGAAGGGAGTCGGCGACTTTCTTCTTTGGCTGGCCAAGCGCAATCCTGATCTTCAAATCCGGTTGCTCTTGTGGAACCCGGGGGTGCTCTCTAGCTGGGCAAAAGCTGCCAATGTCCCCTACCTGCTCCGATGGAAATGGAACCGCCAGATCACCGTGAAGCTCGATGGCAAGCACCCGGTCGGTAGCTCCCACCACCAGAAGATCCTCGTCGTCGACGACAGTCTCGCCTTCTGCGGCGGGATCGACGTGACGACCGATCGGTGGGACACGCGCGGCCATCTCGACGATGACCCGAGACGCAAGCGTCCTGACGGTACCTCATACGGCCCATGGCATGACGCCTCGAGTTATTGCATCGGGCCGGCAGCACGCGCCCTCGGCGATCTGTGTCGGGAACGATGGCACCTCGCTGGCGGCGAGAGACTCGAACCCGTCCAGACGCATACGGATTTTCCGCCGGTTGACGGAGCGATCGCGTTGGGCGACGTTGATCTTGCGATCTCGCGCACAAGTCCTGCCTTCGGGAACCGCGAGCGGGTTTCCGAGATTGAGCGCCTCTATATCGACATGATCATGTCGGCGAAGAAGATTGTCTACGCCGAGAGCCAGTACTTCGCCTCTCGCGCCGTGGCACAGGCTATTGCGAAGCGGCTCGCCGAACCGGATGGTCCTGAATTCGTGATCGTGAACCCGGTCAAGTCAGACAATTGGCTTGGAGCGATCGCGATGGACACCGCTCGTGCGCGCCTGAGGGAGTCCATGAGGCGACACGACCGGTATGATCGATTCCGGATGTATCATCCGGTGACGGCAAAGGGCGAACCGATCTATGTGCACTCGAAGCTGATGATCATTGACGACGAACTGATGCGGGTCGGCTCATCGAACTTCAACAACCGTTCCATGCGATTTGACAACGAGTGCGATGTCGCCGTCGAAGCGCGCGCCTCGGAGGCATTAAAAACGAAACTCCGAAACCTGAGAAATGACCTGCTCGCCGAACACCTGGGCGTCCGCGTCGAAGAGGTTCTCAGAACTATAGAGCGGAGAGGTTCACATATCGGCGCCGTGGAGGCATTGCGCCACCCAGAGGGCGCTGACGGCATGTTTGCCTCCCGAACATTGGTTGCCTATGAGACGCCCGAGTTAACCGACATGACGAAATGGCTGGCTGACAACGAAATCCTTGACCCAGAAGGTCCGGAGCAGGTGTTTGAGCCTATAGAACGTCGCGGGCTGTTCCGCGATCGGTTGAAGCTGCCTGTAAAAAGACCTGAGTCGCTGTCCTGAATTGCGCGGCGCGAATTGGAGCCGGAGGGCAATACTAAGTCCGGAACAGGCTCTCGCCAGGCGACTTCAAGTTTACTCTGGCAGGCGAGCGTCTGCTTCGCGGGAAGACAAGCCGGCCGGCGAAGTCGTCGCCGAGAAGCCTTCTTCACCCGCAGAAGCCGATGTGCCTGATCCCGAGGCGGAGGCAGAAAAGCCAACCTTGGTCAAGTCGTCCGGAAGGGCGGCAAGGCAGATGTCATGGGCGTGTTGATCTCCATTCCTGAGAAGCCGCTGTGGCCGGATGCTGGCGACGACAAGTCTGTAATAAAGGTCGACCTTGCGCAATATTACGAGGCGGTCGGCCGGTGGCTCATCGACCCACATCAGGGTCGGACGTGTTCAATCATCCGGACGCTGGATGGCATTGGCGGCGAGCATTTCTTTCAGCGCTATGCCATGCCCAGAACGTCGAACCTGGTGGAACTGGGGACGGTGTTCGGCGACAAAAAGCCCTATCTGCAGATCGATCGCGTTGAGGGCCTTGCCGCCATCGCGCAATCGGCGGCGTCGAGCTGCATCCATGGAATTGCCAGCCTAAACTCCCGGAGGTCCCGGGCCGCTGGTGTGATATGGGCAAGCAGTCCCGGTCCGGGTTTGCCGCGCGCGATCGGCAGGGTCGGCATCTCGCCAGCCAGCGTCGTATCGCACTCCCTGCAGATCATGCGCTTTTCGACATGGCGGACAATCTTGACCGACGCCGGCACGTGCTCCAATGCCGGTCTTCGATACCGGTTTGAAATAGGCGGTCGTCGGCCTGTGACGATCAGAATGCACGCAGCGTCATCGCTGACCGCAGTGGCATTACATCTCAGTCAACTCCAGGCTATTATCGACGGTAAAACCAGTGCGTTAGCACCATTGTCAGCCGAGTGCCAAAATTTTTGCACCGACCTCTTGAAACGAAAGCAACTTTCACCCAGATCGATTCGCGCGCGATGCAGAAGCTCGTGCGCCTCGCGCCGGTATCGGCTAGATGTGGCGTGGAGGACCTTTGGAAATCTGTTTGTTCACAAGGAGAGCGAGATGACGTTTCGTCCGTTGCATGACCGTATCCTGGTCCGTCGCGTTGAGGCCGACGGAAAGACGGCAGGTGGCATCATTATCCCCGACACCGCCAAGGAAAAACCCCAGCAAGGCGAAGTTGTCGCTGCAGGACCCGGCGGACGCGACGACACTGGCCAGCTCCAGCCCCTCGACGTGAAGGTCGGCGATCGCATCCTGTTCGGAAAATGGTCAGGCACCGAGGTCAGGCTCAATGACGAGGATCTCCTGATCATCAAGGAATCCGAGGTCATGGGTGTGATCGAGGCAGACAAGTCGGCAATGAGAGCCGCCTGAGGAAGATCTGCCACCTGTGAAAACCTGCGATTAGAAGGAGTAGAAACAATGGCAGCCAAGGAAGTTAAATTCCATACCGAAGCACGCGAAAAGATGTTGCACGGTGTCGACATTCTCGCCAACGCCGTGAAGGTAACCCTGGGCCCAAAGGGGCGCAACGTTGTCATCGCAAAGTCGTTCGGAGCGCCGCGCATCACCAAAGATGGCGTCACTGTCGCCAAGGAAATTGAACTGGAGGACAAGTTCGAGAACATGGGCGCGCAGATGGTCCGTGAAGTGGCATCCAAAACCAGTGATATCGCCGGAGACGGCACTACCACCGCGACGGTGCTTGCTCAGGCAATCGTGAAGGAGGGCGCGAAAAGTGTGGCGGCGGGTATGAACCCGATGGACTTGAAACGGGGCATCGACAAGGCTGTCGACGCCGTGGTTGAGGAGCTGAAGGCCAATGCCCGCAAGATCACCAACAATGACGAGATCGCCCAGGTCGGCACGATCTCTGCCAACGGCGACACTGAGATCGGACGTTTTCTCGCCGAGGCGATGCACAGGGTGGGCAACGAGGGCGTTATCACTGTCGAGGAAGCCAAGACTGCCGAGACGGAGCTCGAGGTTGTCGAGGGAATGCAGTTCGACCGCGGCTATCTCAGCCCGTACTTCGTTACAAACCCGGACAAGATGCGTGTCGAGCTCGATGAAGCCTATTTGCTCATTCACGAAAAGAAACTGTCCAACCTGCAGGCACTGCTGCCGGTGCTCGAGACTGTCGTGCAGTCCGGGAAGCCGCTTCTGATCATTGCCGAGGACGTGGAAGGGGAGGCGCTCGCCACGTTGGTTGTAAACAAGCTCCGCGGTGGCCTCCAGATCGCGGCGGTCAAAGCGCCAGGCTTTGGCGATCGTCGCAAGGCCATGCTCGAAGACATCGCCATCTTGAGCGGCGGCACAGTTATTTCGGATGATCTTGGCA
>UBTA01000116.1 GCA_900468065.1 Hyphomicrobiales bacterium | reverse complement strand
GTGGGATGAGTAGGCGATGCGCGCCTTACCGCATTACGGCGGCAGGTTTCGCATCGCCTCTCGCCGAACCGGACGTGCGCCTTTCGTTACGCATCCGGCTCTCCAGAAGACATGGCAAAGTCAGGCATGTCCATCCACGCGAGACGGTATCGCTCGACAGGTGTCCAGCCGAGCACGTGTTGCTCAACGGACCCTTCTCGCCAAACCCGTCTCGTCGCCCGGCGCCTGCTTGGCTGTTTTGAGCCCCACAGTTCGCTGGGTGTTGCCTTTGGACGTTTCTTACGTAGCCAGCAGTAAAGACGCAGGCCAATATACCAGTCGAGATCGACAAATACGCGGCCCGCGCCGACACAGTAGCGATAATAATTCGCCCATCCGCTGGTGATGGAATTCACCTTCCGGAGCTTTTCGCCAAGACTGACGGATATGCTGTCACGCTGCGTCAGTTGCTTGACCTTGTGACGCAGGTTCGCGGCCTTTGCCTTGGGTATTTCAACGCGCGGGCCATAGCCGTAGCGTTTATCCCAATGCGCGCTGAAGCGGAATCCGAGAAACTCGAAGCCCTCTGTCATGGCCGTTACCCTTGTCTTTTCCGGCGACAACGTTAGCCCGGTCGTCTCGATCAGGTAGTCGGCCAGAGCGGATTTCTCTGCCATAGCCTCCTCCAGCGATCCAGATACCAAAACCACGAAGTCGTCGGCGTAGCGCACCGGCAGAAACACACAGCGTCCTGCTATGCGATCACTGTCGCGGGCGCTCGCCGCTGCCGCCACCCCGTTGCTTTTGCGACGGGCTTGGGTCTTTCGGCGGTGATAGGTCCACCTTTCATACCGCTCCTCGATCGCACTAAGGGCGATGTTCGCGAGCAATGGTGAGATGATCCCGCCTTGAGGGGTACCGGCGTCCGTCCGCAAGAACTGATCCTCCGTCAAAACACCGGCCTTCAGGAATGATCCGACCAATCGCACCACTCGTCGATCGCCAATACGCTTGCGCATCCGCTCGAGCAGGTGATGATGATTGATATTGTCGAAGCATCCTTTGATGTCCCCCTCGATCACCCAAGGGTATGGCAACCGGTTTCGCCGGGTGTCCTTGTCCCGTTTCTGAGGCAAGGCTGCCCGGCGAATGTACTCCAGGGCACCATGGGTGTTTCTGCCGGGTCGGAACCCGTAAGAGACATGCCAGAACTGTGCCTCGAAGATTGGCTCCAGAAGAATCTTGACCGCGCCTTGTACGACGCGGTCTCTGATGGTGGGGATGCCCAAGGGCCGGAATTGCCCTGGTTTCCCGGCCTTTGGAATCAGTTTGCGTCTGGCCGGACTTGGCTGATATGCACCACTGCGCAGATCAGCTTGAAGATCGACCAGGAAGCGATACTCACTCCGGTTCCGGATGCGTCCCACCGTCATCCCGTCGATTCCGGCAGTGCGGCCCCCTTTATTGGAGGCGACACGATGCCAAGCATGGCGCAGCACTCTGAGGTCGGTCAACCAACCCCACATGTCGCGCCACTGATCGTCGGGATTAGCCTTACTCCACTGATAGAGTTTGCTTTGAATGCCGAGTACCCAGACCTTGTCGGTCTGATGATCCATGTCCACAGATCACTCCTCCGTCTTTGCAGCCTATCGTCTTCCTGCTTCCCTTCGCCCTGTGTGCGGCTTTCCCGCACTCCGACTACTACGAAAGCTCCGCCCTTGGTGTCGCCCATATCTGGCCATCGCAGCGAGCCCGGTTTCCGACCGGGCAGACGATCCAAGTTCCCGTGTTCCGATTTTCAACCTTCTGCCTTTAGGCGGTGAGCTCTACCCCGTGCGATGCTGGAGATGGGGCATAGGAGCCAGTCCCATCTCGGGTCTCAACAAGAACCCGGCAGTAAGGATAGATGAGCCTTACCGCCTCTGATCGCTTTTTCGTGCCTCCACGCCATCACGCTAATGGAAGCGATTTCTGTGTTTCGAGGCTTCTGACGCTCACTTCGTTGTCTCGCCATGGGCACTGCGGTAGCCCGGCCCGCGGTTGATGGCCCGCATCCGGTACAGTTAAGGCCAATCTGCTTATGCAACCCAACCGGCGACGCCCGGCCGAGCTTCTTGGCCCCCTTCGATCCACTGCTCCCGTGGATCGGACGGCATTGCAGCCGTCGGTCAAAAATCGGCAAGCTTGAGAGGTTACACTAAATCATACGCACCTCCCGCGCCGCACGGCGCACCATCGATCCACAAATAGGGCCATTCGCCCTCGATGGGGCGGTCGAGGAAGGCTTTGACCTTGTCGTCGATCTCCTCGCAGAGCCGGGACACCTGGCTCTTGGAGATGCCACTCATGCCCATCGCCTTGACGAGGTCATCGACGGATCGGGTCGAAACGCCCTGGATATAAGCCTCCTGGATCACGGCAGTCAGGGCCTTCTCGGCCATGCGGCGCGGCTCCAGAAAGCTCGGGAAATAGCTGCCTGTGCGAAGCTTGGGAATGCGAAGCTCGACTGTGCCAGCCCGCGTCTCCCAGTCCCGGTCGCGATAGCCGTTGCGCTGGGCAAGTCGAAAGCCATTCTTCTCGCCGTAGCCCGCGCCGGTCTTCGCCCCGACTTCCAGCGCCATCAGCTTCTCGGCAGCAAAGCCGATCATCTCGCGTAGCAAATCGGCGTCGGCGCTCTTCTCAACGAGTGAGCGCAGGTTCATCATGTCGTCGGTCATCGGTGGTGTCCTCAAGGTTGGATCTAAGCAACCCGACCCTACCGGAAATCACCGATGGCTATGAAATCCAGCTACACCACGCGCTGGGACGCGATCTGAATCCCGGCAGAGTACGCTAACGTACAGTAGCCGTTGTTGCACTTAGAGGCAGCAGGGCGTATCGTGAATCATCGTCTTCGCTAATGTCTGGGTAGTGGACGATAGAGAGACGCCGACTGTGCTCCCGCCCGTGAGGTGAAGCCATGTTCGGATCCAATTCCCCGCAGAACTTACTGATAGCCACGATGCGTGACGAGGATGTCCGCGCGCTGCTGGAGCAATCTGAAACCGTCGAACTTTCGGTGCACGCCAACATCGAACAGCCCAACGTTCCGTTCGAGCACGTCTATTTTCCAGACAGCGGCGTGGTCTCCGTCGTGGTTTCAGCGCCGGATGGCCAACGCATTGAAGCCGGATTGATCGGCCGGGAAGGCATGACCGGCTTTTCAGCCGTCCAGGCTGCCGACCAGTCGCCGCACCAGACATTCGTCCAGATGAAGGGGTCCGCGACGCGCGTCAAAGTCGAGACCTTTCGTCGTGCGCTGGATCATAGTTCGCATCTCCGATTGCTCATCGGGCGTTATGGCCACACGTTCAACACCCAGATCGCCTACACGGCTTTGGCCAACGGAAAAGCGACTATCGAGGAGCGGTTGGGCCGCTGGCTGCTGATGTGTCAAGACCGCGTTGGCGCACCTGAACTGGCGTTGACACATGAGTTTCTCGCCTTGATGCTCGGCACACGACGTCCAGGCGTTACCGACGCCCTTCATATGCTTGAGGGAAAACATCTTATCAAATCGACACGAGGGATCTGCATCGTCACCGATCGACAGAGCCTCATCGACCTGGTTGGCGGGATATATGGCGTGCCCGAGGCTGAATATAACCGGCTTATCGGAACGGAGTTTGATCAGTCCGTTGCGGAGACCCGTTCTGAACGCGTCGAAAAAAATCCGCAAGGTTTTGACCGATCTCCCTTTTGATCATCGGGACGGGGGATGGCCCTAGACGGCGGTATTGTCGGCCAAGAACGCAATACCCGCCGCCGTCAGACGATAGGTGCGAGCTCGAATCTCTCCACGAGAGACGACCAGGCCCATTTCTTCCGCAATGATACCCGTCTTCAGCCCCACATTCGCAGGTGTCTTACGCCACCTCGACGGCTTAAGGTGGGCCAGCAGTAGTAGCAAGCGAACCTGTCCAGGCGCGCCGGTCACAAGGCACCGATAAGGCGACTATATTCTCGTTCTGGCGTGCCGTAACATCCGCCAGCCATCTCCAGCAGTTTTGCGCGATCGCGAATATGGACTGTGCCTCGTGTGGCCTTGATTGCCAGGGCACCTTCAAGAATGTGGAGATGTTCGGTTACCCCCGACCGACGCACCCCCAACATCTGCGCCAGACCTTCGTGCGTCAGCGGCATGTCATCCAAGCGCAGACGATCGTGGCACATGAGTAGCCAGCGAGCGAGGCGCTCACCGATGTTATATCGCCCATTGGCCAAGGTGGAGTGGGCAAGCTGCAGTTCGCAGCAATGAACGTAATGGAGGAACAGATCGCGCGAGGGGCTATGTTCATCCATCAGACGGTGAAGCGCGGCCACGGGTGCTCGAATACCCTCTCCTCCCACCTGCATGAAGGTTTGATTTGGTGTGGTGTCGAGTCGTAGGATACAATGTGCGCCACTTAAGCCTTCGAACCCGACATGGCCTATCTCAATGGTTTCGTCATCGCCGGTTCTTGCGACGACAGACCCCAGGCCGCTCTCAAGAAAATAAACGTGACCGGTCTTTTGATTGGCTTCCACCTGAAATGACCGCAGTGGAAGACCGACTCGCTCCAACGTTGGCTGCAGCATCTCAAACGCCTCGGGACGGAGCGCCCTCAGCAGCCGGTTTTGCACCGCTCCCTGCTCAATCGATGCCATGCGAGGCCTCCTCGGGAAGGAGCCCGTTCTCAACGATCATCGGACAGACAATTGCATCGCCAGTTTATGCACCGCTAATCCTTATTTAGAAACAGGTCGACGTCACTCCTGTACGGTTTCGACCAACCTGTTCATTGCGTTGCAGAACGAGACAACCGTAGAGCGATCGACGCGGGCAAAGGTGACGACAATCCCCAAAACGTCGTAGCTGCAAGGGGCGAGCTGGCTCCCACGCGCGTGGCCTTTTTTGGCGCGGAACAAACACTGGTGCTGGTGGTTGACGTGCTCCGAGAGGAGACTAACATGGAGGCTTTACCGCTCCTCGTCGTGAGCGCCCTGCCTTTAGTCGCTGCCGTCGTTCTGTTGTGGCATGGTCCTTCCAGGCATAATCGCCCCGGGCCGCCAGGATACCGCTAGCGATGCCCTTCGTCTCTTTCCGCCACGGCGACGGTGATGCTTCTTACCGCCATCGAAACGGCCGTTATGCGAAAGACTTTGAAAGGCAAAGGCCAAGGCGAAACGCTTTCTCGCACGAGCTGATGCGGGCCAGCCAACCGACAACAGCGGTTTGGGCGTGGCAGTTCAAACCTGAGCGGTCGTACTGTTTTCATGATATCAGCGATCGCCAACACCTGGCGACAATGGATGGCCTAATGTTTCGCGTCGAGGTCACTCTCGTCCCAATGAAGAAACTCCTGCGTCAACGAACCGACCCAATGTTGTCCTCCAGCCATTTTGCAAGCGCGATACGTCACCGATGTATTCTGCCGACGGTCGGCACGCGACAGCTGGCAATCTCCATATTCTCCAAGGTAAAGCCGGCGCTCTGCGCAGCCATTGGGAGGCCAAACGGCCTCCCATATTTGAACAGGTGAGTACGGTTACGAGCGGCCGCCCCGATCGCTGCCGCCACCATCACCGCCACTCGAGGACTGTCCGCCTTTTTTGCCGGCTTCGGCCGCGCGCTCCGGATCATTCTTGAAGTTGCCACCGGACGCTTCACCGCCCTTCGAGGCGATATCGCGCTGCTTGTCGTCATCCATCGACGCAAAGCCGCGTTTTGATGTATCGCCCGATTGCTGACCTTTGTTGCCCTGACCCTGCTGGCCACGGCTTCCCGATTGCTGATTGGGCATTTCATTCTTCTCCTGTTTCGAGATACGTCGTTCGAGACGACGCGGTATCAACTTTGATTTTCAAAAGTGGTTCCCGCGGTGCGGTTTATTTATCGGAGTGTCTGAAATCGGACAAAACCGCCATCGGTTTGCATTTTTAATAGTCAAGACGAGCCGTCGGCGTAAATTTATGGACTGAACCTGAACTGCAAGGGTGATGAATACCGGAGGATAGATCGTGGAAAAGATGGAAAATAAACGGCGCGCCCGAGGGCCGTCGCCGCGGGGCTGTTTTGAGCAAAGTAAACAAGAGGCCCAGATGATCATCAACTCTGAACAGGAACAACGACGCAGGAAAAGCGAGGCGCTCAAGATTCTTCGCATGACGAACTTCTCGATGGGTAAGCGAAACCCAAATTAAAGCCAGCTGGAAGCGGCCCTAATGGGTCAAGACCAGGAATTGCAATCGAACCTGTGGTGGGTACGTGCGACCGAACCATTTGATTCTATTCTTGACAGCAGGCCGATTCGCTCCCCAAGCGCGGGTAGTCTATATTCGCGGCACTGAGCTTTGACCATGAACATGTCTGCGAAAGCATCCCGAGGCGGCGACGTCGCGTTCCGGAATCCTAGAGCAGAGGGGTTATTCTTGACCAGATGTCGGCATGCACCTCTTCTTCAGTTCGATCGGCATTGACAATGTGACACCGGCGTGGATCTTGCGCCGCTGCCGAACGAAAGCCCGCTGCAATCTGCACGAAGTCACGCATAGCTTCGGCCGGATCGCTGTGACCATCTTTCCGGATTTTCCTCCGCTCTGCTGCCTTGTCCGCGGATAGGTCGAGAATGATGGTTGCGTCCGGCCGGCTGTCGCCGACAACGCTGCGCATCACCGCATCGAAAAGAGGCAGAAGATCGTCTGCCCCGCCAAAGACCTGCAGAGCGTAAGTGGAATCGAAGTAACGATCCGACACGACCCAGTTTTGTGCGGCCAATGCCGGGCGGATCACGCTCCGGACATGATCGTATCGGGCTGCGTTGATCAGCAGCAGTTCCTCGACACGCTCAAGCTGGCGGTCGGTTCGCGTTAACAGGGCACGGATCTCTCTACCCAGCCGACCACCATCCGGCTCCTTCGTTTGTACAACGTTCTTGCCTTCTTCGCGCAGGCGTTCCACCAGGCGTTTAACCTGTACGGATTTTCCGCTGCCATCAATCCCATCAATACTTACAAAGGCCAAGCTTTCCTCCTATATGCCCAGAGCCGCCGCGGGAAGAGCCTCATACGCCGGCCCACAAAACCTTGGAAAAATCCAGAATGCGAAAGCACCGTGCAACCGTTCTTGACCTCTGACACGGTTGGCTTCTGTTTGCGCTGTTCGCCTTAGACTCTCGACCTATTGTGCGGTGCTCTGACGCTCCTCACAGTTGGTTGGTAAGCGATGGTGCAATGCATTTTGCAGTACGGCCTCGGTCCGTCGGTTTGCGCGCCACAGAAGTAATACTCCTTGCGTGGCGCCGGGCTGTTGACAGGCCAGCGGCAGGATCGGGGTTTTAAATCTAACAGCGTCACAAACGCATCGGGTTGCACGACCGACGGATGGCCCAACTCCGGTTCCCTCGGCCGTGCACGGGCAGCTTTATCGAATGTGCGTGCTGACCAGCTTGTCTGCGCGACTGCCATAATAGATTGGCCCGCTAAGGGGTGCAGCCAGACCGGCTTCCAAACACGCGGCGATGAAAGAGTCCCGCGCGACGGCAGCTGGCACCATGTTATTGAGCGCGCGCTGGCAAACCGAAACCGCGCGTTGGTACCGTTCGCCCCGCTTTAGCGGCCATTGATTTTGAAGAAAATCGAGCGCTTCTCCGACGCTCCGAAACCGGTGCTCGAAGCCGTTGTGCAGCCGTACGTCAATCGGCACATCCCATGGCATATCGCGAATGGTCATGTCTCTTCCTCCTTTCCAGCGCCTCTTCGCGGGTGTGAGAGAAATATCGGGACTGAGATCCATTCGTTCAATAGCTGGTGGGCATGCCTGCTATCTTACCCTGACAGGGCGCGTCTCCCGCCTCGTTGTGGCCGGCAATGCCCGCCGGTAACGTGGGCAACACTCCGCCCAACGGGCTAACGTCGCCTGACACCCAAAAAACCGATGAGGTGACTATCGCTTATCAACTTGGAGGGAGCAATTGATATATCCTCCACGCTTCCGGGCATCTGGATATCGCTGCGAGGCAGCATCCCGGTTTGGTCCGAGTCCGGACAAAGGCCTCCAGGTTGCGATTTCGACTTTTCGACGCGCATTCGCTTGATGTAATTTGTAAGTGCCTCAGGAGGAGGCGTATATTTCCGTATCCATACTGACACGCGCACTGCTGGCATATTGAAATCCATATTGCGCCACCATTCTCTGCTGGGTGAGAATGGTGGCAATTTCCCAGCGATCTAGACCGCTCAGTCTGCCGGGCAGCCTAAAATCTTTGTCCAAGTAACATCGAAACGATTCGCAGCGCGCCGGAACACCTGCGTCTGCCTTCGGCCGCTATGGCCAGGAAGGGGACGACGAAGACTTGAAAAAACTCTCTGTGAACCGCCCGGTATTGATTCCGATCCGTCAACGCGCCTGCGCATCCGGCAGATACTGCGAAGAAGGTCGCGAGGGTCGAGATGCCAGGCCAGACGGTCGATCTGAATTCATAGCGGCTGGACTCAAAGGTGATTGGACGTTTCGAGTCTACGGTTGAAACGGGCAAAATCGCCTCTTAAATGTTGTCCGCCAATCAAGCCAAGACAAGGAGGTAACAATGGCGCCGATGCTGTTTGACCAGCCGATCTACGTCAAGCGGACAAATTTCATCCAAGAAATTGCCTGTGTGGAGGATGCACTGGATTTCTGGAGGAGTGGCCTCTGGAAGAGCGCAACCTCGTATGCGAAGTGACTTTAAAGGCCCTTCGCGACACGATGACGCGCAATTTTCCCATTAGTTCGTCGTATGAGACATTCAAGCGCTTCGCCAAGAAAAGCGGTTTGCTGTGCCCGATCGAGAACGTCCCTGCCTTTGCCAATCGGAGTTTCCACCGAAGCATCGGCAGGTCCTAATGCCGTCTGGTCCGTGGCCAGGTGTCGGCCATCGCTGGGCATCACCGGATGCTCCCAGCGCCATTGCCGAGCGCAGCGGTGCTGGATCCCGATCAATACGCTGTCACGATGGCGTAAAGCATCAGGACCGAGTAAATCAAGAAAACCGTGATCGCTAGAACGCTTAAAACGATCACTGCGACACTGAAGCCGTCCACTGTCTTTCGGTTTCGGTCGGTTGTTACTGTTGCCGGCGCAAACCGCGCGTTTGGTTTATCGGTGTCCATTTTTGTGTCACCCGCATTTTTTTGGTGTGCACTAACTGGTCAGTGCCGAAATTGTTCCTCATGAGGAGGCAAAGCCCGCATGAAGTGTCACCGCGGGCTGCTTGCTGTCCGCGGCGTGGAAGCGGAGCCTCTCGCCATCGGATTGTACGACCACTTACGCGAACTGCTGCACCCTTTGGGCTGCAACTGTGATCGCCTACCGTCCTTATTGGAGGCCTTGAGCATTTACCTCGCGTCGCGGATCCCGAAAAGAGGTCGCTTAGCCGAAGCTATACCGCCTAACCATCGCTCGTTCCATTCTATCCATGAGCCTGTTTGCGATAGTTATCTGCCCCCCCCCAAAAAATGTCGTTTTGCCGGTCACAAATGCCTTGAACAGCCAGTTTACCAAAACTAAATCAATGCTGCCGGGTACCCCGTCGGACCGGCCCGTCGAGTAATGAGGACATTAACGGCGGAATTTGAACCTTGTACCCATGTTGCTTCAATGGAGGATGTGGCTATGAGAACCACTTTCGACTTCTCTCCCTTGTTCCGGTCAAGCGTCGGCTTCGACCGAATGTTGAACGCCCTTGATGCTGCAAGCCGCATCGAGACAAACATCAACTGGCCTCCCTACGACATCGCCAAGGCCGGCGAGGACGACTACCGCATTACTATGGCGGTCGCGGGTTTCTCGCAGGACGAACTCGACATCGCCCAAGAGCAGAACATGCTCGTGGTGTCGGGACAGAAGGCGGGTGAGGATGACAGCCAGTATCTGCATCGCGGTATCACCGGGCGCACCTTCAAGCGTCGCTTCGAGCTCGCCGATCACGTCAAGGTCGTTGGCGCCAGCCTGGTCAACGGTCTTTTGACCGTCGATCTCAAGCGCGAAATCCCTGAAGCGATGAAGCCGCGCCGGATTGAGATCACGACCGGACTGGCGCTGCCCGAGACCGAGACAAAGCGGATCGAAGCCGAACAGCAGGCCGCTTAAGTCAGGACGATCCATTTCGTAAGCACACGGCGCCAGGGACTCCCCGGCGCCGCCAGGAGACGATTATTCATCGATAGAAGAAAGGAGAAAACCATGAGTGTCCGTGATCTGATGCCCTGGGGCCGCAATAATGGCAATCGGGCCCCAATGATCTACCGCGACGAGGAGCGCAATCCGTTCCTGTCGCTGCACCGTGAGATGAACCGGCTCTTCAACGACGTCTTCCGTGCGTTTGACCGGGACCTGCCGGCCTTCGGGCCCCCGTCTGCCCTCCCAACCGGCTGGCCGAGTGTCGAGATCTCCGAGACTGAGAAGGAGATCAAGGTGACCGCCGAAGTGCCCGGCCTCGACGAAAAGGATATCGAGGTGCTGCTCAACGACGGCGTCCTGACCGTCAAGGGCGAGAAACGCTCCGAGACGGAAGACAAGGAGAAGCAATTCTCCGAGCGTTACTACGGCCGCTTCGAACGCCGCATCCCGCTTGGCACCGAGGTCGAGGACGATAAGATCGAAGCCGGCTTCAGGAACGGCGTTTTGACCGTGACCCTGCCCAAGACCGAAAAGGCGCAGACGCAGGTCAAGCGGATCGCCATCAAGAGCTAAACGACCCAGCCCGCCTGGCGGCCGGTTAGATCACGGCCGCCGGCTCCTTCGCCGACAGGGAGGGATAATGATGGAGATTTTGACTAAGACACACCACCCGAACACGAGGCCCGCATCCGTCATTCGGTCCTCCAATGATAACCGGCGGAAAGCTTTGTCTTTCGGCCGCTCTGTTGTTCCAGAGCATGCCGTTGCCCGCTTCTTCAAGCCATCGCGCTCTGCAATGACATCAGGGAAAGCGCCAACGAGAGGCTGGCGGCTTGTCTTCAAGCGCCGCAGCGCACCGTTCATCGAGCCCTGGTTGAGTTATACCCGCAGTACCGACACGCTGCCACAAGCGGAGATGGACTTCCCAACGCTTCGATCCGCCATCCGCCATGTGGGGCCGCAGGGCCTGCGCTGTGTTGTGCAGCGTCTTGCGAGCAAAACTGCGGCTCTCTGCCGATCGAACCAGCCGTCTCATACCTTTTCGGATGTAACAGATGTAACATTGGAGTGGCTCGACCCCTCCGCCCTTGAGGAAAGGTACGGTCAGGCCGTGAAACGGAACACTGCCCCCGGCCTCGCAACATCCTCGTCTCCTATGCATGTCGCCGCGGATGCGACGCTGCCTTTTGAAGCGCAGCAGTTGGTTCTGATGAACTGGTCCTGGACCAAAATCCTGATCGACCAGGCGACGAACGAAGGGATGCCGGTGAACAAGCGTCCGTCGTGCCCTCCACAAGTTGACCAGGCACTGATCGAGCGAGAGGTCGGGACCAGTACGCCCGATCGAAGAGGTGCGTGAGGTGCGCCCATGGATCCCCATGCCGTTTTCGATTGCCAAAAGATTGTATCGAACAGGTTCGCGCTGGCGATGGCTGCAGCCGCCCGCGCCCGTGCGCTCACCCACGGTGCGCAACCGAGGCGTGATCTGCCCTATGCCAACCCTAGTGACCTTGCGCTGCACGAGATCGCCGCTGGCGCGTTCAGTCCGGACGAAATGACACCGTTTCTGAGCGGCGCGGCGGCGTCACTGCTTCTGGCTCCCGTTTCAACAACCACTGAGCTTTGCGGCTGCGGGCATCGTGTCCTGCCGCCGCAAGCCCCTCCTGTTTGCAGGAGGCGGTTCCCTGAGAATGCAACAACTTGAAGAGGAGAAATCATAATGCTGAAGTCCCTGTCTTCGAACAACCGGACCGCTTTCGACATTGTCAATGTCGTTGCTGGCCTTGGTCTTCTTGTCTCACCCTGGCTATTTGGCTTCGCCGCGGAGACCTATGCCGCTTGGAACGCCTGGATTGTCGGTGCGGCCATTGCCGTAATCGCCGTAGCGGCGCTCTATGCCTTCTACGAGATGGAGGAATGGGCCAACCTGGTGCTTGGTATTTGGGCTCTGGCTGCCCCCTGGATTCTCGACTTCTCAACCGTGGCAGCCGCGACGTGGGTCCATGTCGTTGCCGGTATCGTCGTTGCGGTGCTGGCCGCCGCGAGCATCTGGTTCAGCCATAACCATCCGCTGTCGACCGCCTGAGCCGGTCAAGAGAAGCGGGCCCGTATCTCCGGACCCGCTTCTTTCGATCCCTTTTAGTTAACGCCTGCAAGGAGGCCATATTCACTTCGATAAGGAGCACGCCAATGTTCGATGATGCCCTGAGGCTCCGCACGACCGTCTTTTCCGCAGCCGTTTTCGCCGGAGCCCTTCTGGTGTCGATGAGCCCGCTTCCTGCGCAGCAGGCGGGGCCGGCTTCATCTTCCACCGGCCTGCCGACGCTGGCGACGATGCTGGAAGGGGTCACCCCCGCCGTCGTCAATATCGCCGTCATCTCGCGAGCGCCGGAGCAAGACAATCCGCTCTATAGCGATCCGAACTTCCGGCGGTTCTTCAACTTGCCGGAGCAACAACAAGCCAGAATGAGTGCCGGTTCCGGCGTTATCGTCGATGCCGCCAAAGGTTATGTGCTGACCAACCATCACGTCGTCAACGGCGGCATGCAAATCTCCGTCACACTGAAAGATGGCAGGCAACTCCCGGCACAGCTGATCGGCAGCGACAAGGAGACCGACATCGCACTGGTTCAGATCGACAATCAAAACCTCACCGCGATCCGGATCGGTGATTCTGAAGCCCTTAGCGTCGGCGACTATGTCGTGGCCATCGGCAATCCCTTCGGGCTCGGTCAGACCGTCACCTCCGGCATTGTTAGCGCGCTCGGACGCAGCGGGCTGAATATCGAAGGCTATGAGGACTTCATCCAGACAGACGCCTCGATCAACCCCGGCAATTCTGGAGGTGCGCTCGTGACACTCGAGGGCAAGCTAATCGGGATCAACACCGCCATCCTCAGCCCGGCCGGCGCCAATGTCGGTATCGGTTTCGCAGTCCCGAGTGATATGGCCCTATCGGTGATGAAGCAACTGGTAGCCCACGGCGAAATCCGTCGCGGCAAGCTTGGGGTCGGTATCCAGGACCTGACACCCGATATCGCCGAGGCCCTCAAGCTCGGGGATCTGCGCGGCGCGCTGATCGCCAGCGTCGAACCAGGCTCGCCGGCCGCCCAGGCAGGATTGGAAACGGGCGATGTGATTACTGCGATCGACGGTCATCTGATCCACAGCGCAACGAGTCTGAGGAACCACATCGGCCTCACTCCCGCCGGAAATAGGGTCAATTTGACGGTCAAGCGCGGAGATAGTCAGCGGGAGATCGCCGTCACGGTCACGGCGGACGACCGGTCATATTCCGACCTCACAGGCTCGCCCCTTGATGGCGTCAGATTGCGGGAAGGGTCTCCCGAGGAGGCCGGCCAATTCGGTATCGCCGGCGTTGTGATTGAAAGCGTCGCGTCGGGCAGCAGGGCGGCGCGCAGCGGGCTGCAGGCCGGTGACGTGATCGTAGCGGCGAACCGCTTGCCGACCTCTTCCGTTGCCGATTTGCGCAAGGCGCTCGCCGACAAGCCGGCAATCCTCGCACTTGAACTGATCCGTGACGGAAGCCCTTTACTGCTGATGGCGAGGTGAGTTGGGCCAAGGATCGAACAGATTGAAGGGTGATTGAAGGGTGAATGTCTCGGTGCGATTCTCCGAGTTGACATTCGTACTTCAGAGGTCGCCGTTTTGATGGCCACAGGAGAAACCAATGAGCCGAGATCCATACGACATTCTTGGCGTTACACGGAATGCGACGCAAAAAGAAATCAGAAGCGCATTCCGCAAGCTCGCCAAGAAGCTGCATCCTGACTTGAACCCCGGTGATAAAAATACCGAGGCCAAGTTCAAGGAGATATCCACGGCATACGAGCTTTTGGGCGACTCGGAGAAGCGCGCCCGCTTCGACCGCGGCGAGATCGACATGACCGGAGGCGAGCAGGCACCGCGAAACTTCTACCGCGAGTACGCCTCGGCAAGTAGCCCGGGGGAGCCCTTTCGCAGTGGCGGCGGCTTTGCCGGATTTGGCGATGCGGACGATATATTCGCGAGCTTTTTCTCGCGCCGCGCCAGAGCCCCCGGTGCGTCGCCTTTTCATGCGCCGGGACGTGACCGCCATTTCTCGATGCAGATCGATTTTCTCGATGCAGTGAAGGGCACGAAAACGAAGGTCGAGCTACCTGAGGGTCCGGCTCTCGACGTCCAGATTCCCACCGGTACCCGTCATGGCCAAACGCTGCGGCTAAGAGGCAAGGGCGAACCGGGATCCGGCGGCGGCCCTGCGGGCGACGCGCTAATCAGTATCAGCGTGCGGCCGCACCGCTACTTCACGCGCGACGGTGACGACATTCGCCTCGAACTGCCAATAACGCTCAGGGAAGCTGTGCTTGGAGGCAAGGTACGCGTGCCAACGCCTTCCGGTCCTGTCGACCTGGCGTTGCCCCCAAATTCCAGCAGCGGCAAAGTCTTGCGCATCAGAAGTAGGGGGGTGCCGCGCGGGAATGCCGGCGCAGGCGACGTCTATGTGACTTTGAAGATCGTGTTGCCCGACCGGCCGGACGATGAGCTGGCCAGCTTCATGAAACGTTGGGCTTCCGGAACGACACAAAGACCGCGAAAGGACATGGAGGGCTAACCATGGACGATCATGAATTTTGTCATCGCCTCAAGATCGAAGTAACGGAGCTTGAACTGTGGATCCAGGAGGGTTGGCTTGCGCCGCAAATCCACGAGGACCAGCGCTGCTTCCATGATGTCGATCTCGCTCGCGCCCGGCTGATCCTGGACCTGACGCACGAGATTGGCGTTAACGAGGCCGGCATCGACGTCATCATGGATCTCCTGGATCAGCTTTACGGTCTTCGCATGATCACGCGAGATCTCATCTCGGCTGTTGGCAACGAGGACACAGCGGTGAGGGTCCGCATTCGTACCACTCTGGAAAAACATTTGGCTAGCCGTTAGTTGCAGCGCTTCCCCTGGACCGCGATGGATGGCTCGCCATACATCGGGCGCATTTACGCACTGGCGCCATCTTCCTGCTTTTTCGGTTTTCCGCGACGCAACTGCTTTATCCGCGCCGCTTGGTAATCCCTTGCCTCGGCTTCGCTTAGAAATGACCAGTGTTCAGTAGCGTCGCCCAAAAATATCACCACCTGCCACACGCCTTTGATGAATGTCAGGGTGCTTCTTAGGTGAAATTTTTTAGCCGCATTCATCGCTCGCCTCCGGTTTCGACGGCGATTCAAACCAATCAATTGTTCAATGGTTCCCGCAAATATTGCTGCCTGCGGTTGCAAGAAGTAATCAAATGGGAACAAACACGAACAATTCTGGTTTTGAGCGAAACGGAGGAGCCACGATGATCAACAAGTCAAAGTTCTCAGTGTCCCATGAGGTTCGCAACCTCCTTTGCCAGGAAGTGGTTGGTACTCGCTGCAAGGCATACTCGGCAAGCGACCATGCATAGATGGGGAAACGCTTGAAGCGGTCACTGACCTGACACAGGTGGATGAGGACTGAGGTGATCGATTGAACGGCTTTCAGGACACCGTTTTTCAACCTGGTGAAAGCCGCCCCGCACGTGCCTGTGGCGGCAAGATTGAAATGTCCGCCTTTTTGCAAAGTTAAAGTGTCCGGTCGATCTTCTACGGTACAAGGACCAGCCCCGATCTGAGCGGCTGATCCCGCTTGCAAGATCAGATCGGGGCGGGTGGGACACACCCCTTCGGCTTTAGCTTTGAGACGATGGGATCGACGCTTTACTCTGCTGCCGGCTGTCTTTGCAGCGCCTTTTGGCGGCGCGCAATCACCGCTGGATCGTTCATGAAATCCTTGTGCCGTCCCGGTCCGCGGGCACGTTTGACGTAGCCGTTCTTGTCACTGTTGGTCTTCACGGTCGGTTTCACCTGCTGATCCTGACGCTCCTTGATATAGGCCAGCACTTCCCCAAGATGCTTGTTCTCGGTGATCGCCGCATGCGTCACCCGCTGATCCTTGTCGAACACCGTGTAGGGCAGGGAATGCCCCTTCCAACGCACATCGAAGCGGCCATCGGCATAAGCATAGGTCTCGACATAACGGCCCACCAGCCCACGCGTCACCATCGGTCTCTTCCAGCATGATCCGCTGGCGCTCGAACGAGAACGTCAATTGCGATCCGACATAGCGCTGCTCGCGCTTGCACAGGATATCGGCCAACCGATCCGGCGCAAGGTTCAGCGGCCGATGCAAATCATTGGGTCGGGCAGGGACGATTGAAAATCGCGCGTTGTAACGGTCCATGAAGCTAGCCAGAAACCTATTGCCCGCTTCCATGTCGTTAATCTTGGCCAGTCGCAGCGCCTTGACCAACCGATCCTGCAGTGTCCTGTTCATCCGCTCGACGCGGCCCTTGGCCTGGCTCGAATTTGCGCAAAGAATCTCGATGTTTAGCTCACAAAGCGCACGCCCGAACTGGGTCATGCCCTGGCCTCCCTTGGCGTCCTTCTTCGCCACCCGGAACACCGAGTGCTTGTCCGAATAAAACGCAACCGGTGCACCGTGATCCTGCAGATAGAACTCCAGCACCTCGAAATAACTAAACGCACTTTCCGACCGCACGAACCGTAGCTGCATCAGTTTGCCGGTCGCATCGTCAAAGAACACTAAAAGCGTGCAAGGATCACTCCGACCTTCGAACCAGCGATGATCCGAACCGTCAATCTGTACCAGCTCGCCAAAGGCCTCGCGCCGCAATCGCGGTTGATGAAACGTCCGGCGCTGCTTGCGCGACAGCCAGATGCCTGCAGCCGTCATCCACTTGCGCAACGTCTCGCGCGAGACACACAGCCCATCACGTTCGGCAAGCATCTCCGAAGCCAGGGTCGGACCAAAATCTGCGTAACACTCATGAACCAACGTCACGGCGTAATCCCGAATGCCGGAACTGATCCGGTTGTTCGACGGCCGCCCAATCGCCTTGTGGCGGATCGAAGCCGCACCAGTCGTTTTGATCCGCTTGAGCAGCCGGCGCACCTGGCGCTCGCTTAAATCAAGCACATGCGCAGCCGATACCATCGTCATCCGGCCGGCAACGACCTTCGACAAAACTTCGATCCGCTGCAGATCGCGTTCGCTCATCGCTATCAATCCCATCTGCAATCTCCCAGACGTCATTTGGACGCGAGGAGAGTGACATTCCAACTTTGCAGAAACAGGACATTCTAACTTTGCGGCTACATGCCCCGACGATGTAATTCTTGTTATGGGATATGTGCTAAAATTTACGCTGGCCCTCTCGATTGAAAGGGCATGCTCAGCGAAGCACGACTTTAATCAGTTTTGAATACCCTCACCGAACAGTTTAACGCTTAAACCCATGTTCCAACGCAAACTGGGGACCACCTCGGAAATAAAACGGGCTCCGAATGGCCCGCTCGCTCGTGGGGGAGCCTCGCCGCGCCTTACGAGCTGCCGCCATTTTTACCGCCCTTGAGGACTGTTCCGCCTCTTTGCCGGCTTCGGCTCGGATGGATACGTTGGGAATGACGTCGGTGATCGCGTCAGACGTGTTCAGGAAGGGAGCCGGGCGCTCATCCCACCCAACGGTAACCGTTCTCCCCTCGCATTCACGTTACCGAGCACTGCCGCGGACTGAACGGATTATGGCCTCCGTAAATACGGGTCGTGAAGTGCTGTGAACATGCCCGAAGATATGGTACGATATCGTACGAAAACTCCGGAGCAACCCGATCCATGGGTTTGCAGAATGCATCCGGAAAGGACGGCTCGTGGCACACTTCTACTTCAATATCCGGGACGGCGACAGCTTTGAGGAAGACACCGAAGGCGTAGACCTTCCGAGTTCGGATTTTGCCAAACGAGAAGCAGTGCAGGCGGCACGAGAAATGATGATTGAGCAAATTGCCTCTGGCCTGCCCGTCAGTGATCAGGTGTTTGAGGTATGGGACGATTTCGGCGTTCTGCTCTTCGAGCTGAAATTCAAAGACCTTTTGCACAGTTGATTGCAAGTAGACCGCGGCAGGATGCCGTGAGGGACAGCCAACAATTGCCGTCATTCTTAGAAGAGGCGGCCAACCCTGAGATATTTACCGAACGAGATCTGGCCGCCCGAAAGCTAGTGTGGGGACCGATCCTCAAAAAACAGTGTAAGTGATGAAAAGGCTGGCTGCTTCCAGCGCGAGCGGCATTGCTGCTATCTATTTTGCGAG
>UBTA01000115.1 GCA_900468065.1 Hyphomicrobiales bacterium | reverse complement strand
CAGCCCCTCCCCCCGCCCCGGCGGCGAGCAGGGACACGAATAGAAAAGCCATCACCGCACCGATAAACGCCCCGGCGGACAATGTTAAAACACCATAACCGAGACCGAGGATCATCACCGCAACGGCACCTGTCGATGCACCGGCGGAAATCCCCAGGACGTATGGCTCCGCCAGCGGATTGCGCAGCAGGGCCTGCAGAATCGCGCCAGAAAGCGCCAACGCAACGCCTGAACTCGCCGCCACCAGCGCCCTGCTCAGACGGTAGTCCCAGATGATGCCTTCATGGATGCGGCTCAACTTGAAACCGGTTCCAAACAGGCGGTTGCCGACTGCCTTGACGGTCGTACCGATCGGAATTGAAATCTCGCCGATTGAGACCGCGAGGCTGACCGCGAAAACCAAAACAAGGATGGAAAGAATGGAGAGCGCCGCAAGCGCTCCCCATCCCGGCCGGGTCATCAGTCCTTGGTTCATTTTGCCAGGCCAAACGACTTGATGCCAGCGGCGAGAATTTCAAGACCGTCGATCGTCCGGATGGTCGGGTTCATCGACTGCGCGTCCATCTCGACGAAATGCTTGTTCTTGACGGCGTCAAGCTGGCTGGTGACTGGATCCTTTTCGAGGAAGTCGATCTTGACCTTCGGATCGTCAGCCGCGTATCGGCGGCGATCCATCGTCGCAATGACGATCACCGAAGGATTGGCCTGAGCGATCGTTTCCCAGCCGACAAGAGGCCATTCCACTTCGGTGCTGACGACATTCTTTGCCCCAAGCGTCATGAGGATATAGGCGGGCGCGCTGTTCTTGCCAGCGATGAAGGCGTCGCCTTGCACTTCCTTGCTGGAGAACCAGAAAGCGACCGGAAGGTCCTTGCTCGACCCGCCAAGTGAGGCTACCGCATCGGCCTCGCGTTTCTTCAGGGTAGCAATCAATGCATCGCCCCGATCCTGAATGTCAAAGATCTGCGCCAACTCACTGATTTCCTGATAAATCAGATCCATTGTGAAGAGCTCCTTGCGCACGCCGTCGCCGCCATCGGTGTTGACCTTGGCGACGCAATCGGCAGGCGAAACATAGGTTTTGATGCCAAGCTCTGCAAACTGCTCTCGCCTGCCGACAGACCCTTGCGTACCGACATGCCATTCGAACTCGGCGGCGACCAGATCCGGTTCCTGACCGGCGACGGATTCGAAGCTCGGGTCATTGTCGGCCAAGCGCTTGATTGATTTGTTGACCTCCTCATAGGCCGGCAATACCGGGCCAACCCAAACGGCTGTTCCAACGATTTTGCCGGCAAGCCCGAGCGAATAGAGGATTTCGGTCATGCCCTGACCGATGGACACCGTCTTTTCCGGTGCCTTTTCGAATGTGACTGGCTGGCCGCAATTGGTGATCGTCAGCGGATAGGCGCTCGATGCGGCATTGGCTGGCGGTGCAAGGGCGGCTGCCGAAAGCGCCGCGATGGAAAACAAGACAGCGCGCGAGACGTAGCGATTCATGGTGATCCTCGTATTGATGTTCTGGCGAGAGACAGGGCCTTACCAGCGATAGGTGAGAACGGGAGTTGCCGTCACAGCGCAGAGCGAACGGCAATGCATGCAGCGCGCATGCCGTCAAAGCTCGTGCTTAGCGGAAATTCAGCAGTGCCGGTGTGCGGTGAGGAAAATCCACGGCGCTACGCCGATGGAAAAATCTAAAATCGTCATCTCAAGCTCCTCTCCGGACAACCCCGTCCGGGATGGTGGACACTGTTTTGACGGCAGGTCTCCTGGCTCGCAGATATACGCCGAATGCCTGCCTTCCCGCACCTCAGTGCAGTGGCATGACCATCCCGAAGGAGGCCACAAGGGCATATCGACAATCCGCTTACAGTTGCGGGGGCAGCCACGGTCTTGGCCCCATATGGGTCATCCGCACCGTGTTCCCTATTAATCCCGTCGGGAGTCATCCCTCCGGAAACCGTCCCGATCACTTAGAGGACGCATGATCTCGCCGTCAAGAATTCGTTTGCTAGAGGCAGGGACATTTCTCAGCACTGGCGGTGAACGTCCACAAGGCGGGCATGCAATTGGGGTTCCAAGTCATGCCAATAGATTTTTTACTGGTTCGACACAGAAGAACTGATTTGATGCGGAGGCCGTGAAACTGACAAGAAGAGGAATGCTGAAAAGCCCACCAGAGTATCTGGCACGGCAATCAAAAAGGGACCCAACATGAAAGCACTGGTTTTCACGGAATTTGGCACGCCCGACGTGCTGCATCTAGCAGAGGTGCCCGACCCGATCTTGGGGCCTCGCGATGCCCTAGTCCGTATCGCCTATGCGGGATTGAACTTCGCAGACGTGTATCGACGGCAGGGCAACTACCATCTCAAGGGAAAGAGCCCCTGGATTCTGGGGTATGAAGGCTCTGGCCATATTGAAGCAGTCGGCGCGGATATTGAGGGACTTCGCATCGGTGACAGGGTAGCGTTTGCCGACAGTCCATTTTCAAATGCTGAATTTGCCGTCGTCGACACCGACAAAATCATTCCTGTGCCGTCGGATATCACGCTTGAAACGGCGGCGGCTGTCCTGTTGCAGGGCCTGACCGCACAATACCTCGTTTCCGACAGCTACGATATCAGACCCGGCGATGTCGCGCTGGTTCATGCCGCCGGTGGAGGCGTGGGCCTGTTGCTATGCCAGTTGGCGCGCGACAAAGGTGCCAAGGTCGTGGCAATCGCGTCCTCAGAGACCAAGCGCCAGGCAGCGCTGCGGGTCGGTGCCAACTTTGCATTCGGATACGAGAATTGGCGCGAGACCGTCATCGCCGCTACCGGCGAGGTTGACGTTGCCTATGACTCGGTTGGATCGACGCTCACTGAAAGCCTTGCCGTCGTCAGGACCGGTGGTTCGGTTGTGTTCTACGGCATGGCCGGCGGCGATCCGCAACCCGTTGATCCCCGCGTCCTTATGGACCGGTCGCTCAAGTTCATCGGCGGTGATTTGTGGAACGTACTCAAGACCCGGGAGGACAGGATAGAGCGATCTTCAAAGCTCTTTTCCCTCATAGGCTCCGGCAAACTCTCGGTCGAAATCGCTGCGGTCTTTCCTCTGTCCGAAGGCGCGTCGGGTCATCGTCTGCTGGAGGAGAGATCCGTGATCGGGAAGATACTTCTTTGCGTTGCGGCGAGCTGAGATAGCTATCGCCAATGCCCGCCCGATTTCCGCTACCTACTGCTTCTCACGGCAAGTAGCACTGAAAATGGCTGTTCCCAGCGTTGAGAACAGCCATTCTGGTGAGTTGACGAACGGCGCTTGCCGAAATCCATTCGTATCGATGGAATTAGTTTAGACGGACCGTGTGAGGCCACCGTCGACACGAATATTCTGCCCGGTGATATACCCCGCCCCGTCGGAGGCCAGGAATGCGATCGTTGCCGCGATTTCCTCGCTCTTGCCGTATCGCTGCATCGGTACGCTATCGCGTCGTGCATCGGTCGCAGGCAGGCTGTCGATCCATCCCGGAAGGACGTTGTTGATACGAATATTGTCCTTGGCGTAGGTGTCCGCGAAAATCTTCGTATAGGCGGCAAGACCGGCCCGGAATACGGCCGATGTGGGGAACATTTCGGATGGCTCGAACGCCCATGCGGTCGATATGTTGATAATCGAGCCGGATTGCTGTTTCTGCATGAGTGGTGTGACAAGCCGAACCGCACGGACAACGTTGAGCAGATAGGTTTCCAAGCCCTTGTGCCAATCGTCATCGGATATGTCGAGGATCGGTGCGCGGGGACCGTGACCCGCGCTGTTGACGAGAACGTCGATACGGCCCCAGGTCGAGACAGCCAGATCAACCAATTTCTTCAGGTCATCATTCGACTGATTGGAGCCTGTTATGCCGGCCCCTCCCAGTTCTGTGGCGAGTTTTTCGCCTTTGCCGGAAGACGATAGAATTGCCACTTTGTATCCGTCCGCAGCCAGCTTACGGGCAGCCTGAGCACCCATGCCGCTACCGCCGGCCGTGATGACCGCAACCTTTTCATTTGCCATTTCATGTCCCTTCAAAAGCGCTACGCCGATTCCTGTAAGTTGACACAGGAGGAAGCAGAAGACTAAGCAGAAAGATATCGTCCTGCCTGTAGGAAAACTATTGAATGCTTGGCGCACACGGACCTTACCGTTACCCACCCCTCAATGCGCTTCGGATGTTTGAGAGCGCTGCGCGGCATTTGAATTTTCGGGTCGCTTCAGAAGAGCTTTGCGTCACGCAAGGGGCTGTTGCCCAACAGGTGCGGGCGCTTGAGGATGCGCTCAGCGTCAAGCTGTTCGACCGGCTTCCCCGGACACTCGCTTTGACCGAGGCCGGACAGCGCTATCTCAAGCCAGTCCAGCGTGCACTGTGGATGATCGCCGAAGCGACCCAAGAACTGAAACCCCAGAAAACCGTCATCACAATCAGTGTGACGCATTCTTTCGCAACGAAATGGCTCATTCCACGTCTTGGCCGCTTCTCCGAGGCCAACCCTGACGTTGAAGTTCAGGTGCTGGCAACAAACAATCTGGCAAATTTTCAGAGCGATGGTGTCGATATCGCCGTTCGCCAAACGAAACCGCCCTTTGGAGCGGGCTTGCAGGGCGACCTGCTGTTTCCAGTACAACTTTTTGCGGTGTGCAGTCCGTCCCTCATGGCGGCAGGAAAACCACCCAGGACGGTTCAGGATTTACCGCAGCATGTCCTTTTGCATGACGCCCACGGCATGTGGCCGGTGTTTCTCGAGCACGCCGGCGTCCGCACGGACATGACCACCCTGAAGTCGGTAAAGTTTTCGTACGCCTCCCTGGCAATTGATGCCGCTGTTGCCGGACAGGGTGTTGCATTGGCGAGCGAACCGTTGATCGAGGACGATCTTGCAAGCGGCCGCCTGTGCAGTCCCTTCGATGTCAACCTGGCCGACGAACTTGGATTCTATTTGGTCTATCCGCGCACGCCACGCAATTCAGAAAACGTCAAATGCATGCGGGATTGGCTTCTAGCTCAAAACGCCACGCCGCATCTGAGCCTGCCGGTTTGACCAAGCCGATAGAGGAATAAGGAGACGAAGACGGCCACAGGTTTGGGATGATATGGTCGCTCTGAGATAGCATTGAAGCCACCGCTCAAGCATCGTTCGATACGGCTCTAGCCACTCTCTACTGGCGCCTCAGTGCGCTTTGCGCGTTCAAAAGGATTCTCCACGCACTCGCCTCTCCCGTCGGAAAAAGCCCTCGTCCCTTTTGTCAGCGTTGCCAACATGATGCGCCTCGTCCACGCCGTCGGCATCGAGCGCCTCCTGGTGGAACTGTCCGATGTCATCGAGGATGACTTCCGCCGCTGGGACCTGTTCGACAAGACGCCGCGCATTGCCTCTCATTCCAAAGAAGCGGTCATCGAGCTGATGCCGACCTCGGATGGCGAGATATACAGTTTCAAATATGTAAACGGCCATCCGAAGAACATGGCTCAGGGCCTGCAGACCGTCACTGCCTTCGGCCTGCTGGCGGAGGTTTCAACCGGATATCCCGTGCTTCTGACGGAGATGACCTTGCTGACCGCGCTTCGCACGGCGGCCACCTCTGCAATGGTTGCCAGGCATCTGGCACCGAAAGATGCCCGCACCATGGCGATCATCGGCAATGGTGCACAGGCGGAATTTCAGGCTCTGGCCTTCAAGGCCGTCTGTGGCATCACCCATGTGCAACTCTACGACATTGACCCGATGGCAACGGCAAAGACAGCTCGTAATCTTTCCCACTTCGGATTGAAGGTGACCGCCTGTGCCTCATCGCAAGCCGCAATCGAAGGCGCCGGTATTATCACCACCTGCACGGCCGACAAGCAATTTGCCACGATCCTAACCGATAACATGATTGGCGCCGGAATCCACATCAACGCCGTCGGCGGCGATTGCCCGGGCAAGACCGAGTTGCATTACGATGTCCTGAGCCGCGCCGACACGTTTGTCGAATATACCCCTCAGACGCGTATCGAGGGCGAGATCCAACAAATGCCGCCGGAATTTCCGGTAACGGAGATGTGGAAGGTGGTAAGCGGCCAGGCCACCGGCCGCCGGGATGCCAGGCAGATCACACTTTTCGACAGCGTCGGGTTTGCCATCGAGGATTTTTCGGCGCTCCGCTATGTCAGGGGCAAGCTGGCTGGAACGGGCTTGTACCAGGACCTCGACATGATCGCCGATCCCGACGA
This sequence comes from Hyphomicrobiales bacterium, assembly GCA_900468065.1. GTDB lineage: Bacteria > Pseudomonadota > Alphaproteobacteria > Rhizobiales > Rhizobiaceae > Pararhizobium. Next base: position 77,502 of record UBTA01000115.1, on the reverse strand, counting down.
GCCGCGTGACCTTTTCGGCATGCTGCAGCGATCCCGGAAAATATAAGGGGACGGAACAAAACACTGCTGCGACCGCTGTTCACCACATCCGTCCAGGCGGAGGGAGTATCTCATCGGCAAGTATTCGCACAAAATGCCACAACAAAAAAAGGGACCCGCATCAGTTCGGATCCCTTTCATTTTTTTAAAAGATGGAGAACCTGTCCGCGCGGAGACCGACCCTGGGATCGTGTCCGCTCTTTCCGGCCTACTGCCTGTTTATGCCATCCTTAAAATATGGCGTCATCTCTGACGAATTGTCGGCGCGATGGCGCAGTTCCGTTGCAATCTGCTCGAGTGCCAGGTTCAGGCAGTAAACAGTTTGATCGGCATCGAGCAGTGCGGCGCTCTCCCTTGCAAAGACGATAAGCCGCGTAATAGCGTGAAATTCCTCGACCTCGCCCTCGACGGAGTTGTCCCGGCCGTTGAACGCAATAGTGGCAAATGCTGCTGTCATTTCTGGCTCCGCAATGATCGTGCAGCAATAATAGCTGCAACCGCCGCAAACCGCGCGTGACACAAGCGTGACACAGCTCAAGATAGTTCGCCCGGCACTTTCGCCGTGGAGTGTTGTTTCACCATTTCGTTCCAAAGGCTTGTTTGCTGGAACCGCCAGCCGGCTTCAACTGCGGCCCGAATGCCACTGCAATGTGCCATGACCGTCAGCAGTTCGAGCGCATCGGCGCGTTTTTGGTTGATCGAAAATGTCCTTAGCGCCTGTGCAATGGCAGCCGCCCTGCCCGCATCGATAAAATCGGCAAGCGCGATGATTGAGCGCCATGTCCGGTCTTTGAAGAATATTGATCCTGCGATCGCATTCAGCTGGCGGGCCTCCTCACCGCTGACGACATGGTGTTCCGCCAGCACCTCGATTGTCGCGGAAACGTTGACCAACGGCTCGCTTAGGGGCATCCAACCCAGCTCGGCCGGTCCGTGCAAATGCGCCACATCGGAATCGTCGACGCGAATTCCCGTTGCATATTCGTGAAAAATCTTGCCTACGCCGATCATACCGAATGCGTGGCATTCTGCGGCTCTCAAAGCACCCATGCTCGCTGCCCCGAGTACAGTCACACCAGCGCTCAGCGCATAGAGGACTTCCTTGTGCCAGAGTGGCGCGGTGTATTCAAACCCGCCATCCACGATTCCAATGACGCTGGCGCCATCCTCCACGGACTGGAAGATATCGCCCTGCACAGCCGGGCCGCGGAGAAGAATATCGCCTGCCCATTGATGCGCATCCGGCAGCGTCGGACCAACATGAAGGATTTTCATCCGAAGGATCCCCTGGCCAGCGCCCGGGGGCCGTACCGTTGTGCGCGGGCACCTTCCGGGTTTTCCAGCGCTGGAGCAAACACTTTTGCCACAGCAAATGGCCAGGAAGGATTGGCGAGGCACACGGCGATGACCGGCCCAAGGCCCTGTTTGCTGAATATCTCGATAGTTTCGCTGAGACTTTCCCCCGCCAGACTCGCGAAATCCTGCAAATGAAGCAATTTCGGATCCGCCCTCAGCAGACTGCGTGTCTCCTCGGCCAACGTCTGGCGGTAAACCGATGGATAGACGTCGTCCCGGGCGCCGCTGATATAGGTCATGCGCGATTGGGCTGCTTCGGTTATCGCGCGAATTATGGCCCTTCGAGCGGAAGGATGTGTCCCAGCCCCATAGTTCACATCGACAAACCGCGGGCGCTGTGAGGACAAGACTTCGCTGGGCGCTACAAGGGCCGTGAAGGAGGGAACGCCGACATCACTGGTCATGTCGAACATCCGCAAGACAAGTCCGGCTTTCTCGATACGGGCGGTCAGTGAAGATATTTCCTGGCAGCCAAGCGATTTGGGGTCAAAGCACGACGCCTGCCGGCCACTGAGGCTGGACACCTGCCACAGAACATAAGCGTCCCGCTCGATCCGTTCATTCAGGCCGTGAAATACGGCTTCGTCCAGGGTGTTTCCCGATGCCAGGCCATCGGATGATTGCCAGTATCTGCGCGCCGTCACCGTGCGATCGAGAGTTGCGGCTTCAAACGGTACGTAGACCGTTTCCCCCGTCAGAAGATCACGGCCGGCAATCCAGGGTATATCCTCTTCCTCGCTGATGGCCGACTGACCGGTGGCGATCAGGCTGGGGAGTGCATCAACGCGCTTTCCGCTTCCTTTGAGAAAACCAGCGGAAGCACGCGTAATATCGCAATACGGTTGGGATGCAACGACGCGCTCCAGTGCCTCCATGACCGCTGACGTCCGCGCGTCTTCGTCAGTCAGGCCTTTTCCCTGTGCGACAACGATTGATTTTGCATTGGGTGCATAGGCGCACCAGACAGGAATTCCGACCCGGTCAAGACCCGTATGGCGCGCCACACGGGTAATACCGAATTCTGGAAGGAAGGACGAGACCCTGTCGTAAGTCTCCTCCGGGCCGCACGCCCTGTCCTGCCATTCCTTTGTCTTCAACATCAGGTATCGAAGAGACCAGCCGATACGGAAGCGGCAGACGATACGGCCACTGCAAAATCGACATCCTTGATGACAACACCGCCGGAGGCACGCAGTTGGCTTGCAGCAGCGAGCGCCCCCGTGACATTGTTGAGCGGTGTGAGTGTGCCTGCGGTCACGTCGGCGATATAGAGTTTTGGGTCTCCCGGAAATCCGATAACGACTACTTTCGACATTCATCTCTCCTTTTGTTGAGCTCTCAGTATCCGGCCTTCAACAGGCCCTCCCGATACATTTCTTTTTGCCAGTGCTCCCTGATCGGCACCACTTCCAACCATTTCTGCAGGTCAAACTGGGGATTGGCCTCCCTGTCCTTCCGGCGATAGTGGTTGGCGCGCTTGGTATCGCCGAGCATCGCACAGCTTGCGGCCAGCAGTCGGTAGGCGGATGACTGATTGGACATGTTCTGGATTCGCGACACAGCCTTGTCGAACGAACCGACGAAATAACTCGCACCGGCAGCGCACCAAAAATATTCATCCGGCCCGAGCGGGTTGAGCGAGATCGCCCGCTCGATCTTTTCAAGGCCCTCCTTGGGGCGCGACGCATGAACGAGCGTATCGGCGAAACTATAGACGGCATCGGCATAATGCGGACTGAGTTCTTCCGCGCGGGCAAGCGCCTCAATGCTTTCGTCAATCTTGCCCAGATAAAGCTTGGCCATGCCGAGCTCTTTATAGCCGTAGGCGATGTCAGGATCACGTTCGATTGCCAAGCGCGCACTGTTCTCTGCCTTGCGAAGCAGTTCCAGGTCTCCGCGCGCGGTCAAAACCCATTCGATGGAATAGGTCTTGGCGATACCGCTAAATGCGTGGGAGAAATCGGCATTGTGCTGCAAGGCTTCGCGAAAGGCCTTTCGCGCAGCGCGCACCGAAGGCAGGGTCAGCCTGCTCATCTGCTGCACGCCAGCGAGATAACGCTGATAGGCACCGGGATGGAATTCGTAATCGACAAGAGCGCGCTCGTTGCGCTTCAACTCTGAAAGGATCCGGTCCGTCACCATCTCCGCCAGTGCCTTGCGATGGGATGAAAGTAACCCCCGGGCGATATCAAAACGCTCCGCGTAAATCACATTGTCAGATGGAACGAAGATGATCTGCACAAAGAGGCCGTCGCCGGTCAGCTTCGTATCGACCACATAGGAAATATCGTACTGCTCCAGGAGGAAGAGTTTGTCGTCGCTGGCCCGGATACGCTCTGCCGTATAGGGCGCGACAATCGACAGGCCGCGGAGTGTACAAAGTGCGATGGCAACGTCATCTATCAGGGCGCTGGCGGTTGGAATCTCCAGATTTGCAACATGCATACCAACGGGCGGCAAAAGTGCCACGCGCGGCAGCTTCGAAAGATGCAACGGATTTTCGGTCCATGAAACAAGCGGCGGCGCCAGTTCACTTTCCCGCTGCACCGGTCGTTCGATGACTGTTACACGGGGGCCAATCGACAGGGTGTCGCGGACTTGTTGATCGCCGGGCAAGCGTTCCAGAAGAAAGAAAGCCGCCTGCCGGGACGCTGCCATCTCGATGGCCGTTGACACAACCGGTGAGGTTTGCAGCAGCCGGGCACGCAAAATTTCCAGCTGTCTCTGACGCTGATCTTTCAACCAGCGGCTGGCGATCCCTTCAGCCTCGTCCAGTTCCGGAAGGAATGTCCGGCTCATCAGATCGACAAGAGCCGACAGCGGCGCAGCCTCGCCAGTCGTCTCCATTATATCCGTGTCACACACGAGAAGGGTACGATTAAGAGAAAGATGGGATGCCGAAAACGTCAGGAGCGCGCCGTCAGCGGCGCGCAAACGGGAAATCAGCTTTCTGAGATTGGTAAAGGCCAGCGCTCGATCATCACTGCCCCACAGAAACTCCGCCGCTTCGTCGCGGCTGATCTCCGCAGATGTTCCGATGGCGAGATACGCCAGCAGCAAAAGACCCTTTCGAGGAAATTTGCGCTCGCGCCCTGCAGCATCAAGCAGGCGTAACCCACCGAATGTCTGCAGAAAGAGAGGATTCATCGAGGCGTTGTGGGCAAATCGTGCTCCCGATCGGCGGCGTGATTGACGAAATCATCCGAGTCGGCCAGTGCTTTTGCCAGCGTAACGATGCTTTGTCGGACCCGTTTGTCCTTGATCGACGTGAAGGCGTGATTGAGGGTGATGCCGTCGCGCGAAAGAAGGAACGTCCCCATCTCGTCGACTTCGCGGGCGAGGCCATCCGGCTCGGAGACCGCCTGATCTTCGAAAAAGTAGCTCACCGGGACACTGAGTACACCTGCAGCCACCATCAATTTGCTGGCGCTGATACGGTTTGTGCCCTTTTCATACTTTTGAATCTGCTGGAAGGTAATGCCCAGCCGGGTGCCCAGCTTTTCCTGGCTCAATCCCAGCACAAGGCGGCGCGACCTCAAACGATTGCCGACATGAATATCGATTTGGTGAGGTGCGTTCTTTACCAAGTGCCATACTCCAGTAGATGTTCCGGCTCAATCATGCGTTGATTTCAATCAGAATGACAATTTCTCTGAAAAATGCAACACACGCTTGGTATCCAGCCCCCTCGAAAATGGGCGAAGGCCGCATAAACGTGGTATTTTTTCGGTGTGGCTTATAAAGCCGACATCCATGAGACAGAAGCGGGATCAAAAACGGGCCTATCGAAACCGCATCATCGCCGGCCGCAATGACATGGCAGTCCTCTCTTTGATCCGCCGTCCCACTATAAACTTCCCGGCCAGTACAGCGGCCTGGCGATCTCAGCAACACCCGCTCAAGGACGGCGCGAACTCATCGAAAGTTTGACGGAAACACCAAGCGCCATCCCCGCCGAACAACGTCGGCGGACCATGCAACAACCGACGACAGTCATGCTGCCTTTTTCTGCTTTTTTGGCGCTGTTTCCCGTGCTTGCCGTATGGCCATCCCGACAAGAAAGGACAATGTGTAGTCCGAATTTGCATCACTCAACATTTTCGCACTCTCCAGTAAGTCCAGTATTGCGTCAGACATATTAGACCCTCCTGTTGGAATACAGAGACTGGTCGGGAACGGTTAACGAAACGTTTCGCACCGCCTGCCAAAGGTTGCAATCATTCATGAACATGCCGCCGCTTCAGCACCGGATGATGCTAGCCCACCCTGATCGCCTATGGCCTCTCCCGGCAAGGCACGAACGGATTTTTAATCGCTATGTCCTACAACCCAGATGAATATCGGGGAGCGGCGGGATGCCGGAGCGGATGGATATCGCGACAAGGCAGGCAATCGCACTTTCAGTGGTCATCCCCTGCTACAATGAACTGGATGGTATGGGAGAACTGCACCGGCGCGTTACGGCTGCCTGTGACTCACACGTCGGCACGTCTTATGAGATCGTTCTCGTGATTGATGGCGCGACCGACGGCACGCGCGAGGCCATTATCGAACTTGCCAGACATGATCCCCGCGTTATTGCCGTCGATCTTTCACGCAACTATGGCCATCAGGTCGCGCTCAGCGCCGGACTGGAGTTTAGCCGCGGCCAAAGAGTTCTTATTCTGGATGCCGATCTGCAGGACCCGCCGGAACTCCTCGGACCAATGATGACACGGATGGACGAGGGCTTCGACGTCGTCTACGGCCAGAGGCTGAAGCGCGAAGGCGAAAGCCTGTTCAAGAGGTCGTCTGCAACGCTGTTCTACCGGCTGCTCAGGCGAATGGTCGACATGGATATTGCCGCCGATACCGGAGACTTCCGGCTGATGAGCCGCCGTGCGGTGGATCATCTCAACGCCATGCCGGAGCGCTACCGTTTCATCCGCGGCATGGTCACTTGGATCGGTTTGAAGCAGACCGCCTTTCACTATCACCGGCAGGCGCGTTTCGCCGGTACAACGCATTATCCGCTTCGCAAGATGATCCTGCTGGCAATGGATGCGATGACCAGCTTTTCGATTGTACCACTGCGCTTTGCGTCGCATCTGGGCATGATCTTCGGCGCGATTGGTCTGCTGGCGCTTGGCTACACCATCGTCTCGTGGATCGAAGGCAATGTCATACCCGGCTGGACGAGTCTTGCAGCAATTGTCCTGATACTGGGCAGCGTGCAACTGCTCGTGCTGGGTATCTTTGGTGAATATCTTGGCCGCATGTACATGGAGACGAAACGGCGGCCGCTTTATATCGTCAACGAGATTGTCTGCTGCGACCCCGCCGTAGAGGGCGCGGATTCCCACGTCCATCGCCTCAAGGCAATGTTCACAGGAGCATCGCGTGCTTGAGGCTGAATTCGACAAGTTTGCTGCGGAATACGAACAGGAACACGCCGCCAGCATTCGCTTGAGCGGAGAAACGCCGGCTTTTTTTGCGAAATACAAGATTGCCGATGTCGCGGCGGTCTTGGCAAAGCGCGGTGAGAAGCCGCTGCGGATACTCGACTTCGGTGCAGGGGTTGGAAACTCGCTCGGCCCCATGCGCGCAGCCTTTCCCGACAGTGCGATCGTCCTTTTGGATCCGTCGTCGCAGTCGCTCGATATCGCTCGCAGCCGCTTTCCGGGCCAGGCGCATTGCCAGCCCTTCGACGGCCAGTCCATTCCCTATGCTGATGGTTATTTCGATCTGGTCTTTACGGCCTGCGTCTTCCACCATATCCCCGAGGAACTCCATACCGGCCTCCTGCGCGAGATAGGCCGGGTGATCAAACCGGGCGGAAGCTTCTTCCTGTTCGAGCACAACCCTTGGAACCCTCTGACGCTACATGCGGTGCGAAACTGCAGTTTTGATGAGAATGCTGTCCTGATCAATGCGCGTCAGATGAACGGCCGGATGGCCGTCGCAGGTCTCTCCCGCAGAAGGACCGTTTATCGCCTGTTTTTCCCGCGGTTCCTCGCCAAGCTGCGGCCGCTGGAGCGTTACCTCACCAAAGTTCCGATGGGAGCCCAGTATTTTGTTCACGCCGTCAAACCGAACCTTTGAGACTGGGCGTCTCCTGCGGTTCGCGGCTGTCGGGCTGCTCAACACCGCGCTCGGATATACGATCATACTTACCGGGCTGACGCTGGGCTACGGCGATATCCTGTCGAACATACTTGGCTATGCCGGGGGCTTGATTCTCGGCTTCTTTCTCAATCGCCGCTGGACATTTTCAGATGCGATACATTTGCGCAAAGGCGCCGTGCTGCGATATGCAGCGAGTTTTGCCGTCGCCTACGGCGCCAATCTCACAGTTGTTTTGATCGCCCTTTCCTTCGGCCTCACCAACAATCCCTTCGTGCATCTGGCCGGTATCAGTGTCTATTCGGCTCTCTTTTATCTCGCGACTTCACGGTTCGTTTTCGTCTCTGAACCGGGACGCGGGAATTCAGACAACAGTGGATTGTGAGACTAGACCATGTCCACGACGCAAATGAATACAGATAAAGGTATCGCGCGCGCACCAAGCCGCGGTCATGATGTAATTTCGGTCACGCAACAAAGCCGGCGCATCCGGCTGGTGCTCTGCCTGTCCATGGCGCTGATCATCACCGCCCATCTTTGCTACGCCTCAGCTGAACTCTTGAAAGACCCGGACAACTGGTGGCAGGTCAAGGTCGGGCTCGACATCTTGGCAAGCCGAAGCTTCCCGGCCATCGATACCTATTCCTATACCTTTGCGGGTCAGCCGTGGATCGCCAAGGAATGGCTTGGGCAGGTACTGCTCGCAACCGGTTACAACGCCTTTGGATGGAGCGGCGTGCTCTTTGTTACGATATCGGCTGTTGCGTCGATGATATTCATTTTAACCTGGTATTTGAGTGCCGCTTTGAAGCCGATGGTCACGATTGCCACCGTCCTGGCGATCACCGTTCTCGCCGGATCGGTCTATAATGCGCGGCCGCTCATCTTTAGCCTACCGATTATCGCTTTGTGGACGGCCGTGCTGTTTCGCGCCGCGCGCGATCGTCAGCCGCCACCGTTCTGGCTGCTCACTCTGATTGTTCTTTGGGCCAATCTGCACGCAACGTTCACATTCGGCTTCGTCATCGCGGCCTTCGCAGGATTGGATCTTCTCTCCCGCGTGCGCTTGTCACAACCAAAAATCCTAGCGAATTGGATCGCATTCGGCCTTCTTTGCCCATTGGCCAGCATGATCAACCCATATGGCCTGCAGGCTATCCTTGCGACGTTCACGGTAGCTTCGGGCAACGAGGCCGTTCCCTTCATAATGGAATGGAACCCTTTCAATGCCCGAACGGATCATTTCTCCGAAACTGCGCTCCTGACCGTCGTCGCTGCCTTGCTGCTAACAGGAACCCGCATCCGCTGGACCTACGCCGCCTTTTTCATTTTCACGCTGCACCTCTTTTTGGCCTATTCGCGTTTTCAATACCTCTGGTTGCTGTTAGCGCCGATCGTTCTTTCTGCCGACATTGCCCAACAGTTTCCGGCCCTCTCGATGCAAAAATGGATGACCGAGGCCCACGATGCTCTGGAACGGGCCATAGTCAAATACGCTCGTCAGATCAGCGTTGCGATTGTGGCCTGCTGGTTTGCAGTCGCCATGATCTTCCTCAATTTTTCGGCTGTCACCCCCAGTGATACGGTGTCTGCGTCGGGAGCACTTACTTTCGCGCGGGCACATAATCTCTCAGGCAATGTGCTGAACTCCTATAATTTCGGAGGCACACTGATTTTTCATGGCATCAAGACCTACGTCGATGGCCGGACAGACCAGCTTTTCCTCGATGGTTTTTCGAATAGAGCGGCTGAAATGGGCACGCCCGCGGGAAAGCCCATCCTGCTGCAGGAGATTGAAGAACGCGCCATCAAGTGGGCGCTTCTTACCCCTGACGACAGCCGCATTGCCTTCTTCAACGAACTTCCCGGTTGGCGTAAAGCCTATCAAGACGAGTTTGCCTTCGTTTACGTCAATGAGAATTGAGACGAGCCGCCACTGTGACATAGGCGGCCGCTCTGCGGACGCCGAGCAATTGAAAGATGCAACCGCGAAAAGACTTTCTGCCGCCGATCTCCTCAGGCGCGTTCCAGCGCGATCGCAATGCCCTGCCCGACCCCAATGCACATGGTCGACAGCGAATAGCGCCCCCCGGTGAGCTTGAGTTCGAGTGCTGCCGTGCCGGTGATGCGGGCACCGGACATGCCGAGCGGGTGGCCGAGCGCGATGGCGCCGCCATTGCGGTTGACGCGTGCATCATCGTCGGCAATGCCGAGTTCGCGCAGGACGGCGAGGCCCTGGCTGGCGAAGGCTTCGTTGAGCTCGATCACGTCGAACTGGTCCTGCGTCATGCCAAGCCGGGCCATCAGCTTTCGTGACGCCGGAACAGGGCCGATGCCCATGATGCGCGGCGGCACGCCTGCAGCAGCGCCACCCATGATGCGGGCGATCGGCGTCAGGCCATGTTTCTTCACCCCAGCTTCGGAGGCAATGATCAGGGCCGCTGCCCCATCGTTGACGCCAGAGGCGTTGCCTGCGGTAACGCTGCCGCCTTCCTTCTTGAACGGCGTGCCGAGCTTGGCGAGGGTTTCGATCGTCGTTGCGCGCGGATGTTCATCCCTGCCGACAATGACCGGCTCGCCCTTGCGCTGCGGAATGGTGACGGATGTGATCTCCTCGCCGAGACGCCCGTTGGCCTGGGCCGCTGCCGCCTTGTTTTGCGAGCGGACTGCGAAGGCGTCCTGATCCCGCCGACTGATCTTGTAGTCCTCGGCAACATTCTCACCGGTTTCCGGCATAGAATCAACGCCGTATTGCTTCTTCATCAACGGATTGATGAAGCGCCAACCGATCGTCGTGTCGTGGATTTCGGCGGCGCGGGAAAAGGCGCTTTCGGCTTTCGGCATGACGAAGGGCGCACGCGACATGCTCTCGACGCCGCCGGCAATCATCAGGTCCGCCTCGCCTGCACGAATGGCGCGGGCGGCCGCAATCACGGCATCCATGCCGGAGCCGCACAGCCGGTTGATCGTCGTGCCGGAGACCTCCAACGGCAAGCCCGCAAGCAGCAGCGACATGCGTGCGACATTGCGATTGTCCTCTCCCGCCTGGTTGGCGCAGCCGAAAATCACGTCATCCACCGTTTGCCAGTCAACCCCAGTATTGCGCTGCATCAAGGCCTTGAGCGGGATGGCGCCGAGATCATCCGCCCGGACGGAAGAAAGCGAACCGCCGAAACGTCCAATCGGTGTGCGGATGTAGTCGCAGATATAGGCCTCAGTCATCTACGCGGCCTCCTTGTTGCCCTGATGGGCTTTCTTGGTGCGGGCATTGATGTCGCGCAGGGTCTGGAGCTCGGTGTCCGTCGGAACCGGCGTGTCGATCACGGTTTGGGCAAACTTGACCGGCCAGCCGCAATTTTCAACGATCTGCTCGCGGGTCACGCCCTGATGGATCGACACGACGGTCAGTTCCTTGGTGACCGGATCCGGCTCGAGAATGCACAGGTCGGTGATGACGCGGGTCGGCCCCTTGGTCTTCATGCCCAGCCGTTCGCGATGATTACCGCCTTCGCCATGCCCCATCGAGGTGATGAAGTTGAGCTTGTCGACAAAGCCGCGCTTGGACAGCGCCATAGTGATGAATATCTGGCCGCAATTGCTGGCGATCTCCGGCGCGCCGCCGCCACCCGGCAGACGGACCTTCGGATGGTCATAGGGGCCGACCACGGTGGTGTTGAGGTTGGCAAATCTGTCGATCTGGGCACCACCGAGAAAGCCAGTGGTGATACGTCCACCCTGCAACCAGTAACGGAACATTTCTGGCACGGAGACGGTGAAAAGGGCTGTGTCGCAGAGCTCGCCATCGCCGATCGACAGCGGTAGAACATCCGGCTTGGTGCCGACCGTGCCGCTTTCGTAGATCAGCGTGATATCCGGTGCATGGGTGAGACGGGCGACGTTGCAGGCTGCCGATGGCGCACCGATTCCGACGAAGCAGACATCGTCATTGGTGAGCGCACGGGAGGCGGCAATCGTCATCATTTCGGTGGGGGTGAAATCGCTCATCATCGTCTCCTCACGCAGCCTTCTTCGCATGTTTGGCAAAGTCTTCCGGCCCAGCCTTCATGATGTTTTCCTCGATCCAGGCCTGGAATGTATCGCGGTCGCGGGCGATCTCGTCCCAGGCGATATAGAAGGCGTTGGAGCGCGGATAGTAGCCTTGCGCATAGGACGGAAAGGCTCCGCCGGGTACTTCGACAACCCCAGTCACGGCCCAGGAGGGCAGGACGACGGAGTTCGGTGATGGCGGGTTCAGTTCGTCGACGATCTCCTCGACCGTGACGATCGAGCGCTTGGCGCCAAGCACGGCTTCCTTCTGCACGCCGACGATACCTTCGATGAGCACATTACCCTTCCGGTCTGCCCTGAGCGCATGAATGATCGTCACGTCGGGGCGGATGGCCGGCACGGCCGCCAGCACTTCGCCAGTGAAGGGGCAGGTGACCTGCTTGATATTCGGGTTCACCTTGGTGAGGTCGGCACCGATATAGCCGCGCAGCATGGCAAAGGGCAGGTTTGCCGCCCCTGCCTCATAGGCATTGGCCATGGCGGCATGAGAATGTTCCTCGATCTCCAACGGCCGTGGCCACTGGTTTTCGACGGCATCGCGGAAACGGTGCAGCGAGCCCACCCCCGGATTGCCGCCCCAGGAGAATTTCATCCCGCGTGCCGCACCGGCGCCGATCAACTGATCATAGAGAATGTCCGGCGTCATGCGGATCAGGAAAAGATCCTTCTTACCCTGCCGGATGACTTCATGACCCGCGGCATAGGGGATGAGGTGGGTGAAACCCTCCATGGCGACGGTATCGCCGTCCTGCACGTTTTCTGAAATGGCTTCCGCCAGCGACATCAATCGCGCCAAGGCATTCTCCTCTTTGTCTGTCTTCCTGTCTGGTTGGCGCAAATAAGCGCTCTAATCCGCACGCCGTCAAATATTTCGTGCGTTATTTGATATTTGTTCGTATAACGCACACAACGCGTCGGAATATGGGAGTTTTGGCATGCGGGAATCGGATTTCATCAGTGGCTTTGCCCGCGGCCTGAAAGTCATTGAGGCTTTTGGTGAGGCGCGACCTAAACTCACGATTGCCGAGGCGGGCAAGCTGACAAACCTCGACCGGGCGACGGTGCGCCGCTGTCTGCTCACGCTTGCTGATCTCGGTTACGCCGACTATGACGGCAAGTTCTTCGCGCTGACGCCGAAGGTGCTGCGGCTCGGCCATGCCTATCTGTCGGCGACGCCGCTGCCGCTGATCATCCAGCCCTATCTTGACCAGCTCTCTGAAAAATCCGGCCAAAGCGCGTCGGCTTCTGTTCTCGACGGGGTCGAGGTGGTCTACATCGCCCGCGCCTCACAGAAGCGGGTGATGTCGATCAACCTCTCGCCCGGCTCACGCCTGCCGGCCTATTGTGCGTCGATGGGGCGGGTGCTTCTCGCCGCTATGCCTGAAACAGAAGCGCGTGGCGTACTGGATCGCTCTGAACTCAAAGCCAATACGCCGCTGACGAAGACCGATCCGGACGTGCTGATGGAAGAACTTCGCCGCGTCCGCTCCGAAGGATACGCCATTATCGACCAGGAACTTGAACTCGGCCTCTGCTCCATCGCAGTCCCGGTTGAAAACGACCGGGGCCGCGTGGTCGCCGCCATCAATATCGGCGCGCCTGCGGCTCATGTGCCTGCCGCCGGGATGGTGGCCCGCTATCTGATTTTACTAAAAGAGACGCAAAGCGCACTGCGGCTGGTTCTACGTTAAACCATGCACACTCAATGCCGGCGGGGTCGCCAACCGGCGCACCACCAGCTTTCCCTGCGTCATCAACACGGTGCAAGGCCTTGCCAACTGCATTTCGCCGGTATCGTCCATGGCATGGGATCGGCGACATTGCGCTTGATATTCTGGTGCGGGTCGAGGCGGCTATATTGAGTTGCCGCCTCGACCCGGGTGTTAAAACCTAGCGCCGGCCGAAGCCGCCACCGCCATGAAAGCCTCCGCCTCCATGGAAACCGCCGCCGCCAAAACCACCGCCACCGCCATGGAAGCCACCACCGCCAAATCCACCACCACCGAAGCCGCCGCCACGCTGGAAATCACCGCCATCGAACCCGCCCGGTACTGGACGGCGGATCATGTCTTGCTGGAACGCTCGCTGGTTGCCGATCTGGCGGCCGGCACGGTCGAGGCCCAGATTGTCCGGCGCAACTGGCCGGACGCGATTGCTGTTGCGATTGGCCAGAGGTTTGATTGCATCACGGTTTTGGCCGATTTGCTGCGTGACATCAGGATGCTTGGCCGCAAAGTTTTCGCCGTGCTGTTTCAGATTGTCGGTTGATGGTCTCTGCACCGGGTCCCAGCCGTCCGGCGTGTGCTTCTGCCATTGGCCGTTGTCCCGGCGGTAGACGTTGCCGTCACGGCCGGCATAGATGTCACCACCCTTGCCGCCTGCGACAAAGCCATGATTGCCGTCGGAGTTGCGCCAATGAGCAGCCCCGCCCGCCGCGTTCGTACCCCCGGCAATATGCGCGAAGTCCGAGCCGTGCTTGACGTTGGCCGAGCCCCAGGACCCGTAGACATTGTGGCCGCCCCGCGCCATCACGCCGTTTCCAGTGCGCGGATTGTAAGCTGCGATGAAGCCACGCTCGCCAGCCGGGCCTGAAACAGCGCCGCCGCGAATGTAGGTGCCGGTACGGGGATTATACGCCGCCCCTCCCGCGATGCCGCGATAGGGACCATAGGCATAACCGTAACGTCCGAAGGTTCCGAAAGCCGGATTGTAGAAGGCGCCAACGCCGTAGCTCACAGGACGCGGATAGTACGGGACGTAACCGCCGCCCGCCCAGCCGTAATCCCAGTAGTCGTTATAGGCCCAGCCGGTACCGTAGACATAAGTGTCCCAGGCCAGATAGGCGCCGAGATACCCCATGGTGTAACCGTACCAGACGGCATCCGGCTCGGTCTTGTAAACACGCACATAGGTGACGTTGTAGACCGGCGAGGACGGCGGGATTTTGTAGATCTCATCCGCTACCGCCTTGGCGACTGCGAACGGCCCGGTGGGGCTGGTGCCTTCGAACCAGACGCCGTCCTTCAGGACGAAATATTGATTGCCGACCTTGATGATCTGTTCGTTGGTATTGACCGCATAGGCGAGCGAGGTGCCGTCGATCGGTTCGAATTTCGGCTCGCCGCTATAGGATACATCGACCTTCACAGATCCATCGGTGGAGACGCGGGCCGTCTGCGGAATGCTGGCCTTCAGCCGCGCCTCGGCATTCTCCGAGGTGCCCGGCACCGATGCACGGACCGCATAATAGGGTGCATCATCCGGAATGTTCTGGAAATCGGCGGGCAGGCTTGGTGTGGCAAATGTCCAGGGGCCATCGAGCGACGCAGCGGAGAACCAGCGGCCGGACAAAAGCACGTACCACTGCGTGCCTCTTTCATCAAAGAACACGTCGCCAGGAGAGTTCGACGCCCATTTCAGCGCAGTGTCCTTTACGGGCTCCAGCTTCGGTTTCCCTTCGAACGGGATTAGTTCGGCTGGCGTTTCCGAATAGACTACCTTCGGCAGTTTGTAGCCATCGACCGCTGTCAGCGGAATGGCAGTGCGGGCAGCCTTCCAGCTGTCGTCATCGGGAAGCTTCGTCAATGCGTCTGGAAGCACCGTCGCGATCTGCCAGTCGCCGGCCGGGTCCTTGGTGGTCAGCCAGGTCTTGTCGTCGCGCAGGTAGTAGCTCTTGTCGCCATCGTCCTGAAACAGGTCCCAATTGGTGTTGAACGCGAATGATAACCCGCTCACGCCCTTGACCGGAGCAAGCACGAGTTTGCCGTCAGTCTGCAGCAAGATAGCCGGCGTCTCGCTGATGAAGATCGGTGGCGGATCGGATTTCAGCCCTTTCACATCCTCCATGCGCTGATAATCGGCAAGGCTGGCAGTTAGCCGCTCCTCGGGATAGGTCAGATTGCCTGTCGGCATCAGCTTGCCGACCTCAAGCGACAGATCGGAAATCTGGCTCCGGTCGAGCGCCGAAAAATTGATCTCGGTGGCTTTGATATTGCTGAGGATGACGGTGCCGGCTTCGGCATCGGAAGCCGTATCGGCGCTGACGCCGATAACGCCGAAGATCGGCTTGGCATCCTTGGTCGGCTTGTATTCCGTGGCGATCAACGCCGACAGGGTGGTGAAGTCCTTCCAGTCGGCGATCTGTGGCTGATAAAGCGTGATCTCGGCACCACCGTCGGTGGTATAGACTCTCGGCCAACCCGGCCGGTCCGTCGTTGCGTCGGCCTGGTTGAGATACTTGCCGTTGACGAAGCCCTGCTCGCCCTTGACGGACACCGCGCACCAGGCGCCACTGTCGTCGCACTCGCCGAGATCAACGGTGGTTCCTTCAACAAGCTGGCCGAGGCTATCGAAGCCGGTGCCCGGGCCCGAGCGGAAATTCACGTTCGCTGTCGTGACGGCCGGCCCCGCCAGGGCGGAGCTAGCCGTCAATGCGG
Organism: Hyphomicrobiales bacterium; assembly: GCA_900468065.1. Lineage (GTDB taxonomy): Bacteria > Pseudomonadota > Alphaproteobacteria > Rhizobiales > Rhizobiaceae > Pararhizobium. Next base: position 61,501 of record UBTA01000115.1, on the reverse strand, counting down.
CGGTCATGAGTACAAAACCAAATCTGACCATCGTTCTCATCCTTGTCATGGGCATTGAGTGTTGTCTTGAAGGGGCAATCGGTTGTTTGGCTTCAACCCCTCACCGCCTTGATATCGGGCAGCTTCCAGGATCGGTCGAAATAGGGCTGCAACGGACCATAGAGCCGGAAATAGGCAAACCAGGCCTTGCCCGGAATGGTCGGTATCCAGTTCTTCGCGTGGTCGGCGGGGGCGCTCGGGCCGAAATACAGATCATAGGACCCGTCGGCATTTTTATCGATATCCGCCCGCGACGACTTGTCGGCGACCTGCTGCGGATTGTCGATCAGGACGCGCGTCAGGGAATCGTAGACCGTCACCGACCAGAACAGCTTGGCAGGAGCATCGCCCGGAACCGTAAGCTGGTAGGACTTGCCGCCATCAAACCAATTGCCGTCCGCGTCCCGATGCGCCCCGAGATAGGCCTGACCGACGCCCGGCGTCTTGGTGACCATGCCCTTGGTGGTCGTCACGGCCTCATAGAAATATTTCGCCCGCTGATCGAGCTGGCTATAGCCGTCTGCCTCCTGGAACGGATCGAACATGATCACGTAGTCCCAATTCGTATCTGGACGATAGCGCGCGTCCGGCTCACGCGTCGCAAAGGAATTGGCCTGCGCCATCAGTTCGCCCATTGTGGCGCCGTCAGTCAGGAATTTCTTCTGGCGCTCATCCGGGTTGAACGGCTGGTCCTTCTCGATACCCAGTGGCCGCAGCATGGCCATGATCATCCGGTCGCGCTCCATCACGGGCTCGCGCTGGACGATGTCGTTCAGCCTTTCCCAATAGGCAAAGCCGCGCGGCGGCACCTGGCTCCAGGCCCGGCCCTCCGGGCGGATCAGTTTTGTCGGCTTCGGATTGTCCCTTTTTGCGAAAGGATAGAGCTTGACGGCCTCGATCAGCGCCTTGCCTTTGGCGGGATCAGGATCAAGGACGCGGAAGGCGAAGAAGACATTGTTGGTCGGCGATTGGATGACCGTGTAATCCTTGGTATCCGGCACGTCCTGTCCTGGGCCGACGATCAGGTATTTGCCCCCCTCGCCCTTGTCAGGTCCGGTTTCACCCAGATCGGTCAAAGGCCGCTGCCAGAAATCGCCGACCCCGCCGGCCGTAGCACCCTTCGGATAATCGATCACCAAGGGTCCGGTTTTCGACAGGTCCGGGAAACCGCCGATATAGGGCGTGGTCGCATTGGCGGTAAGGATGCCGAGCTTGTCCTTGACGCTTTCGTAGATGACCAGATCGGTATCGGCAGCCCCAAGCGCGTTGCGGGTAGACGCCTGCCATTCGGCGAAACCGACGATGGGAAGCGCCCAGATATAGGCCTGGGTGGCACGCTGGAAATCCATCTCGTCATAAAGCTTGCCGATCGTCGCAGTGTCGGCCGGCAGCCCAAAAGCAAGCGGGATATCGCCCATCGGCGTTTTGGCAACGCTTTCCCCGGCAAAGGCTGCCATTGGCAGCGAGCACAGCAGGAGCGCGGCCGCCGCCGTCGTTTTCCAATTCGTCGTCATCGCAGTCTCCGCTTTCACATGTCCGGGTATTGGCCGTTACTTCATCACTTCAGCTTTGGGCAGCGACCATTTCCCGGCTATCGCGTCGGGAGACGGTCCGTAAATGCGCCCGACGATGCTGTATTTTCCCTCCGGCGTCGGCAGCCAGTTGGTCTCCTTGCCTTTGCCGGGCGAGGTATGACTGAGATAGATGTTGAGCGACTTGTCCTTGCGATAGACCAGACCCTTTGTCCTGTCACCGATCGAATAGCGGTTGAGTTCGTTGGCAAAGAGCAGCCGATCCGGCAGCGTATAGAGCGTCAGCGACCAGAAGAACTTTGCCGGCGGCAGTTCGCCCGGTCCAAAATGAATGACCATCGGTTTCGAGCCATCAAGAATATAACCGCCGTACCAGGCTTCCTCGATCGAGTTTCCGAACAATCCCTTTTCCGCGCCCATGGCACGGGTCATATAGTCGCCATGCATGAACGCGCGTGATCCGAAAAGACCATTCGAGCTCAGCGTCGTCTCAGCGACCTTCTTCATCTCGGTCTTGGCATCGCCGATGCCGGCATCGATCGCCGAAAGCAGCGCCGGATCGACTTTGCTCGCATCCCAGGGCTTACCCGGCGCTATGCCGATCTTGGCAAAACGGACCATCAATTCGGTTTCGTCGGGAACGGTCGGCTGGGCGAACTGCAGCAGGAAATTCAGATAGCCGATGAAATCATGGCCGGTTGCCTTGCCCACATCGTATGGTGGGAACGCAATGGCGGGGGCCGCCGCAGGTGCGGACCTTCCCAGAAATGTGCTCAGCGGCTGTAGCTTGTACTGCGCCTGGATCGCCTTGACGTTTTCGACGTCCTCGGGACCATTCAGCGAGGTGCGCCCGAGGACGCCGACAATCTCGGTTTCCGCCGGAATGACCGCCGTGATGCCCTTCGGTTTCTCGCCCTTCCAGCCTGGCCCGGCGATCAGGTAGCTGCCGGCATCAAAGCCGGTGGCACGCACCCCAACATAGCCGAAATTGAAGGTGAAGAGGTCGATCAACTGCATCACATAATAGCGATCCTTCGGCACGGCCGGCACGCTGAGCACCATGGGTTCAGCCCGCAGATCGAGCCATGCCCAGGAATAGGGCGTGTCGTTGTTGGGGGTGACGATGTCCTTGTTGTCGGGCGTAAACGCCTGCGAATAATGCCGGAATGTATTGAAGCCGCCGACATATTCGGGTGCATTCGGCGCTGTCGCCTGCTTGCTCCATGTCTGGTAGCTGGCAATCGGAGCATAGGCGTAAACATACGCTTCCTTGGCGAGGGCGCGGACCTCGTCGGGTGTGGCGGTTTGGGCTTGCATGGAAACAGGTGCAGAAAGCAGCAGCAGCAGCACGGCAACGACTATCTTCAAGCCGGTTCGTATCATCGTCATTCCTTTCCTGGCAATGGACGGACGAATATTGGGAGGGCAGCGGCTCTCTCCATAGCTCCATCCATTTTGGACTTGGCGACCGTTGCACGATGGCGGATAGAAACAAGTACGTTACAGTTACTTTGGCAAAAACCAGCGGATCGGGCATGCCTTGCCGCAGGCCAAATGCGGCCTTGCCGGCCAAACCCGGATAGAAATATCAGGATTTCAGCGCCGCCGCTTTCAGCACGCCGATTTCGATAAGGCTGGTCATCTCGGGGGGGAAATATCGCGCGGCCATGCTTTTGCGAAAGACAACGTCAAAACCGGCATGCCCCGCACCGAGGCTCGCCAGGGCCGTCTTCGCATCATCAGCCCTATCCAACTGGCGGGCTGCCGCAGCCTGGAGGGCGTTGACCGCGTAATCGTCAGAAAGCTTCAATTGCTGTGAAATCACCAACGCCTCTTCGAAGCGGCCGAGGCGATAGGCATTCAGGGCGCGGGTCAACTGGCCGTCCGCGGCAAGATTGTGATCCATCTCAGCTGAGCGCGCTGCAAGATCGGCGCCCTCCTCCCACCGCCCCGCCATAAAGAGGTAGAGCCCAAGCCGCGCGGCAATATCGCTGTTGTTCGGATTGAGCGCCATCGCCGCATATCCGGTCTCGATCGCCAGCAGAAGTTGGCCGGCGCGAAACTGGCTGATCATCAGCGCGTATTTGCTGCGGTCGGAAAAGGGCGAGAGCTTCACGGCTTCGCTGGCCAACGTGCGGGCACGGGCGGACAACTCCGTCGGCGCATCGACAGAATCCAGTGCGAGCAGAACAATAGCCAGTTCCGCTTTCGCGCCAGCATCGTTGGGCGCGAGGGCCAATGTCCGCTCGAGGCAGCCAAGGGCATTCGTCATATCTGTCACGTCGCCCCGGTCGCTCGCCGCGATTGCTCTGAGAACGCAACCGTTTCCGAGTGATGGCACATCGAGTTCGCGGAGCGTTTCGATGGTATTGATGACGCCATGCGTCCCCACAAGTGTCCGCGCCAAACCATTAGCCAAGCTCCAGGTCGGAGACAGGGACGCTGGACCGGCGCGCAGCGCCTGCTCGATACCAGACAGCAGAACTTCACCGCTTGAGGCGTCCTTGACTTGCCACCAGACGAAGCTTTCAGGCCCCTTGCCTTCGTATTTGAGAACAACATGATAGTCATCCACCACCCGCTGGCCGCGTAAGGACGACACAAGTGTCGGGCCAGGACCTTCTCCCATCACAGTTGGATCGCGCGAAGACGCAAGCCGAACAGTCTGGAATTGGGATATTGCCACCGCCAGATAGTCGCGGACCTTCTCGACTTCCCGTTCCGGCGCATCGCCATCACCGCTCAAGCTTATGGAAATCAACGGCTTGTGTTTCAGGGTGTTTTGTTTCCAGACATCAAGACCGATCGTAAGCGCATAGGTGGCAATGCCGATCCCTACTATCATCCCGGTCAGGGTCAGCCCCATCCGACCCCCAACAAACCTCAGCGCTGATTGGTCCTTCACCGGTGGCGCATGGCCCGGCACGTCAGGTTCTACGGCTTCAGCCGGAAGGCTGCTCCGGTTATTCGCCGGCATGCGTGTGAAGACGGGAACATACCGGCCACGGGGAAGATCGACGCGGATGCCGGTGTCGCTGCCGTGCGCGTCGTAATACTGTGTCAGGGCGGCGCGCAGCCGTGTCGCTTCGATGCGCACGATCGGATCGACGGAAGGATCGAAATTTGCGGGCCGGCCGAAAACGTCGACTGCGATCGCATAGGCCTTGATCGCCTCTGCCCTGCCCTCGAAAAATTCGGCGGCAATGAACCGAAGAAAACTCTTGTTGCGTTCGGGAGATTGAAAACGAGAATCCTCCAGCAGCCGGTCAATCTCCGCCTGCGCCTCCACTTGGTCGATATCATCGCAGAATGATCGATCGATTTTACGCTCGCCGCTCATACCCGCCCCCAAGTATTCAACTTTAGGTCACATTAGCACACGGAACCCGCACAGCAGTCAAACGCTCTTTGCTGAATAATTGCGTCCGCAAACGCTAAAAATTCTTTTGACTGTTTCAAAAATGATAATTCTTCGAGGAAACGCCTCATTATGGAACGAAAAACAAAAACGTTGGATAAACAACGGCATACGCGAATTCTCAACGCAGCTCGGTGTGCCCCTGTAAACAGATCTCGATCACTTCGCTTTCAATTTCGCTGCACAGCGTCTCATATTCACGGATGATCGCATTCTCGACGGTCGGATCCTTCCGCAAGGAATCGAGCGTGGAGCTTGCGTCGTGAAAAGCGTCGCAAAGACTAAGCAAACTTGTATTGCGCGCACTGAGAAGCTGAAGCTGCCCGCGCAGGGCTGGCAACTTCAACATCAGCTTCCACAAACCCTTCTGCGCCGCGTCTGTCGGCATCGATCTGGTACCTGGTTTGGCCGGCGGATACATACCCTGGAATTTTACGTGCTGCGCTGAGGCGGAGCCTCAACCGGTTACCTGGATATGTATCCCCCTTTTTCGGATCGGATGGCAGTACGTTACGGTTACAATTGCGTCGAAGGACATCAAGCACGGTAGGAACATCGGCTCTGTTCGAGGAGGGAGCCAAAACGGCGACAAGGAAATCGCTCAGAAATCCCAGTCATCGTCTTCGGTCGCCACCGCCTTGCCGATAACGTATGAGGAGCCGGAACCGGAGAAGAAGTCGTGATTCTCGTCGGCATTCGGCGACAGTGCCGAGAGGATCGCCGGGTTGACCTTGCAGGCCTCGGCCGGAAACAATGCCTCGTAGCCAAGGTTCATCAGCGCCTTGTTGGCATTGTAGTGCAGGAACTTCTTGACGTCCTCGGTCAGGCCAACGCCATCATAAAGGGTTTCGGTATATTTGGCCTCGTTGTCATAAAGCTCGAATAGAAGTTCATAGGCGAAGTCCTTGATCTCCTGTCGCTTTTCCGCATCCATTCGTTCCAGGCCCTTCTGGAATTTGTAGCCGATATAATAGCCGTGCACCGCCTCGTCGCGGATAATCAGGCGGATCATGTCGGCGGTGTTCGTCAGCTTGGCCCGGCTCGACCAGAACATCGGCAGGTAGAAGCCGGAATAGAACAGGAAGCTTTCCAGAAAGACGCTGGCGATCTTGCGCTTCAGCGGATCGGGATTACGGTACTGCTCGAGGATCAAAGCCGCCTTCCTCTGCAGATGTTCGTTTTCCTCCGACCAGCGATAGGCGTCATCGACATCCGGTGTCGAGCAGAGCGTCGAAAAGATCGAGGAATAGGAACGGGCATGCACCGCTTCCATGAACGAGATGTTGGAATAGACAGCTTCCTCATGCTGCGTGATCGCATCCTCCATCAGTTTAGGCGCGCCGATACTGGTCTGGATCGTGTCGAGCAGCGTCAGTCCGGTAAAGACGCGGATGGTCAGCTGCTGCTCCTCCGGCCGCAAAGTCGCCCAGGATGGAATGTCGTTGGAGAGCGGCACCTTTTCCGGCAGCCAAAAATTTCCGGTCAGCCGGTTCCAGACTTCGAGGTCCTTGTCGTCCTCGATTCGGTTCCAGTTGATGGCACGCACGCGCGATACGGGCTTGATGGCGATGTTCATGGGATGTCTTTCCTCAACAATATCTTACAGGGCACCTGGCCCCCTCCCCCTGCCATCTTCCGGAGGGGAGAGGGAACCTCGCGCTAGCCGCTACTCTCTTTCTGCCCATCGGGGAGAAGGTGCCGACAGGCGGATGAGGGGGCTCCGGGCTCAATCGTGACTAAAAGTGTACTGCCTCAAATCACAGACTGCACGACACGCAGCCCTGCACCTCGGTGCCGGACAACGCCATCTGGCGAAGGCGGATGTAGTAGATCGTCTTGATGCCCTTCTTCCACGCATAGATCTGCGCCTTGTTGATATCACGCGTCGTTGCCGTGTCACGGAAGAACAGGGTCAGCGACAGGCCCTGATCGACATGCTGCGTTGCTGCCGCATAGGTGTCGATGATCTTATCGGAGCCGATCTCGTAGGCATCCTGATAATAATCGAGATTGTCGTTGGTCATGAACGGCGCCGGATAATAGACCCGGCCGATCTTGCCTTCCTTGCGGATCTCGATCTTCGAGACGATCGGATGGATCGAGGATGTCGAGTGGTTGATATAGGAGATCGAGCCCGTCGGCGGCACGGCCTGGAGGTTCTGATTATAGAGCCCAGTTGCCATGACGTCCTTCTTCAGGGCTAGCCAGTCGTCTTGCGTCGGGATGTGGATGCCTGCGGTCTCGAACAATTCGAGCACGCGCTCCGTCGCCGGCACCCATTCCTGTTCGGTATATTTGTCGAAATATTCGCCGGACGCGTATTTGGAGTTTTCAAAACCCTTGAAGCTCGATCCACGCTCGACCGCGATCCGGTTCGATGCCCGGATGGCGTGGTAGGTCACCGTGTAGAAATAGATATTAGTGAAATCGACGCCTTCATCCGAACCGTAATAGATCCGCTCGCGGGCGAGATAGCCGTGCAGGTTCATCTGGCCAAGGCCGATGGCGTGGCTGTCGTCATTGCCCTTCTCGATCGACGGAACCGAGGAGATATGGCTCATGTCGGAAACGGCGGTCAGCGCCCGGATCGACGTCTCAATGGTCTTGCCAAAGTCGGAGCTATCCATCGCCGCTGCGATGTTGAGCGAGCCGAGATTGCAGGAAATGTCCTTGCCCATGGTCTTGTAGGAGAGGTCGTCATTGTACTCGCTCGCCTCGCTCACCTGCAGGATTTCCGAGCAAAGATTGCTCATGGTGATGCGGCCGGCAATCGGGTTGGCCCGGTTCACCGTGTCTTCGAACATGATGTAGGGATAGCCGCTCTCGAACTGGATTTCGGCCAGCACCTGGAAAAATTCGCGCGCCTTGATCTTCTTCTTGGAGATGCGGGCATCGTCCGCCATCTCGCGGTACTTTTCCGTCACCGAGATTTCGGTGAACGGCACCCCGTAGACGCGCTCCACGTCATAGGGCGAAAACAGGTACATGTCCTCGTTGTTCTTCGCCAGTTCGAAGGTGATATCGGGCACGACGACGCCAAGCGACAGCGTCTTGATGCGGATCTTCTCGTCGGCGTTTTCGCGCTTGGTATCGAGGAAGCGCATGATGTCGGGGTGATGCGCGTTCAGATATACAGCCCCTGCCCCTTGGCGGGCGCCGAGCTGGTTGGCATAGGAGAATGAGTCCTCCAGTAGCTTCATCACCGGGATGATGCCGGACGACTGGTTTTCGATCTGCTTGATCGGAGCACCGGCCTCGCGGATGTTGGTCAGCGATAGCGCAACGCCGCCGCCGCGCTTCGACAGCTGCAGCGCTGAATTGATACCGCGCGCAATGGATTCCATGTTGTCCTCTACGCGCAACAGGAAGCAGGAGACGAGCTCGCCGCGCTGCTTCTTGCCGGCATTGAGGAAGGTCGGTGTCGCCGGCTGGAAGCGGCCGGAAATGATCTCGTCGACCATGTCGCGGGCCGTCGTTTCGTTGCCTTGCGCCAGCGCCAGCGACACCATGCAGATACGGTCTTCGTAGCGCTCAAGATAGCGTTTTCCGTCAAAGGTTTTCAGCGTATAGCTCGTGTAATACTTAAACGCACCGAGGAAGGTCGGAAAACGGAATTTCTTCGCATAGGCGTGATCGTAGAGGTCGCGCACGAAGTTGAACGAATACTGGTCGAGAACCTCGCGCTCGTAATAGCCCTCAGTCACCAGATAATCGAGCTTCTCCCTCAGATTATGGAAGAAGACGGTGTTCTGGTTGACGTGCTGGAGGAAATACTGCTTGGCGGCCAGCCGGTCCTTGTCCAGCTGGATCTTCCCCTCGTCGTCATACAGGTTCAGCATCGCGTTGAGCGCGTGATAGTCGATCGCCTGTTCAGTGACCTTCAAAGGCCGTTCGAGCGTTGAGACGTCCAAAATCGTTCCAATCCATTGATGACATTGGCGACGTCCTCGTCCGTACCCAGAAGCTCGAACCTGTAGAGGTACGGCACCCGGCATTTTTGCGAGATGACATTGCCCGCGAGACCGAATGTCTCGCCGAAATTGCTGTTGCCGGCGGCGATCACGCCCCGGATGAGGGACCGGTTGTCCGCATTGTTGAGAAAGCGGATTACCTGCTTGGGAACCGCGCCCTTGCCGTCATCTCCGCCATAGGTCGGCAGGATGAGGACGAAGGGTTCGCGCACGCCGGGCGTTTCCACACTGCTGCTGACGGGGATGCGGACGGATTTCAGGTCAAGCTTGGCGACGAAGCGATGGGTATTTTCCGACAGGCTGGAATAGTAAACGATCAGGCCCATCGCTTGTCCGTCCGTGCTCAGGCCGCGCTCAGCACAGCGCTGATCTTGTCCGGCCGGAACCCGGCCCAATGGTCCTGCCCCGCGATCACGACCGGCACCTGCTGGTAGCCGAGGCCAATCACCTTTGCGAAGGCATCCTCGTCCTTGGAGATATCGATGACCTGATAGTCGATGCCTTCGCGATCGAGCGCGCGATAGGTCGCGGTGCACTGGACGCAGGAAGGCTTGCTGTAGACGGTAATGTTCATGATGTTCCTCGTGTCTGTGATGTTGCTGGCACACGAAAGGCTCCGAGCCGCTGCACGCGGATCCGATCATGGGTCTTGCATTGCGATGCTTGCGAGAGGTTAGGCCTGCGCCGCCGACCCCGCATCTCTTGGTCTGCGAATCCGATTGACTGACATGCCTTCACCCGAAGCCTTTTTGGCGGGCATCGGAAGAACGCAATACAAAGCGGAGTCATTCCGCTGCACATCACGCGACCTTCCGGGCACCCCGCCCGTGGACGTTTTGTTAAGGCAGGTCTCCTGGCTTGCGGGTCGTTGCGTCCATTTCGTCTTCCCGAAGCCTCAGCTTCAGTGACTTGAAATGAAACAGACGCTCGCCGCTGACAGTTGCGGGGGCAGCTCCGGTTTTGCCCGACCTAAATGACCAAGCGCACCGTATTCCCTCTTAGCCTCCGTCACTTTACGATTCGGAGGAACCTTTAACACTAGATATAGTATAGGACGGGAAAATAACGTCAATGTGTAGGCATCGGAAACATGCCTTATAGCGCGTAATTTTTTCGGCATTGTGGATAATGGGGAGTTAATGCCGGGCACGGAAATCGGCTGTGGATAGATCCATGCCACTACAGAGACAGAAGGAATTTTCCGGTCCATGTCATGCGCGGAAAGCGCCGGGGATTGCCGGCGCCTCCCTTTCATGCCTCTCGGCATCATGAATTGACCGCGCGGCCGCGCTCAAGGCCGGCACGCAGCTGGGCAGCTGCGGCAACCATGTTGATGAGCGCCGGCTTGACCTCTTCCCATTTGCGCGTTTTCAGGCCGCAATCCGGATTGACCCATATCTGTCCGGCAACCAGCCCCTCGCTCGCCTTGGCGAGAAGCTCGATCATCTCCTCGACGGCGGGCACACGTGGCGAATGGATATCATAGACACCAGGTCCGATCTCGTTTGGATAACCGCGGCCGGTGAACGCCGACAGAAGCTCCATTTTCGAACGGGAGGTCTCGATCGAGATCACGTCGGCATCCATGGCGGCGATCGCCGGCATGATATCGTTGAACTCCGAGTAGCACATATGCGTATGGATCTGCGTCTCGTCGGACACGCCGGTCGAGCAAAGGTGGAAGCTCTCGACGGCCCAATCGAGATAGGCCTTCCAGTCCGCGCGGCGCAGAGGCAGCCCTTCACGCAGGGCCGCTTCGTCGATCTGGATCATCGCCGCACCAGCCTCGGCGAGATCATGAACCTCGTCGCGAATGGCAAGCGCGATCTGCTTGCAGACCGTGCTGCGCGGAAGATCGTCGCGGACGAACGACCAGTTGAGGATCGTCACCGGTCCGGTCAGCATGCCCTTGACGGTCTTGGCCGTCAGCAACTGCGCATACTTCCACCAGGCAACCGTCATCGGGTTCGGGCGTGAAACATCGCCATAAATGATCGGCGGCCGGACACAGCGCGAGCCGTAGCTCTGCACCCAGGCATGCTGGGTAAAGGCAAAGCCCGAAAGCTGTTCGCCGAAATACTGCACCATGTCGTTGCGCTCGAACTCGCCGTGCACAAGCACGTCGATGCCGATCTCCTCCTGCCAGCGGATCGCCTGCGCGGTCTCGCGCTCAAGAAAAGCCTGGTAATCAACATAGGAAAGCTCGCCCTTGGCATGCTTTGAGCGGGCCTTGCGCACATCGGCCGTCTGCGGGAACGAACCGATCGTCGTCGTCGGGAACAAGGGCAGACGCAATCTCTGCTGTTGCAGCTTCTGGCGTTTCGCAAACGGCGACGTGCGCTTCAGCATACTTGCATCAACCTCCTTCAGGCGGCCTGCAACCAGCGGATCATGCACTTTTACCGAGGTCAGGCGCGCGTTCGCAGCCGCAATCGAGGTTGCGAAGACCTGAGCTGCCTGCGCACTGCCCGCGTCGAATGCCTTTGCCAGCAAGGCAAGCTCATCGAGTTTCTGGGTCGCAAAGGCAAGCCAGGAAACCAGTTCAGGATCGAGCGCCGGTTCAAGCGCGAGATCGATCGGCACATGCAACAGAGACGAGGACGGTGCCAGCTGCACCTTGCCATGCCCATGCGCCTCGATCAGCGGCTGGATACGCTTGAACAGGCCTGCGAGATCAGCGCGCCAGACATTGCGGCCGTCGATGACCCCAAGCGACAGGAACAGATCCGCCGGTGCCTTGTCGATCAGGGTTGCGGCCTGCTGCGGCGCGCGCTCCAGATCGACATGCAGGCCCGCGACCGGCAATTTCAGGACAGTCTCGAGATTGTCACCAATTGCGCCAAAATAGGCTGCCAGCATCACCTTGAGGCCGGGAGCTGCGTTACGGAGTGCCTGATAGGCTTGCGCGAAGGCGGTACGCTCGGCATCGGAAAGATCGAGAACAAGGCAAGGCTCGTCGATCTGCACCCAATCGACCCCCGCGTCCGAAAGCTCAGTCAGCAACCTCACATAGACCGGCAGCAACCTATCGAGCAGGCTGATCGTTGAAACACCATCCTGCGCCGCCTTTCCGAGTTTGAGGAATGTAAGGGGGCCGAGAATGACCGGGCGGGTGTGGATACCCAACGCCTTTGCCTCACGGAAGGCTTCGAGCGGCCGGTTGGCGGTCAGCTCAAACGCCTGATCGACGGTGAATTCCGGTACCATGTAGTGATAGTTGGTGTCGAACCACTTGGTCATCTCGAGCGCGGGAACGCCATGCCCGTGCTCGGCATGGCCGCAGCTTGCGTGTCCGCCACTCTCACTGCCACGCGCCATGGCGAAATAGGTATCGAGGTCGACAGGACCGCCCTTCCAACCATAGGCCGCCGGGATGGCACCGACCATGACGGCGGTGTCGAGAACGTGGTCATAAAGCGAAAAGTCGTTGGAGGGGATGACTGCGATCCCCTTGTTTTTCTGGAGGTTCCAGTTTTTTGCCCGCAGGCTCTTGGCCCTCTCAAGCAGTGCGTCTGCGCCCGATTTGCCGGCCTAATAGCTTTCCAACGCAAACTTCAGTTCGCGCTTGGCGCCGATCCTGGGAAATCCCAGGTTTGCTTTGGTGATGGTCATTTTCCTTACCCCGATTGTTGAGGGCGAGGCACTAGCGGACGCGTTGCGTGTCGAACGTTAGGCACGGCCCACCGTTTCGCAAAGCGGCACACCGGGACACCCCGCCCGTGGACGTTATCTATCGCGGCAGGTCTCCTGGCTTGCGGGTCATCGTCGCTGTCCGGTCTTCCCAGGGCATTCGCGTCCCAGTGACTTTAGGTAGACAGAAACTCGCCGCTTACAGTTGCGGGGGCAGCTCCGGCATGAACGCCTTGCGGCATCGCACCGAATTCCCTCTTAGCTCCGGATGCGAACTCCGGAGAACCACGATCTCATCAGCATGCGTCAAACCGGAGGATCCGTCAATGGACATAAAGGAATGCTTATGTCTTTAATTCAATTCTCATAACCTGAAAAAACGCAGCCCTTGCAAGGCACCCCCTACCCCCCCCCCGCACCAGCTGACAGAGATTGACATTTCCGTCCAATAAATAGATAGAGTAATCCGTCTAATAATTGAATGGGCAGTTCTGATGCGAAAAATCGATCCTGAAAAATATGCTGAACGCCGCCAGACAGTCATTGTTGCGGCAACGGCCTGTTTCGCCCAGAAGGGCTTTCACGGTACCAGCACCGCGGAAATTTGCGCTGCCGCCGGGATGAGCCCCGGCAATCTGTTTTACTATTTTCCAAACAAGCAGGCGATCATCGCTGCGATCGTCGATCAGGAAGGTGTCGCATTGGCAGCCTGTTTCGAAGGGATCGACCAGCAAAGCGATCTCTATGCAGCCCTTGTCGCCTTCATGGACATGGTGCTCGATCTCGCTGCCGATCCGGCCTTCGCAAGCCTGATGCTCGAAATTGCCGCAGAAGCCACGCGTGAGGGAGAAATCCGCAGCCGCGTTGAGCGCAACGACAAGATCCTGCGTGAAGCGATTCAAGCTATGCTGCGCGAGGCTGCAAAACGCGGGCAGATCGACCCGGCGCTTGACGTCCCAGGCGCGACCGTCTGGATCGCTGCGCTGATCGACGGCATCTTCAGCCGGATTGCCGTCGACCCGGAATTCCGGCCGCTGCAGAACAAACTGATGATGCACACGCTGCTCGACCGTTTCCTGCGCCACGGCCTGGATACCGGAGCGATGTGACCGTCATGCTCCATCAAATAATTTCCGAGGAACGCATCCTTGAAGTCGATTCCGTGCGCGGTTTCGCCCTGTTCGGCATCCTGATCGTCAATATCTGCGCCTTCCTGTCTCCTTTTTACGGTGCTTCGGTGGCTGATCCATTCTTCACGTCGGAACTGGATATGGCGGTCCGCTTCCTGATCGCTTTTCTGTTCGAAATGAAATTTTACCTACTGTTCTCGTTCCTCTTCGGCTACAGTTTCACCCTGCAGATGCAGTCGGCCGAGAAGTCCGGAGCGGCGTTTCTGCCGCGGATCCTGCGGCGTCAGGCTGGTCTGTGGGCGATCGGGCTAGTGCACGCCGTTCTCCTGTTCCACGGCGATATCCTCACCACCTATGCTGTGCTCGGCGCCCTGCTTCTCGCCTTCCGGCAAACGCCCGAGGCAAAGGTGCTCAGACTTGCCAAAGGGCTGATCCTTGCAACGGCGCTGCTTTGGGCTTCACTCGGCCTCACGCAAATACTGCTGCCATCCGCCGTCGATTTCTCGACGTCGCTGAGTGACGCCGCCAGGATCATGGCAGCCTATCGCGAGACGCCAGGCACCGTGATTGCGCAGCATCTGCGCGATCTCAGCGAAATCTGGCTGGTCACCGGCGCCATGCAGGCACCGTGTGCCTTCGCCATGTTCCTGGCCGGCATGGCAGCGGGCAAAAGACGCATGCTAGCCGATTTCAAAACATACGCACCGTTTTACGCCCGGATGCTGCGGGTCGGCCTGCTCGTTGGGTTACCGGCCTCGGCGCTCTGTGCCTATGGCGCGGTATATCGGGCTGGCAGCGGCTGGGACGTGCTGGGGCTGGCGCTCGGCATTCTGCTCGGCCCCTTCCTGACCGCCGCCTATCTCGCCGGTGCGATGATGCTGTTCCAGCACAGGTCTGGCCAACAGTTGGCGGCAGCGCTGGCTCCAGCGGGCCGCATGGCTCTGTCCAACTATCTGCTGCAATCGCTGATCTGCGCAGTCCTGTTCCACGCTTACGGCTTCAGACTGATGGGGCAATGGCCGCCACTGGCCGGCCTGCTTGCGGCTGCGGCGATCTTCGTGCTGCAGTTGACGCTCAGCCGTTGGTGGATGGCACGCTTTGCCTATGGCCCCTTGGAATGGGGACTGCGGGCTATCACCATCGCCGCTTGGCCGAAATGGCGGAAAACCAGAGCTGTCTGAACAACAAAAGCCCGGAGTTTTGCGCCGGGCCTTTGTTCTTGGACGTCCTTGCGACCGGCGCTTACTCGGCGGCAGCAACCGCGCGGCGGCGGCCGATGGTGGCCTGGGTGAGCAGCAGTGCACCAACAGCGGACAGGGCGATGCCCATGGCCATCGGCACGGCCGTGCCATCGAAGAATACCGATGCGATGACCATGGCGACGGCCGCGGTGACGAAATGCAGCGTTCCCATCAGCGACGACGCCGTGCCGGCGATCTCGCCGTGCTCTTCCAGCGCCAGTACAGCACTGGTCGGGATGACCAGACCGAGGAAGCCGTAACCGATGAACAGGAACGTCGCCATGACCGGAAGCTGGATGAAGCCGAGGCTCATGACGACGGCCATCGCTGCCATGGTCAATGCGAAAGCGGTCACCGCAATGCGCATGACACGAACAAGCCCAAACCGTTCGCCGAACCAGCCGGTCGCCTGCGATACCGCGAAGAACGACACGGCATTGATCGAGAAGGCGAAGCTGTATTGCGTCGGCGTCAGCCCGTAGTAGTCGATCAGCACGAAGGGTGAGTTGGCGAGATAAACGAGGAAGCTGGAAATGCCGAGACCGCCGATGAAGGTCAGCGTCAGGAAGTTCTTGTCCCGCAGAAGACGGCCGTAAGCGGCCATGGCGCTGCGCAGGCCACTTTCGGCGCGGTGTTCCTTGCGGCGGGTTTCCTGCAGCTGCGTTGCCAGCAGGATCAGGCCGATCAAGGCGGCGATCATCACGGCCCAGAACACGCCGCGCCACCCGTAGAACTCGGTGACCGCGCTGCCGGTCAGCGGTGCCAGGATAGGCGAGATGCTGAAGACCAGCATTAACAGTGACATCAGGCGGGCAGCCTGCACGCCGGTATGCATGTCGCGGACGATGGCGCGCGGGATGACCATGCCGGCCGCGCCGCCAATCCCTTGCAGGAAGCGGAAGGCGATCAGCGTTTCGATATCGCTTGCCAGCGCGCAGCCGATACTGGCGAGTGCGAAAATGCCGATGCCGATATAGAGCGGCGCCTTGCGGCCCCACATGTCGGACAAGGGACCATAGACCAGCTGCGCCAGGGCAAAGGAGATGAAGAAGGCAAGCAGGCTCAGCTGCACGACATGGTTTTCGGCGCCGAGGTCCTGCCCGATCGAGGGCAACGCCGGCAGATACATGTCGATGGCGAAGGGTCCGATGGCCGACAACAGGCCGAGGATGAGGGCAGTCCGGAAGAAGGTGGACGTCATGGGATCATCTTTCAGAAACGGCAGCACAAACCGAATCAGCCTTGCGCAGCGTTGCTCTCACGAGGGTTCAATGGATCGTTGCCAAGCGATGGCGCGGTGCTTGGGAGGACACCCGCACGCTTGGCAATCAGCGTCAAGAAACTTGGACACTGGTGTAAAACTAGACACCATTGTCTAAAACGTCAAGACCCATTATCTTTGGCCTATGAAAAGTAAGAGCGATACCATTCAGAGGATGTCAGTGCACAGCCAGCGCGGTCAATGCGCCAAGCGTCTGTCCATTTTGGAAGCAGCAGCGGAAGTTTTCTGCCGCCAGGGGTTTGCCGGTGCGAGCATCGACGAGATTGCCTCGGCAGCCTGCGTTTCGCGCCAAACAGTCTACAATCACTACCGGGAGAAGGACAATCTCTTCATGGCGGTGGTGGAGGACGTCATGGATCGCGCCAATGCGATGCTTTTCTCGACCCTGTCGAGTTTTCCGGAAATCCCGGAACGCCTGGAAGACGATCTTGCCGCCTTTGCCGTACGCCTCAGCCAAAACTGCATCTGCAACCAGGATGGAAAATTCCTGCGCAAACTGGTTCTGTCAGAAGGCGAACGGTATCCGCATCTGTTCGAGGGCTGGCGCCAGCACGGTCCCCGCAAGATCGGCACGGCACTTGCAGCCCTCTTCGCCAGGCTATCATACAAAGGGCTTCTGCAAGTCGACGACTTCGACGTCGCGGCCCGCCAGTTCCTGGCACTGGTCAATGCCGACCTGCAGATGAGCACGCTGTTCGGCGTCACGCCCACGGAAGTGGAGCTGGAAAGTGCTGCCCGCAATGCCGTGCGAACGTTCATACGGGCCTATGGCGCACCGGCGCAGGCAAACGCGCCAGCGCTTCCGGCGGTGTAAATCCCGGCGTCAGTTGACGCCGGTGATCATCGAGACGATCTCGTTCTTGTTGGTCTCCGCGGTCCTGCGGATGCCGATCTGCTTGCCGCGCCGCAAGACACAGATCCGGTCCGAGAGCTTGAACACCTGATCGAGGCTGTGGCTGATAATCAGCACGCCGATATTGCGTGACTTCAGCGACTGCACGATTTCCTCGACCTTTGCCGTTTCGGCAACGCCGAGCGCCGCCGTCGGCTCGTCGAGCAGGATCAGCTTCTTTGCCCAGCGGGTAGCACGGGCAATCGCCACACCTTGCCGCTGGCCGCCGGAGAGATCGCGGATTGTTGCATGTGCCGACGGGATGCGCACATCGAGTTCCTTTACCAGCTTTTCCGTCTCGGAAATCATGGTCTTGCGGTCCAGCAGACCGATGCCGTTGGTCAGTTCCCGGCCAAGGAACATGTTCATATAGACCGTCTGCTGGTCGGCCAGCGCCAGGTCCTGGTAGACCACCTCGATGCCGTGCGAACGGGCCATGGTGGCGCTGGACATGGCGACGGTCTCGCCTTCGATGGTGATCGTCCCGGATGACGGGCCATAGACACCCGAGACGATCTTGATCAGCGTCGATTTACCGGCGCCGTTATCGCCGACCAGGGCAACGATTTCGCCCGGATAGATATCGAGTGAAAAATTCTCGATGGCAACGACGGCATCGAAATTCTTGCGGATGTCCTTGAGCTGCAGCACAGGTGCCTGAGTGTTCATGGTCATTCTCCTATACCGGCCAAGATTGAGGTTCGCCGAAGCTGTTCTCGATGCTTTCGACTTTCGGCATGCCCTTTGAAATTCCCGAAACGCCAACGACATAGGCGCGGGTGACAAATGCCTGTCCACGGAACCCGAAGACGGCTGTATCGCCCGGCTTCGGCGCTTTCGGGCCGGTGGCATCGATCATCGCGTAATAGTCGATGGCCGATGGCGGCGGCACCTCGACGCTGCGCAGTGACGACGCAGCGACCGTTGGTTCGTCCGAGACAATCGCCTTGACGTCATAGTCCGGAAAGATCGGGTCGATGTAGAAGCCGCCACCAAAGCAATAGGCCTTGCCGCCGGAGAGATGCGAGACCTCGGTGAGGTAGCAGACGGCCGGAAGCTCCGGCAGGTCTTCCACCACATGCAGCGCCGTCGTACCGTGCAGGCCGTTTCCAGGCTCGCACTGCGTCGCACCGGCATCGGCCAGCCCCTGCAGCAGAACCGAGGATGTCGTGCCCGGCGCGTTGACCTCAATGCCGGTGCGTCCGGCCTTCGCCAGCGCCTCGGCGGCCTTGGTCAGCGTCGCCAGATTGTGGGTCGGCAAAACCTTGCGGGTCTTGTGGTCGAACAGCAGCGCCGGAAATGTAGTGATCCCGGCAAACCGCCCGCCCTCCAGCGCATCGAAGGCGTCGGCAACAGCAGCAACGTCGGCAGCATCGAAACCGCCTTCATGGCCACGATAGAAAGTGTCCCCTTCCGCTTTGATGCGGCCCAGCAGGTTCTGCACATAGCCCGCCGCCCTGGCGCCTTCAGCGGCTTCACTCGCCTTGTCATCGTTAAAGACGGTCCAGTAATCCGGCCGGAAGGTCGCGGCAGCGGCCTTGGCTTCATGGCGGGCAACCTGCTGCAGATGACCGAGATGGCCGACGCGAAGACCAGCCCGGTGGGTAGCGCGGGCGCAGGCCATGTCGACCGCTACGGACCGGTCGATGCCGCCCCGCTGCACGGCAGCGCAGAACGAACTGGCGCGGCCGACCTGCTTGGTCATCGCAAATATCTTCAATCCCAGGCGGTCTGCCTCTGTCTTCAGCACGCGGGCATTGGCCTCGACGGCATCGAGATCGAGCACATAGGCATTGGCCGGGATCTTACCCTGCCGGTGCAACGCGATGGCAGCTTCAAGGAATTTCGGGTTGCGGCGGCGCAGAACGTCGAGAAACATTGGGTATCCTTTCTTCAGCGCAGCTTTTCGCGCAGCGACACGGCGACTGCGGCGAGAATGATGAGACCACGGACGATCATCTGGTCGGAAACGGAAAGCCCCATCAGGATCAGGCCATTGTTGAGCATGCCCATCATCAGCGAACCGACGAGCGCACCGACGATCGAGCCCTTGCCACCGTTCAGCAGCGTGCCGCCGACGATGACAGCGGCAATCACCGTCATCAGATCGGTTTCGCCCAGCGTATATTTCGCCGCTTGAAGACGGCCGGCATAGAGCAGGCCGGCAAGACCGGCGAGCGCGCCGCTGATCACCAGAACGGCGAGGCGGATGCGCGGCACGGGAATGCCGGATACGCTGGCGGCGCGCGCGTTGTCGCCGGTTGCCAGAACATGGGCGCCGAACCGGGTTTCGCGGAAGATCAGATGCCCGGCAGCAATCGCAATGACCGTCCACCAGATCAGCGATGGAATGCCGAGCAGCGAGCCGGAGCCGAAGAAGCCGGTAAACATGCTGTCGGTAACGGGAATGGAGCGCAGGTTGGTGAGCGAGCGGGCGACACCGGCAAACAGTCCGAGCGTTGCCAGCGTCACCAGAAACGATGGCAGCCGGACATAAGCGACCAAAAGGCCGTTCACCAGCCCGATGGCAACCCCTGCCCCGATCCCGGCGGCGATGCCGGCGATCATGCCATAGGCATTCATCGTCACGGCGGCGGCGAGCGCTGCGACCGCGACGGTCGAGCCGATCGACAGGTCGATCTCGCCGGCCGACAGCACGAAGACCATGCCGATCGCCATGATCGTGATCGGCGCCGTCTGTAGCACGATGTTGGAGAGGTTGCGCACCGTCAGGAACCCGCTGTCCTTCAGCACGATGGCGAAGAACAGGAAGATCGCCAGAAAGCCGACATAGACGACATATTGCTGGATATTGATGCGGCTGATCATGCTCATCGCCGGGTTGGCGGCATTGCTTGGGGCGCTGGACATAGCGGTTCCTTCGAAGAGCGGGGTATGGGCGGGAACTCCTGGCTCCCGCCGGGCAGCGGCGCCTTTCATGAGCGGCCGCTGCTACGATTTTAATTAGCCCAGATCACTTGATGGCTTCAGCGACGGTCGCCGGGACATCCTTGTTGAGCGACTTCTTCCAACCGTCCTTGACCGTGTCCTTGGTGACCGCAAGCGAATCCACCACCAGGAACGGCTCAGCCTGCTTGCCGACCACCGATCCGGCCGCCGCACGGGCTGCAGTCACGCCGATATTGTAGGCTTCATCGGCCACAAGTGCTGCAACCGCGCCCCCTTGACCATGTCGAGCGCCGCCGGTTCGTTGAGATCGAGCGTAACGATCTTGGTATGGGTGTTTCCGGCAGCGCGCAGGGTGGAGAGCACGCTCAGCGCAGGTTCCGCCCAGGTCACATAGATGCCGTCCAGATCAGGATTCTGCGTCACCATCGCCTGGGCGATCTCTTCCGCCCGGGCCGGGTCGGCCATGCCCGCCTCGGCGGTGATCTTCATGTCAGGATAGTCCTGCTCGATCGTCGACTTGAAGGCCTGGTCGCGCTGATTGGTCACATAGAAATCGGCGTCATGGAAGATGTAGCCGACCTTACCCTTTTTCCCGAGCGCCTCGGCCATGGCCACGCCTGCCTTGTGGCCCATCTGGAACAGGTCGTCGGACACGATCGTCACATAGTCCCTGCCCTGCACGTAGCCTTGCGGCGAGTTGTCGACGAAGGCGAGCTTGACGCCTGCCTTCAACGCCGGATCGTAGATCGGCCCGGCGGTGGCCGGATCAACCGGCAGCGACAGGATGATCGAAGGCTTCTTGGCAAGCACCGTCTCGACATCGGCCTTTTGGCGGGCGGCATCGAAACCGGCGTCCGTCTGGGCGACGACTTCGACGCCCAGACGCTTGAATTCGTCCTGCGCCCCGCTGTTGACCGCATTCGTATATTCGCTCATCTCATGCCAGACGAGGGCGGCGGTGAATTTGCCGTCCTTGATCTTCGCCTCCTCCTCCGGCGTCAGCGTGAAGCTGGCGGCCGGCGTTGGCTTTTCGCCATGCGGACCGGTGGTCGCGCCATCGGCGGCAAAGGCGTGGGTGGACAAAAGCGCGGCAACCAGCCCCGCCGGGATCATCGACAGCTTGTTCATCATCATTCCTCCAGAATCTCGGGTTGTTGCGCGCCGGGCGGCTGTTCGCACAGCCCGGCGCAGCAGATCACTTCGCGGCATCGAGAACCGACTGCGGCGCATCGCGGTTGAGCGACTGCTTCCAGCCTTCGGAGACATCCGCCTTGGTCACGGTCAGCGCGGGGGCAACGATAAAGGCAGGTGTTTCCTGGCCGAGCAGCGCCTTCAATCCGGTGGCAGCCATGGTCTGGCCAAGCTCATAGGCCTTGTCGGCAACAAGCGCGACCACATTGCCGCCCTTGACCATGTCGAGTGCCGCAGGTTCAGACAGATCGAGCGTCACCACCTTGGTCCTGGTATTGCCGGCGCCGCGCAGAGCAGAAAGCACGCCTTCGGCCGGTTCGGCCCAGGTCACATAGATGCCGTCGAGATCAGGGTTCTGCAGCAGCATGGCATTGGCCAGTTCCTCGGCGCGAGCCGGATCGGAAATGCCCTGTTCGGCCACGATCTTGATATCCGGATAATCCTTCTCGATGGTCGTCTTGAAGGCCTGGTCGCGCTGGTTGGTGACGTAGTAGCTGGCATCGTGGAAGATGTAGCCGACCTTGCCCTTGCCGCCGATCGATTTCGCCAGCGCATCGGCCGCCTGCTTGCCCATCTGGAACAGGTCGTCGGTCACGATCGCGGCATAGTCTGTGCCATGCTTATAGCCGGCCGGAAGATTGGAGAGGAAGACCAGCTTGGTGCCGTCGGTCACCGCTTGGCGGAAGGCTTCGGCCGAAGTCGTCGGGTCGAGCGGCAGGGCGAGGATGACATTCGGCTTGGCAGCCAGCGCCGTCTCGATATCGCTGCGCTGGCGGGCGGCATCAAAGCCTGCATCGGTGGTGACAACCACCTCAACGCCCGCCTTGGCGAACTCATCCTTGGCGCCGGCCGAAACCGCATTGATGAAGTCGGACGACGTGTGCCAGAGCAAAGCTGCCTTGTAGCCCTTGCCCTTCAGGCTAGCGATGTCACTATCGGAAAGCTTGATTTCAGCGCTTGGTGTTGCTGTTTCGCCGGCCGGGCCGACGGTTTGCGCATGGGTTGCGGTGATCATCGCGCAAGTCAGAAGCGCGGCATTCAAAAACGTCCTGATAAGCATCTTTCTGTTCCCTTTTTTCAGATTATCGATGGTTCAGTTGCTCATTCCACGATGCCGCAATAGCGCGCCATGAAGGTGGCGAACGCCACGATCCCGGCGAGATATTCCTCGACATCGACATGCTCCTCGAACGTGTGGCAGTTGCGGATATCACCGGGCGCACAATAGACGGCAGGCACGCCCAGCCGGTTGACGAAGAACGGCGATTCCGACCAGAACGGCGCGCCCTGTATCTCGCCCCGTCCGATCATCGCCTCGCCGACGGCAGCGCACAGCATTGCCACTTCCGGCAGGTCCTGATCGATTTCCGCCGCCGAACCACCCAGCACATGATCGCGGCCGGCCGGATAGGAAATCTCGATTTTGATCTGCGGATCGGACACAGCGCCGCGGATAACGCCTTCCAGCTCGGCTGCCGCCGTATCGAGCGACTCCCCCGGCAGGAGCTTGCGGATCAGTGACAGCGTGCACTCCTCCGGCACGGCGATGAAACCACCGCCTGAAAGCCCGGTGATCAACAGGAACCCACGCCCGATCAGCGGATGTTCGGCGCGCGCCGAGACTTCGTCGGAATGTGTCCACAACGCCGACATCACCGCATGGCTTGCCTTCAGCGCATCGCGCCCAAGTTCCGGCACGCCGAAATAGGC
Organism: Hyphomicrobiales bacterium; assembly: GCA_900468065.1. Taxonomy (GTDB): domain Bacteria; phylum Pseudomonadota; class Alphaproteobacteria; order Rhizobiales; family Rhizobiaceae; genus Pararhizobium. The sequence continues at coordinate 38,555 of UBTA01000115.1, read as the reverse complement.
GGATCTGCCGGTAATCTTGATATCGGTGATGAAAAAACCGATCTGCGCCGGATAGACTGCCAGCTGCGTCGGCTCGACATAGACCGTGAAATCCGGCTTTGCCACCGCGCCCGCCTCGATGCTGGCGGCAAAATCCTTGATCCCCGCCGACACGCCGGTGCCCGGCTGGCCGCTCTCCTCGTCGCCGACAAAGGCAAAGGAAACATCACCCTTCAGCGTGATCCCTGCCTTGTCGAGCAGGCTCAGCGCCGCCAGCGAACTGCAAATCCCCGCCTTCAGGTCTCCGGCACCCCGGCCCCAGATCTGCCCGTCGATGATGGGCGCCCCAAACGGGTCTTCCCGCTCGGTGCCCGCCCAGTGCTCCCGCCAGCCTTCCACATGCACAGTGTCCGTATGGCCGATAAACAGCAGCCGCTTGCCGCTGCCATCGCCCTTGCGCTCGCCGCGGATGTTCGGACGGCCCGGCAGGAAATCGGAGACATGGATGCCGCCGATCCCCCGTGCCCGCATCTGGCTTTCGAGAAAGCCGACAAAATTCGCCTCGTTGCCGGTAATGCTCTCGGCTCCGATTGCGCCGCGCAACAAGGCAATCGCATCGTCGCGGTCGAGTGCGGCACGCAATCCTTCCGTCAGGGCGTTCGGCGTGTTCATCGCAGAGCCTCCCGGAATGTCACGGTTTCTGCCGGCGGCAGCGACATTCGGCTGTCGGGTGCATCCGCGCCAAACAGCGCATTGTGTAGATGGCTGAGTCCGATCGCCGCAGCACCCACGATCGCCGCGCGCTGCCCGAGCTGGCTCGCTTCGATATCGACGGGATAGGGAAAGCAGGTTGGCAGGAACGTGCGGATGCGATCGATCAGCTCCGGCCGCAGACCGATCGAGCCGCCCATGATGACCTTTTCCGGATTGGCAATGGCTGCAATCGCGCTGATGCCGCGTGCCAGATATTTAGCCGTCTCGTCGAGCGTGACTGCGGCATGCACATCACCGCTTGCCGCCCGCTCGAAAATTGCCGGCACGGATGCCGTCTCGCCGGATGCGGCCGCATAATGTTCCATGATGCCGATCGAGGCGGTGACACGTTCAAAGGCACCGGTGCGCAGCGATTCCGGATCGAAGGGATCAGCACCGAACGGCAGGAAGCCCAGCTCGCCGGCTGCATTCATCGCGCCGCGCACCAGCTGTCCGCCGACCATCAGGCCACCGCCGATACCAGTCCCGACGGCGATGAAGGCGAGATTGTCGATACCCTGCCCCTGGCCCAGCCAGTTTTCGCCGAGCACCGCCAGATTGACGTCGTTCTCGAGGATGACGTCAATCCCGAGCGCCTTTTCGAAAGCGGCCGCCACGTTCATCTTGTCGAAATCGGCGATGTTCGGCGCCAGCAGGATGCGGCCGGTCTTGGCATCCGGCGCGCCCGGCGCGCCGATAACCGCCATGCGGATACGTTCGCGCGGAATATTCAGATGGCTTGCCGCCTGCGCGCAGAGATCGGCGATCTGGTCGACGACGAACTGTCCGCCCCGCCGGTCGGTCGCAACGACTTCCTCGGCAAAGACCTGGCAGGCAAGGTCGGCAATGGCGAGCCGGATCTTGGTGCCACCGAGATCGACTGCCGCGATATAGGCCGCATCCGGCACCAGTTCATAGGTGACGGCCGTGCGCCCGACATGGCCGCTGGTGCGCCCCGTTTCGCGCACCCAGTCGTCGAGCTCTAGCTGGCGGACGATTTCCGAGATGGTCTGCTTGGAGAGCCCCGTCTGCTTGGAAATCGAGGCGCGAGAGATCGGCCCGTTCTGGATGACCGCCTCCATCACGGCCCTTTGGGAAAACTTCCGGGAGATGCGCAGGGTTTCGCTCACAGTCACCTCAATTAATTCGTTCTATCACCGAACTATTAACTCGAATGAAATATGAGTCAACTGTAAAATGAAGCAAAAAACCGTCAACCGGATTGAATGAATTTTTCCCGCATCAGCCGCAGCCGTGCAAGTTCATCGAGCGCCAGCCTTTTGGCATGCCACTGATGGTCTCTGCGTTCGAGATGGTGCGACGCATCGTGTGCATACCCGGCCAGCGTCAGCGCCCGCGACGACCAACACTGCCAGAGCGCGTCAGACGATAACGGGATAACCCAGCCTCTGTGCCTGCCGTTCAAGCTCGGCCAGTGGCTCGTAATCCGCATCGGAAAGAACCTTGAAATCCTTGAGGCCAAGCACGTTGCGCGCGGTTACCAGCGACGGCTCGACGATGGACTGTTGCAGACACTGTCTCAGCAGCGCTACCTCCGTATCGGAGGCATCCGCCCGGGTGATGAACGGCAACCCCGGACCGCTCACGGTTTGGGCCAGGATACGGACACCGGCTAGGCTCTCAGGATCAAACCGCAGCACGTTGCCGTAGGTGACGCAGTCGATCGCCGCCACATCCGCCTTGCCGGCCGTGATCGCCGCAATGCTGTTGCGATGGCCGCCGGTTTCGATCACCGAGGAAAAGAACCGCCCATTGCGTGAAAACGGCGCGATGGCGGCACGAAACAGGTTGGAACCGGAATTACTGTCGGGCTGGTTGATCGCCGCCCGCGTCCCACGCACGTCTTCCGGGGATTGGGCAGCACTGTCTTTCGCCACGACAATGACGCTGCGCATCAACGGTCCATCGCAGCCCGGATGCCCATAGACCGGTGTTGCCACCAGCTTCACCGTGCCGCGCAGATGCTTGACGTAAGGAAAGCCGCAGGTCTGGGCGAGCAGCAGATCAGGCCGCGTCCAGGCCTGGTGGTAATCCACGGCATCGTCCAACTTGGCCGGAACCTCGTCCAGCCCTGCCCGCTTCAGTGTTTGGCTGAGGAAATCCCACAATTTAGCCGTGGCCTCGGCAAGCGGCGGTGGACTGGCATACATGGCAAGACTGGCAAGACGCATTCAGGATGCTTTCACAAAGGACAGGAGCCACTATAGTAGGACGCTTCATTCATGACGCGCAAAGGTCGCAGTAGAACCTTACGTTTACTGCATAATCCAGCCCGCACCCTATCGCCAGACCTCGACGTGTCGATGGCGTGATCGGGACGGATACACATCCATCAGGAGTGTTTCGGATGGGTGATTTCGTCATGGGGTTTCAGGAAAAACCGCCGGGCGATGTCCCAGTAGCTGTTGTAGACCAGGCCGCCATTGGTGCCGATCAAAGCTTCGCGGTTGCGGCGATAGACCGACGGCAGCCGGTACCAGGAAATGCCGGGCTTCAGGTGATGCAGCACATGGAGGTTGTTGTAGAGGAACAGCAGCCCAAACAGGTGACTATTTTCGACAATCGCTGTGCGCTCCTCATGCTTTTCAGCATAGCGATGCTCGGCATAGGACCGCAGCCGCGTCAGCGCCGCGCCCAGATAGACAAATCCGAAGAAATACAGCCAGAACGGCACGCCGCAGATCACCGTGACCCAAAAAAGCACGGCGGCAACGCCGATCATATGCACCGCCCAGACGCGCGCCCGGCCGGGTTCACCGGTCCGCAGCAGCCGTGCCTCCTGTACCAGAAAACTGGCCAGCATAACCGCCGGCCCGATCGTCAACCGCCCAAGCAACGTCGCGTTCCAGCGGGCAAGCAGCTTGCCTGCACGCCCCAGCCGCTCCCAGGCCGTCCGGGTAAAATAGGAGGATTCCGGATCCTCGATCGGATCGGTCAGATGCTCGTCGCGGTGATGTTCCAGATGGCTTTGGCGGTAGATCTCATAGGGTAGCCAGAGCGACAGCGGGATCGAGCCGATGGCATCGTTGATGCACTGATTGCCGGTTGGGTGTCCGTGGATGACCTCGTGCTGCAGCGATCCCTGCCAGGCGATCAGCCAGCCGCCCGCCAGCGCAACGACAACGACCGGCAGCGATTGCCACCAGAATGTCAGCGCCAGAAAGCCGCCATAGATCGCGATGGTAAGGCTGACGGTCGGCCATTCCACACGGCGGGACGGAATTTTGATTGTATAGGATGGCGTGCCGGACATGCGCTGATATTCCCCCAGAAGTAGAAGAAAATTACATCACTGCCGCCAGCTTAGATAATTATGTTTATTCATTTTATGGACTACTTGGGAAGAATCGTTCGTTTTCAGCTGCATCGTCTGCAGTTTTCATCCACCGTCGCCCCTTGCGAAATGAAACTCAGTCAGACCCAGGATGCCGGCGTCTTCGGCAAGCGGCCGTCAGGATCGACCACGTCAAGACGCGGCGCGCCCTTGGCATTCCACCGCCAAAGTGCCACGCAGGTTCCGCCCGGCGACATGAAGGACGGATAGACAACACCATCGAAACCTTCGGCAATCAACCGCTGACGCAACAGGTGCGTCTGCGGCACCTTGCCTTCGTCCAGCAGCATCCGCCATTCGCACTGGTGAATATCCTGTGGGACGGCAAGGCCGGACAGCTCGTCCGACTCTGTCAGGTCGGCCAGTGCTGCATCCTTGAGGTCCAGTTGCGCGATCAGCGCCGGATGCTGAACAAAGCCCTGATTGTATTCCGCCCAGGCGGTCGAAAGCTCGCGAGCCGCATAGATCGTCGGGGCGCCCACCGGATTCCAGCGGCCGCCGAACCGCGCTGCCCCCTCGCCCGAAAGCGGCGCAAAGGCCCATTGCGGCACGAAGGCGCGCCACAGCGTCAGCGTCAGCCTGACCCTGTCAGGCATAGACGCCGGACCGTACCGCTTCGAGATAGGCCAGCACCTTGTCCGATTTGCCTTCGCTCACCAGATCATAGGCGGTCTTGCCCGCCCAGCCGGGGATCGGCTGATGCTTGAACCAGATGGTCGCACGGTTGTCGTCGCCGGCCATTTCGCTGGCCATGGCAAGGATGCGCACGACATGGCTCAGCGCATGATCCACCTTGCGCGCGCCGGACTTCGCCGTCAGCGTATTACGCGCAACCCCGATCAACCGGGCAAGCTCGGACAAAGTGACGCCAAGCTGCTTGGAGACGCGATCCGGCGAAAGAAACGGCGACTGACCGTCGCCGAACCGGCTTGCCGTCATATCGAAGCTCAAAGCTGTCATGACACTTTCCTAACACATCTTAATAAGTACAATATCAAAATATGCTCAAACCATGCGCATTTCAAGCGCAAGCCTCGATTAAGCCGGCGTCCGCCACCAGGGTTCACGCTTCTCCAGAAAGGCCGAAATCCCTTCCCGCGCCTCGTCCGTCTCCCAGACGTCGGCCAGGCGCTCGATCGTCGCCTCGATGACCTCATCGGTAATCGGCATGCCCAGCGACCGCGCCAACGCCTTGGCTTGCCCGGCGGCCCCGGGCGCGACCTGCAGATAAGGGATTATCTCCGCCTCGACCGCCACATCGAGATCACTTGCTGGCACCACGCACGTCAAAAGACCCGCCACTTGTGCTGCCTGCGCATCAAAAATCCTGCCGGACATGAACATGGGCCGCGCTTGCCCCTCGCCGATCCGCGCCACGACATAGGGGCTGATGGTCGCCGGGATCAGCCCCAGCCGCGTCTCCGTCAGTCCGAACTTGGCGGTATCGGCCGCAACTGCCACGTCGGCGACGCACAAAAGCCCGACGCCGCCGCCAAAACCATTGCCCTGAACGCGGGCGATCACCGGTTTCTGCAGATCGTTCAGCGCCTTGAACATCAGCGCCAGCCGCTTGGCTTCTTTCATGCGCCCCGCCCTGTCCGCCTCGATCTGCGCGTTCATCCAGCCGAGATCGCCACCGGCGCAAAAGCTCGCGCCTTCGGCTGCAAGCACGACGACCCGAACAGCGGTATCTGTGCCCAACAATCTTGCCACGGTGGTCAGCTCGCCGATCATCGTGCTCGAAAGAGCATTGTGCTTTTCCGGCCGCGCTAATGTCAGCCGCGCCACACCCCTGTCGTCAACCGTAACGCGGATGGTCTCATAGGTCATGCCGCACTCCTCAAACTGCGTGCGAAAGCAGATGCGGCCTCAAGCGCGTCTTCATCAAGACTGGTCACAAACCCGCGGCCCTTCACATAGCCGTCGACAAGCACCGTATCGACATTGCCCTTGGCCCCCGGCGCATAGGGGCAGCCGCCGAGACCGCCGACCGAGGCATCGAACACCCGGATGCCGCGATCCAGCGCCACGTCGATATTGTCGAGCGCCCGGCCTGACGTATCGTGAAAATGCCCGGCCAGCTTATCGGCAGGAATGTCCGCCAACACCGCCGCCAGCATACGGTCCACCGCCTCCGGTGTGCCCCGGCCGATCGTATCGCCAAGGCTGATTTCACAGCAGCCAAGCTTCGACAACTGCCCCGCGACATGGGCAGCACTTTCGGGCGCAACCGCCCCGTCATAGGGGCATTCCACCACGCAACTGACATAGCCGCGCACCTTAATTCCATGCCTCTCGGCAGCTTCCGCCACCGGGCGAAACCGCTCGATGCTTTCGGCAATCGAACAATTGATATTATGCTGTGAAAATCCTTCCGATGCCGAGGCAAAGATCGCCACCTCGTCTGCACCTGCCGCAAGGGCAGCCGCAAATCCCTTCATATTGGGCGTCAAAACCGCATAGCGCACCCCCGGACGGCGGGCGATCCCCGCCATCACCTCGGCAGCGTCGGCCAGTTGCGGCACCCATTTCGGACTGACGAAACTGGTTACTTCGATCCGCTCGAAACCACATGCCGACAGCATATCGACCAGCTTGACCTTGGCCTGCGTGCCGATCAGCACCTTCTCGTTCTGAAGGCCATCACGCGGCGCCATCTCGACAATAGACACCCGGCTCGCGGCTGCACCCATATCCGTGGAAGACATCAGGCCTCCTCGGGCTTCAGCATCAAAAGCACAGTGCCGTCCGTCGTCTGATCACCCTCGGCGACAAACAGGCTCTCAACGATACCGTCACGGCTGGCCGAAAGTGTCAGCTCCATCTTCATCGCTTCCATGACGATCAGCGCATCACCCTTCGACACCGCGTCTCCCGCCTTGACGCGCACCAACTTGATCAGCCCTGGCATCGGGGCGGTCAGGCGGTCGCTTCCGGCAGCACTTTCCGCTTCGCCATCCAACGGATCGGGAACATGGAAATCGAAAGCCCGGCCATCGACAAGAAGCGTAAAACCCGTCGGTATCTCCAGCCGATGCAACCGGCTCTGCCGGCCGTCGGCCTCGACAAGACAACCGCCGTTGAACCGGCCAGAAATCCGCACCGGAATGACCCGGTTGCTGCCGTGCACGGCAAACAGATGGAGACCACGCGCCGCCACGCGCAGCACATGCCGCTCTCCGGCATGATCCAGCGTCACCGTGCGCGTCGCCTGCCCCCAGATCTGCCAATGACCAAGCGACCGCCAGGGATCGCCGGGCAGTGGGGCCTTTAGCGTGCCGAGCGAGAGAACAGCCGCCAGCGCCAGCGCCGTTTCATCCGGTCCGTCAGTCACCGTCAGCGCCTCGACCTCCCGGTCGATCAGCCCGGTATCGGGGTGCCCCGCAACAAAATCGGCTTGTTGGCTGAGACGGGCGAGGAAATCGAGATTGTTGGTGACGCCGCCGATATGGCTATTTTCTAGGGCCGCCGTCAAACGAGTGAGTGCCGCCGCCCGCGTCGGTCCGTGCACGATCAGCTTGGCGATCATCGGATCATAGAAAGGGCTGATCCGGTCGCCGAGTCGCACCCCGGCATCGACCCGCACGCCGTTGGCCGGAAAGCTGACATGCGACAGCGTGCCGGTCGATGGCAGGAAACCCCGGGCCGGATCTTCGGCATAGACCCGCGCCTCAAACGCCCAACCGTCGATCGACAGCTCCGATTGCTTCAACGGCAAGGGCTCGCCATTGGCCACCCGCAATTGCCACTCGACGAGGTCGATACCGGTGATCACCTCCGTCACCGGATGCTCGACCTGCAACCGTGTGTTCATTTCCATGAAGAAGAACCGGTCGGGCCAGAGCCCGTCGGAAACATCGGCGATGAACTCCACCGTGCCTGCACCACAATAATCGATGGCGCGCGCCGCTCGCACCGCCGCCTCGCCCATCGCCCGGCGCATTTCCGCCGTCATGCCGGGCGCCGGCGCTTCCTCGATGACTTTCTGGTGCCGACGCTGTAGCGAGCAGTCCCGCTCGAACAGATGCACGGCATTGCCATGCCGGTCGCCGAACACCTGGATTTCGATATGGCGCGGCTGCATCAGGTATTTTTCGATCAGCACCGCGCCGTCGCCGAATGAAGCTTGCGCCTCCCGCCGCGCCGCCTCAAGCGAGGCGCCAAAATCTTCCGTCCGGTCAACCCGGCGCATGCCCTTGCCGCCGCCGCCAGCCCGCGCCTTGATCAGCACCGGAAAGCCAATGGCGTCCGCCTGTTCCGCCAGAAAGACATCGTCCTGGTTTTCGCCGTGATAGCCTGGAACCACCGGCACGCCCGATTGCTCCATCAGCGCCTTTGCCGCGTCCTTCAGGCCCATGGCGCGAATGGCAGCGGCCGAAGGCCCGATGAAGGCCATGCCCGCCGCCTCGACCGCCTCGGCGAAATCGGCGTTCTCCGACAGGAACCCGTAGCCGGGGTGGATCGCCTGCGCGCCAGAACGCTCGGCAGCCGCAATGATGCGAGCGGCGTTCAGGTAGCTTTCGCTCGCCGCCGCCGCACCGATGCGAAAGGCTTCGTCCGCCAGTTCGACATGCAGTGCGCCGGCATCCGCATCGGAAAACACCGCGACCGTACGAATGCCCAGACGCTGCGCCGTACGGATGATCCGGCAGGCGATTTCACCACGATTGGCAACCAGTATCTTCGAAAACATCAATCTATCCCGGTTATTGCGCGGCGACGACTTCGACCTCGAGCAGCCAGCTCTCATCGAAAATGCCGGCAATCACCACCGTCATCGCTGGTGCCAAATTGCCCAGATATTCGGCACGGATTTCCCGGTTGGCCATCGTATGGTGCCGGTCGGACAGATACATCGTAACCTTGACGATATCGGCCTTGCTCATGCCGGCAGCCTTCAGCTGCGCATCGACATTCAGCCAGACCTGCCGCGCCTGCGCCTCGAAACCGGCGGGCAGCACATCGTCGGAAGCGGCCGGGATCTGGCCGCTGACGAACAGCACCTTGGTAAATTCCTCGATCCGGACAGCCTGCGAGTAACCGCCGCGCGGCTGAGGGGCATTCTTGGCATTGAAAGCATCACGTTTCATGGTCTTTCTCCTCACATCCTGAACAGTCCAAAACGGGTATCGTCAATCGGCGCATTGAGTGCTGCCGAAAGGGAAAGCGCCAGCACGTCGCGGCTCTTGCGCGGATCAATGATGCCGTCATCCCACAGCCGGGCCGAAGCATAGAGTGGGTGGCTCTGGGTCTCGAACAGGTTCAGCACCGGCTGCTTAAATTTCGCCTCGTCTTCCTCGGTCCAGGGGGCACCTGCCCGTTTCAGCGCATCGCCGCGCACCGTTGCCAGCACCCCTGCCGCCTGTTCGCCGCCCATCACCGAAATCCGGCTGTTCGGCCAGGTCCACAGGAAACGCGGCGAAAAGGCTCGGCCGGCCATGCCGTAATTACCCGCGCCAAACGAGCCGCCGACCAGCATGGTGATCTTCGGCACCTTGGTCGTCGCCACCGCCGTCACCAGCTTGGCGCCGTGCTTGGCAATGCCTTCGGTCTCGTATTTCCGGCCGACCATGAAGCCGGTGATGTTCTGCAGGAAAACCAGCGGGATTTTTCGTTGCGAGCAGAGCTCGACGAAATGCGTACCCTTCAGCGCCGATTCCGAAAACAGCACGCCATTGTTGGCGATGATGCCGACAGGAATTCCGTGGATATGCGCAAAGCCGCAGACCAGCGTCGTGCCGTAGCGCGCCTTGAACTCGTCCAGCCGCGAACCGTCGATGATGCGGGCGATCACCTCGCGAATGTCGTAGGGCGTGCGCAAGTCCGCCGGCACGACACCAGAGATATCGTCGGGATCGTAAGCCGGCTCTTCCGGCGCCTGCCGCTCGACAGTGGTTATGAAAGGACGGTTCAGGTTGGCGACCGCACGGCGCGCCAGTGCCAGCGCATGTGCATCGTCGCGTGCCAGATGATCGGCAACACCGGAGAGCCGCGTATGGACGTCACCGCCGCCGAGATCCTCGGAAGAAACCACTTCGCCCGTTGCAGCACGCACCAGCGGTGGTCCGGCGAGAAAGATCGTGCCCTGTCCTTCGACGATGATTGCCTCGTCCGACATCGCCGGCACATAGGCGCCGCCTGCTGTGCACGACCCCATGACGACGGCAATCTGGGGAATGCCGGCCGCCGACATATTGGCCTGATTGTAGAAGATGCGGCCAAAATGATCGCGGTCGGGAAACACTTCGTCCTGGTTCGGCAGGTTGGCGCCGCCGGAATCGACCAGATAGATGCAGGGCAGGTTGTTTTCCGCCGCGATCTCCTGCGCCCGCAAATGCTTCTTCACCGTCATCGGATAATAAGTGCCGCCTTTGACCGTCGCATCGTTGCAGATGATCATGCAGTCGCGGCCGGACACTCGGCCGATACCGGTGACCAGCCCCGCCCCCGGCGCCTCGCCCTTGTACAGCCCATGCGCGGCCGTCATACCGACTTCGAGAAACGGCGTGGCCGCATCAATCAGCTGCGCCACCCGTTCGCGCGGCAGCATCTTGCCACGGCTGACATGGCGTTCACGCGCCACCTCTCCGCCACCGCCGGCAGCCAGAGCAGCGGCCTCCTCGATGACAAGCATCGCGTCTGCCATCGCCGCGCTATTGGCGCGGAAGGTCTCAGAAGACGTGGTAATTTGCGATTTCAGAACGGCCATTTATCCCCCCGACCAAACATCCTGCAGAGTTTCACCCGTCGCGCTCAAGCCGTTTCGCCAAAAAGCTCCCTGCCGATCAGCATACGCCGTATTTCCGAGGTCCCGGCGCCAATCTCGTAGAGTTTCGCATCCCTGAGCAACCGGCCAGCCGGGTAATCGTTGGTGTAGCCGTTGCCACCCAGAACCTGGATGGTTTCGAGCGCCAGCGCCGTTGCCCTTTCCGCTGCGTAGAGAATGCAGCCGGCCGCATCCTTGCGCGCGGTCTCTGCGCGATCGCAGGCGGCCGCGACAGCATAGACATAGGCGCGCGCGGCATTCAGCGTCACATACATATCGGCGATCTTGCCCTGCATGAGCTGGAATTCGCCGATCGGCTGGCCGAACTGCTTTCGCTCATGCAGATAGGGGACCGCGACGTCAAGACAAGCAGCCATGATCCCGAGCGGCCCGGCCGACAGCACGACGCGCTCATAGTCGAGGCCCGACATCAGGATGCGCACGCCGCCGCCGACGGTACCGAGCACATTTTCCTCCGGCACGGCGCAATCGCTGAAAATCAGTTCGCAGGTGTTGGAGCCGCGCATGCCGAGCTTATCGAGCTTTGGACCGGTCGAAAATCCGGCGAACCCTTTTTCGACCAGAAACGCGGTAATGCCACGCGGACCGGCTTCCGGATCGGTCTTGGCGTAGACGACCAGGACATCGGCATCCGGCCCGTTGGTGATCCACATCTTGTTGCCGTTGAGCACATAACGGTCCCCAAGCTTGTCGGCGCGGAGCTTCATCGACACGACATCGGAACCGGCACCCGGCTCGGACATTGCCAGCGCGCCGACATGCTCACCGGAAATCAGCTTCGGCAGATACCGGGCCTTCTGCCCATCGGAGCCATTGCGGTTAATCTGGTTGACACAGAGATTGGAATGGGCGCCGTAGCTCAGGGCCACCGACGCCGAGGCCCGGCTGATCTCTTCCATCGCCACGCAATGGGCGAGATAGCCAAGACCGATGCCGCCGTAATCCTCGCCCGCCGTGATGCCGAGCAGGCCCAGATCGCCCAGTTCCCGCCAGAGCGGCATCGGAAAGCTGTTGTGCCGGTCGATATCGGCCGCCTGCGGCGCAATGCGCTCGCTGGCAAACCGCCGCACGGTCTCGCGCAGAGCCTCGATCTCTTCGCCCAAGGCGAAATTCAAGCCGCCAGAATACATCAGACCTTCTCCCTGTCGGATCACGCTGCCTGATCGGAAGGAAGAAGACGAGATGCCGCCCGGCCTTAAAAAGGCGGTGGCGGATATCTGCATTCCTCCCGGCACAGCAGTCGCTGGAAGGTGTCGGTGCTGCGGACTCCTCTCCACCCCACCGGTACCTATTTTGAAGACTAACACAGCCGCGCAACAACTTCCGAACCAAGACAGGGGCTTGCGCGCATGATTTGTAAAAAATCGCCGCATCAAACCGCTCGTGAAGTGGCAAAGGCAAAGGTGAGAGGGCGAGAGCGCATATATTGTTCCGGAAATCGGGATTGCCCTTGCGCAGAATGCCTGCAGTCGCCAAGACGGGCATGGAACAATCGGCAGCGGACGGATCATGTCAGGAAAAGAGATTGCGATCATCGGTGGCGGACCGGCGGGTCTGATGGCGGCGGAGATGCTGTCGATGTCCGGTTACGCCGTGACAGTCTATGACGGTATGCCGACAGTCGGCCGGAAATTCCTGCTCGCCGGCAAATCTGGTCTCAACATCACTCATTCCGAAGATTATCAGCACTTCGTCACCCGGTTCGGAACTGCATCGCACCGCTTGCGCGACGCGTTGGATGGCTTCACACCGCAAGACGTGCGCACCTGGGCATCCGGCCTCGGAACCGAAACGTTCACTGGCACGTCCGGCCGCGTCTTTCCGACAGTGATGAAGGCCTCGCCGTTGTTGCGCGCCTGGCTGGGACGGCTGGAGGCGCAGGGCGTCAAGCTGATGACACGCCATCGCTGGACAGGATTTGCCGATAGCGGCCTCGTCTTCGAAACACCGAATGGTCCCGTCACCGTCCAGGGCGACGCGACTTTGCTTGCGCTCGGTGGCGCCAGCTGGCCACGCCTGGGTGCCGACGGCAGCTGGATTCCGTTGCTGAGCGACAAAGGCGTGGAGATCGCCGATCTGCAGCCCGCCAATTGCGGCTTTGATGTCGCATGGAGCGATGTCTTCAAGGACCGCTTTGCCGGCGCCCCGCTGAAATCAGTTACCACCATGTCGGAAGCCGGTACCTTTCCGGGCGAGTTCGTCGTCTCCCGACATGGTATAGAAGGCAGCCTCGTCTACGCCCATTGCGCCGCCCTGCGGGATCGCCTGACACGGCAGGGCCATGCGCGTCTGCTTGTCGATCTCGCCCCCGGCCGCAGCCTTGAACGACTGGAAAAGGACTTGGCGCGGCAGGATGGAAAAATCAGCCTCTCCAATCGTCTGCGCAAGGGTGCCGGTCTCGAAGGCGTTAAAGCTGCGCTGGTGCGGGAACTCTGCTCCCAGTCCATTCTCCAAGATCCAGCCCAGCTCGCCCGGCTGATCAAGGCGCTGCCTATCCCCGTGGTCCGGCCCCGCCCCATCGCCGAAGCCATTTCCTCGGCCGGCGGCATCCGTTTGGACGGCCTCGACAAACGCTATATGCTGAAAGCCCTTCCCGGCGTCTTCGTCGCCGGGGAAATGCTGGACTGGGAAGCGCCGACCGGCGGGTATCTGCTGACAGCTTGCTTGGCCACGGGACGGGCGGCGGCAAAGGGAGTGAACGAATGGCTAAACTTCGGCTGATGCCCCACCGGTGTTAGTTTGAGGGCTTCGACTGGCGCATCGGCATCTGGTCGATCAGCTCAAACAGCGCGGCTGCCGGCACCACCTCGTCGGTGCGGAATTTCACCGCGCCATCCTTGCCGACAAGCTTCAGCGCAAAAAATCCGTCAGTGACGTCCAGATCGGACCGGATGGCGTAGCAATTAAGCTCGTACTCGGGGCCGAACAAAGCCTTGACCTCGTTGCGCCCAACCTCCAGCACGATCATGTCCCGCTCGCGCAGGCCGTCGGCCTCAGCAAGCAGCAGGTTGGCCTGCCGCGCCGCGTCGATATGACTGTCATCGGGAAAAATGATCACCACTCTGTAGCGCCATTCGAAATCCGCCAGGCTCATTCCGCCCTGCTGCGGATCGATCTCTATACCGGAGACTGCGGCAGACAATGATTTCAGCATCGTCTTTATCCTCTTGCGTTAAACCATGAGGAAACTAACTGGCCATCAGGCATTTGGTTCCAGAGTTTTACGCCAACGGATGCCTTTTGTGAACAACCGTTACTATTGCACCAAAATCGCCCGGAAGTCATTGACATTGGTCCCCGTCGGTCCCGGTTTGAAAATATCGCCAATCGCATCGAACGCGGTCCAGGCGTCGTTGCGATCCAGCAGAGCCGCCCCATCGGCGCCTGTCTTGGCAAGACGCGCAACACTCGTCCCATCGGCAAACGCTCCGGCATTGTCCTCAGAGCCATCGATGCCGTCGGTATCGGCGGCCAGGGCCGAAATACCAGTGGCGCCATCGATCCCCAGCGCCAGCGACAAGAGGAATTCGCTGTTGCGCCCGCCCTTGCCCTTGCTCCGGATCGTCACCGTCGTTTCGCCGCCGGAGAGAATGACCACGGGTTTGTGGAAGGGCCTGTTGCGAGCAGCAACCTCGCGGGCAATTGCCGCGTGCACGCGCCCAACTTCACGCGCCTCGCCTTCTATCGCGTCGGACAGGACGACCGCTTCAACCCGGGCCGCACGTGCCAGCTCCGCCGCAGCCTCCAGCGAAACCGCAGCAGAGGCGACAAGCCGGACCTCGTTGCGACGAAACTTTTGGTCTGCCGGGTTTGGTGCTGCAGATGCGTCGCTGCGGATGAATGCCATTACCTTTTCCGGCAATCCCAGCCGGTATCGTTCGATATAGCTCAGGGCATCGCCCCGGGTGCTTTTTTCCGGAATGGTCGGCCCTGACGCCACCAGCGCCGGGTCGTCGCCGGGAATGTCTGACACCACCAGCGACACGACCCGCGCCGGCCATGCCGCAGCCGCGAGCCGCCCGCCCTTGATGCCGGAAATATGCTTGCGGATCGCGTTCATCGCGCTGATCGGTGCGCCGGAGGCCAAAAGCGCGCGGTTGACGGCGATCTCGTCTTCCAGCGTGAGGTCACCCGCCGGCAACGGCAACAGCGCCGAGCCGCCACCGCAGATCAATGCCACCACCAGATCGTCCTCGCCAAGACCGGTGACCTCTTCCAGCAACCGGCGCGACGCCTTCAGTCCATTGTCGTCCGGCAACGGATGCGATGCCTCCAGCACCGCGATTCGCTCGCACCGCGCACCATAGCCGTAGCGGGTGACGACGGTGCCCGTAAGCGGCCCGTCCCATAGACGCTCGAACACCTGCGCCATCTGGGCCGCTCCCTTGCCCGCACCGATCACCACCGTGCGTCCCCTCGACTTTTCCGGCAGATTGGCGGCCAGCACCCTGGCCGGATCGGCAGCGGCGACCGCCGCATGAAACAGCGTTTCGAGAAAGGCTTTCGGGTCGGCGATCAAGGCCATGTCTTCAATCCTCGTTCATGAAAAAACCGGGCGGCACTCCTCCTGGCCGCCCGGTCCTTATCGTCAGGCGACCGCGTGGTTGGCCATGCGTTCGAGAGCCGTGACGAGGCCTGAATGATCGAGACCGGCATCACCGTGGGCAGCGCAGCTGTTGAACAGTTCCTGCGTCGCCGCCGTGTTCGGCAGCGAAACGCCGATGGCCTTTGCGCCCTGCAGGGCCAGATTGAGGTCTTTCTGGTGTAGTGAGATGCGGAAGCCCGGCTCAAAAGTCCGCTTGACCATGCGGTCGCCATGCACTTCCAAAATGCGCGACGAGGCAAAGCCGCCCATCAGGGCTTCGCGAACCCGCGCCGGGTCGGCACCGGCCTTCGAGGCAAAAAGCAGCGCTTCCGCGACAGCCTCGATGGTCAGCGCAACGATGATCTGGTTGGCGACCTTGGTCACCTGCCCGTCGCCGCAATCGCCGACCAGCGTGATGTTCTTGCCCATCAGCTTGAACAGCGGCAGCGCCCGCTCGAAACTTCCTTCGGTGCCACCCGCCATGATCGACAGAGATGCATTCTTGGCCCCGACTTCGCCGCCGGAAACCGGCGCATCCATGTATTCGGCGCCCGTCTCGCGAACTTGTCTGGCAAATTCCTTGGTCTCGATCGGCGAGATCGAGCTCATGTCGATGACCAGCTTGCCCTTCGACAGGCCAGGGGCAACGCCGTTTTCACCGAACAGGACGTCGTTGACATCCGGCGTGTCCGGCAGCATCAGGATAGTGATATCGACCTTTTCCGCCAGTGCCTTCGGTGTGTCGGCAAACTGAAGCCCGTTGTCGAGCAGTTCCTGCTTCGGTGGAATGTGGAATTTCGAGGTGATAACGGTATGACCGGCATCCTGCAGGTGGCGCGCCATCGGCGTGCCCATGATACCCAGTCCGATAAAGCCGATTGTGGCCATGATGCTTAACTCCTGATCTTGATGATGTCTGCGCTGCGGGCGGATGTGGCCGATGCGAGCCAGCCCAGCCCTTCCGAGGTCGTGGTGCGCGGCTTGTATTCGCAGCCAATGAAGCCGTCATAACCGGCGCCATCCAACGCCGCGAAGACGAAGGGATAGTTGATCTCGCCGGTGCCAGGCTCATTGCGGCCGGGATTGTCGGCCAGCTGCACATGAGCAATCTGCGCCTGGTACTTTTTGAACGTCCCGATCAGCTCGCCCTCAGTGCGCTGCTGATGGTAGAGATCGTACTGGATGAACAGGTTGTCGCTGCCCACTTCCGCAATGATCGAGGCTGCCTGCTCCACCGTGCTGAGGTAGAAGCCCGGAATGTCGAAGCGGTTGATCGGCTCGACCAACAACCGGATGCCGTGTTTGCCAAGTTCCCCCGCGGCCAGCCGCAAATTGGCAACGAAAGTCGCCCGCAGCATGTCGTCGGATACGCCGATCGGCGCAATGCCGGACAGGCAATTGATCTGGGTGCAGCCGAGTGCCGTTGCATAATCGATCGCCGATGCCACGCCGCGGCGGAACTCATCGATCCGGTCGGGCAGGACGGCAATGCCGCGCTCGCCCCCAGCCCAGTCACCGGCAGGCAGGTTGTGCAATACCTGCGTCAGGCCGTTGACCTCAAGCGCTGCCTTCAGTGCCTTGGCGTCGAAATCATAAGGGAAGAGATATTCCACCGCCGTGAACCCGGCCTCGGCGGCCAATGCGAACCGCTCGAGGAACGGCACGTCGTTGAAAAGCATGGTCAGGTTTGCCGCAAATTTGCGCATTGGATCGTCTCCTTCTTCTCAATCAGTCGAGCAGCGCCAGGATCGCCGTCGGGGCATCCTCGCCGCGTTCGGCGAGTTCCTCGAACTCGACCACCGCATTGATGTCGGCGCCCATCGAAATGTTGGTGACACGCTCAAGGATGAACTCGATGACGACGGGCACCTGGTGCTCGTTCATCAGGTCCTTGGCGCGTGAGAAAGCCTCCTGGAATTCGTTCGGGCTGCGCACCCTTATCGCCTTGCACCCAAGCCCTTCGGCCACCGCGACGTGATCCACGCCGTAGCCCTTCTCCGCGTCGCCTGATGCGTTGATATTGTCGAAGGCGAGGCTCACTTCGAAATCCATGTTCAGCCCGCGCTGCGCCTGACGAATGAGGCCAAGATAGGAATTGTTCACGACGACATGCAGGTAAGGCAGCTTGTGCTGGGCGCCGACGGCCAGTTCCTCGATCATGAACTGGAAATCATAGTCGCCTGAAAGCGCCACGATCGTCCGGTTCGGATCCGCGGCACGCACGCCGAGCGCTGCCGGCAGCGTCCAGCCGAGCGGTCCCGCCTGGCCGCAATTGATCCAGTTGCGCGGCTTGTAGACATGCAGGAACTGCGCGCCGGCGATCTGGCTGAGGCCAATGGTCGAGACATAGCAGGTGTCGCGGCCAAAGGCCTTGTTCATCTCCTCATACACGCGCTGGGGCTTTAGCGGCGTCTGGTCGAAATGCGTCTTGCGCAGCATCGTCCGCTTGCGCTCGCGGCATTCCTGCGCCCAGCCCGACCAGTCCTTCAGCTTGCCCGCCGTCTTCCATTCGGTGGCGACATCGAGGAACAGCTTGAGTGCTGCACCGGCATCCGAGACGATGCCGAAATCCGGTGCGAAAACGCGGCCGATCTGCGTCGGCTCGATGTCGACATGCACGAACTTGCGGCTTTCAGTGTAAGTCGCCACGTTGCCGGTATGACGGTTGGCCCAGCGGTTGCCGACACCGAGCACGAAGTCGGAAGCGAGCAAATTGGCATTGCCATAGCGATGCGATGTCTGCAGCCCGCACATGCCGGCCATCAGCGGATGGTCGTCGGGTATCGTACCCCAGCCCATCAGTGTCGGGATGACCGGGATGCCGGTGATCTCGGCAAACTCGGTGAGCAGATCGGACGCATCCGCGTTGATGATCCCGCCGCCGGCAACGATCAGCGGACGCTCCGCTTCGTTCAGCATGGCGATCGCCTTTTCGGCCTGCGCCCGTGTCGCGGCTGGCTTATAAGCCTCAAGCGCCGCATAGGTATCGATATCAAACTCGATTTCAGCCAGCTGCACATCCACCGGCAGGTCGATCAGCACCGGACCGGGTCGGCCCGAGCGCATCAGGTGAAATGCCTTCTGGAAGACGAACGGAACCAGCGCCGGCTCCATGACGGTCACAGCCCACTTGGTCAGCGGCCCAGCGATTCTGGCGATATCGACAGCCTGGAAATCCTCCTTGTCGAGCCGGGCGCGCGGCGCCTGGCCGGTGATGCAGAGGATAGGGATCGAATCCGCCTGGGCCGAATAAAGCCCGGTGATCATGTCGGTGCCGGCCGGACCCGAGGTGCCGATGCAGACGCCGATATTGCCATGTTTGGCGCGGGTATAACCCTCCGCCATATGGGAAGCGCCCTCGACATGCCGCGCCAGGATATGCCGCACCGAGCCGCGCGCTTTCAGCGCCGAGTAAAAGGGATTGATTGCAGCACCCGGAACCCCGAACGCGCAATCGACGCCTTCCTTCTCCAGAACCAGAACTGCCGCATCGACTGCGCGCATTTTCGCCATGACTATTCCTCCATCGTGTGAGGATGAGGTTAGCCCAATTATTTTCGCGGGCAATCAATTAATGGAAATCATTCCCACCATATGGAAATAAACATCTTCAACGAATTTGCTATGAATGGAATTTTCAGAGGCGAAAAGCATCGTAGATTTGCCCATGCACATCCAAACGTGCCGCAAAATGAACGCTCGATCTGCCCAACGCCTTTCTGTGTAGCGGTTCACCGGCGCTGTCCCTTTGTGATTTGATGATGTTTTGCCGTGTGCTGGATAACCACATTTGCGGCTCAGCAACCTTTTTTCCCAGAATGAACCCTGAAAAATGACCAAGCTTGGGTTTTCCAACTGTTCCAGGCGCCTACTGATCGATTTCGACAGCGACGTGATCCGAAACAACGGTGTGTGTCGTGGCTGACGGAACCGCGCTGGCGATGATGATGAGGATCGCCTATCCTCAATGTTACGCTCCATTTTTCCGCCGTTTCCTATAAAACACGAAGGGCGCTCGATCCATCTCTGGAGAACGCCCCTCGCAGACCCGGACAGCACAGCGCGCGACGAAGTCACTGCGGCAAGCCATCAAAACGGGTGATGATCGTTATATGTGATCGTGGGTTCCCGATTTCAAGGCCCTGGCGAACACGTGTCAGCGCGCAAGAGCAGCTGCGGGATATCGGATGGATGACATCCTGTTCTCAAGTTCGACTAGGATTGTTTCCATCCTGTAGGGCTTCGCCAGGAAGCAGACCCGTTCCCCCTCGATCTCGGCTGCGGTATGGCCACCCGAGGTGACGATGACAGCGACCGTTCCCCCGTAGCTGACAACCAACCTCATCAGATCAAATCCGTTCAATGTGCCGGGCATGTCTACGTCGGTAATAAGCGCGTCGATCCGATGCCGACCCAGCACTGCGACAGCTTCCAAAACGTTGGAGGCCTCCAGCACTGCGTAACCTTCGTCCGCCAGGCTATCGGCGAGGGTCATCCGGATCAACGGTTCATCGTCTACGACTAGGACGGTACGCTGGTACATGCTGGGCTCCGTGGCTCGTTGCATTGTCAACGCGCTCCCCACGAATTCGGTCGGACACGGATAAGAACTCTTTGCCAACAAACTTAATAAAATGCCTACAATCGAGTCCCACTAGGACGACAGCCGGTTTCCATCGATCCGCATTTTGACGAGTAGGCCCTCTTTCGACCAGTCGTATTCAAGATCGCCACCCAGATGCCCAGCCAGGGTTCGGTGAAGGAGCTTGCTTCCGTAGCCACCCGGACCCTCTGGCTTGGCGACGAGTGGCCCACCTCGTTCTGTCCACTGGATTTCCACATTATCGCCGACGACGGTGCCCGATACGTCGAGCGTTCCCTCTGGCAACGACAACGCACCGTATTTCAGGGCGTTTGTCGCAAGTTCGTGAATGACCAGAGCAAGACCCGTCGCGGCTGTCTCGCCGACGCCCAGCCGTGGAACTGCGACCCTTACCCTTCCCGCGAACGCTCCATCGTCGTCATACGGTGCCAGCAACACAGTAATGATGTCTCCGAGCAGTGCCGCATTGCCCTGCCCGTTTGGCAACGGACGCACGAGGTCATGCGCGCGCCCAAGTGCGGACAGACGACCAGTAAGCTGTTTCGTCATGGTCTCGACGGATCCCGAAGACCGCGAGGTGATCTGCGTCAGACCCGAGGCGATAGCCAAGAGGTTCTTGACCCGATGGCTCATTTCGCCTGCGAGAAGCTCGTGGCTTTCCTCGGCGTTTTTCCGCCCGGTCACATCCAGAAAGATACCCGTCATCTTTCGGTCTTTGATGCCCGCATCGTTGCCGCGTCCCCGCGCGGAAATCCAGCGGACGTCCGTGTCGACGATAATCCGGAAATCGATCTCGTACGGACCGATGACGCCCCTGGTAGCCGTGAACGCCGCCCGTACCCTGTCCCGGTCGGCGGGATGTATCTTATCCGACAGCCGCTCGAAGGTCAGAGGTTGCTCTTTGGTGACATCCCACAGCGTGTAGCCATGACTGTCCATAAGAAGAGCGTCGGTATCAACCTGCCAGGACCACAGAGCCACTCCCGCCGCCTCGAGCGCACCGCGAAGTTCGTCGGGCGACCAATCGGAATGATCGAAGCTGTGGTCCTTGGTCATGATCAAGCCCTCTTGCGTATTTTCAAGGCAGGCTTCATCGAGGCGGTCAGACGATCCTGTTCCTCCTTTGCAAGCCGAGCCATCCGGAGGCGGAATGTCTTCTCTTCACGAGACCTTGTCACGTGATCCATCTCCTCGACGGCGTTTCCGCGCGCGAAGAACTGGGATTGTATGTGGCCGAACGCGACTTCGGCATGTTCACGGGATTTGTTTTCGGACATACGTCCTCCAATCTTGGTAGGCTTAAAACGGAAAAGGCCGGACAAACGTCCGGCCTTTCGAAAACTAGCTTACCGCAGTGCCAGTACATCCGTGGTCAAAGCGGAAGCTGTTCAAATTAGGCAGCCTGAAGATTGCAGGCCGACATTTTGCCCGACTTGTTGTCGCGCTCCATGTCGTAGCCGATCTTCTGACCTTCGACGATTTCGCGCATTCCGGCACGTTCGACGGCCGAAATATGGACGAACGCGTCAGCGCCGCCATTGTCAGGCTGGATGAAGCCGAAGCCCTTGGTGGAATTGAACCATTTTACTGTGCCTGTGGTCATGATGAACCCTTTCAAAGCAATGTTAAGCGACCGCAAGACTGAAGCCTTGCGGATGGAGAGAGCGATTGATTTTGAGAGGGAAGTTCGTCAGGCGCGGTGCTAATCGCGCGGCAACCAAAGTTCAGCAAGCAAAAGATCGATAAACCACTGATAGCCTATTCAGCCGACGGGGTCAACTTTTAGTTTTAGCGACCATAGGCAGCGAACACCGATGGCAGGTCGGGACAGCGGCGAAACGCCCAGGGACCCTTTCGGAGACGTCTGCCTCTGATGGCAGATCCAGAATCGAAAAAGCGCTCGCGGGAGGAGGTGCGGAAGCCTTTCAATAGACGAACAGCGACTGGGAAGAGGAATCCCGCTCTTCCGATGGAGGTCCCTGGGAGGAGGACGGGAAACGATGGTACTACACCGCACCATCGCCCTTGAGGTATGGCTGGCGGCCTTCGGAACTTCCTTCCATTAAACGGTTGCGTTGGGGGAGAAGCAAATAAATTGAAGCTCGCAATGATCGAACCGAAAACAAACACGGCCAAACTCGCCGCGGAGATAGACAGTGTGTGAAGTTTTAGCGATATGTCGGTATCCCTAAAATAGGTATCCGCCCATGCGTCAATTGCTAATGCTTGTCTAATACACAGGCTACTGCACCCGCGTTTGCAAAGGCTGCAGATTGGAGTTTCGTTTGACCGAACATCCCGCTGGCCTGGCTGACATCAACAATCCGATCAATCCTAAGGTGGAGAGTGGCTCTGATGATGCTCGGATTGCCACAAGCTTCGCCCATGCCACCAACCTGTCTCTGTTATCCGTCAACGACAGTGGGACGATCCTGTTCGCAAACCCATCCGCAGTTCGCTTGTTCGGGTACACCCGTGAAGAAATGATCGGCAGCCCGATCACGATCATCATACCCGAACGCTTGCGGGGTGCCCACACGAGTGGCCTCGCTCGGGCCGCCGCTGGCGAAAAACCAAACCTCGGCGGTAAAACAGTCGAGGTTTGCGCCCGACGAAAAGACGGCTCCGAATTTCCGGTAGAGATAACACTCTCCGTCTGGCATGACGAAAAGGGAATGGGCGCTGGCGCAATTATCAAGGACATCTCTGAACGTCGTGAACGAGACACCCGGCTTCTGCGGCTTGCCAGTCAGGATACTTTGACCGGGCTCCACAACCGCCATCGGTTCGTTGATCTGCTAAGGGCCGAACTGCTGGCCGGCCGGCCGGCCACTGTCATCCTTTTGGACCTTGATGGGTTCAAGGACGTCAACGACACCCACGGTCACTCTGTCGGAGACTCCCTGTTGCAGGCCATCTCGGTGCGTCTGCCGTACCGGCTCGGTCCGCGAGCCGAGATCGCGCGTATTGGCGGGGACGAATTCGCAATTCTGCTTCCTGGCATGGGCGACCCGCTCGCCGCACAAGCGGAAGCCGCCGCAGTCGTTGATGCTTTCGCCACACCTTTCGACGTCGGCGGATATGTCCTCGATCTAGGAGCCAGCGTTGGATTTGCGATTTCCCCGCCCCATGGCAGCGATGAAGAAGAACTAATCGCCAGCGCCGATTTCGCATTGTATCGCGCCAAGGCCTCAGGCGGTCGGGCCTGTCGAATGTTCGAGCCTTCCATGAGAGGCGAGACGGAGGCACGGCGAGCTCTCAGAGACGAATTGCTCAAGGCACTCAGAAACGGCGAGCTGGCCCTCTACTATCAACCGCAGGTCAATCTCGGTACGGGCAAGATTTTCGGTGTCGAGGCTCTGATCCGCTGGCATCATCCCAAGCGGGGGCTGTTGCTTCCAGGCGCGTTTCTCCCGGCTCTCGATCAGAGTGCCTTGGCGCTTGAGGTCGGGTGGTGGACGCTGGATGAAGCCTGTCGACAAGCGGCTCGCCTGGCGGAGCTCGGACACGACCATATAAAGATCAGCGTGAACCTGTTTCCCGCCCAACTTCGCGCTCCGAACCTCTGCGGCAAAGTCTCCGAGGCGATCGAAAAACACGCCATTAAGCCAGGAGTACTTGAACTGGAGGTAACGGAAACCATAGCGCTTCACGACAACGACAAATCTCTCGACGTGCTGACCGCCATCAGCGAAATCGGCGTCGGCATTGCCTTTGACGACTTCGGTACAGGTTTCGCGTCGCTGAGTTCCCTTCAACGATATCCGCTGACGACGCTCAAGATAGATCGCGGTTTCATTTTGAACATCATGACGACACCCCGAGATGCGGCGATCACGCGTGCCCTCATCTCCATGAGCTGTGAACTTGGGTTGGACACGATAGCAGAGGGGATTGAAACGGAAGAACAAGAGGCCCTGCTTATTTCGCTAGGGTGTCCTTCGGCCCAGGGTTATCGATACGGACGGCCAATGACAGCGGCCGATTTTGAGCGGGTGATAACGAAAGGGCAGGTGAATAATGCCCAGAGTTCCGCATAAAGCTCCCCGAATGTCATCCGGCCAACACATTGTTAGGAGGACGATTTAGCGGCTCCCGTCTGGTCTGAGGATGACGGTCTCCAAGACCGCTGACCACGATGACACGATAACCCTCGCCCGTCTGCCGGCATTTTCTACATAAGTCCGCAAAGATGCGCAACTCCTCTAATGGAAGACGCGATCTGCACAGCCTCAACTCTAGCTTTGGTCGAAACCGGACACACCGCGAACAACACGCGAAACACGGAACTAATTGGAATTATTAACGTTCTCTGTCGTCCGTGAATTTAACCGGGAGGCGGCGCGGGTGCCATACGAACCAGGAATGCTCGTTATGTTCGACGTCGTTAGCAAAAGTATTTTTGTTGAGTTCCGGGGGATGTTCACGACACTGCCGGGCCCATTCGCGGATCGTGCCACGGGGATACGAGCTGGGGAAGCCTACTGCCTTGCTATGGGATGGAAGCCGGACCCAAAGTCACCCGACGGTACGGTCCCAGACGGTCAAAACGACTGACATCATGGACGGCGTCGAACGCCTCGATTTCAAGGCAGTCGCAGCACTGGCAGGCATGAGCGTATCCGTTTTTTACGAACGCTTTAAAGCCGTGGGCGCCGTAACCCTGCTTCAGTATCAGAAGTATATCCGGCTCCACGAGGCCCGCCGATGCATGATAGCAAACCAGGCAGGTGCAGCCGAGGTGGGGTTTTCGGTCGGCTACGAGAGTGCCTCGCAATTCAGTCGTGAGTATCGGCATCTTCTTGGAGCGCCTCCTGGTCGAGACACCACAAGAGCGAAGGCGGGATTGGAAGGCATCAATCCGCCAAGAGCGCCTGGTGCGCGGCCAGATGTTGCTTGAGCCGCTAACCGTAGTCTCGACCCGCGCCGCAACAACGCTCTATCATGAAGCAAAAGCCTCGCGCCGCTGCGTTACCGAGGGAGACCCTTGGAAATATCGTTGATGACCTAGCGCGCTTGGTCAATGTGCCACGAAGACACCGCTTACCCTGGAAGTGGCAAGGCTGCCAAACGATCGTCACAAATGAGTTTAGTACGAAGTTTTCGCTAGTCTCGCCACGGTCTTTGATCTTCTTAATTGCTGGCCTCCTACTATCCCGTTCTATCAGATGCGGGCCAGCGCAGACTTGCAATCGCGCGACCGTAAACTCGGTTGTTGTGTCCCATCATTTGCTCAGCTCCCCGCAGGAGCTTGAAGGGCCACCTGTGGATGATCCTATCTATCGGTGGGTGGCCTTCCCTATGTGTTGCCCGTCTCTATCTCTCTCAGAAATACCAACCGGGGCGCGAATTCATTGAATCCATTTCCTTCATCCACTGGCTTGATGGCCGAACGGGTGCGCGCGTTTTCTTGGCAGGAGACACCGTTGGGACAGATCGAGCGGTGGCCGTCCTCCCTTCGGATCGCTGTCGATGCGATGCTGTCCAACACGTTCCCGCAGTGTCTTTTTTGGGGGACCGACCTTATTGCCATTTTCAATGATGGCTACCTTCCGATGTTGGGGAGCAAAGAGGATGCATTAGGTAAGCCTCTCAGCCGCAGCTGGAGCGAAAACTGGGCAGGACTCAAGCCAATCGTCAACAAAGCGATGGCCGGTGAATCCGTGCACTATGAGGGATTTCCTCTTCAGACGACCAGGAACGGCCATTCGGAGACAGCGTATTTCACGTTCTGCTACAGTCCAATGCGCGACGAGACTGGCGTAGTCGTCGGGATGATCGATACCGTCATCGAGACCACTGACAGTCGAGGGACGGCAACGTCTTCTCTCCGAGACCGAACGCTATCGACAGATGTTCGCCAACGCACCCGGGTTTATGGCCATGCTGTCGGAACCCGAACACGTCATACAGTACGCCAATCAGTCGTATCTCAAACTCGTCGGCCACCGCGACATCGTCGGCAAGAAATTACGCGATGCGCTGCCAGAGGTGGTTGAACAAGGTTATCTCACGATTCTGGATGAAGTCAGGAAGACCGGCGAGCCGTATTCTGCTGCTGGTGCGTTGTATGCGCCTCAAATCGAGCCAGGCGGCCCTGTAGAGAACCGTTTCCTCGATTTCGCGTTTCAACCAGTCAGGGACGCGTCCGGCAACGTAAAGGACATATTCGTTTCGGGCGTCGACGTCACCGAACGCACCGCCGCCGACATCGCGCTACGGCAATCGGAATCGAGATTGCGCTTTCTCGACGACCTGGCACGGGAGACGGGTAACCGCCGGGATGCAGACGGTATGCTTGCCATCACGACCAAACTGGTCGGAGGGCACCTTGCCATCTCCAACTGCGCGTATGCGGATATGGACGAGGATGAGGACGGGTTTACCATCAGGGCAGACTGGGCGGCCGAGGGCTCACCCTCCATTGTCGGCCACTATAGCCTGGCGGACTTCGGAAAGCTCGCAGTTTGGAACCTGAGCCGAGGATTTCCTCTGATCATCAATGACAACCTCGCGGAGCTTGCGCCAGAAGAAGCAAGGACGTTTCAAGACATCGGTATTGCTGCGACCATCTGCATGCCCCTGCTCAGGGAGGGTAAGCTAACAGCGCTCATGGCCATCCATGACAAGCTGCCGCACGTCTGGACAGAAGAGGAGCTTGCCCTGAGCAGGGAAGTGACAGAACGGTCCACATACAGCGCGTTCGATCGGAGGCGGACCTGCGCGACACGGCCGCCGCATTGGCTGAGCTGAACGCAACGCTCGAGGCGCGCGTCGAGGAGCGGACGGAGGCGTTGCGTCATGCAGAGGAAACGCTTCGTCATTCTCAGAAAATGGAAGCCGTGGGTCAATTAACCGGAGGACTCGCTCACGACTTCAACAACATTCTGGCAGGTATCGGCGGCAGCCTTGAACTGATGAACACGCGGCTGACCCAGGGTAGGGTTGCAGAGATAGACCGCTACCTGACCGGCGCGCAATCGGCAGTCAAACGGGCAGCAAACCTTACCCAACGTCTTCTTGCGTTCTCGCGCCGGCAGACGCTCGATCCGAAACCCGCGGACCTGAACGGGATCGTCGTTGGAATGCATGAACTCATCTCGCGTAGCGTCGGCCCGGCAATCGAGGTCGAAACCGTTCCGACCGAAGGTTTATGGGCGACGTTCGTTGACATTGGACAGCTCGAAAACGCGCTCCTTAATCTCTGTATCAATGCAAGGAACGCGATGCCCGACGGCGGGAAAGTAGTGATCGAGATGGGAAATCGCTCGCTTGACGCTCGAGAGGCCAGGGAACGCGGATTGTCGCCAGGACAGTACGTCTGGCTCAGCGTCAGCGATACGGGGACGGGTATGGCGCCTGAAGTGATTGCGCGCGCATTCGATCCATTTTACACCACCAAACCCACGGGTCAGGGGACCGGTCTTGGCCTTTCCATGGTTTACGGCTTTGCGGGACAATCCGGCGGGACCGTCCGAATCCCGTCGGATGTGGGCAAAGGGACAATGATTTGCGTCTACCTCCCGCGGCATATCGGCAGCATCCATTCCGACGACATGTCGGTAGAGGCGGCTGGGCCGCTTCATCCTGTGGGAGGCGAGACGATCCTGGTTGTCGACGACGAACCTCTGGTCCGGATGATCGCGGTCGAAATCCTGGAGGAATTTGGCTATGACTTGCTGGAGGCGGAAGACGGGCCGGCCGCGCTCCGGGTCCTACAGGCGCGCAGAGACATTGCGCTGCTGGTATCGGACGTGGGGCTTCCAAGCGGAATGAACGGTCGGCAGCTTGCAGATGCCGCCCGGGTCTCGCGGCCCGATCTCAAGGTTCTGTTCATCACCGGTTACGCCGAAAACGCCGTTTTGAATTACGGCGACCTCGGCCCCGGCATGCAGGTGCTGACCAAACCGTTCGCAAGTGAAACGCTGGCCCGGCGCGTCAAGGAAATGATCGGGAACGATGATTAGATTTGAATTATAGCGTCGCAGGCAGATGCACGTCTTGCCGCACGCGAGGATCGGAGACACTTCAGTGAGGCGCTTTGTCCTTCACCAGGAGTTCCAGGGTCCGCGCATCGGCCTCACCGCCAAAGTAAAGCTCGATCGCTGTCCGGAACGGCTCGGGGTCGTTGGCTGTCTCTCGAAACAGCGTCATCGACGAGTGTAGTTTCAGATCGTCGGGAGAGCCGAATATCTCATGGGCAGTCCGATTATGCACAACGCTAATCGTGCGGGTGCACTGGACAAGACGGTCGCCGAGCAACGGGTGGGCGAGATAGGCATGGGCCTCGTCCAGCCCGGATATGGCAAACCGGACTGCGGTTGGAGAATGGCCCAGACCAGCGAGCTGCGGGAAGATGAACCACATCCAGTGGCTTTGTTTGCTGCCCTCCTCCAATTCGCGAAGGGCAGTGGCATAGACGGGGGCCTGCGCTTCTATGAAGCGTAAGAGATTGTAGGGGTCGCTCATGGGTGTACTCCAAGCCTGGGAATGCGCCATGCAATGATACGGCGCGGTCCGCAGATACACCACTACTGTTGTGTATCTCAGAGGTATGAAATGAACGGATGATCCAGGTGCATCGCAATCCGCCACCTGTTCATCACGATGAAACCTCACTCGCGGCCAGAAGTATTCTCGATCCAGGAGTTGAAAAGCTCTTAGAGACCTCTAGTGCTGGTTTCCACGCGGAACTGAGCCGGTGGGGATGCGGATAAAAAGTTGGACTGCTTTATAAGTTAAGGCGGAGGGTCTGGCGATATTCGACCGGGCTGAGTGATCCCAGCGATATCTTGATACGCTTCTCATTTTACCAGCGGATATAAGCGTCTACCTCGGTACCGTGAATGTCGGCTGTTGCGCGACAGTCCCGTGCGCCGGCTGATCTCCCGGATTGACTGCTTCTCGCGCAGCGCCATCCCCCGGATGATGTTCAAAAGTCCCATGCTGATCAGTCCGTTGCCCCCGTCGCTCACCGCGTTGGGGGGGGAGGTTCACATGGCTCAATTCTCAATGGAAATTATGCGTCTAACCGGCCCAGTTCTGCGCGGAAACCAACACCTTATGGGCATTGATACGGAGGATCGGACGTTGAACGAGGTGGCAAAGATCAACAGCGGTTTGTCGTACGGTTCGCTTCTCATCGGCCAGACAATGGCAGCACTTTTCCTCTTCTGGATGGCGTTTCCGATCTTTTCATGGCTCGTGACGCATCTGGGCGAGCGTCAGAACCTTATATTCGGCGACCAGATCGCCATCGCCCTCAGCACGTTGCTTCTTCATTGCCTGTATTAGGCGCGGCTGCGATGGGTGTCGGTCGTGGCTCCCTGCCACAACATCGTCGTCTCCCACCTTTGCGCGTTTGCTAGCCGGATCAGCTTCTTCTTTGCTGGCGCGCTGTTCTCCGCGGTGTTTTTCAGGCATCTACCGGAACTCGAAATACTTCCGCCGATTGGACAGACGATAGCTCAGAGCCTCTATATCGCCGCCATACTCTTCGCGCTTTTCTGTTCCTCGCTTGAGTTGGATCGGGTCGCCAAGGCAATTGAAGAACCTCCTGCCAGAACGGCCGGAAATTTGGAGAAATGAACTGGCAACCGCTTTATGCCGAGGCGGCCCTAACATGCCCGACAGTCCAGGAGGCCAGTCGTTGGATGGCTCCTGAACCGCGACGGCACGGTCTTCCGCTGGGTCTGGGTCACGATCCAACGCGACACGTAGACGTGCAAGTTCCTCGTCAATGGCCGCGAAAATATCAGTCTGCTTCGCGCCTTTCACCAAGGCTTTGTCCACCAGTTCCTCCAGACCCAGTCGGACTTGGGATTGCCAGTCATCATCCATTCCGTTTGCTACTTTTGCCTGCCTTCTCGGCGAGTTCGATCCAAGTGGGCGCGTGATCGCTCGTATGTTCCCAACCCCGTACATCCTTGGCAACTTCGGCCTTCACCAACCGCGCGGCGACATCTGGGCTCAGCAGGAAGTGGATGGCAACACCGTCCCAGCTCTTCTGCCCATGCCAGATTGCACCATATCCTGCCGCCTCGATCGCCTTCGCAGGAAACTTGGCATCTGGTGCCTCCAGCTCTTGGAGACAGACAACGTCCGGTGATGCCTGCTCGAGCCATCGCAGCAGGACGTCAAGCCGACCATTTACTCCGGTGACGTTGTAAGTCGCGATNNCGTAGGCTCCAATGGTTTATTCGTCCGAAACGCATGGAAAGCCGAAAAGTTACATATCGATGATGACCGGCAGACGCCTTGCGACAGCAGACAAGGCGCAAGCGGGTAGACCTAGCCATAGCGCCGCGAGCGTAGCCAGCAACACGAGCGCTCGCTAGTGGCGATAGGCGGCTAATCGGTTGGGAGAGCCGAAAATTGCCTCTGCAATGACGGCCGGCCTTAAAGACCAGCCCGTTGACGGCCCGATAACCCAGATCGATCATCCACATCGCTCCCAAACTTGCCAAGAAGCAATCGAGACGGCTTTTGCGCCAATGGCGCAGGAAGCGACAGTGGAACTTATGTGCCCAGCCGCCCGCACTACATTGACTTGACTGTTTTACAACCCATTTAGGAAAAATGCCGAAGCACGAGAACAACGACATCGAACTCCTTAGGACATGGACGCTGCCATCGAAAGCCACCCTGGGGTCGGCCGTGCGCGCCAAGGGAATACTTCTGGAGATGCGCGCGCGCCTCCCGATGTCGTCGAAGAAATCCCTGGTTCTCGAATCTGGCGAACTCGTCCTTGCAATGCCAGCTGAAGCAAAGACCGAATTCCACGTCGCCGCGGGCATTGTCTCCGCAGCGATGAATGACATCGAAACCCTCCCCGTGATCCCTCGCGAAATTCAGGACATCCTGACGATCAAGCCGGGCGAGAGGCACCGCTGGCTTGCCGACGGTCGCCTCCCCAGCGCGGGGACAAGGACCGTACGACTAGCGGGCCGCGCCAGGCAGATCACCTTCCACGTTTTTGATCCCCGGTTTGTCGAAGAACTTCTCGATAGCAGTGCCGTTGACGAATGGCGCGAGGATGACGTGGCGGCCGCGGCCGAAAACCGACGGCGGGCTGCTTACAAAGCGAAACTGACGCGATCGTTGAAGAAGGGGTCGAGGTCTCCGTCACCAGTAACGGGGTCTGCTGAGGCAAGCACGGAACTGGCGGATTGGGATGAATTCGGACGCGACGGCTTCCTGCGGTGACCCATTAAATCCGGAAAACGCAATAAGATACGGATTCACATGGCCAAGCCTTATAAAAGGGTCGGCATATCGGCATTAGCCCTCTTCTTTGCCCAGAGCTCGCTGGTGCCGTCCGTGACGATGAGTTCCCGTGGATAGGTCCGCTTTCCGGGGTGCACGTTTACGGAAACGCTGGCGATACTCGGCAGGGGTAAGACCAATAATGCGGGTGAAGACTTTCCGGAAGGAACTGGGATCGCTGTAGTGGGCTTTCCAGGCGATCGCATCGACTGGCTCGCTGGTAGACTGCAGCAGGTCACGAGCCCTATCGATACGCACACGCTGAACATACTCGCCTGTTGTATGGCCAGTTGCCTTCTGGAATCTCCGCATGAAGGTCCTTGTCTCAAGCCCAGCGTGGTCCGCCAGGGCAGCGAGGCTCATGTCCTTCCCGCCGCTGGCCTGAAGCCAGTGTTGAACCTTCAGGATTGGCTCGTCACCATGGTTGAGACGGGGAGTAAAGGAACTGTAGTAGCTTTGTTCTCTGCCAGGCGGATCGACAAGGAAAACTCTCGCGGTTTCCATCATAATCGTCGGTCCGAGAAACCGCTCGATCAGTATCAGACTAAGGTCGATCCAGGCCATCAGGCCGCCAGCCGTTAGAATATCGCCATCGTCAATGATGAGGCGGTCGGTGTTCACGTTGATGTCGGGAAAACGCGAGACGAGATGCTCCTCGTATGTCCAGTGAGTGGTCACCGTTCGGCCAGCGAGGAGTCCAGTCTCCCCTAACAAGAAAGCGCCGTTGCAGATTGAGCACAGGCCCGCTCCTCTTGAATACTCAGAGCGGAGCCAGTCCGCATACTGCCGCGCCTCAGTCCCCGGCAACGGACTGCCGAGGCCTGGAGGGATCACAATTACGGTCGGCTGGTCAGCTCGTCTCTCAGGGCTGGATGAGAACACTATTCTGGGCGCATCATCTCCGTCTGCCCGTGTCCAATGGCTCACCCCAAGAAAAGGTTCGCTGATGCGCTCGCGCCTGATCGCTATGCCCGCGGCGGCCATCAAGAGATCAGTCATTCCTAGCACAGCCGCAGTCTGAGCGCCTTCGTAAGCGACGATTGCGATCTCTGCAAAATGCGCAGGTTTGTCCATATCGCCCCTCTCTTTGTCACTACTGCCACTCATATGGTCCACACGCGGCTGATAAAACAAGGCATAATTTGTAAAGAGGAAATCCTATGAGCAAGCGCGCAATTATCATTGTTGACCTACAGAACGATTATCTGACGACTGGAAGGTTTCCCTTGGTGGGAATAGATGCCGCACTCGAAAACGCAGCACGCGTGGTCGACGCGGCTCGCCGCTCCGGCGATCTAGTCATCAATGTCCGCCACGAAAGCCCTGCCGATGGACCGTTCTTCGCCGCAGGTACAGAGGGGGCAGAGATCATTGGCAAGATGGCTCCGCAGGACGGCGAAGCAACCGTTACGAAGAAGCATCCGAACTCATTCCGTGAGACCGAGCTGGCTGATCTGCTCTCCAAGGCGGGGATCGACGAGGTGACGGTTATCGGTGCGATGAGCCATATGTGCATCGACGCGACCGCCCGAGCGGCCTCCGATCTCGGATTTAAGACGACGGTCGTGGAGGACGCCTGCGCTACGCGCGACCTGGAGTTCAAAGGCGAAATTGTTCCGGCAGACAAGGTCCACGCCGCATATATGTCCGCGCTGGCTTTCGGCTACGGGCAGATTGTTTCGACCTCAGACTATCTGGCGATGTGATCAATGCTCAGTTGACGACGGTTGAGGAACCAGTCGTCAACTATCGCCCTTCTGGCTCCTAGTTGGTCAGAGAGAAATTTGATATCGTCCGGCTGCCACGCAGGCATCCGTCCTCAATCACGGTATTCAGCACAGATGGGGTCAGGATCAAATTAGAACTGCGTTGCTCGCCGCCATCCGACAGATCGACCGAGGACCCATGGCCCGCAAGAACAGAGACGAAGTGGCTTCACAGGACGTGGAACCAGAGCCAGCGGTTTGCCCGTTGTGCGAGCGCGTGATCCCGGGTGATCAGAAAGAGGAGTATTTTCTCGTTCCAAAGAGCAAGGGCGGCAAGAAAACTGTTTGCCTGCACCGTGTTTGCCACGATCAAATACATGCGATTTTCACGGATTCTCAGCTTGCGAAGAAGTTCTCTACGATTGACGCACTCCTTCAGGACCCAGCCGTCCAGAAATTTGTGGCGTGGATAAAAGGTAAGCATCCAGGCTTTTCCGACTCGGCAAAAGAATCGCGGCAAGCGTCCGGTCCGAGCCGAGGGCGCAAACATTAACCGCACGAATTTCCGTATGGGTTACCCGGAACCGCCGAGCACCAGCTCATCTTAAAGGCCGAGTGGTTACGCGTGATCACATCCATCGGCGACTTGGCCAATAAATCTGTGGTTCGAGGACCAGTCGTTTCCCGATGACCCGCTGAATTGCCCATGCTTGGGCACCTCTCTCACATGGCCAAATTGCTCGAAGACCTTTTCCTCGTCTCCTCGGCATTACCGAGGATGCCGAAATCACGGAAGAATACGAAGGCTCCCCTGCCCTTGATGCTGGCCTTCTGGCTGCCGCTCAGGCCGTCAAACATTATGAAATGTCACGCTAGGGAACGCTACGCACCTCCCCGGCCCCCAATCCGCCCACCCGTCTTTAGCCGGCCCAGACAACAGTTTTACGCCGCAAGGGTGGCATTGCCGGCCGATGTCGGCGAAGATAGCCGATCCGAAAAACCGGAACCGGGAGAACACCATGCTGCCTGTTAACAGTCGCGGCTCCTTCGCCGCCCTTTTCTTCTCCGTCGTGTTTATGCCTCTACACCCGGCCTTCGCCGCCTCGCCCGAGCCTGTCAAGGCCGAGCATGGCATGGTCGTCACCGCCCAGCATCTCGCATCCGATGTCGGCGTCGAGGTGTTGAAGAAGGGCGGCAATGCCGTCGATGCGGCGGTTGCCGTCGGTTATGCACTGGCCGTCGTCTATCCGACCGCAGGCAATATCGGCGGCGGCGGGTTCATGACCATCCGGCTGAAGGACGGAAGGACCACCTTCCTCGATTTCCGCGAACGCGCGCCGCTCGCCTCGACAAAGACCATGTATCTCGACGGCAAGGGCGAGATCGTCAAGGGCGCCAGCACCGCCGGCTATCTGGCAGTCGGCGTTCCCGGCTCCGTCATGGGCTTCGAGACGGCCCGTGAAAAATACGGCACTCTATCGCGCAAGGAGCTGCTCGCGCCCGCTATCCGCTTTGCCAAGGACGGTTTCGTACTTGATCAGGGAGACGTCGCTTCGCTGCAGAATGGCGCCAAGAAGCTCTCGAACGACAAAGCCGCCGCCGCGATCTACCTCAAGCCGGACGGCAAGAGCTTTGCGATCGGCGAAACCCTGGTGCAGCCGGAGTTGGCCGCAAGTCTGACCAGCATTTCGGAAAAAGGCCCTGACGCTTTCTACAAAGGCGCCATCGCCGACGATATCGTCAAGGCGAGCGCCGCCACCGGCGGCATTCTCGCCAAGGCCGATTTCGAGCAATATACGGTCCGCGAACTCAAGCCCGTGACCTGCAATTACCGCGGCTACGAAATCGCCTCCTCGCCACCTCCAAGCTCCGGCGGCGTCATCATCTGTGAAATCCTCAACGTGCTGGAAGGCTATCCGCTATCCTATCTAGGATATGGTTCGGCCGAAACGGTACATGCGATGGTCGAGGCGATGCGCCATGCCTATGTCGACCGAAACTCGGCGCTCGGCGATCCGGATTTCATCCAGAATCCCGTCGAAAAGCTCACCAACAAGGCCTATGCCAAGGAAATCCGCGCCAGTATCAATCCGTTCAAGGCTGGGATTTCAAAGGATTTGACGCCGAAGGGCATGGGCGAAAGCACCGAGACGACGCATTATTCGATCATCGACAATGATGGCAATGCGGTTGCGGTCACCTATACGCTGAACGGCTCGTTCGGCGCCGGGGTCGTGGCGCCTGGAACCGGCATCCTGCTCAACAACGAGATGGACGATTTCACCTCCAAACCCGGATCGCCCAATCTCTACGGCCTGGTGCAGGGCGAGGCCAACGCGATTGAACCGAAGAAGACGCCGCTCTCGTCGATGAGCCCGACAGTCATCTCCAAGGACGGCAAGCCGTTCATGGTCATCGGCAGTCCCGGCGGTGCCCCGCATCATCACCATTACGCTGGAAGCGATCATCAACGTTATCGACCACGGCATGAGCATCCAGGAAGCCATAGACGCCCCGCGCATCCATCATCAATGGCTGCCTGACAAGGTCTATATGGAACCGTTCGCGCTGTCGTCCGACACGCTGAAGCTGTTGACGGAGATGGGCCACGACGCCGGGATCGATGCTAGCTGGCCGGTTTGGGGCCAGGCTGCCGGTATCCTTGTCGGCGGACGCAATTTGTCCGGGATCGAGGAAGGCACCGGCGCCCGCTACAACGGCGCCATGGATAGCCGCGCGACCTCGGGCGCGGCGCGGGGATACTGAGGAGAGCTGGGCAGTTTCACCCTCCCCTTGAGGGGGAGGGCCGGCGAAGCGACGGGTTGGGGTGATCTCTGCGGCATATGGAACCCTTGGATGTTCGCGGCGGGTCCCCCACCCGCGGCTATGCCGCGACCGCCCCCTCCAGGAGCAGGTCAGTCAAGCCTCACCCGAGAAACCGCTTGATCGCCTCAACCTCATTCGGCCGGATATCATGGCCGCCAGTGTGCCACTCCGTTTCTACGGTCGCCTTCTGTGCCACGAAATAATCGGCGAGAGCCTGCGTCAACGGGGCCGGGCAGATCGGGTCGCGCTGGCCGGCAGTGATCAGGATTTCTCTGCCCACCAGGGATGGATTGTCCTTCGGTTTGAAGGGAATGAGCGGGTGCAGAAGGATCGCCTTGTCGAACAGGTTCGTCTCGATCAGCAGGTTGGCGAGAATGTTGGCGCCGTTGGAGAAGCCAAGGCCGATCACTTCGGACGCTTTGTGTTCTCGCGCCAGCGTGCCGACAAATGCCGCCATCTTTTCGGTCGCTCGGGCAAGGTCTGCCATGTCGTAGACGCCTTCGCCGGTACGGCGGAAAAAGCGCGCCGCACCATGCTCGGATACGTCGCCGCGCGGCGAGACGATCGTCGCATCGCGCAAGACATCGCCACCGAAGTCGAAGAACTGCCGCTCGTCGCCACCGGTGCCGTGAAAGACGAAGAAAATCGGTTTTCCGGGTTCACCGGCCTTCAACCGGTGCACATAGCCATAATCAGTCATTGTATCTCTCCCTTAGCCTTCCAGCTTTGCTAAGTGCTGCTCGAGGATCGGCCGCAAATGCTTGTGCTGCTGCGGCAGTTTCAGTGCTTCGCCCAGATGCGCCGTATCCTCGTCGCGGTCGAAGCCCGGTTCATTGGTGGCGATCTCGAACAGGACACCACCCGGCGTGCGGAAATAAATCGCCCAGAAATAGTCGCGGTCGATCACCGGCGTCACATGGTAGCCGGTATCCATCAGGGCTTTCCGTACGTCCAGCTGCTTTTCCCGGTTCTCGACCGAGAAGGCGACGTGATGGACGGAGCCTGCGCCCTGCAGGCCGCGCTGGATATTCGGCATGGTCTCAAGGTCGATCAGACCAGCCCCGTTGACGCCGGGCACGATCAGCCGGGTGACACCATCCTTGGCATCGAGCGTCTCATAGCCCATGAACTTCAACAGTTCAGCAGTTGCGCCTTCGTCGCGAAGACGCATGGCAACCGAGTGAAAACCACGGATCGCATGATCCCGCGAAACACCGTTGGCGGTCCAGACAGCACGGTCGTCGTCGCGGACTTCCACCAGTGCAAAACCATCGCCATCCGGACCTGCAAAGTTCAGGCGCTTTTCACCAAAAGTCTCCTCTGCCTTTAGCCCCGAAACGCCGCGCGTGGACAGGCGGTCGCTCCAGAAACCGAGCGAACCTTCAGGAACGGAGAACACCGTGGTGCCGACTTCGCCGGTTCCCGGACGGCCCGGCGCCATGTCGGGGAACGGAAAATAGGTCATCACCGAACCGGGACTACCGGTCTCGTCGCCGTAATAGAGGTGATAGACATCCGGCGAATCGAAATTGACGGTTTTCTTGACCCGGCGCAGGCCGAGTGTGTCAGTGAAAAACTGATTGTTGGTGCGGGCGTCTGCCGCCATCGAGGTGACGTGATGCAGCCCCTTGATCTGGGTGAGCATGATCTGATCCCTTTCTGCCCGAGCCGGGCTTCGTGTCGCCGACATAGATGTGACTCTTTTGGCATCAGCGATAGACACGCGGGGTTGGACGCATTGTCTTCATTTGCTGAACAGTTGAAAATCACTGTTCAAGGAAGCGCTGATTTAATGCGCGTTGATTTTCACCTCGCGCATAAGGGTCGATGACGACGCACAGGCCTGTCGGACCGTGGTTTGCCGGATCATCGAAAGCGCGGGAAGAAGAGAGAAACACAACCCGCGAGGTTATCAGGCGCCACAAGAAAAACTAAAAGTTGACAAGCCGGAAAGGACCGCCTATATCAACATCCATCGATAGTTGTTTGACTGATATTTGTTTCTGCCCGCGCTTGCCGCGTCTCTGACGAACTTCCCCCTTCAAAAATCGAGACTACTGATCGCCGTGCGTCGTACGGCGACTGATACATATTGCTTTGAAAGGGTTCGTTATGACCACTGGCACAGTTAAATGGTTCAATTCCACCAAGGGCTTCGGCTTCATTCAGCCTGACAACGGCGGTCCGGACGTTTTTGTCCACATCTCCGCTGTCGAGCGGGCCGGCATGCGCGAAATCGTCGAAGGCCAGAAGCTCGGCTACGAGATGGAACGCGACAACAAGTCGGGCAAAATGTCCGCTTGCCAGCTCCAGGCTGCTTAAATCGGATTGAGCCTCTCCGGTGACCACGGATGTACTGGCATCGTTGACGAGGTGAAATCCAATGGAAGGTCAGGCCAATCGCCTGGCCTTTTTTCTTGGCTGAACAGCCAACATGCGCACCGTATTGGACAGAATGATCTGGACGAAACGCCGGTGCGACAGCACCAGGATATGATTTTTGACCGATAATTCTACAAAAGCCCGCGATCAGGCGGAATCGGCATTCAGCCGCACACAGACCCAGTTCATGGCCCGCACCCGGACGATTTCAGAAATCGATGCCGTCGCTGCAGAGCGTGACGCGAAGACTCAGCGGCTGCGCGAATTGCGGCTGGAAAAGGAAGCTGCAGCCACCGCCAAGGCTGCAGCATCAG
>UBTA01000113.1 GCA_900468065.1 Hyphomicrobiales bacterium | reverse complement strand
ATCGCAGGCGACGCCGTCGGCCAGCCAATAGAGACCGGATGCGTCGACGGCGTCGCCTGCGATATCGCCCTGAAGGACAGCGCCAATCCGGACTGGCAGGAAGCGCTGCTGCGCGGCGTCATCGGCGATGCCCCCATCGATGTCATCGTCCAGAACGCCGAGACACGGCGCAAGAAACTGCTGATCGCCGATATGGATTCCACCATGATCGGTCAAGAATGCATTGACGAGCTTGCCGCCGAAGTCGGCCTGAAGGACAAGGTGGCAGCGATCACCGCCCGGGCGATGAACGGCGAGATCGCCTTCGAGCCTGCCCTGACGGAGCGCGTCGCCCTGCTCAAGGGCCTGCCGCTCAGCGTCGTCGGCGACGTCATCGAAAAGCGCATCACACTCACACCGGGCGGCCCTGAACTTGTCGCGACCATGAAAGCCAAAGGCTATTATACCGCGCTGGTCTCCGGCGGCTTTACCGTCTTTACCGGTCCGATCGCCGCGACGCTCGGCTTTAATGAAAACCGCGCCAACACCCTGCTGGAAAAGTACGGCCATCTCACCGGTGCTGTCGCAGAACCGATCCTCGGCAAGCAGGCCAAGGTGGACGCACTCGTCGAGATCACCACACGGCTCGGCATTTCGACCGCCGATGCCCTTGCTGTCGGCGACGGCGCCAACGATCTTGGCATGCTGCATCTGGCCGGCGCCGGCGTCGCGCTGCATGCCAAGCCTATGGTCTCCGCGCAGGTCAAGATCCGCATCGATCACGCCGATCTTACAGCCCTTCTCTATATCCAAGGCTACCGCAAGACGGATTTCGTCCGGTGATCATCCTGGAAACCGAGCGCCTGCGCATCCGCAACTGGCGGGAAACAGACCGGCCGCTGTTTGCCGAAATCAATGCCGATCCGAAGGTAATGGAATTCTTTCCGCGCCGCCGCCCACGCGAAGAATCCGATGCGCTGATGGATGAGGCGCGCACGCGGATCAACGCAAGCGGGCTTGGCTTCTTTGCGCTGGCGCTCAACGATACCGATGAGCCCATCGGTTTTCTCGGCCTTGCCCGCACTGACCTCGAGCCCTTCCTGCCGGACGGCACCGTCGAGATTGGCTGGCGGCTGGCCGTCCGTTTCTGGCGGCAGGGGTTTGTCACCGAAGCAGGGAACGCGATGCTCCGGCACGGCTTCGAAACGCACGGCCTTGCGGAAATCGTGTCCTTTGCAGTGGAGAACAACGCGCGCTCGACGGCCGT
This sequence comes from Hyphomicrobiales bacterium, assembly GCA_900468065.1. Taxonomy (GTDB): domain Bacteria; phylum Pseudomonadota; class Alphaproteobacteria; order Rhizobiales; family Rhizobiaceae; genus Pararhizobium. Next base: position 12,487 of record UBTA01000113.1, on the reverse strand, counting down.
GATGACACGGATCGGCCTGCGCCGCGACGCGGCCCGCGACTTCGAGCATCCGCGCGTGCCGGATACTACGCCACATCTCAAGCATCACGTCGTCTATGCGCTCAGCCGCGAGGAATGGCTGACACGATAAAGGCGGACTTTTCAGCCCGCCTTCAAATCCGTCATGGCCTGCGGACGAAAACTATTCCATACGCACCGTGACAAATCGCAGTTCGCCGGTCTTGTTGGCGATCATCAAAAGCGCATTGCGCCGGCCGTCCGCCTTCAGTTCCTCGATCCGGGCCGAGACATCCTCCGGCGTCTTCATCGCTTCCTGACCGATCTCGACGATGACGTCGCCCGATGCGATCCGCCGTTCGGCAGCTGCCGATTGCGGCTGAACCTCGGCGATGACAACGCCTTCGACATCCTCGGAAATTCCATAGGTCTTGCGGCTATCGGCATCGAGGACGGCAAGCTTCATGCCGAGCACCACATCGGATGCCGGCAATTCGGCAGCCGGCGGCTCGGCCTGATCGGTGCCTTCGTCCGCCTGCGGGGTCTTTGCTGCCTCTGCCTCGGCCAGGTTTTCACCGTCTTCGAGACGGCCGAGCGTCACCTTGACGGTCATCTCCTTGCCATCGCGCATGATCACGACATCGACAGCCTTGCCAACCGGGCTTTCGGCGACGACACGCGGCAGATCGCGCATCTCGACGACATCACGGCCATCGAACTTCAGGATCACGTCGCCTGTCTTGATCTCACCGCCATCGACCGGACCCCCCTTGATGATCCCGGCGACAAGCGCGCCCTTCGGCGTGTCCATCTTCAGGCTTTCGGCAATATCGCCCGTCACCGGCTGAATGCGCACGCCAAGCCAGCCGCGATGGGTTTCGCCGAATTCGCGAAGCTGGGAAATGACGTTGCTGGCAAGTTCCGTCGGAACCGAAAAGCCGATGCCGATCGAGCCGCCGGTGGGCGAAATGATCGCCGTGTTGATGCCGATGACCTCACCCTTCATGTTGAAGAGCGGGCCGCCGGAATTGCCCTTGTTGATTGCAGCATCGGTCTGGATGAAATTGTCATAGGGGCCGGCATTGATGTTGCGGCCACGCGCCGAAATGATGCCGACCGTTACCGTGCCGCCCAGCCCGAACGGATTGCCGATCGCCATCACCCAGTCGCCGATCCGCATCTGCCTGGAATCGCCGATCGGCACCGCCGTCAAAGGCTTTTTCGGCTCGACCTTCAAGACAGCAAGATCGGTCTTGGTATCCGTGCCGATCAGCTTGGCCTTGAGCTTGGAACCATTGGCGAAATTGATCTCGATATCGTCGGCGCCCTCGATCACGTGATTGTTGGTGACGATGATGCCCGAGGGATCGATGACAAAGCCGGAACCGAGCGAATCGACGGTGCGCTGGCGACTACCGCCCTCGCCGCCCTTCCCCTTGAAGAACTCGTCGAAGAAATCCTGGAACGGCGATCCCTCCGGCACTTGCGGCATCGGTGCCTCGTCGTCGTTCTTCACCTTCTGCGAGGTCGAGATATTGACGACCGCATCGAGCAGGCCAGCGGCGAGATCGGCAACTGATTCCGGCCCCTGCTGGGTCGGCACCGGCGCCTTGATCTGCGCATGCGCCACGGACAGGACCGGCACGGAATTCATCAGCAGCGCAGCACTTGCAGCGAACCTGACGGACCGGAAGAAGGAAGCGCGGATGGACAAGCCCATGGGGTCCTCTCGATTGGGAAGGCAGGCCGATGCAAAACGGCCGGCAAAAAATGTTCGTCCTGCGGACGGACGTCACGGTTTCGAGATTGGCTTTCCGTCAACCTCTCTGCCGCGCAAGATGGCGTAGTATCTGCTCGAAGATAAGGCGGATTTGGGACGCGTCCAGTCATCTTTTCGTCAGCCTCTCAAGGGCTCGCCTGGGCCACCCCTCAATTCATCAGGTCGTGACCGTGCGCCTTCAATGCCGCTACGGCCTTGTCGAGGTCGGAGCCGATGATGAAGATGTAATCGGTGCTGAAGGTGGAATTGGCGAAGATGCCGACGCCGGCTTCGGAAAGCGGGTTCAGCACGGAGGCAAGAATGCCAGGAATATCGAGGGTGAAATGCTGTTCGATGCGGAAGCAGCGCCAGCCGCCGGACGACTGGACACTTGATGGAATGCGCGCCGCCCGGCAGACAAGCGTCATCTCCTCGCGGGAACTTGAGACGGCCCAGAAGCCTGCCCCCGGCAGCCAATCCGGCAGCGGCGTTCCGATATTGAGCCTCGTGATCGCATATTCCGCGTCCACCAATCGAATGAGCAATTTATGTGTCATGTCCTATCCTCGCACCATCCAGACAAGTGCGACGCCGATGACGACGGAAACGAGCCCGAACAGCCGTAACTGTTGCTCTGGTATATGGGGCAAACGCTTTGCCATTTCCACCAAAACCAAAGGGGCCAGTGCGTACACTAGCCCCTCGATGATCAGGAAAAAAGCAATCCCCGTCAGAAAGTCACTCATTTCGCTGATCAGTTTCCTGCAGCGGGCTGAGTGTCGGACGGAGCGGGTGCACCATCCGAGCTGTTGAAATAACGGAAGAATTCCGAGTCCGGCGACAAGACAAGCGTCGTGTCCGGGCTGCCGATTGCCTGATCATAAGCGGTCATCGAGCGGTAGAACTCGAAGAACTTCGGATCGCGGGAAAAAGCATCGGCAAACACGGCAGTCCGTTCGGCTTCGCCTTGACCGCGCAGGATTTCCGAATCGCGCTGCGCTTCGGCAACGAATTCGACAACCTGACGATCGGCAACGGCGCGGCGGGTCTGGCCCTTTTCGTTACCACGGGCGCGGATCAGTTCGGCTTCCGCCAGACGTTCCGCTTTCATCCGCTCGAAAGTCTGCTGCGAGACTTCCTGCGTCAGGTCCGTGCGCTGGATGCGGACGTCCTCGATGTTGAGGCCGAGCGACTCGGCGTCGGTCTTCAGGTCGGACCGAACTTCACGCATCATCGATGCACGCTCTTCCGATAGTGCCGATTCAAAGCCACGCAAACCGTAGACCCGGCGCAGCGAGGCGTCGAGACGGGTGCGAAGACGCGATTCGGCCGAGGCACGATCACCGGAAACCGTTTCGCGGAAGCGGCGGGCGTCGGCGATCTTGTAGACGACGAAGGCATCGACTTCATAGAACTTGCCGCCGGAGACCTGGACGCGGATGTTGTCGAGGTCGAAGCGCAGGGCCTGCTTTTCGACATACTGAACGCGGTCGGCATCCATGAAGGCGAACGGAAGCTTGAAATAGAGGCCCGGCTCGGTCTTGACGTCCTTGATCTGACCGAAGCGCACGACGATCGCCTGTTGGCGCTGGTTGACGATGAACACGGAGGAATAGACCGCCATCAGCACGAGCGCCAAGCCAATGAGGATGTAAGGAAGACGATTGGTCATTACTGGGCCCCTCCCGACTGCGCGGGCTTGCCGATTTCATTGAGCGGCAGATAAGGCATCACGCCCTGGCCGTTCTTCTCGTCGAGAATAACCTTCTTGGACTTGCCGAGAACGCTCTGCATCGTTTCGAGATAGAGCCGCTTGCGCGTCACGTCGGGTGCCTTTGCATAGGCGTCGTAGACCGAGATGAAGCGTTGCGCCTCACCCTGTGCTTCCTTGACGACACGATCCTTGTAAGCGGCCGCTTCTTCGCGCAACTGTGCCGATTGACCGCGGGCCTTACCCAGCACCTGGTTGGCATACTGGTTGGCTTCCTCGACAAAACGGTCTTCGTCCTGCTCGGCGCGCTGAACTTCGTCGAACGCATCGGCCACTTCGCGCGGCGGTGCTGCGTCTTCGATGGCGACCGTGTTGACGGAGACGCCGGCACCATAGGTGTCCATCGTCGCCTGGATCGTCGTCTTCACGTCGGCTGCGATCGCCTGACGGTTGTCGCGGAAGATGTCCTGTGCCGGACGGCGGCCGACGACTTCGCGCATGGCGCTTTCGGCAACCTGCTGCAGCGTGTCGGACGGATCCTCGACGTTGAAGAGATAGGCCTTCGGATCGGTCACCGAAAACAGCACGGAGAACTGGACATTGACGATATTCTGGTCGCCAGACAGCATCAGGCCGCTGCCGGCCTGGTCGCCGACGCCTGCCCTGTTGCCGATATTCTGCTGCTGCTCGGTGATCTTGACCATTTCGACCGTTTCAAGCGGCCAGAAATGGTAGTGCAGACCCGGCATCGAAATCTCGTCCTTCGGCTTGCCGAAACGCATTTCGACGCCGCGCTCGTCCGGCTGGACGGTGTAGATCGAATTCATCAGGACGAAGCCGACGATCAGAAGGCCGATGATCGCGACGACACCGCCGTTAAAACCACCGGGAACCACGCTCTTCAGCTGATCCTGCCCCCGGCGGAAGATTTCCTCGAGATCCGGAGGGCCGCCATTGCCACGGCCACCGCCGCCGCCACGCGGCCGGTTTGGCCCCTGGCCCCAGGGGCCTTTGTTTCCACCGCCGCCGCCGCCCCAAGGACCACCGCCGCCGCCGTTCTGATTGCTCCAGGGCATTCATACCTCTTCCATAGAAAAAATTCCGAGATCAATGCCCCGCGGACACGCCGCAGGCCATGATGTGAACCCGTTATAGGTATCTCCAGAACGCCTTTCAACGCGGCGTATCCAACTTCACCGTAAATCCGGCAAAATAGTTAGCATTGCTCAGCTTTTCCGCCGCCAAGTCGAGAAATGCATGGCATGGCTATCCTTCTCGCCCCGCGGCAGGGGGGCATCGGCGATCTTTTCGAAGATAGCAGTATCGACCACAGGAAAACGGGTATCGCCATCAACCTCGGCCGCGACCGTGGTGATATGCAAGATATCGGCGCTATCGATCGCCTGGCGGTAGATCTCGCCGCCGCCGATGACGCAGACCTCATCGACGCCGAGCTCGGCGGCCAATTTTCGTGCCTCGACCATCGCCGCCTCCAACGACTGAACGGAAATTGCACCTTCAGCCGCGAAATGCGGGTCGCGGCTGATGACGATGTTGGGGCGGCCGGGAAGCGGCCTTCCGATCGATGCCCAGGTCTTTCGCCCCATGATCACCGGTTTTCCGAGCGTCAACGCCTTGAAGCGCTTGAGGTCGCTGGGCAGGTGCCACGGCAGGCCGCCGTCCCTGCCGATCACGCCATTGGCGGACACCGCGACAACGATACTAACTTTCGGTTCAGTCATGAAATCCATCCGGTTTGACATCGACCGCGCGGGCACGGGCAAGCGCCGGGCGCGCAATCATCGACTGAACATATTGATCGACGACCGGACTGTCCGGCAGCAGCTTGCGCATCCATGTCAGCGCGCTCGCCAGCAGGAGATCGACGGCGCTGACCGTGTTGCCCAGCAGAAAAGGCTGTTTCGTCAGTGTCTCGACCACATGCATGCACATGTCCTCGTATACCTTCAAAAGCGCTGGATTGCCGGCCGCAACGCCGGACAGGAAGGCACTGCCGGACGGCTCTATCACGCCGGCATAATAGGCAAGCCACGACAGATAGGCGCCGCGTTCCGGATGCCCCGGCGGACGGCCGAGTTCCGATTGCGGATAGAGTTCGACCAAATACTGGGCGACGGCGGTTGATTCGGTGATCAGCGCGCCATTGTGCAGAAGCGCCGGAACCTGTTTGTGCGGATGCGGATTGTTGTCGTCCGGACCGCCCGAGCCATCCCAGCGGCGAATGGAGACATAGCGGATCTCATAGTCCGCCCCCAGTTCCTCAAGCAGCCAGATGATGCGCGACGAACGCGACTGTGGCGCATGGATCAACGTCAGCATGGGGTCCTCCTCGACCGTTCAACCTCCGGTCATCCTGTCTGGCGACAGTGTCATCATTACGGTCACACAGCAACCGGTGCCTTGATATGTGAATCAGGTTCGTAGCCGACAAGCTCAAAGTCTTCAAAACGAAAGGAAAACAGGTCCTTCACATCCGGATTGATGACCATCTTCGGCAAGGTCTTCGGCGTGCGGGCCAGCTGCTCGCGAACCTGGTCGAAATGGTTGTGATAGATATGTGTATCGCCGAACGTATGAACGAAATCGCCCGGCTGCAGGCCGCAGACCTGCGCCACCATCAGGGTCAGGAGAGCGTATGAAGCGATGTTGAATGGTACCCCGAGGAAAACATCGCCGGACCGCTGATAGAGCTGGCAGGAGAGCTTGCCATCGGACACATAGAACTGGAACAGGCAGTGGCAGGGCGGCAGCGCCATCTCCTCGATCAGCGCCGGGTTCCAGGCGGATACGATATGGCGGCGCGAATTCGGGTTTTTCTTCAGGCCTTCAACCAGCGTGACGATCTGGTCGAGATGGCGGCCATCATGGGTCGGCCAGGAGCGCCACTGGTAGCCGTAGACCGGACCGAGATCGCCGTTCTTGTCGGCCCATTCGTCCCAGATATGGACGCCGTTTTCCTTCAGATAGGCGATGTTCGTGTCGCCCTTCAGGAACCAGAGCAGCTCATGGATGATCGACTTGAGATGCAGTTTCTTGGTGGTCAGGACCGGAAAGCCATCGGCCAGATTGAAACGCATCTGATGACCGAAGACCGATCGCGTACCGGTGCCCGTGCGGTCGCCTCGGTCCGAGCCGGTCTCCATCACATGACGCAAGAGGTCGAGATACTGTTTCATAGGGTCCGCCGCCGATTCGTTTCGCGGTAAAATAGGCGCAAGGCGGCGGCGAACCAATCGGTAAATCCCGGGTTTCCCCAGGCTCGATTTCAAAAGAGGTGAACGTTCAGAGCGTCGCGAGCTTGTCGAGGTGTTTTGCCACCAGATAGTAGAAGGTCACGCGGGACTTCGAACGGTCGCCGGCCATCGTCTTGGCAACGGCATCAACGGCTGCATCGGCGTCCGGACCGGTAACGCCAAGCTTCTTGCCGCACCATTTTTCCTTGACCCGGTCGAGTTCTGTCGGATCGGAAGCGGAGACAAGCGAAGAATCCTTGTTGCGCAATGCAATGCCCAGATGCTTGACGATCTTGTTCACAACGGCTTCGTCGGCGGCACTATCGTATTTTTTCACATCTGCGAGATAATCCGTCATGGTGTCTCCTCACACGGTTTGGCTTCATGCCGCGCATCTTCGTGATGAAAGATGCGCAACACGAGTTTTTTCACGCTTGGCGAGCATGTCAAGGGCCATCCGGCGCGGATGCGCGCGACGCCCCGATTGTATTTTTGAAAAGGCCCTTTTCTTGGCGCAGTTTAGGACCTATATGACAGTTGCCGTCTTCGGGCGGCTATGGCGATAAACAGGCGATGGAATAAGCCTATTGGACCCGGGGGCGGTACCCGGCGCCTCCACCAAAAACCGGTCAGACGTGACTTACATGTCAAGAATGGCAGACCGGCTTTTGATGGGGGCGAAATAGGATCGACAAGGGTGTAAAGATCGACTTTTTGCTCGGCATTGTACCACCGTTATCGGGCTAAAATTGTAGTTGCAAACGACAACTATGCGGAAGCTCGTCTCGCTGCTTAATCGCAGTGTGACACTTCAAATCAAGTCCTTCCGGTTCGCACCGTAAGGCGGGGTTCGGAGGTACCTGGCAACAGAAACCTCCACTTCTCCCATCTCTCCCCAACCGCCTCACCGTCTACGCCGCCTTCTCGGTTGCCTTGAAATGGTCTATAGATGATGCAAATGACTCGTATGTCAGGACTTTCCTGCGTACAGAGCAAATGGCATAAGTGTGACAGAGTTGAGTTACAAGAAAGACGGGGATCTTATGGGCCAAGACCATATCCGCTACGACATTCTGGCGCAGGATGCGCTTCGCAGCGTCATTCGCAAGGTCCTGATCGAAGTCGCAGCCACAGGGGCTCTTCCCGGAGATCATCATTTCTTCATTACCTTTCTCACCGGTGCACCCGGCGTACGCATTTCCCAGCACCTGAAGGCCAAATATGCCGAGCAGATGACGATCGTCGTGCAGCATCAGTTCTGGGATCTGAAGGTGACCGAGACGCTGTTTGAAATCGGCCTGTCCTTCTCCGACACCCCTGAAAAACTGGTGATCCCGTTCAACGCTATCCGCGGCTTCTACGACCCGTCCGTCAATTTCGAGCTGGAGTTCGATGTGGCAGCCGTCGAAGAGGAAGAAAGCGCCGAAATCACCGCCTATCCGGTCGCAACGGCTGAACAGTCCGGCGACCAGGATGCCGAAGCCAAGACCAGCGACAATGGCAAGGCCGGTGATGACGGCAAGAAGGAAGGCGGCTCGGTGGTTTCGCTGGATTCCTTCCGCAAGAAGAACTGAAACCCCAACTTAAAACAGGCTCATCATGACCGGCGACGTCGTCAATCTCCGTCAGTTCCGCAAGCAGAAGGCGCGGACGGAGAAGGACAAGACGGCGGAGAAGAACCGTGTTTCCTTCGGCCGGACAAAGGTCGAAAAACAGCTGACCAAGACGCTCAACGACAAAGCCAGCAAAGCCCTCGACCAAGGCAAGCGCGAAACGCCACAGGACAAAAGCACCTGATGTCCTCAGGACCGCGCTCAATCCCCAACGAAATCAATAGATAAGCCCAATCTCCGGAATCGCTTTCAAAGAAAGGTGATTCACTTTCTGAGGCGACATCGTGATCCGCAAGCATTCAGCGACCCTGCACGGCCACCGCACCAGTTTTTCGCTGGAGGAACCGTTCTGGCAGGAGCTGAAGATAATTGCTGAAAGCCGGCAAATGCCGCTCGCCCAGCTGATCGCCGAGATCGATGACGCCCGCCCGGCCGATAGCAACCTGTCCTCGGCACTTCGCGTCCACGTGCTGAACTGGATCAAGTCCTACAGGCATTGAACACAACGCACGTCACCGCGACGTCGGGCAACGCCGAATCAACAGGTGTCTGGCTGGTTCGCTAAGGATCGACACCCGGCAAAACTTCAAAATTCAGCGGCCGTTGCGGGACAACTGTTGTGCTCGGTGCCCGATCAGCCGGTTGCTGTATGACACCGCCTTGCGGCGCGGTCAGGTTTCCACCTCCAATCACGCCGCCGGTCGGATCGAACGGCAGGAGGCTCTGGTTCTTTTGCTCTTCGGCCTTTCGGGCAGCGTCTTGCGCAGCGTTGGCAGCCGCGGCCTCGTCCGCCGCCTTCTTATCGGCGAGCGCCCGTGCATCGACCTCTGCCTTCTGCCGTGCAGCCGCCTCGGCTGCCAATTGACGCCGGCGCTGTTCCTCGACGGCCCGCAGGCGTGCCGCTTCGCGCTCAACCGTATTTGCCTTGTAGAGCGCGACCTCTCGCCGTAACCGCTGTTTTTCAAGCACGTTCGCCTGCAGCGTCTCGACGCGGCGGCGTTCGCGCTCAAAGGCTCTCAGTGACAGGAAATTCGACAGGTCGGTGGCGTCGAAGGTGAGACCCGGCGAATGCAGGAGACCGGCATAGGCAAGGTTCACCTTGGCTTCGGCCCCGGTCAGCGCTTCTTCTCCCGGGCGGAAGTCAACGCCGAGGTCGGCGGTGATCCGTTCGTCGGGAAAGCTGATTTCCAGATTTCCGGAAAGCCCTGCAGCCGCATCGGCCGTGGTCACGTTCTGCGCCCGCAGGGTACCACCGGCAATACTGAACGGCACTGTCACAGCGCCGAGCGCCGCCTGGCCCGATAGCACTTCCTTTTCGGCAAGCGGCGTGATCGTGTCAGGGGTGATATCGCCCTGAAGACTGTCGGCTGCCGCCATGATTGCGGGTAGCGCGCCGGTGTTGAGGCCATGCACGACAGCATCGCGCAGCGTCAGTGTGCCGGAACCGCTGGCGGATTCAGCCATGGCTCTTGCCGTCTTGCCGGAGGCTTCCATGGCAAGGGTCAGGTCGAATTTACCCTCCGCCACTGCCGCTCCGCCGGTCTTCCATGCGGCGGCCGCCAAATCGCCGTCCTTCAGATCAAGACGCGTCTGCAGGAAACCGGAGGCATCGCCGTTGCCCAGCAATATCCGTCCCGCGGCCTTGCCGCCCAGCCAACCACCGGCAAGCGGCTCGATGGTCACCTGATCGCCCTTCCAGACAAGCTTGCCGGACATATCCGAGATCGCACCATAGACGCCAGGCCAGAATTGCTTGGCGGAGAGGTCGATCGCCACGTCGAAACCGCTCCAAGGCGGCTGCACCACCGGCGCAGCCGACAGATCACCGCTCGTTGAATCCTGAACAGCGCCCAATATACCTTCGCCCATCCAGGCAAGGTCCAGCGTATCGAGTGCGATCTGCCCCGTCGCCTTGCCCGGCGTTTTCCGATCGATGGCAAAAGTGCCGGAAAAGGCATTTCCGTCCGCCTTGCCCTCGATAGACGAAAAGCTGACGGCATCAGGTGTTGTCGCTATATCCGCCTTCAGCGCCAGCGGCAGGCCGGTCCCCATCTGCGGCAGACCGATCCCCTGCAGAAGCAGGAACGGCTCGAAATCCTGGCTTTCCAGCGAGATCTTCGATTGGCCGGATAGAAAATTCTCGCGCGACAGGTTGATGTCGCCGTTGGCCGAAAATGCCGTGCGCGCCGTGGTGAACGTCAGGCCGACATTGGCTTTCTGGCCATCGGTGCCCTGGAGCTTTACCGACAGGATGGCATTCTCATCCGCATCGAACGGCAACGGATCAAAGCCAACCTGGCCGAGCAGAACCGGCGTCGACGGGTTTTCCATCGTGGCTTCCAAAAGAATGCCCTGCCCGGCAAGCGCTTGCGCGATATCAGGTGCTTGATAGTTGGCGGCGATCTTGGTGCCGTTGGCCGAGCCTATGATACCGAATGTTACCGGCGCCTTGCCGTCCTGGCTGCCGGCGGACAGCGTCAGGTCCAGCGCCGCATTGCTGTAATAAGGGCCGCTCTTCACCAGCCGCTCCAGCGCCGGATGCGCTTCGGCATGGCGCTCGATCATTTTCAGGAACGGGGTCAGGTCCGGTGACGCCAGCTTCATCTTGGCCGAAATCACCGGCGCGGTCATTTCGCCGCTCATCCGGCCCGACAAAGCAAGCTGCGTGCCCGCAATATCGCCGATCGACACGCGCTCAGCCTGCAATTGTCCATTCTTCAACGTTGCCACCAACTGTACGTCGCTGGCATCCTCGCCGAAAGCGGAGAATTTACCCGCCGAAAGGTCCGCCGCGATCGTATGCGACAGAAGCGTTCCGGTGGAGGCGTCGCCGGCCACGAGGCCTGCCAGCGCCTGCAGCGCTTCCAGATCGATGCTGTTGCCGTTCAGCTGCAGGGACAGGTTCGGCGGTACACCCTCCAGCGCCTGCCGTTCGATACGGCCGCGCAGCACGGCAGGACCGGCTGCCACTTCCAGCCGCTCGAACTGCTGCAACGTATCCGTCAGGTTCACGGTCGCAGAAAACCCGGCAGTCTTCAATTTGCGGATTGCCGGATCGACAGAGCCAGCAAGCCAGGTCGCCAGCCCCGAAGGCTGATTGGACGCAACGAGCATCTCGCCACGAAACGCACGCAGCCCGGTCAGCTGTAGCCGCCCCTTGGCCTCGAATTGCGTGCGGCCGGGCAGTTGGCCAACGGCATTGTCGACCATCCAGCCTGCCCCGTCAGGCCGCAGATCAAGCCGAACGTCGCGCACGGTGGTATCGCCGATGACGATGGCCGGCAGTTTCAGGCTCGCCCGTCCCGGCACCTGCGGGATCGGAATATCGGCTGCGATCGCCATGATTGCCGCAAGTCTCTGCCGCACCGAAATAGCCGGGTCGCGGCCAGTCTTGCCGGCAGCACCCGCATTGCCGATGCGGCTGACATCGATCTGCTGGCCATCGGCCAGAAGCAGGAATTCCTGCTCCTTGCCCGTATCGAGCGTCGCCTCGCCGGTGACCAGATACGGATCGTCCTTGGGGCCGATTTCCAGCCGGTAATCGGGCACGCGAATGCGTTCATTGGTCAGCTCAAAACCGCCGGTGACCCGCAATGCGGCCGATTTGTCCTGCGTCTTCTGCGCTTCCGCCGGCTTGTTTTCCGTCAGGGTGAACTTGCCCTGATAGACCGGTTTGAAATCGACGATCTTCAGGTCACCGTCGAGCTCGACGCCAAAGGGCCGCTTGTCCGGCGTCAGCCGCGAGCGAAGACCGAGCGTGCCGGTTTCGTCGGCTTCACTGCTGGAAAAGGCAAAGCTGCCGGCTTCACCATCGAGCGCCGCGCGGCCTTCCATCTTCCAGGGGCCAGCAAGCGAGCGGGCCGAAAGATCGGCTTCAAGCCCGGTGACGTGCCGGGTGCGGCCCGTCTGCTCGTCGATGAAATCGATCTGGCCACCGGTAATGGCGACATTTTCAAGGATCACTGTTTTGGCAGGAATGGAGGCCTTGCGACCTCGCGCCCAGTCGAGCGTGCCGTCCGGCAACAGCCGGATTTTCGCCTTGGGTTGCTCCAGCCGCATGTCGAAGATCAGGGCTTCGCCGGACAGGAATGGCGCCAGCTCCGCATCCATCGAGAAATGCTCGACCTGGATCAGCGGTTCGCCGCTTTCGGAC
>UBTA01000164.1 GCA_900468065.1 Hyphomicrobiales bacterium | reverse complement strand
TTCGGGCTCGATAAGCCGCACCGGCTGGCCCATTTCCTTGCCCAGATCATGCACGAAAGCGGCTCGTTCCGGTTTGACCGGGAGATCTGGGGCCCGACCAAGGCACAGCGGGGGTACGACACCCGAACCGATCTGGGCAACACGCCGGCCAAGGATGGCGACGGCAAGAAATACGCAGGCCACGGTCCAATCCAGGTGACTGGCAAGGCAAACACTCGCGAGTTCATGGAGTGGTGCCGGAAGGAAATCGGCGGCGCCGTCCCCGATTTCGTTAAGTCGCCCGAGCTGATCAACACGGATCCTTGGGAAGGGCTGTCAGCCCTTTGGTATTGGGACACCCGCAACCTCAACAAATGGGCTGACGTCGGGGATATCGAAACGATCACCAAAAAGGTCAACGGCGGAAAGAACGGGCTAGCCGATCGCATGGAATATTACGGACGGGTGGCTCTCGTCCTGCTGGGGTACAAGCCGGACAACGTCCGCCAGTTCCAGGCGGATCGGCGGCTTGAGGCGGATGGCGACGTGGGACCTCGCACCCGCGCTGCGTCGCATGGCGAGCTGGTAGCGCTCGTTCCCGGCGAAATGGCCAAGCCCTCGGTGCAGGTTGCTCCCGTGGTCGAGCAAACGACCGTCGTCGAGGAAAAGCCGGTTGTTCCCGCCAAGGTCGAGAAAGAAGTCCGGCAGAAGACGAACTGGCTTTCCGGCATCTTCGGCGGCCTGTTCGGCGCCGGCGGCCTTTCCGCGTGGTTTGCGGGCATGGACAAGGATTCGCTCATCCTCGTTGCCGGTATCGCCGTCGTGGTCATCATTGTGATGCTGCTCGGCGGGGAATGGATCATCCGGCGCGTCCGGTCGATCAAGAAGGCGGTCGAGGAATGATCAGCAAGGTCTCAGCCATGATCGGAGGCGTGGGCGGGCTCATCCTCGCCCTTGCCATCTTCCAGCTCGTCAACACGCTTTGGCTTCTCCCTGCGGCTCGGAGTGAGGGCAGGGAGCTGGAGCGCGCCGACGCCCTCAAGAAATCAATCGAACTCATCCAGAAGCGGAGCAAGACCAATGCCGAAGTTCGTGACCTATCCGCTGGTGGCTTGTGCGCTGCTTTGGGCGGCAAGTTTGTTGATGGGGTGTGCCAGTAACACTGCAGCACTAGACGGCGCGGGGTTCGAACGGCTGACCCCGGCTCCGGCCTCTCGACAGTTCATCATCGCTAACGATATCGAATTCGCTCGGCAGGTCGCGGCACACAATGCCACATGCAATGCGCAGCCCGGGTGCCGGAAGTAATCATGGCTTCAAACGATGACATCATGCTCGCGCTTGGAAAATTGCAGGAAGGTGTCGATCGCCTCCGCGTCGACTTCCAAGATGAGAAAGGAATGGCCCATGAGAGCCGTGCAGTTATTCACCAGCGGCTCGACAATCAGGCGTTACAGATCGCCCATATGGAAACGACCATCGCAATCTCTGGGGAAATCGACGCACAAATCCGGGGCGAAATCAAAGGTCTGAAAGAGACGGTGGAGAAGAACCAGGGCATCGTTTCGCCAGCTCTGGAAGATTGGAAGCGCTTGAAAACCCTTGGCGTTGGTATCAGCGGGCTGATTGCTCTCGCTGGCCTGACCATAGGGGGTATTGTCGCCTACATGAGCGAGACAGCCGTCTCGGGGATTCGGCACTGGCTCAAAATCCCCTGACGCCTATGGCTTGCCCGAAGCGGAGCCGGTTAACGGTAAATGGCCGATGACGGGATTGATTGTGGAGTAAAGTAGTGGTTCCTTAAAAACGCTCATCTGAGGAGCAATCGAAGGATCCTTGCTTGGTAGGAAGCCTTCCGAAACCGCCATCCTTGAGCAGAAGGGTGGCGGTTTGGCCGTCGAAGCAGGCCCACATGGTTGCTGCGATCCGAGTTTCGGGCTTGCACACCGGGTCTTGCCCACGTCAACGACCAGGTGGCCACGCGCGGCTGCAAGAACCGCAACTCATCACTCAACAGAGCCGATGGGCTCCATCGACTCGACGAAGGTCTCAATGACCTGCGCGTGTTCGTTGAGCACATCCGCGATTGCCTCTGTCGTAATGTCGCGCATGACTACCTGGTACACGATCGTTTGTTTTGGAACCTCATAGTCCGGATCCGCTTCCAGGAACGCCCTGTGATCTTTAGCCTCTTGGAACGCTGAATGCTTATCGCTGGTATAATGAAGCCCTTCGCTCGTGCCCAATGTGTATGCGTAGAGTGTAAAGCCGCCCATTTACTTATCCCACCATGCCGATTCGCGAGAAAATGCTCGCAAATCGGGAATCTTTCAACTAGCAAAAAATGGCGGTGGCGGTTCGCTTCAGCCCAACACCAAAGAAAAAGCCCGAGCGATTGGCCCGACCTCTTCAAGCGCCATACACGACGGCGGTCCTTTTTTTGCGTTCAATACGACTATCATGGGTTCGCCCCCGGCCAATCATTCGAAGGGTCCGGATCTCCGGCGGGCTGGCTTGTCGGGTCTTCGGCCGGATCCGGCTCTTCGGCGTAGGCGATCCGCATATTCCGCAGTACCTCTTCCATTGCGCTGATCGTCTCGATGGTGCCCCAGCCGTGCGTGGTCGCCTCATCAAGGATTATCTGCAGCGCACCATCAACCTCTTCCTGACAGGCCAGATGGCGATCCTCGTGGGATACGGGATATTTTGGTGCGTTGATCATCGTGGCTCTCCGTTTCGCTGGAAACCTGACGAAGGTCGAATTGTTCCCGTTGGTGGCTGATCAGTCAACTTCATAGATATCAGCAGCGTCACCCTGATCTCTAAGCCCTTTGAATGAGACGTGCGTGACGCCTCCGGTGTTTCCGTACGGTTTGGGACCGAGGCTAGGTGAGTGTGAAATTTAAATGCCAAATCTTAAATGACGTGAGACTGTTTTAGCCCGATCTGCTTGGCAGTCTGGTCGGGTTGTGAGGAAAACTTGGCCTCTCCTTCGGAAGGAGGGGCCTTTTTTGTTAACGAGACTTCGATCAGATGGACGCTTTCGGCCGCCCATCCCAATAGTCGCTGGCTATGTGCTACGCGGCGCCACTCGGCAAGAGCGGGTTATTTTTGCCGCTTGTGCGATTGGATCAGTCTTTGTTTGAGACTGTCCATGTCGGCCAGAATGCCAAGCAACTCGGCATCAGTGACGTCGCCGACGTCTTCAGGGGTGAACGACGCCTCCAGCCGTGCGACGATTTCAGCCGTCATCGACCGCCCGTTGTTTTCGCCGGCCGCCCGAACCCGTTCCCGGAGACTTTCGGGTATTCTTAACCGAAAATGTAAGTCTTCTCTCGCCATGTCTTCGAAATGGCACAAACGCCGCACCAATGCCACACATTTGCGTACAGCGAGCTCTTAACGGATCATCGGCCGCCGGGGCAGGAGTGCTGCGGGCAGGAAAGGCCTTTCGTTTGTTCAATGAACGGGTACAAACCGGGATTGCCGCCGGAGAAGTATTTTGCCGTGAGCAGGTGGTGGATGGACTGCCCTGACTGACGGTCTTTCGGCTCCTCCCTTATTCTAGTCGGTATTTAGGGCTTGGAGCGTTCTCCGACCCTGACTTCCCAGCAAGCCGCAACTCTCGTAAACGCTGCGTTTTGCGAGCATCTGCTTCGCGACGCTCCCTGATCGCTTCTTCAGCGATGGCTTTGGTCTGATCGAAGTTTCCGAAAGCAGAAGGTCCCCGCTTGCGTCTCGGTTTCCGCTCTTCCATTTCAAACCTCCTATGCTTGGGTGGCCACCTTTGCTTTGGCCTGTGTGAGTGCAGTGATTAAATCTTCCGGGATGCAGGGCTTTGAAACCCAAATGCCATTATGAAATGCCGGATCTACATCACCCTGACTTGAGCCCGAACACACGACAAATGGAACACCTTTTTTCTTCAAGAACGTAGCAATGTCGGAACAGGGGCCATCTCGTAAGCGAACGTCCAATAAGGCAACGGTAGGGGTGTTTAATCGCAGCCATTCGTGAGCGGCAGCACAGTTGGAAAAAATCGTAACTTGAGTGAACCCGGCCCGCTCGACAATCTCGTCATGATCCAAAGCGATGAGCGGCTCGTCTTCAAGAATAAGGATCGATTTGGCTGTTCTGGCGTCCATTGGGGCCTCCTCCATGACCCGTAGGTGCTTTGTCACAACCTGCGACTAAAAATCCGATCTGGGCTTACGGCAATAAATTATTTTAATAGGGCTCAGGAATTTTGCCTGTTTTGCGGACAGCTTGGTTCCGGCATCAAACCTATCTGCAACGTCGTCACGCGGTGGGTGTCTTGCGAGGTAATGGCTCGGTTTCGAACGTTAAGATTTCTCCAGGCCGTCGCGCCCATGAATGAAAGCGTGTCCTTCATTACTGTCCTGCGGTTCCTGGTTCGGGTGAGGTTGATTTGGATCGTCCGGATCATGCCCCATTTTCACCGATGCAAGCACCGTTCCTTGGCCGTCAGCAATGTCGATGCCCACCAGGTTGGTTAGCCGCCCGGCCGATAATTCATCGGATGCCATCTCGAACAAACAGGATAATGCGTCAGTCCTTGCCTCATCAAGACTGGGGAAGGTGATGCCTTCATGGTCTCGTTCAATGCCGTCGGTCGTTCGCAGGTGGAAATAGTAGTGCGGCATGGCGATGCCTCCGGCTGATTGTCCAGCGGACAGTAACCGGAGCATGGACACTTTGTTCCAGCGGCGCCGGCCTGGGGCTCGTTAGTCTACTTCGAAGACGTCGGCAGTATCAGCCGTATCCCTAAGCCCCTTGAATGACGCGTGCCTCAGCTTTCTATCGTTCGTCCATGCGCGAAACTCGACCTCAGCAATCAGCTCGGGTCGTGCGTAGACGACGTGCTTAGCCTTGAGGCGTACTGGCGGATGCTCGACCGGAATTTGGTCGAGCTGCTGTTTCAGGCTGCGGGCAACCTTGTCTTTGAAGCCGGTCCCGACAGAACCGACATAGACGAGGGCGTCACCCTTGCGGGCGGCCAGCAAGAGGCTGGCGATAGCGCCCGGCATCGTCGTTGATGGTTCGTATCCCACGACGACAAAACTTTCGCTCTGGACGCATTTTATCTTCAGCCAGTCGCCGGTCCTGCCGGATCGATATCGGCGACGGCGGTGCTTTGCGATGATGCCTTCAAGTCCGTGCTCGGAGGCGGTCTGCAGCAGTATCTCGCCATCGGCCTCGATCTCCTCTGAAAGCCGGATCGGGCCATCCTTCTCAATCAGAACACTTTCCAGCAGCATCCGGCGCTCGCCCTGGTCCATGCGCGTGATATCGTGGCCATCGAGGTAGAGAAGATCGAATGCATAGAAGATTGCCGCCCCGGCATTCCTCTTGCCGCCCCGGCCGCCCAGCGCGTTTTGTAGCGCTCCGAAATCTGAGCGGCCCTGGTCGTCAAGAACGACTGCCTCTCCATCCAAGATCATTGTGGCGGCGCCAATATCCTTCGCGGCCTGCTCGATCGCCGAGAACCGCGTCGTCCAGTCGTGCCCGCCTCGGGTCAATATGCGGACCTTCGTTGGCTCCACGTGGACCGCAAGCCGGTACCCATCCCATTTGATTTCAAATGCCCAGTCGTCGCCTGTCGGCGGCGTGGATGCCAGAAGAGCCAAGCATGGCTCGATCCGGTCCGGCATCTGGTCGAAGGGCAGGCGAGGTTGACGGGGATCGCGCGCGACCGGCGCCCGACTCTTCAGCGGCAACTCGGGTTCTGTTCGCAGTCCAATCGACTTTGGGGGACGTTTTGCCATCCCGATATTGCGCCACAAACACATTAATGAGTGATTGCGACCTCAGTTGCGCGGCGTCATCACCCGCATACTCAGCTCCCAGTATTCCTCGACCTTCTGAGTGGCAAGCCGGGCCGTGTCAGCATAGCCGGCGTTTGGCAGTGGTGGCGTGCCCTGGTAGGTTTTAGGCCAACTGCCTGCCCAGTGCCAAAGACCCTTCGTCTTGCCGTGCAACTCTTTCCGGATGCGGCCGATGTATTCCGTCCCATCCATCCCCATCCAGTCGGTATCCCGTGGCGGGTCGTTCTTGTCTAGCTGGGTGCGGTGCCATTTGTATTTGGGCTGGTAGTCGGTCATGGCTTAGATTACCATGATTCCGGGTCGAAAAGCGGTTGCCAATTCACTATTTGTTCACGGGTGTTTTGTGGCCGATTTCGACCTTGCTTGGAAACCGGTTTCCCGGTAAATAACGCCGCACAGAGAAAATCGGTTACTCTTAATCAGCGGGTCGTAGGTTCGAACCCTACATCACCCACCATTCTCTCTTCTTAAGTCATGGCGTTGATTTGATTTGCCTTCGGGCAGGCCGCTGTCGCTTTTGGAAAATTCTCCTCTCTGAATATTTAAATCCTGAGTGTAAGCTTCACCTTTTCCGCCTTGCCGCTTGCTGTTCCGGTCGAAGCGATTAAAAGGGGCGGCATTGATCATGAGCGACTTCTGCTCGCGCGAAGATTGCGCCCATTTGGTATGTGGCCAGCGGCTTCGCGGTGATTGCCGACAAGGATCCAAAGCATGCGCGATCTTATCGCCCGTTTCTTTTCCTATTACCGGCCGCACCGGCGCCTTTTCCTGCTGGATTTCTCCTGCGCAGTGACGTCCGGTCTGCTGGAATTGGGTTTCCCTATTGCCGTCAAGCTGTTCATCGACGTGCTGTTGCCCACCGGGCAGTGGGGTTATGTGACGGCGGCTTCGGCGGGGTTGATGGTGATCTACCTGGTCAATGGCGGGCTGATGGCTATTGTTACCTATTGGGGGCACATGCTGGGGATCAACATCGAAACCGAGATGCGGCGCAAGGCCTTCGACCACCTGCAGAAACTGTCCTTCGGCTATTTCGATAACCAGAAGACCGGCCATCTCGTCGCCCGGCTGACCAAGGATCTGGAGGAGATCGGCGAAGTTGCCCATCACGGTCCGGAAGACGTGTTCATTGCGATCATGACGCTGATCGGCGCCTTCCTCTTGATGTTCTCGGTCAATCCCAAGCTCGCGATGATCACGGCACTCGTGCTGCCGCTGACGGCGTGGCTGACAACCCGTTATGGCGGGCGGATGACCCTCAACTGGCAAGCGCTCTACAATCGCGTCGGTGATTTCAACGCCAGGATCGAAGAAAATGTCGGCGGCATCCGCGTGGTGCAGGCGTTCGCCAATGAGGATCATGAGCGCGGGCTGTTCGAGCAGGACAACCAGCGCTACCGCAAGACCAAGCTTGATGCCTACCGGATCATGGCCGTATCGACGACGCTGAGCTATCTCTCCATGCGCCTTGTGCAGATGGTCGTGCTGGTCGCTGGCAGCTATTTCGTGCTGAGCGGCGAGTTGACGGCTGGCGGCTTCGTCGGGTTCTTGCTTCTGGTCGGCGTGTTCTTCCGCCCCGTCGACAAGATCAATTCGGTCATCGAGACCTATCCAAAGGGTATTGCCGGTTTTCGCCGCTATATCGATTTTCTCGACACGCGCCCTGATATCGCCGACAGACCGGATGCCCGCGATGTTTCCGGGCTGAAGGGCAATATCCGCTATAACAAGGCTAGTTTCGGCTACCGGGAATCGAAGGCGATCGTCAAGGACCTGAGCATCGACATCCGTGCCGGCGAGACGGTGGCTTTTGTCGGTCCTTCGGGTGCCGGCAAGACGACGATCTGCGCGCTGCTGCCGCGTTTCTATGAGGTGACCGGCGGTTCCATCACCATCGACGATATCGACATACGCGACATGAGCCTTCGGTCGCTGCGCAATCATATCGGCATCGTCAGCCAGGATGTCTTCCTGTTTGCAGGCTCCTTGCGCGAAAACATCGCCTATGGCCGGTTGGATGCCAGCGAAGCGGATATTGTCGAAGCCGCACGCAAGGCGCGGCTTGAAAGCGTCATTGCCGACTTGCCGCAGGGGCTGGACACGGTTGTCGGCGAGCGCGGCGTCAAACTGTCGGGCGGACAGAAACAGCGCCTGGCGATTGCCCGCATCTTCCTGAAGAACCCGCCGATCCTCATCCTCGACGAAGCGACATCGGCGCTCGACACCGAAACCGAACGGGCCATCCAGCAATCGCTGGCGGAACTGTCAAAGGGACGAACGACGCTGGTTATCGCCCACCGGCTGGCGACGATCACGAAGGCAGACCGTATCCTCGTCGTCAACGAGGGGGCGATTGTCGAGGATGGCAGCCATTCCGAACTCCTGAGCAAGAACGGCCTCTACAGCCGCCTCAGCGAGTTGCAGGCCGGGTAGGACGCGCGCTGCAAGGGAACCTTGGCGACAGTCGGGCGTTGTGTCTCCACAGTTCAACAAGGAGAACAACATGCGGTGGATCTCAAAGCCTTTGCTCGCGGGTGCGATGCTTCTGACGGGAACCGGCTTCGCTTCGGCCGGTATGATGGCAACAACGGCAACGGACCTGACAGTCTATTCCGGACCGGGAGCGGACTATCCCTCCGTTGGTATTGCGACACGCGGCAGTGAGGCAGCGCTGGATGGGTGCCTTGAAGGCGAAAGCTGGTGCCGGATCGACGTCAACGGCCTGCGCGGCTGGGTATACGCGAAGGAACTGATGGTTGATTACGATGGCGCGCCTGTCATCGTCCAGGAACGCCGCGCTGATCTGGGTATTCCGGTGGTCAGCTATGAAAAGACAGTGGTCGTGGATGGTCCGGCATCGCCGGCACCCGACGATGAACTGGTCGGCACCGTTGATAGCAGCGGTGCGATCATACCCCCGCCCGAAGTGCGCACCTATATTGATGGCACGCCAATGGATGCAGTTACCTATGACGGCGACGTGGTCGTTGGAGCGACACTCCCCGGTGACATGGTCATCACCCAGGTGCCGAATTATCAATACAGCTATGTGCGCATCAACGACCGGCCGATGCTGGTCGATCCGCAGAGCCGACGGATTGTCTACGTCTACGAATAAGCCAAACGCAAAGCGGGTCGCTCCAAGCGCGGCCCGCTTTGGTGTTTTCCGGCGCGGAGCTAATCATGACCTCTCGCACGCTTATGGTCGTCGTCATCGCGCTCATCGTCGGTTCGATCCTGAGCATCCTTGCCGTTCAATATTTTTCGCCGGACGAAAGTTCAAAGAGCACCGTGCCACCGGACCCGCTGATGGTTACACCGGAAAATGCAGTAGAAGAAACCAAGTAGAGCCGCGCTCTGTCGAGGCTTCATCCATCATGCGCCGATGGCAAAATCCTGACGCAGGGCTGCCTCGCACGCTCTGCTCAACGCTGCAGGGTCGCGTTCTCCGCTCTGATAGAGACGGACAATAGCGGCGGCGCAGATTTGCATGTCTGCGTCCGAGCCGGTTGTATGATGTGCTTCGCAAAATTGCTCGAAAACCTGCCGCAACGCGTCGATATCCTCGCTGCAGAGGGCATCGGCTTGCGGGTTGAAATATGCCATTGTTGTTCCTCCTTTGAGGATGGACGTTCTGTCCGGGCGGTGATCGCTGAGAGAACGGCCGTTATGGCTGCAGTTTAGCGCGATTTGAATTTTGCGCTATTCACTAAGACATGTGTTGCAGTGCCATGAAAAGTTTTTTGTCAGGCAACCTTTTGCGTTTTCATGCTTTTTCCCACAGAAGGAAAATTTGCCATGGCCGCGTTCTATTTCAAGGTAGTCGACAATGACGGCACAATTCCGGCCGACGATGCTTTCGATTTTCCGGATCTGATGGCAGCTATTCGCCAGGCCAAGATCGTGCTGGCCGAAATGGCGCTCGACGGCTTGCCGGAGGATCCGGTCAAGGCCCTGGAAATCGAGGTGCAGAATGCCGATCACAGGCCGGTCGTCAGGATGAAACTCGAGCTGCAGATCCAGTGGTCTACGGCGTAGCCGATACCGCGCCGGTGGTTCTTACCTCGCCAGTGGTCCTTGCCTCGATTGTCTCGACGGCCTTCAATATTGCCGGAACAATCAACTGCGCGCCTGAATCGGACGGGTGATCGTCGTCGAAATAAAACACCTTGTCGGCACTCAGGCTGTTGATGCAGCGATCCCTAAGGAAGCTGTTGCAGAAATAGTCGGCGGGGCGGACGCGGAAAAGGTTGGGATGCGAGATCGCATCGAAGGCGGCGATAACGGCACCGTTCCTTTGTTGGTAACGGTCATAGCGGGTGCTGAACTCGAGATTCCGAATACCCGCCATCGCGGATTTCGCAACGATGTCCGGAACGTTCCATCCGGCCTCCGGGAGCGGGTAGACGAGCACGACGTTGTGACCGGAATCGAGATAGGCCAGGATGTCTTGCACATATTGCTTCAGCACCCGTGCCTTGCGCGCGGGATCGTCCTGTTTGGCGTGCTCGTCAAGCCGGTCGAGCAGATCGACATAGGTCGGCTGCAGCGGTTCGATGCCACCCTCGCCATTGTCGAACGGCGTGCCGTCGATATAGAGGCTCCAGCGGCTCACCATGATGATGGTCTGCATTCCACTCGTGCGGATGTAATCCTCGATGCCGGTGAAGAACGGGTTGCAGCGCAGCTTGTATTTCGGATTGGACACATAGAATCCCGAAAAGCCGACGCAGGCCGAATGCGCCATCACATAGAGATCGACATTGGCAGCATCGAAGCTGCGAAGCGCTTCGCCACCAATGGCTCCGGCGTGCGAATCGCCGATCAGGATGGTCTTGCTGCTGGTCGAATGTTTTGTCAGGCAATCCCGGACAGGATGGGGCAGGGAGGCTTCGCCCTTGTCGAACAGGCAGGTGTCCATGACGGGATCGTGATGCTCTTGTTCTGCAAGGGCCGTCAGTGCCGCAGGCGGCAGGCGAAACTGCAGGCCGTTGCTTGACGTACCATAAAAACCGATAGCGATGAAAAGTACGGCCGCAATGCCGCCTGCGCTGAGAATGCGGGCGGGCGTCGGCAGCAGTTGCGTTGCGCTGTTCTTCCGGAATGGTGTCTCGATGAACCGCCAGGACAGGTAGGCAAGACCGACGGAGGCAAGCGCCAGGATGCTCATCAGCACCAGCGACGGTTCCGTGATGCTGCGGATGCGCGCGAAGGCAAAGACGGGCTGGTGCCAGAGATATAGGCTGTAGCTGATCAAACCAATACCGACCATCGGGCGCGTCGAGAGCAGCCGCGCCGTCAGGGTGCCTTGTGACCCGAAGAGGATGATCAGTACTGCGCCCAGAACGGGAACGAGTGCATAGAGTGAGGGGAAGGGCGTCGTCTGATCGTAGTCGAAAATGGAGAAGACGATGATGGCCAGTCCGGCGAGCGCCAGGATGTTGCTTTTATAGTGTTTCCCGCCGGTCAGCAGGAAGGCGCAGAGCGAGCCTGCCAGCAGTTCCCAGGCGCGTGTATTGGGCAGGTAGAAATTCGCCGTTTCGAAGTTGACCGAGCCGTATTGGGCAAGCAGCAGGCTGGCCAGCGCCACGGCGGCAATCGATGAGATCAGTGCCCGCCGTCCGAACCGCCAGATCAGCATTACGAAAAGCGGAAACAGCATGTAATACTGTTCCTCGACGGCGAGGCTCCAGGTGTGCAGCAACGGCTGCTCTTCCGATGCGGCTGCGAAATAGCCACCGCTTTCATGCCAGAAGAGGAAGTTGGAGCCGAACAGGCAGACGGCGATGATGCTGCGGGCAAAGCTTGCCATCTGCTCCGGCAGCATCCAGGCC
>UBTA01000112.1:393-20297 GCA_900468065.1 Hyphomicrobiales bacterium | reverse complement strand
GGCGGCAAAACCGGCTCAATCAGGCGCTGCGCGAAATGGGCCGCATCGAGCGCTCGATCTTCATCTGCGACTGGTTGCTCGACACGAAGCTGCGACGCAGATCGCACGCCATCCTCAACAAAGGCGAAAGCCGTCATGCCCTTGCCCGCGCCGTCTTTCTCCACCAGCTTGGCGAGCTGCGCAATCGCGTCGCTGAAACCATGGCCTACCGGGCTTCCGGCCTCAACCTCGTCGTCAACGCGATCATCCTGTGGAACACGGTTTATCTCGGCCGAGCCGTCGATTACGTGCGCGGCCAAGGCATCGTCATTCCAGACGATCTTCTCTCCCAGGTCGCACCGCTTCCATGGGCGCATATCGCGCTCACCGGCCACTATCTCTGGAACGAAATTGACAGGCCCCTCGAACGCTTCAGGCCAATTCGAACCAACCGCTTCAATCCGAAGAACTTCCAATTCCCTTAGCGGGTATTATTGCAGAGATTCCCACGGGGACCCAAGAAGAGGCTGTTGTGGAGCCTCTTCATGCGTTTTCCTGATGCGCCTGTTTCACTGGATGATAGCCGGTTGTCAGACCTTAAGCATAGTTGACCGGCAGCCAGTCGTAATTCGTGGTGTCTTTGCGCACATGGCCGATGCCCGGAAAGGCGATATGCGCGCCTGCCACCAGATATTTACCGTCCACCGCCTGCTTGAACGCAGTGTCGCGTGCAGCGACGGCCGCCTTCTGGTCGATATCGAATTCGATGGCGACGCCGGGTTCGTCGAATTGCAGGATGTCGCCATGGGTGATGTCGCCCCAGAACACGATCTTCTGCCCTTCGCTTTCCAGCGTGATGGCGCTGTGTCCCGGCGTGTGTCCTACGTAAAGAATCGAACCGAGACCTGGAACGGGCGCTGCATTATCCGCGAAGGTTTCGAATTTCCCGGCCTTCACATAAGGCGTCACGCACTGGTACGCCTCGGCAAAATGCTGCTTGACGACGCCGGTTGCCGCCTTGGCGTTGTCCGCGCTCAGCCAGAATTTCGCCTCGCGTTCATTGACCCGCAATGTGGCGTTCGAGAAGGTACGCTTGCCATTGCTCACCAATCCGCCGGAATGATCGGTGTGGATATGGGTGAGGACCACATCATCGATGTCATGCGTCTTGTAACCTGATGCCTCGATATTGGCGACGAGCTTGCCGAGCGAGGCCCCGAGATAGGCACCGGTGCCTGCGTCGATCAGCACCAGTCTTTCGCCCGTGTTGACAAGGAGAGCATTGACGGAGGTGGGGACGATTTCCGGCAGAAAGGCCTCATTCAACGCGCTGTGTGCATGTTGCTCGGTGGTGTTTGTGTAAAGCTTTGCCAGCGGCAGCGCGACGGTGCCGTCCGACAGGGCGGTGACCTCCACGGAGCCGATTTTCAGCCGGTAGAAACCGGGTGCCTGAACAACGGCATAGGGTGCCTTGGCGAAGCCGATCGACGGTGTGACGAAGGGTGCGGCAATGAGGCCGGAAAGAGCGCCTTTGAGAATGGAACGACGAGATGGCATGGGTTTGCTCCTTGGCTGAGGGTGCGGAACGGCTTGCAAGTTCCTGCCCATCAGCTAAGGATGTCTCGATCAGCAATCAAATCGATACCGTTCATGCAAGTCATCGATCATTTCAATCTTCGTTCCTTCGACCTCAATCTTCTCGTGGCCTTCGACGCGATGATGGAAGAGATGAGCGTCACCCGTGCAGCGCAGCGGCTGAAAATCCAGCAACCTGCCATGAGCCACAACATATCCACCCTACGCACGCTCTTTCAGGATGATCTGTTCATCCGCGTAGGACAGGTGATGAAGCCCACCGCACGCGCGCTGAATTTGTCCGGCCCGGTGCGGCAGGCTCTGCGGCAGGCACAGGCGGCCGTGTTGATCCGGCCACCGAGCAACGCACATTCCGGTTGGGACTTTCCAGCGAGGTGGAACTGGCGCCGGGCATCCGTATTCTCGCCCGCGGTGGTGATGCGCAGGAGGTCGACGCGATGCTGGATGCGGGCGTCATCGATCTTTCTGTGGGGTGCAGTTACCTGCCGGATTCACGGCACCATAGCGAGCCGCTGTATCAGTCCAGCGTATTGTGCTGTTTCAATCCCCAATTTCTGAAGCTCTCCAATCCGGTGGATCTTGATGCCTATATGGCCGCACAACATGCGGTGATCTCGCAGACGGACAGCCTGCATGGCTGCGTCAAGGATGCGCTGGAGCATGCAGGTGCAGAACTGGAAGTCGTGGCGGCAGCTCCCGATTTCATGTCGATATTGGCCACCGCGCGTTCATCTGCGGTGATTGCCACCGTATCTTCGCGCATTGCGCTTCGTTATGGCCCGCTGTTGGGGCTTGAGGTCAGCCCGGTGCCATTGGCGCTTTCTTTTCCACCCGTGGCAATGGTCTGGCCGCTTCAGATGGACAGCGATCTTGGCTGCGCATGGTTGCGGCAGCAAATCCGTGAGGCGATGCTGAGGACGAACGAGAGCAACGTCGTGGATCTTGCAGCTTGACGTTCCATAAAGATCAGCGTGTGTTTGATGGCCTCGCCTTGAACGGATACGAATCGCAGGCCTGTTCTTTCTATTGCGTTGAATAATCTATATTTTTGAATTGGCCGTGCTTGAGTTTCTTGGGAAAAGCTATCCCGTCGCCATCCATTTCGCCTTCGGAACCGCACTCAACAGTGTTTTCGTGTACGGATGGCGGGGAGACGCAAATAGGGCTTCGGTTTCATTCTGTTCGACGACCCTTCCGTTCTGCATGACAAGCACGCGATCCGCAAACTCGCGCACAATCGGTAGGTCGTGGGTGATGAAGAGATATGACAACCCGAGGCGCTGCCTCAGCTCGCTCAGCAGCTCGATCACCTGCATCTGGATGGAGACGTCCAGTGCCGAAACAGCTTCATCACACACGATCAGCTCAGGATCGCTGGCGAGCGCCCTTGCGATGGCGATGCGTTGTCTCTGGCCACCGGAGAATTGGTGGGGATGACGGTCGGCATGCTCTGCCTTCAACCCGACGAGTTCCAGCAATTCGGCCACACGATCGTTCCAGCGCGCCCGCGGCAGGATATCCCGATGGATCAGCAGCGGTTCGGAGATGATCGCACGCACATTCATCCGCGGGTTCATGGAGCCGAACGGGTCTTGGAACACCATTTGGACGCGCCGGCGAAAACCGTTAAGCGCCTTGCCTTCAAGTTGGAAGATATCCTCGCCAGCAAACAGCGCCCTGCCCGACGTCGGATCGTTCAGCCGCAGAAGCATGCGCGCGATGCTAGATTTGCCTGATCCGGATTCGCCCACAATCCCGAGCGTTTCCCCGCGACGCAGCACGAAGCTGACATCGTCCACCGCCTTGAACTCCCGCTTGGGTGAGAAGAAGCCGGAGGTCAGCATGTAGTGCTTACTCAGGCTCTCAACCTGCAACAGGACGTCGCCATCCGGCTGCGGACGCGACTTGCGCTCTCCTGAGCCGCCATGTGGGACCGCCGCCATCAGCCGGCGGGTATAGGCGTGGGTCGGATTGGTGAAGACCTCCTCGGCCTTGCCGCTTTCGACAACCTTACCTCCATTCATGACGATGATACGGTCTGCCATGGCGGCCGCCACCTCAAGATCATGGGTGATCATGATCAGTGCCATGCCGGTTTCCCGCTGCAAGTCGCACAGCAATTCGAGGATCTGTGCCTGGACACTGACGTCGAGCGCGGTTGTCGGCTCGTCGGCGATCAGAATGTCCGGTTTCAGCGCGATCGCCATCGCGATCATCACACGCTGACGCTGGCCGCCAGAGAATTGATGGGGATAATGGTCGATCCGCTTTTCCGGTTCCGGGATACCAACCCGTTGCATGAGCTGGACCACCTCGTCACGCGCCACGCTGCCGCCATGGCTCTCGAAAACCTCGGCAATCTGCCGCCCGACGGTGTAGACCGGGTTGAGATAGGCGAGCGGGTCCTGGAAAATCATCGCGATGCGCCGGCCGTTCAACGCGCGCCGTCCTTCCTCGTCCAGTCGCGACAGATCCGTACCGTCGAACACAAGCGAGCCAGCGACGATATCACCCGGCGGGCAGTCGATCAGTCCCATGACCGTTCCGGTGCTGACGCTCTTGCCCGATCCGCTCTCGCCGAGGATAACAAGCGTCTCACCCGGGCAAACATGGAAAGAGACGTCGTCCACGGCACGAACCGGGTCACCTTCAGACAGAAAGTCCACCGTGAGGCTGTCGATCCGGAGAATGGATGTGTCGGTTCCGGTCATCTTGGAGCCTTTCGGAGCGATTGCAGACGCCAGCGCTGGAGAGGGTCGGCAACGGTCCGGGCCCAACTGGCGAGGATGTTCAGGGAAAGTGTCGTCAACAGGATGGCCAGACCGGGCCAGAAGGCGATCCACCATGCCGATGCCAGATAACCGCGACCGTTGGCCACCATCGCACCCCAGGTGAAATCGGGAGGCTGAATGCCTAGGCCGAGAAAGCTTAAGGAAGATTCGGCCAGGATGACGGTTGCGAAGTCGATGGCTGCAATTGTGACCAGGGTCGGAAGAACGAGCGGCGCGATATGCCGGAACAGGATACGGCTGGAGCTTGCGCCCATAGACAGTGCGGCGCTGACGAACATCCGCTCACGCAGTTCGAGTACCTCGGCCCTTGCGGTTCGGATGAAGATGGGCATGCGGGTGATCGCCAGAACGATGACAAGGTTCGTCATGCTGGGACCCAGCGTATAGAGCACGATCAGCGCGAGAAGCAGCGAGGGAAAACTCATCACGATGTCTGCGAGACGCAGGATGACATGGCTGTACCAACGCTCCGAATAACCGGCGACAAGCCCAAGCGTGCCACCGACGAGCATTGAAAAAAACACGGCCGCAGCGGCGATGCTTAGCGTGTTCTGCGCCCCGACGATCAGACGCGCAAGGATCGGCCGGCCAAGCGTATCCGCACCGAGGACGTAGATTAATCCCTGATGCAGCGAAAAGGGTGCCAGGTTGCGCTGCCTCAGACCGAGCTTGCCGGCTGCTTCACCGACCAGCAGTGGCCCGAACAGTACGCACACAATGAGCAGCAAAAGAAAAAGTGCCGCGCAAAACGCGAGCTTGTCGCGTTTGAGATAAATCGCGAGCTGACGCAGATTTCCCGGCAACTTCACGGAGGGTATCGATACATCGACCATTGTCGACCTCCTCAGTAGCGAATGCGCGGATCGAGAGCGACGTAGAGAAGGTCGATCGCGATATTGACGATGAAGATAGCGATGGCGGTCACGAGGATCGTCGACTGCACCACGGCGAAGTCGCGCTGGATGATCGAGTCGATCATCAGCTTGCCGATGCCCGGCCAGCCGAAAATGGTTTCCACGACGACTGCGCCATTGATCAGGCCGGTGGTGAGGTCGCCCGCAACGGTAATGACCGGCAGCAGCGAGTTCCGCAGCGCGTGGCCGAAGATGATCCGGCGCCGCTTCATGCCCTTGGCATGAGCGGTCTTGATGTAGGGGGCGGAAAGGGCCGAAATCATCGTCCCACGCACCACCTGGACCAGGAGACCGAATGGGCGAAGCATCAGGACAGTGATCGGCATAATCCAGTGGAGTGTCGTGCCTGTGCCCGACGTCGGTAGCATGCCAAGCCCGACGGCGAAGACGAGAATACCCACAATCGCGATCCAGAAATCAGGCGTACTGGCGCCAGCCAGCGACACGAGACCGGCGACACGGTCGAACAGGCTCCCCGGGCGGGCCGCAGCTAGCGCGCCGACAATCACAGCGAGGATGACGGAAAGGATGATAGCGATGGCGGCAAGCTTCAGGGTGGCGGGGAATGCCTCAAGCGCCACCTCTATCGCCGAACGGTTCTGGCGTAGTGACTGGCCAAAATCCAGAGACAGAAGATTCTGCAAATAGTGCAGGAACTGCATGTGGATCGGTTGGTCCAGACCATTCAGCCGTGCGAAGGCTTCGCGGGCTTCGATGCTTGAATCCAGCGGCAGGTAGAGCGCTGACGGATCACCGGTCAAGCGCGTGAGGAAAAAGACGAGTGTCAGTAGGCCGATCACAGAGATAGTGCTGTGATACGCCCGTCGGCCGATATAGCCAAACATCATGCGAAGCCTCTGGATTCATCTGGAGTTAGCACAAACGCGGGAAACAAATCCCGCGTTCGCCTGACATCGAAGGCTCAGTTCTTCAGGCCAATATTGACAAGAGGGATCTCGCTGTTGGTGGTGATGTCGGGCTTCCAGTCCAGCCGGGTTCCCACCCGCGTATAGCCGATCATGTGAAACATCGGAATGTCCACCGCAAGCTCGTTGTGAACCTTGGAAAAGATCGCCTTGAACTTTGCCGTGCGGTCCTCGCCGGTCGCTGCCATGGCATCGGCCACATCCTTGTCGAGCGCCGCATCGCTCATGGTCGAATAGCTGCCGGCCGAGCTATAGAAGATCGGGATCGTGAAAGCGGCGTCGCCCTTGTTGTTGTCGTGCATCATCTGCAAGAGGTTCGGACCGCGACCTTCGGGGAATGGCTTTTGCAGATATCGCAGCCAGTCGTTGACATCGAGCATCGTGAGCTTCACGTTCAGACCGACATCCCGCCACATGGCCATTATGGCTTCCATGGCTTCCGACCCGTTCGGGTAGATGCCATTGCGGCCGATCAGTTCGATCTCAGTATCAACCGGAACACCTGCGGCCTTGGCTTCGGCGATAAGCGTACGGGCCTGCTCGGCGTCAAACGTCCAAGCTGCCAGCGCATCGTCATGACCGTTGATACCTTTGACGACCATCTGTGAGGCACGCTGCGCGTCGTCGCCGAACAGTTGCGCAAGCCCTTCCCAGTCGATGGAAAGGTTTAGTGCCTTGCGGATGCGGACGTCATCAAGCGGGGCGAACCCCGCATCGATGCGGATAGCTGTTGTTTCGGAATTCAGATAGGCGAAATCCGTAGCCGGGTTGGTTGCATCCTGGATGGCGATGGATGGCGTCAGGTCTGCTTCGCCAGTCTCGACCATCGCGGCCCGGATCGAGGACTCAGGACGCCAGACATAGCTGGCTTTCGTGATGACGGGTTTCTTGCCCCAGTAGCCATCGAAGGATTCGAGCACGACGGTCTGCGGGGTGAAGGTCGAAAGCTTGAAAGGTCCGGTGCCAACTGGATCATTCACAGCCTTGTCCGCCGGCGTGTTCGGCGAGACGACCATGATCACGCTAAGAAGCGTCGGCAGAATGGGCTGAGGCGTGTCAGACTTGATTTCGACCGTGAGGTCATCGATTGCGGTGACGGTCAGCTTGGCATCACCAAATTTGGCGATGTTGCTGCAGGTCACCTTACCGCTGGTCATGCGCTCGATGGAGAATTTTACCGCCTCGGCGTTGAAGGCAGCGCCATCCTGGAATTTCACGCCCTCGCGCAGTTTGAACTGCCAGGTATTCGGATCGGTCTGCGTCCATTCCGTTGCAAGACCGGCTGTCGCCTGGCCGCTGGACGGGTCGATGATGGTCAGGGGCTCGACGACGTTGCGGCTCAGAATCTGACCGACATTGGTGATAATCGTGCCGCACGGTTCGAGATTTGCTGGCTGTTCTGGTAGAACAATGTTGATTTCCGCTGCATTCTGCGCGGCGGCCGCGCCGGTCCAGCCGGCAATTGCCATCGCTCCTGCGATGATACGAGTAGACGTCCTTTTCATTACACTCCTCCCAGATGACTATGAAGATAGAGACAGACGCCATCCTCCCGACGCCGGTCCGTTTTGTCTTTTCAGCCGCGCGCCAATTCAATCAATCCGCGCAACATCTCCCGTTCCTCGCCATCGAGGTCCACGAGCGGCGGACGCACGGGGCCGGGCCCATATCCCACGAGATCGACGCCCGCCTTGATGATCGAAACCGGATATCCGGCCTTGCGGTCGCGCAGGGCCGCAAAGGGAAAGAAGAACACATTGAGGATCTCTTCCATCACGGCCCGGTCATTGACGCGCATCGCCCGATAGAAACGCTGCGCCAATTCCGGGACGAAATTAAAAACGGCGGAGGAATAGGTGGTCACACCGACCCCGTTGAAACCTTCAGCGAAGAGTTCATGTGTCGGCATGCCGCCTATATAGCAAAGGCGATCGCCGAGCTTGGCCGTGACGTGGCGCACGAGGTCAACCTTACCGGTTCCGTCCTTGAACCCGATCAGATTGGGGCAGGCGTCAGCAAGACGCGCAACCGTGTCGGCGCTGGCCACCGAATTGGCACGGTTGTAGAGAATGACGCCAAGGCCCGTTGCATCGCAGACTGCCTTTACATGCGCGAAAATTCCCTCTTGCGGGGCCTCGGTCAGGTAATGCGGCAGAAGCAGGATACCATCGGCGCCGGCACTTTCGACGATCCTTGCCGTCTCATGGGCAAGCGACATGCCATAGCCACACCCGGCAATGATCGGAACATCACCCGATACGTCCTTTGCCGCGCGGGTGACCTCTCCGACTTCCGCGGGCGACAGCGAAAAGAACTCACCGGTACCCCCAGCTGCGAACAACGCAGCCGCCCCGAAGCCCGAAAGCCACTCCACATGCCGACGATAGCTGTCCAGATTTAGCTGGTAGTCCGGCGTGAAATGCGTGACCGGAAAAGACAGGAGCCCCGAACCGACACGCGACTTGATTTCTTCAGGCGACAATGAATTTCCTCCCAGCGGAATGCGCTTACAACGAGAAAACTCATATGATGACTTCCGGAATGAGTCAACCACCTTCTTCTTTTTTTTCGTCTTGCCTCCAGGAGGTCAGCGAACGATAGCGCTTGATCCCGGTGACGAGGTGCCGGCGCATTGCCTCCCGCGCCCGATCCGGATCTCGCGCCATGATCGCCTCGGCAATTTCGCGATGTTCGCGGAGAATTGGTTCGTCCCTACTGGGCAGCGGATCCACTCCGCCCATGACCGTGCGAAACTTTACGCGCGGGATCATGCGTCTGCCGATATGCTCAAGAAATGCGCGGAAACGTCCATTGTTCGTAGCCGCAGCGATTGCCATATGGAACTGGAAGTCCGCTTCGTCGGTTGGCTTTCCTTGAGCGACAAGGTCTTGGAAAAGATCCACTTGAGACTGAATCTCAACCTCCTGCGCTGGAGAACTGCGAACTGCAGCCAGCGCTGCGGCCTCTACCTCAATTCCAATTCGAAGTTCTAGTTCTTCTATAATGTCCGAAATCTTGTTGGTTTCGCTGGTGAACAACCGCAGGCCAGGGTCTGTCTGACGCGGTCCGATCACGAACACGCCCGAGCCATGCCGGGATTCAACCAAGCCATCGGCTCGCAACGCAGCGATCGCCTCGCGCACCACTGTGCGACTGAATCCGAACTTGTCGATCAGCGCCGGTTCGGTCGGTAGCTTATCGCCCGGCGCATAGTAGCCGGCCTCGATCTGCCCTCGTATCGCCTCTGCGACCTGAATCGATAGGGAGGGGCGACCGCCCATTTTCTTCGTGCTCGGCATTGATCCGCCCTGTTTAGCTTTACTAATAGTCATCATATGACATTGCCCCGTCTCTGCCGCATCATATTATGGGATTGGTTGAAAACCGTATAGGGGTGGTAGACGAAAAAGCGGCAACTTCAAAGGCGCTGACCCCGCCCTCCGACGATTGTCTGTCGATGACGGCGGTTCCCTCCTGAGGTGGGTTGCGAGATTGGTTCTCTTTCGCTTGCCCAGAGGGCTGCGCTGTCCCCACGCCGAGGAAAACTGCTCCAGGCGGCGGCAGGCGCGATCGTCGGGCGGTGCGTGTGTCGTCGGGACTTGTAAGAATATTGGGAGATAGATGCGACATCCTTGGTACTAAGAGTGAGCGTAGTCTTTAGGGTCGCCCCGTATTTCAATACGGGAAGGCGGTCTTCCGGTTGAAAATCGACTTGGTTCGAACTCACCTGCCCTCATCCCTTGCGGCCTTGGTTACCGTGCAGATTGGAAAGCAACCCGTCTTTCAAACCGTAAACCCAGCCGTGAATCGCGACGTCCTTGCCTTTTTGCCAAGCCAACTGCAAAGTTGGTGTCCGAGCAAGACGATTGACTTGAGCGCGCACGGTAGCCTCACACAATGCGTCGAGTTCTGCCTCATCCCAGGATCCGCACTCACTGCACTGAAACTCCTTGTCGGCGATTTCGCGGATCGGTTCGAGCCAGTGGTCTATCAGACCGTAGCTCTGGCCGCTCACTGCCGCTCGAATCCCGCCGCACCCGTAATGCCGGCAGATTATGATGTGCTTGACGCCAAGCTGGTGAACAGCAAACTCGACGACAGAAAGCATATTAAGATCTGTCGGGTGGATGATTGGCAATGTTTCGATGTACGAAAACCTCCCCCGGCTCCAGCCCTGTGATCACATTGGCTGGGACACGGCTGTCCGAGTTACCGATCCAGAGATACTCTGGCTCCTGGAGCTTTGAGAGCCGTTGGAAATAATCGCCCGCCTCTGCTTTGCGCTCTGAGGACCAAGCTCGGTTCTTGGTGAAGATCCTCGATCATGGTCTATCTCCGCGTGATACGTGGTTCGCGATGTTTCATAAGTGACTGTGGGATATCAAGCCCATGACAGAAATACAGACCGAACGTGCGACGTTTCTGAGCGGCTAGAGCTGGTGACATGCTCGCGCGAAATTTGTTGCGTTGGGTTTCTCGGCCGCTCCAGACCATCAGGACAGGTCTAATCGATCAGAGCCCCGAGGTCGCGCAATGACTGCATCTGCTGTTCTGTATGCACACCATCGATAAACACGCGAAATGCTTTGCCCTGGGATTTCAGCTCTTGGGCCGTCTTCACCGCGGCGGGGTAGAGAAGCTTGGGTTGGCCACGGGTATCTCGGCCATCTGGATCGAGCGAACTGAGTAAAATGACCTGAAAGTGGTAGCCATCGTGCTTCTCCTTTTGGCTCGCCCAGCAAAGAGGCTAGCCCTCGTTTCCCTCTATATGAAATTCGTCGGAATCCGCTTCCCGTGCGTCTCGACGCGCATCTGCCGGGTCGAGCTCAACTTGGGATGAGTAGCGAGAAGTTGCTGGTCCCAACTCAATTTCTTTCCTGGCCGCGAAACGCAGAAGCCGATCGTCGGTGGTTCGAACTGCTTGTCGAAGAATTCGGATCGTAACGATCTAGGCATGAAGATTGTCTCAAAGCGTATACGCTGGTCTTAGTGTCTGAGGAAGACGAATTACGTTTTCCGACGGCGAAACCTCACCGGCCATAGGCTCAGGACGTCCGAAGAGGAACCCTTGCAATTGAACTGGAGCCTTATCGGCCAAGCGCGCGCGTTGTTCTTCCGTCTCAATGCCCTCGATAACCACTATCAATCCCAAACTTTTCCCAAGTTCCAAAGTACAGTCGATGATGACTTCGGCAACCGGATCGTCGGCAAGCGCGGCAACTATGCTTCGATCTATCTTTACCTTGTCGAACGGGTAGCGCCTGAGGTTGGTCATCGACGTATAGCCAGTACCGTAATCGTCCATGACCAGTTTAACACCGAGCGACGTCAATGCCTCAAGACGACCGGCAACGTCGGCGCGATCGTCGAGCAGCGATGTTTCTGTGATTTCGAGTTCCAACCTTTCTGGAGAAAGCCGGCTTGTCTTCAGTGCGCCTGTAACATGTTCAACCAGATCGGCAGAAAGCAATTGGCGTGCTGAGACGTTGACTGCGACGAACAGGTCGTCGCCCCAGGAGGCCGACTGCCGGCAGGCCTCCTCAAGAACCCACTTTCCTATTTCGATGATGCTGCCGCTTTCTTCTGCAGCTTGGATGAACACGGCTGGCGACAGGACGCCGTAGCTGGGGTGGTGCCAACGCAAAAGCGCCTCATAACCCATTAGAGCCCCGGAAGCCGCGTCGACGATTGGTTGATAGAGTAGGAAAAGCTCACCAGCCTCTGCCGCGCCTCGCAGTTCATCTTCCAGCCGCCGCCGCGTCCTCAGTTGCTGGTCGAGCAAGCGGTCAAACGCGCATATCCTGCCTTTACCCAGGGACTTGGCGCGATACAGTGCGGCGTCGGCATTGTGCCGTAGTAGCTCAAGGTCATCCCCGTGTTCCGGAAACGTCGCAAGCCCTACGCTGACGCCCAATGAACCTGCTTTATCATGCTTGCCAAACATCGACTTAAATTTTGCCATAAAAACCGATGCAGCTTGTTGCGCTTCAAACGCCCGGTGTCCCCGCAACAGGACGGAAAACTCATCTCCGCCGAGCCTTCCCACGATTGCCCGCTCTTCGAATGTAGCGGTCAAAACCTCGGCGACCTGCTGCAGAACCACATCGCCGTCAGCGTGACCATGGATGTCGTTGATCGATTTGAAGCTGTCCAGATCGAGTGTGAGCAGCGTGAAGCCGTTTCCATTGGCACCGGCCTCAGCGATTACCGTCTGGAACTGGTGGCTAAAAGAGCGCCGGTTCAAAAGTCCCGTCAACGGGTCATGAGAGGCGAGATGGATCAGCTGCCGATTGGTCTCCTGACGCTCACTGATGTCGCGCAACCCGAACACGGTCGTTTCGCGTCCTTGATATTCTATGACGCCCTCAACGATTTCGACCGGAACCGGTCCGCTCGGTGTTTTGACGATGCCGTTCGATCCTTGCCGGTCCGTCAGGAAATCGCCAAGCTGGAGAGACTTAAGCTCTGCCACTGGCTTCCCCGTCAGGAGAGAAAACCGCTCGTTGGCGTGAACGATACGTCCGGCTCGCTCCAGCACAAGGGCCTCAAACGTCGCATTTGCAAGCCCTTTGACATCCGTGAGGTGCCGGTCGAAGAACAGTGCCGCGACGCCCGTGGTAATCAACAGGCTGGACACTATACAGACGCCAATCGCGATGCCCACGCGGTCGAGGAATGTTAATGCATCGGCTGCTTCGGAATACAATGGAACTACAGTCAGACCACTCATCGAAACCATGTGATGGCTGCAGACTGCGGCGACGATCAGCAGAGCGGCGAGGATCAGCCGGCCTGGTTGCATCTGACGACAGAGAAGCAGCATGGCGCCGATCCCAAGCACAGCACCCAGCACCCACGCCGCAAAGGTAGTCGCGGGATCGGCCACAATGAAGGCGGAAGCACCGATGGCGCTGAGCCCGACGGCGTGCATCATCGCGATCGCTAGTCCTAAAAGGACGCCAGCTGCGAGAGCTCCCTGACGACCATGAACATAGAGCGATGTAAACGTGGCAAGACAAGAAACTGCGATTGCCACGACGATGGACAAGCCGGTTTCTGTCACCTGGTAAGATACAGGGATGCTGTATGACAGCATGGCGATAAAGTGGGTCGCCCAGATCGTTCCACCAAGGACGATCCCGGCGGCCACAACCCACAAATTCCTGTGGGCCTTAACGCATTGCCGCGAACGCGACAGCATGAAGACGCCGGCGAGATTGCCGGAGGCGCAAACGCAGACCGCGACGAACAACAGAAGCCATTCGTGCTGCTCAGTGATACAGGAAACCAGTCGAATCATCGGGACCTCCAACCGCATTTTCTCATGCTGCGTCTGACCCAGGGCTTAGGGAAATCACTACAAATTTAATGATTGCTTTAAAAGCTGCTGGCAGAGAATGGCCAGTAAATCCTAACCCGGCGCGCGCACCAGCGCCGCGTCCGATGGAGCAACACTGCTTCGAATAGATAAGTTCGCAGCAAACGATCTCCCCATCGAGATACATGACACCGACGGTATCCGTTTCGCCCGACTTCTTGCGTCGCGGCGTAGGCCCAGATAGGCACCCACGGATGTTACACTTCGAAAGCGGGACGGATCGTCGATGGTATGGCGGGAGGTCAGTGCCGTTACCACGCTGATTCCCGGCACGGTCATCAGTCGCTGCGTCGTTTCGTGTGATCGTGCCATCTGCCGCACCTGGCGGTCCAATCGTTCGAGCTATAGACAGAAATAGCCATGTACAGAGAGCAGTGGTAGCAAGGCCGGCCAAAGCACGTGTCCCTCTCCGGTCAGTTCGCCTACGCGGCGCTGGAACTGACCGGTGATGGCGGGAGCGCAGCGTCACGAGGCGGGATCGCGCGATCAACAAAGACCGGACCTGTTGGCTGGCCTCACTTTTCACCGGAACCTGGCGATCCCATCCGATCCGAACCGGTTCGGCTAATCCGCGCGCGTCGTTCTCGTCGCTTTTGTTCATCCGACGCTTGCTGGTATTGAGATGATTCAAATGATGCGCAACGACAGGGGAGATATTCCCACAATTCTAGCCAATCGCTTGCCGAGCAATTCGACATTCTGGCGGTTGCCTTTTGATGACCGCTGCGAAACGCCTTTTTGTCAGCCTTGTCCAAAATTTGCAACAGAGCCCGGTTGTGACCCTCAGCGAAAACAAGCCGGCGAACGGCGGCGTAACTCTCCACGACAAACATCCCCGGCCGCCGTCAAAAAGAGGACAGCCTCCGCCCTACCCACTCGCTTACGCCAGAAATGTACCTGAGCGGATGGGGGCTGGTCGACGGCGCGGAGCCGACATCGACTGGGATGTCGCGCTTGCCTTCGGTTATGACTTTACGGGGCTCGCTGTAAGGTTCTAATTTCACGGCCCCATCGACAAGCAGTGCTCTCTAATGCCGATATTCGCAATCGGCGCTAGGAGAAATGCTCCCTCAGCTGAGAGCGACATTTTTCCAAGCACACTCGAAAGCACGTATGGGCATTGTGAACCCTTTCAGTTTCAGACCGCCCTCGATCCAGGGAGAAAGGTGCGCTTGTCGAACGTCCGAGCGGACCAGCTTGGCCAGCGAGGGAACAGGATCTACCATTTCGGCCGGCATGTTCTTGCGAGTTAGCATCCACCATTTGCGATAACACTCCTGCCAAGTGCCCGACATGTCTTCGGCGCGCGAACTGGTGGAATGAAGCGCGTGAAAATCGTCTTCTCCCGAAACCGTCCCGCCACCTCCTCCACTTGCGGCAGGACGCCACTCATCCAGTCGACATGCCACGGCGTATCTTCGGCGAACATTCGCTGCATGTCGACGCAAAGGTGCCTGCAGGTTCCAAGATTTGGCATGGGTCGTCCTCCGCCACTTGCAACTACGTGACAGCCCGGTGGTTCCACACGGAACAATTTGCGGGCAACTGAGTTTTATCGCGCATTCAACCCCAACCGCTATCGGGAGAACCACAATGGCTGAGAAGACACTCGACGACCTGTTTCTGGACACGCTCAAGGACATCTATTTCGCTGAAAAACAGATTTTGAAGGCTCTCCCGAAGATGGCCCGCGCTGCGCAATCGCCGGAGGGCAAGGCCGCCTTCCTGAAGCACAAAGACGAAACCGAAGGCCAGATCGAGCGCCTGCAGCAGGTGTTCGACATCGTTGGAAAGGCCGCCCGCGGCAAGACCTGCGAAGCCATCCAGGGCATTATTGCCGAAGGCGAAGAGATTATGGAGGAATACAAAGGCTCCGTCGCTCTTGATGCTGGCCTGATTTCGTCGGCACAGGCGGTCGAACACTACGAGATCGCTCGATATGGCACGCTAAAGTCCTGGGCCGAGCAGCTCGGTCACACCGACGCTGTGGCTTTGCTCGACGCCAACTTGCAGGAAGAACTCGCAACCGACAAGATTCTGACGCAGCTCGGCGAAGCGTCTGCGAACCCGAAGGGTGCTAAAAAGAAAGTTGCTTGATACATCCACGCAATTGGACACAAGAGGCCCGCTTCGGCGGGCCGCTTGGCGAGGACTGAGGAATTTAATGAGTATTGAAAGCCGCCGGGCTACCATTCAAAGGCTGATCATAAGCGAGGGAGCCGCGGGTCGCCCCGTCGCGGAGGACGCCGACTTTCTGTCATTGGCTGAACGCTGGATCCATCGCGAGATCGACATGGCGGAGATGCTTCGGCTGTATCGGAGTGTTCGAGAGGAGCGACGCAGACAGAAATGGGATTCGCGCCCTGCAACGGACGTGGAACCCGATTTGACGGAAGCATCGCCACAGCGCGAGGGGCATTCGGGCATGTCGGGGGTGATGGGATCCAACCTTGATGAATAAGAAGGTTCACGGCGTTAACCACCTGTTTCGCTGTGGGGCGAAGCGACTGGCTTTGATTCTGGCGACCCTTTGAATCGCAGGAAAATCGACAGTACCACCACGACCGCGGTGGAGAGGAATTCACTTTGCCAGTTCTGTAATGACTCGAACCAGAACTGGGCGCTGGACAAGTGGTCCATTATTGATGTCGCGGGCTGTCCATGCATGTGGGCTTCGACATTTTCCGCCTCAGCGCTATACCTGAGATGTAAGATAAATGTCAGAACAAAGAGAGAAGCCAGCGCAATGCCGAGCGAATAGGAATACGCTGAGCGCGTCCATCCCCCAACGCGGACGGGCCATGGCGCGTCTAGTTCTTCAGCCTTAGCTGCGGGATCATCATCGACCTCAGAGGGCCGGTCTGGATCCTTGGACTCCGCCGACCCTCGCTGGAATAGGAATGCTGTCAGCATGACATAGGCGGACATCTGTAGGAACTCGGATTCCCAATTCTCGAACAGCGAGGATAGAAAATGGCCGGACGTGGCATAAGTGGCAAGACCGACCCTTGCCGCTCCGTGCTCAGCCAGTTCATGATTGTGCACCGACCAGCCGGTTAGCAACATCCCACCTATTGTCGAGACGGTAAGGATGGCCAGGACGATGGTCAGACCGTTGTCACGCAAAAATTTCATGATTTCGCCTGTCAGATGAGATGCAATCTTGAGCGGTAAATATGGCCTTTCGCACCGCGGACAAGAGAGCGGTTTCACTCTTCGGAACTAAATTCCCTCATCAAGATTACTCCAACATGCCGAATAGTCGGCGCATCCCGAGGAGAAATTCATGATCCGCCGCCAACTCCTGGCCACACTTGCCGCAACCGCGTTCGCCCCTGCGTTGCTCGCGGCACCCCAATTATTCGCTGCCACCTCCGAGATGGGCGAAGCCGAGAAAAAGCATGCCGAGATGACCAAGATGGTTGGAAGTCTGTCGCTAGCGACAAGCCGCCTAGCCCTCGAGATGACGTCCGCCGACATGGTCAAACTATTTGCTAAATTCGAAGTTGCAGAGCAGGAGACGGTCGCCGACATCCTGAAGTCTATGGAGACCGATAAGGCTGAAGGCGCGCTCAAGGTTCCGACCGACGCTGAAGTCGAAGCCATGCTTGACCCACCTGCCAAGGAGGCACTCGCGATGTTGAAGGGGTTGAACGGAGCGGGTTTCGACAAGGCCTACATCGCCGCCCAACTCGACGGACATAAGAAGTTGCGGGTGATTCAGGAGGACTATCTAAAAGTCGGCCGGAACCGCGAGCATCTGAGCGTGGCTAAACTAGCGCGCGGCATGATCAATGAGCATATAGATCACCTTGGCATGCTGAAAGCATGATCTGCACCCGGGGCTGCTTGAAGTAGCCCCTTTTTCCGAAAATTCGAGCCCTAGACGGCCGCTGATTTTCCGACGCAAGCTACCATTTCATGCCTCAGACGACTTACAAAATCACCGTATTACCAGCGGAGGTCTTCTTTGGCTTAGCAGGTTTTACCTCCGTCGCCATACCGTTGACAGGCAGAGTCTGAACTCGGTGATGAACGGGCGGCTGTTTAGGTTTAGCGGAGTCAGTTTTCTTGGGGACTTGCATGCCAGACTGAGTGGTTGCGGCCGCAAAATCCCCAAGTCACGACGGCGACGGAACAATTACGGCAACTTTAAGTTCATCGCGCATCACGAACGTGTGAATGTAAAGGACCCAAACATGACTACCCCAATCTCAACCAGTCTTGTCCACGATACTGGCCATGGCGTCGCCTCGTCCGCAAGCGCTGCCTTTAATAAGGTCTCGTGGGGAGGGATCTTCGCTGGCGTCGCGATCGCGCTCAGCACCCAGTTCTTGCTGAACCTTCTCGGTGTCGGCATCGGCGCGGCTGTCCTCGATCCGGGTACATACGATAACCCGCAGGCAAGCACCTTCTCAATCGCCGGCGGCATCTGGTTTGTGGTGGCAGGGATCATCGCCTCCTATGCTGGCGGCTACGTGGCAAGCCGACTATCCGGCCGTCCCAGCAATTCGAGAGGCGGCTACCAGGGCATTACATCGTGGGCAGTCACCACGTTGATCGTCCTGTACCTCCTGACTACATCCGTAGGCGCATTGGTCGGCGGCGCTTTCAGCGGCCTCTCCTCCGTCGTGAGTGGCGTCGGTTCCACGGTTGTTACAGCAGTGACCGCGGCTGCCCCGGCAATCGCCAACTCGACCAATCCGATGGGTGTTATCGAGCAACAAATCCGCTCCACGACAGGCAACGATCCTCAGGCGCTCCAGAACGCCGCGGTATCAGCGATGCAGGCAGTCGTAATGGGTGACGAAGCGACAGCCGAAGACGCGCGCAACCGCGCCGCAGACGCTATTGCCAAGGCTCAGGGCATCCCGGTCGATCAGGCGCGAACACAGGTCGATCGGTATGAGAAGACCTACCGCGACAACATGGCTGCCGCTAAGCAGAAGGCAATTGATGCTGCTCAAGCTACCACTGCGGCGGTTTCTGCAGGAGCCGTCCTGGGATTCCTGGCACTTGTTCTCGGCGCGATCGCTGCTTGGTTCGGCGGTGTCTATGGGACCAAGCGGGCGCTTGTCTTGGACGTTTCTGATCATCGCGTACTGTAATGACGTGAGGCCACCCGTCCAAATCGGGTGGCCTTTCCGTGTACCAGGAGTGTTGTCATGGAAATAGTGGGCACGCGGGTTCACGAAGAAAAGAACGGAGTGACGGTAGAATTCCTCGGCGAACGAGGAAACGTTGTTACGGTTCACATGACGAAAAATGAGGACGGACATCTCAACCGTGTGAACGCCGAGCAGAAGGCGAAGGCCGTTATGGTCCAGATCGCGACGTTTGATAAAGCCTCGAGGAATCGGGCGAGCCTTCAAGCGAATCCGAGGTGGACGACCAGTCAAAACTCAGCATTGAGACCGCCTCCGCCATCGACGCCGACAATAGCGGCCTCTCCCCGGGAGTGGTCTCGCTGAGAAGTGCCCGCGCCACACAGGACACGGGCACCTTGGAGGAACATCTCGATGAGGGTCTGGAGTCGACGTTCCCGGCCAGCGATCCGGTGTCGGCGACGATAAGCACAATTCCGGGCGGTCGCACCGATCTTTCAGATGCAAAAGTCATTTAGAGCAACATAAGGATGCGCTGCGATGTCGAGGATTGAGCGCGGATCGTGGTTTTGCGGCGCTATGCAGATTGATGCCGTCGGCGAGCCATTCTGGATCACCTGGGATCACGAGGACGATTGCCGAAGCCATTGGTGATCCCTTGACCATCTGGATCGGCTACCGGGTGGATCAGGTGCTCAACGTCACGGGGCTCTCAAGACTTTTTCGAAAACCCCGGGTGTCGTCAGATCTTTCTCCGGAGACTGCGGAACATCGATTTCTTATCAAGACGAGGGCCTTCCGTCCGAAGTCTATCTCTGCATCGGCTTCATGAACGCACCTCAACGGTTCGAACCAGCAGCGCACGGGTATTGGGGAGAGCGCCTTCCCTTCGTCGAGATGTCTGACCACCTACCGCGTGAGGCGCGTTATACGCGCCCCCGGGAAGCTGGTTTTGGCTTTCCCCGTGATCGAAAAAGTTAGTCCCGTTTCTCTTAGCTACTGGAACCTTGAACCACACCCAGAGTTCATCCGCAAAATGGAGGACGTGACTATGCGAGGGTTTTGGTTGTCGAGGACGAACCTCTAATAAGGCTTGCTGCGATAGACGCACTGAAGATGCCGGATTTACTGTTTTGGAAGCCGCTTCAGCTGACGCAGCAATGGACATCATAGGCGAAGAGGCGATCCATTTTCTGATCGTGTCCCAGCGAGTG
>UBTA01000112.1:0-307 GCA_900468065.1 Hyphomicrobiales bacterium | reverse complement strand
TCGCCCAGCGCAACGGCTATCGCGATAGAGATTGGGAAACGCGAGCCGGAACGGTGGAGCTGCGTATTCCCAAGCTGCGGACAGGCAGCTATTTCCCAAGCTTCCTCGAACCCCGTCGCATGGCCGAGAAGGCTCTGACCGCGGTTATCCAGGAGGCTTATATCCAGGGTATCTCGACACGCTCGGTCGATGACCTGGTGAAGGCCATGGGCATGAGTGGCATCTCCAAAAGCCAGGTCTCACGGCTTTGCGAGGAGATCGACGTCAAGGTCAAAGCCTTCCTCGACCGACCCATCGAAGGCGAATG
>UBTA01000120.1 GCA_900468065.1 Hyphomicrobiales bacterium | reverse complement strand
CGTACCGGTCTGGCCGGACAAAAACCTGGGCCAAATCCAAATGCCGGGCGGGCCACGAGGTGGTCATCGGTGGATGGGCCAAAACGAACGGACGGTTCCGTTCACTTCTGGTCGGCGTCAACCGAGGCGACAGCTTCGTCTATGTCGGCCGTGTGGGAACCGGGTACGGAGCGGCCAAGGTCGCCACCCTGGCGCAAAGATTGAAAGAGATCGAGGCGAAGACCTCGCCGTTCACGGGGATCGGCGCTCCGAAGCGAGATCCCGACGTGGTCTG
Source organism: Hyphomicrobiales bacterium (assembly GCA_900468065.1). Classification (GTDB taxonomy): domain Bacteria; phylum Pseudomonadota; class Alphaproteobacteria; order Rhizobiales; family Rhizobiaceae; genus Pararhizobium. The sequence goes on along the minus strand of UBTA01000120.1, from coordinate 30,922 downwards.
GGTCAAACCCGAGCTCGTTGCCGAGATAGAATTCGAGGGCTGGACCGCAGACGGCCTGGTTCGCCAGGCAGCCTTCAAAGGTCTGCGGGACGACAAGCCCGCGTCGGAGGTGGAGGCGGAGAAGCCAGCGGACCCTGAAGAAGCAGAAGTCCCGGAGCCACAGAAGGAGATGAAAGCGCCCAGCCGTCGGCGTTCGGGCGCAAAGGCGAATGTGATGGGGGTGATGATCTCGAATGCGGACAAGCCTCTTTGGCCGAATGCCAACGATGGCAAGCCGGTCACAAAACATGACCTGGCCGAATATTTTGAAGCGGTCGGCCCCTGGTTGATCGATCACATAAAGGGGCGGCCCTGCTCCATCATCCGAGCGCCGGATGGCATCGACGGCGAGCAGTTCTTCCAACGGCACGCGATGATGGGGGCATCCAACCTTCTCGAGCTCGTCACGGTGTTCGGTGACAAGAAGCCCTACATCCAGATTGACCGCGTCGAGGGGCTTGCGGCGGTGGCTCAGGTTGCAGCACTTGAGCTCCATCCATGGAACTGTGAACCAAAAAAGCCCGAAGTCCCAGGTCGGCTTGTGTTTGACCTTGACCCAGGACCTGACGTCCCTTTTTCGATGGTCGTCGAAGCGGCCAAGGAAATGCGTGATCGGTTGAATGCGCTGGGTCTTGTGAGTTTCTGCAAGACGACAGGCGGGAAGGGGCTTCACGTCGTGACCCCCCTTGAGGTCGGCAAGCGCAGCAAGCTGACGTGGTCAGAAGCAAAGGCGTTTGCACACGATGTTTGTCTCCAGATGGCACGCGACAATCCGGAGAAATTCCTAGTGAAAATGGCCAAGAAGCTTCGCAACGGCAGAATATTCCTCGACTACCTGCGCAACGACCGAATGGCAACCGCAGTTGCGCCCTTGTCGCCACGAGCCCGGCCTGGCGCGACTGTTTCTATGCCCTTGACTTGGTCGCAGGTTAAATTGGATCTCGATCCGGCGCGCTTCACGGTGCGCACCGTGCCCGCGTTACTGAAGAAGACAAAAGCATGGGAGGACTACTGCGACGGCGAACGCCCGTTGGAGAAGGCGATCAAGCGTCTGGCTAAGTCTAACCGGGCGGCCGCGTAATGTCGAAATTGACTGCACAAACAACGGCCCCCTTAAAATGAGCCCTTAGATCGATGGGAATTCAACATTGAGGGTCAAGCCAACTTTTGCCACCACAACGCGCGCGGCATTGACGACCTCCACAGTTAGTGAAGCGCCTGGGGCTCTTGGAATTCCATCGAGCGCCATTTCCGCAAGAACGCGTTTTGCTTCCTCGACCGCCGCAAGTAAATCCGGAAATTCGTACACTTCCTCCGTCTGGATATCGCCTTCACGATCAGAAAATCGAAACTGAAAATCGGACATTGAACTCTCCTTGGCCGATCTAAGAACCAAGCGCTCACCTGAAGGTTCCCGCCCTCACCAAGAATTCATCGGATCGACGCATCTTTTTGGATTCTCAGGCGTTTAATGGCCACACGCCGTGAAGAAGATCATGGCTGCTGTGACGTCATCAAAGACGCTTCGATGTGCCGGCTGACGTCAGCATGTTGGAAGAGCACACATCGCGGATCGAGGTGGCATTGATGTCCGCCACCGATCGAAACAGGAGTTTGGTATGTTGTTACGACGAGCGCATATTCCGCAGGAGGAAGTGTTTCTGGCCGGTATCGAAGATGCCGTCGTAATTGACGACGGTGTCGCTAACGCTGCTGACCGAGCACGCCTTCACCACGAACTGCTACAGAAGGAAGTCGATCTTCTGCGCGCAAGACTGGACATCATCCGCTCGCAAGTCGTGGTTGTCGCCAAATCCAGTGTGACTTGGGCTAATGCAAGCGCACGGTCGCAACTCACCTCCTATCCGTGTGCGAAGCTTTCCGCGCTTGCCGCAGGTTCGTTCCTTGTGACAAGGGCCCTGCGAAGCCTCCGCTCTGGTCGATAACGCAGCGGCCGTTCACCTGGTTACTGCCCCTACGCAGCACGCATCCTGGTCTCCACTGTGTTTCGTCGTCGCTCGTCTCTACCGTGTTTCGACGTCGTCTTTGACCCCACCTTAGGCGCCGAGGGTTCAGACTTATCGAACGCAAAAGCCCCGTACGCTACAGCAACCACCAAAACGGCGCCAAGATCACGCCGAATGAAAGAAAGAGCAAGGTGTCAGACCTTCTTCCCGGCATCGTTGAAGAAATGCAGGTTTTCCACCGGAAGCCTGACATCGACTTCGCCGTGCATGCCAAGGAAGCGGCGGTCGAGCGTGAAGGCCTTGAAGGCGACAGGCCCGAGCTTCAGGTGGACGATGATCCCGAAACCGGTCGGCTCGACCAGATCGACACTTGCTTTCATCACGTCCGGGCCGTCGGCGCCGAGGACCACATGCTCCGGCCGGATGCCAAGCGTAGCGCGGCTACCGTCTTGGAGATTGGCGGTGCCACCAAGCGGCAGGACTATGCCGCCTGTGAGCGCGAAGCTTGCAGTGTCGCCGGTTACCATGTAGCGGCCTTCGAAGAAGTTCATGCCGGGTGAGCCGATAAAGCCGGCGACGAACAGGTTGGCGGGGTTGTCGTAGAGTTCGAGTGGGCTTCCCACCTGCTGGATGATGCCGCCATGCATGGCGACGATGCGGTCGGCCAAAGTCATCGCCTCGATCTGGTCATGGGTGACGTAGATCGACGTGGCGCCAAGGTCTTGGTGCAGCTTCTTGATTTCGGCGCGCATCTGCTCGCGCAGGCGGGCGTCCAGATTGGACAGCGGCTCATCGAACAGGAAGGCTTTCGGCTCGCGCACGATGGCGCGGCCCATTGCGACGCGCTGGCGCTGGCCACCGGATAGCGCCTTCGGGCGACGTTCCATCAACGGATCGAGGCCGAGTTTGCTTGCCGCGCCGGCGACCACCGAGGCAATCCTGTCCTTGGCGGTTTTCCGCAGGCGCAGACTGTAGCTCATGTTCTTTGCCACACTCATATGCGGATAGAGCGCGTAGGATTGGAACACCATGGCAATGTCGCGGTCCTTAGGGGCAAGATCATTGACGCGTTTGCCGTCGATACGGATTTCACCATCGGTGACGGCTTCCAGACCGGCGATCATCCGCAGCAACGTGGACTTGCCGCAGCCCGACGGGCCAACGAGCACGACGAATTCTCCGTCCTTGATCGCGAGGTCGATGCCGTGCAGCACCGGATGAATGCCGTAGGACTTGCGGATATTGGCGATATCGATGGATGCCATGGGATCAGCCTTTCACGGCGCCGGCCGTTAGGCCCTGCACGAGGTAACGTTGGATCAACAGGAAGAACAGGCAGGCCGGGATGAGCGCCATGACGCCCGCCGCCATCATCTGTCCAAAATCGACCGAGAATTTCGATACGAAGGAGAGGAGCCCGACCGGGAAGGTCGCAGAATCGTTTCCGGAAATGAGCATCAGCGAGAATAAAAGCTCGCTCCAGGCGGCGGTGAAGACAAAGCCGAGGGTCGCGGCAATACCCGGCAGCGTCAGCGGCAGGATGATCTGGCGGAACGCGACGAACTGGGTGGCGCCGTCGATCATTGCCGCTTCTTCGAGGTCCTTGGGGATGCCGTCGAAGAAGGACTGCATCAGGAACGTGGCAAACGGCACATTGAAAGCGGTGTAGACAATGACCAGACCTGTCAGGCTGTTGGTGAGCCCGAGTGGCGACAGGATCTTGAAAATCGGCGCCACCAGCATGACCAGCGGGAACATCTGGGTGAGCAACATGAGCGTCACGATCCAGTATTTGCCACGGAAACTGAAGCGCGACATTGCATAGCCGGCAAGCGAGGCAAGGACCGTGACGATGATGGCAGTCGAGCCTGAGACGATCAGGCTGTTCTTGAAGAAGGTCGGGAATTCGCTGTGTTTCAAGACAAAATCGAAATGTTCGAAGCTTGTTCGCGACGGCCACATCTTGATGCCCTCGGAATAAAGCAGCTTGTTGGGCGTCACCGAGACTTTCAACAGCCAGTAGAGAGGGAATAGCGCGAAGACGACATAGGCGATAATGGCCAGGCGATGGGCGAGGATGGAGACGATGCGTTTGCCGGTCATGATCTCAATCCTTGCTCAACAGCCACTGGCGTAAGATGACGATCAGCATGGAATAGCTGATCAAAAGCGCGAGCAGAACGAGCGCAATGGCAGAGGCATAGCCAAAATCGAGCCGCTTGAAAGCCTGGGTGAAGATGTAGCTGGCGACGATCTGGCTGCGGTCGGCCGGGCCGCCATTGGTCATGACGATGATCAGATCGGCGAAATTTGAGATCCAGACCGTCCGCAGCAGAACGGTGATTGCAATCGTCGGGGCGAGGAAGGGCAGGGTGATCGAGATGAACCGCTGCACCGGACCTGCCCCGTCGATGCTGGCCGCTTCATAGAGATCCCGTGGGATTGCCTGCAGGGCTGCGAGAAGCGTGATGGCGAAAAAGGGAATGCCCCACCAGACGTTGGCGATGATCGGTCCCCACATCGAGAGCTGTGGATCCGACAGGATGTTGTAGGGCTCGTTCATCAGGCCAAGCGCAAACAGCCAATGGGGAATGGGACCAACGACCGGATTGAACAGCCACGCCCAGTTGAGGCCGGCGAGAAAGCTTGGAACCGCCCAGGGCAGGAAGACCAGCGCCTGGACGATGGCCCGGCCGTAGAAAGGCTTGTCGAGCAAAAGCGCCAGGATCAGGCCGAAGATGAACTGCAACAGGACGGACCAGCCGGTCCACCACAACGTATTCTTCAAGGCCCGAAAGAAATTCTGGTCCTGCGACAGCGTCCGGAAGTGATCGAGCCCGATGAAGCCGCCGGACATTGGATTGAGCAGCTGAATATCGCGAAAGGCGTAGGAGATGCCGAGGATCAGTGGCACCAACATGACGGTGACGATCAGGATGAGCGCCGGCGCGCTATAGAGATAGGGCGCGGAGGCATCGGCAAGACGCTTCTTCAGCGGCCGCTGGTCCCTGCGCGCGCCGCCATTGCGGGCTGCTGCATGTGAAGCCATCGTCAAATGTTTCCAGTTCGCGGCGCGTTAAGGCGTGCCGGCTTTTCCGTCAGGGGAATGAGCCGCAGGCAGCCGACATCATGTCGCTGCCTGCGGTTAAAGGCTGATGACTTATTTGGTCGCGAGGAACTTCTGTTGAGCCTTGGTCATGTACTCAGCCCATTGCTTGGCCATTTCTTCCGGCGTGATATCGCCGAGCATGGCTTCCTGGCTGGTCTTGATCGCCATGGAATCCTTGAAGAAGGCGAATTCTTCCAGGTAGGTCGGCATCACGGTGGGAACGGCGTCCTTGTCTGCCAGTTCTTCAAACCAGCCCTTGAACTGATCGGTTGCGAAGAAAGGGTCCTTCTCGGCGGACTTGAGCGCCGGCAGGGCGCCGATCTTCTTGTTCCACTCGATATTGCCTTCCGGGCCTTCGAGCGTGGCGATCAGCTTCCAGGACAGATCCTTGTTGGCGCTCGCTGACATCATCGACCAGCCGGCAAAGCCGATGGTTGGGAATGTCTTGCCCGATGGGCCCTTCGGCATGGTGGTGATGCCGTAGTCGGCTGCATCCATGCGTTCGGCAATGGCGATCAGCGCGTCTGGATCCTGGTCGAGCATCGCGCAGGTGCCGGTATAGAAGCCGGCGACGATCTCGTTGAAGCCCCAGTTGACGCTGTCCTTGGGTGCATAGCCGTTCTTGTAGAGGTCAACGAGCCAAGTGAAGCCCTTGACCCAGCCCTCCTCGGAGAATTTCGAGGTGCCGTCGGCGTTGAAATATGTATTGTCGCCCGCCATCGTGGCGCCCATCATCATCCAGCCGTTGAGGCCACCCGGACCGCCACGCATGCAGTAGGCATATTTGCCCGGCAGCTTCTTGATCTTTTCGGCAGCGGCAACGAAATCGTCCATCGTCTTTGGCGGACCGTCGACGCCGGCTTCGGCGAAGATCTTCTTGTTGTAGAACATGGCGCGCAGATAAAAGCCGTAGGGCAGCATATAGGCCGTGTCCTTGACGTCGCGGCCCAGTTCCAGGGCGCGATCCGTCAGTTCCGGTGTCTGGTCCCAGGTCTTCAGATAAGGCTCCAGGCTTTCGAGCATGCCGTTGTTGGCATAGAGCGACAGCCAGGTATCCGGCATTTCCATCACGTCCGGGATTTCGCCAGCGGACACCATGGTGGCGAACTTCTGGAAGGCTTCGCCCCAGGGCAGCGAGATGATCTCGACCGTGGTGCCGGGATTGGCGGCCTCGAACTTGCCGACGATCGATTTCAGGGTTTCGGTGCGTTCCGGGCTGGTGATGACTTCCACCAGCTTCAGCTTGGTATCGGCGAGCGCTGTGCCTGCCATCAGCGTGGCGACCAAGGTCGCGGCAATCAGTTTCCTCATTTTCGTTTCCCTTTTATTGTTGGTTGGGTTGTTTGCTGTCGTGTCAGCCTACCGTTGCGGCAGTGATTGCCGCCTCGATATCGCTCCAGAGGGCCTCCGTTCCCTCCAGGCCGACATGGAGCCGTACCGACCGCGGGCTGATGCCGAAGGCGACCGCGGAATTGGGTTGTGCTTTTTGTGAAAGGACGACTTCGCCGGGCACAATCAGGCTTTCGTGGCCGCCCCAGCTGACACCGAGCTTGAACAGCTCGAGGTGATCGGAGAACGTGCGGACATTAACGCCGTCCTTGAAGATGAACGAGAACAGGCCTGACGTGCCCTTGAGGCCGGGAGCCAGCTGATTGGCAAGGCCCGGATAGCAGACGGCCTCGACCGCATCATGCGCCTGCAGGCGCTTGGCGATCTCGACGGTCGACTGCTCATGCGCCTTCATGCGGATCGGTAACGTGCGCATGCCGCGGATCAGCAGCCACGCATCGAATGGCGACAGCTTGCCGCCGAGATAGGGATAGGCCTCCGAGCGGATGCGGCCGATCAAGTCCTTGGAACCTGCAACGACGCCGGCAACGACATCGCTGTGGCCGCCGAGATATTTCGAGGCCGAATGAATGACCAGATCGACGCCGAGCGATATCGGCTGCTGGAACACCGGGCTTGCCCAGCTGTTGTCGATGGCACAGATGATGCCGTGGGTCTTGGCCAGCGCCGCAAGTGCTGCGACGTCATGGGTTTGCATGACCCAGCTCGTCGGGCTTTCGAGATAGAGAAACTTTGCGCCGGGTAGGGCCCTGGCCACTTCCTCCTCGTCACGACCGTCGACATAGGTGACGTCGATGCCCATGCGCTTGAAGAACGTTCCGAACAGGCGGAAGGCATCGGGATAGAGATGCTTGACCGCGACGATACGGTCGCCAGGCTCGACGAAGGAGAGAACGGTCGAGGAGATAGCCGACATGCCGCTGGCAAAACCGATCGCGTCTTCGGCGCCTTCGAGCTTGGCCAGCATCTCTTCGAAGATCCGGACCGTCGGATTGAGGCCCCGCGTGTACATCGGCCGGATCTTTTCGCCACGATAGGAGGCGACCATGTCATCATAGTCGGTGAAGGTGAACAGCGACGTCTGCACGATCGGCGGAACGACCGCATCGTAGGCATGGCTCATGTCATGGGCGACGATGAGGGAGGCTTCGAATGGATCAAACCCGTTGCTCATTTGGACATTTCCTTGATGTCTTCCTCGACGATCGCGAGGATTTTCAGTGTTTCGGTACGCGCGGCCTCAGGGTCCTGGGCCGCGATCGCATTGAAGAGGGTGCGGTGAAACGGAAAGGAGCGGCGGGCAAAATCCGGTCGGTCGAAAGGCTTTTCCCAGAAGCGCTCGAAAGCGCCCCGCATCTGTTCAAGCAACTGCTTGAAGAGCGGATTGTGGGTGGCGTCATAAATGGCGAGATGAAAGGCGAGGTCTTCCGGGCCGGATGTGCCCTTGGAGAGATGCACCCGTTCCATCTCATTGAGCTTTTCCTCGATCATGCGCACGTCCTGCGCCGTGCGAACGCGGGCTGCAACCATGCCGGCTTCCGCCTCAATGCCGCGGCGCACTTGCAGCGTCATCAACAGCACGTCGCGCAAATGCGTGGTGTCCAGCGATAGCGGCATGTGGATGGTGGTGCCGGAGATCGGCTTCAACAGGTAGGTGCCGCTGCCCTTGCGGGCCTCGACGACGCCGAGCGCCTGGAAATGGCGGATGACTTCTCGGATCGTTGAGCGGCCAACGGCAAGCGCGCTCATCAGTTCCCGCTCGGCCGGAAGCCGGTCGCCGGGAACAAGATTGGAGCGCTGGATATAATCGGCAAGCGCTGCCGTCACCTGCTGGGCCCGGTCGGCCGGGGGCAGGGGGACAAGTGCTGCTCTTGCATCCAAATGCTTCATCGTCTGTCTTCTACCCAAAACTAGAATTGGTCTGACATCTGAGCAATAATGCAAATCGCAGCCCTGCCGTCAAGCGCGTTTATGCGGCAGGGGATAACTGCGTTTGACAGGAAGGAGATATCAAACGGGGGAGGAGTTCTGCAGCCGGCCGACATTGGAAGGTGTCTGGGCGGCGCGTGCCTCAGCCTTGCGCATCTCGACATGGGCCTGAACGGCGAGGCCCTCCAGGAAGGAAGTGCTGGCGCGCTGGCTGGGTTGAGCCAGGGCGAGGTCGCAACGCTTGTTGGCCTTTTGCAGCGCGTCAACGCCAACCTGGACAAGCTTGTTGCGGAAGAACCGGATTGACACAACGCCGACCATTCATTCAGGGAATGTCACCGGCCGTTGGCGCCGCTGAATCCGCCAGCCCGGCGGGATAGGTGCGGCCGCTGAGAGGAACAGCTTCGATTGCCGCCATTAGTCTGTCGACCAGCAAATTCTCAGCGCGACTGCCGCGTGCGAAGCGCCGGGTGACCAGATAGACATCGGCGGCAGGCGGGTTCTTATAGGGTGGCAATTGCCAGAGTTGACGCGCCTCGATGTCGGCCGCCACGACGTGGATCGGCAAGGGGCCGAAGCCGAAACCGACCTTGATCAGCCGCTTGACCTCTTCGAGATTGGAGAAAAGCCCGAGCACCTGACCGCTGAAATTTTCCCGCTGCCTCAGGCGTGCGATCGGTGCGAGTGCACCGCCGAGGTGGTCGGTCTTGAAGGATACGTAATCCAGGGTGGCAAGGTCGGCAGTCTTTGTCCCGCGTTTGCCGAACAGCGGATGGCCGGGTGCGCAGAAGAAGCCGAAATGCTCGCGATAAAGCACTGTATAGTCCAGTTCCGGGTGCTTTTCGTGTGCAAGGCAGATGCCAAGGCAGGCTTCGCCGGACAGAACATTGTCGATCACCGTCCGGCTGGCGGATACTGTGGTCGAGAAACTGACCCGTGGAAAGGTCTTGTGGAAGTCGGCAAGGAAACGATCGAGGAACGGGCATTCGATATGGCTGGCAAACGCCATCTCGACATGGCCGGTGACCAGATCCGGATCGTCCGTGACGAGATCGGGCAAGCCACTGACAATGTTGAACATGGTCCGGCATTCGGCATAGAGCCGCGCGCCAGCCGCTGTCGTGCGGAAATGATTGGATGAGCGATCAATCAGCCGGCAGGCCATATGCTCTTCAAGGCGCCGCAGGGCGTTGCTGATGGTCGGCTGCTTTAACGATAGCCGGTTGCCGGCCGAAGTCAGGCTCTTTTCCTCGACGATCACCGTAAAGGTGCGCAGGAGGTTCCAGTCGATCTCCCAGACGAAGCGGCGTCGCGGGCTGGGCATGGGTCACCTCATTCATTTGGTGAATGCTGGTCGTTCACCTAATGTATTTGTCGGGCCGAGTCCATTGTGGTTTGATCATGACCACCGAGGACCCAGCGAGGCGTGACGTGACCAATCAAGACCCAGTTTTCCCCGATTTCGGGTTGAGCCCACAGGAGCGGCACCAGGCCGTTCGCGGTCACTATTACGAATATCCGGGCATGGACGGCGCCCGCGGCGAAATTTGGTGCTATACGCGGTCTTACGCCTACGCGCGCGGCGCGATGGTGGATCTGCATATCAGCTCGACAGCATCCTCCTGCCGGCTGGAAATTGTCCGCGACGGTGCGGCACAGACAAGCGTTTATGGCACCGACGATATCGCCACTGCATGGCAGGAAACGCCTGATCAGGTCTCGGTGACCGGCTGCGGCTGGGCGCCGACCTTCACATTCCAGGTTCACGACAGCTGGCCATCCGGCGCCTACCGCATCACGCTCACGGCTGAGGGGCGCGATGGCAAGCCGATCCAGTGTCATCATCTGATCATCGTACTGCCGAATGCCGGCCCAAAACCCGGCCGTATCCTTCAGGTTGCCGCCACCGGCACCTGGACCGCCTATAATACCTGGGGTGGATCGAATCACTATCAGGGCATCACCGGCCCCAACCGCGACAAGTACGCCACCACTGTCAGCATCGAGCGGCCGCTCTGCCGCGGCTTTGTCGTGCTTCCGCCGGATGCGCCGCGAGTGCCGCTTGAGGTGAGCCTGCCGCCGGGCACAATCCCGCGTTATCCCCATATGGAATGGGCCTTCGCCAATGGCTATTCAAAGAAATACACCTCGTCCGGCTGGGCAAGCTACGACAGCCAGTTTTTTCGCTGGGCGGAGCGCCAGGGGTATGGCGTTGATCTCGCCAGCCAGTACGAGTTGCACAACAATCCCGGCATCCTCAATGACTACGACTGCGTCGTCTTCGTCGGTCATGACGAATACTGGACTTGGGAAATGCGCGATGCCGTCGATGCCTATGTGGATCAAGGTGGGCGTGTTGCGCGTTTTGCCGGCAATTTCATGTGGCAGACGCGGCTGGAAGACGAGGGCCAGCGGCAGGTTTGCTACAAATATGTCGCGCGCAAGGAAGATCCGGCCTATCAGGGCGGCGACGTCACCCGCGCCACCAATTCCTGGGAAGCGCCGGAAATCGGCCGCCCCGGCGCGTTGACCTTCGGGCTCAACGCCACCAACGGCGTCTATTCCGGGTGGGGCGGCTGCGCGCCGCGCGGCGTGCGCGGCTTCCCGATCTACCGGCCACGTCACTGGGCGTTTGCCGGAACCGGCCTGTTCTACGGCGACCTGCTCGGCGCAGACAGCCATATCTATGGCTACGAAGTTGATGGTCTGGCTTACGAAATCCGCTACGGCCTGCCATATCCCACGGCCGATAGCGGCGCGCCGGAGGGGCTGGAAATCCTGGCGTTGGGCATGGCGAGCCAGGTCGAGGAGAGCGATATCCTGACGCGCGAGGACCTGTTCTTTGGCGACGAGGACGGGCGGTTCATTGCCGAGACGCTCTATGGCGAGGCGAGCGACGAGAACATGGAAAAAGTTCGTTACAGCAACGGCATGATCGTCAATTTCAAGCGCGGCAAGGGCGAGGTTTTCCATGCCGGTACCTGCGAATGGGTGGCGGGCCTGCTGCGCAAAGACAAGATGGTCGAGCGGGTTACCGCCAATGTCCTCAACCGCTATCTCAACCGATAATTTCATTTAGAGCAGAGCATTATGAACATCCAAGCCAATGAGCGGCCCGCATCGCATCTCTTCTACGTGACACGCCTGCGCCGGCCGCTGGTCGACCGCGCCGAGGGCATCTATTTCTGGACACAGGACGGGCGTCGCTTCATCGACGGCTCGAGCGGTCCGATGGTCAGCAATATCGGCCATGGCAACCGTCATGTCATCGATGCAATGAAGCGGCAGATGGAAAAGACCAGCTTTGCCTACCGCCTGCATTTCGAAAACGAGCCGGCCGAGGAACTGGCCCGGCAGCTGGCAGGAAAAATGCCCGGCGATCTCGACCGGATCTTCTTCGTCTCCGGCGGTTCGGAAGCGGTGGAATCCGCAATCAAGCTGGCGCGGCAATGGGCAGTGGCAACCAACCAGCCGAAGCGCTTTAAGGTGATCTGCCGGTTTCCGTCCTATCACGGCGGCACAATGGGCGCGCTTGGCGTCACCGGCGACCTGGCACTGACCGAAACCTTTACACCGCAGATCCAGCCTATGCCGGCCATTCCGGCGCCGACAGCCTACCGCGACCGCGACAACCTGACGATGGAACAGCGCGGCCTGCGCTATGCCGACATGCTGGAGGAAAAAATCCTCACCGAAGGTCCCGAAAGTGTCGTCGCCTTCATCATGGAGCCTATCGGCGGAGCGGCAACCGCGGCGCTGGTGGCGCCGGACAGTTACTTCGCGCGTATCCGCGAAATCTGCGACAAATATGGCATCCTTTTGATCCATGACGAGGTGATGAGCGGTGCAGCGCGCACCGGCAAATATCTCGGCGGCGACCACTGGAACTGCACGCCGGACATCATCACCCTGTCGAAAGGCATCGGCTCCGGCTATGCCGCGCTGGGCGCCATGGCCGCGTCGGCGAAGCTGGTAAAGCCGGTTCTCGATATGGGTGGCTTCCAGCATGGCTATACCTATGCCGGAAACCCGCTTGCCTGCGCCGCCGGCTTGGCGGTGCTCGAGGAGATGGAACGGCTCGGCGTCGAAGCCAACGCCACAACAATGGGCGATCTGCTAAAATCCGAGTTGGAAGGCTTGTCGAAACGCTTCCCCTTCATCGCCGGCGTGCGCGGCAAGGGCCTGCTGATCGGCGCCGATCTCGTGGCCGACCCCGTGACCTTCAAACCCTTTCCCAAATCACAGGCGACCAACCAGCGGCTACTCGATATTGCCTATGAGAAAGGCCTGATCCTCTATTCCCGCCGTGTTCGCGGCGATGGCTATGAGGTCGATAACCTGATCCTTGCACCGCCGCTGATCATTACGGCTCAGGAAATCGGTGAGATGGTCTCGATCCTGGGTGACAGCTTTGGACAGCTGGCACGCGAGCTTGATCTCCCTGTCAACAAATCAATGTAAGATCATGAAAAATAAAGTTATCATCACTTGCGCCGTCACCGGCTCCGTCCATACGCCGTCGATGAGCCCCTACCTGCCGGTAACGCCGGACCAGATTGCTGAACAGGCGATCGCCGCAGCTGAAGCCGGCGCGTCCATCCTGCATCTGCACGCCCGCAATCCGGCCGATGGCCGCCCAACCGCCGATCCGGCCGTGTTCATGCAATTCCTCCCGCGCATCAAGCAGGCAACAGATGCCGTCATCAACATTTCCACCGGCGGCAGCTCGCTGATGACGCTGGACGAGCGGCTGGCCGCTTCGCTTCAGGCGCAGCCGGAAATGTGCTCGCTGAATATGGGCTCGATGAATTTCGGGATTTTTCCGCTGGCAAAGCCCGGAATGGAATGGCGGCACGACTGGGAGCCGCAACTGCTGGAAGCGACACGCGGCACGATCTTTAAGAATACCTTTGCCGATATCGAGGACATCCTCAACCGTCTGGGAGAGGGGTGCGGCACGCGCTTCGAATTCGAATGCTACGATGTTGGCCATCTCTATTCGCTGAAGCATTTTTATGATCGCGGACTGGTGAAAGGCCCGCTGTTCATCCAGTTCGTGCTTGGTATTCTCGGCGGCATCGGCGCCGATCCGGATAACCTCAGCCATATGAAGCATATTGCCGACAAGCTGTTCGGCGAGGACTATCGGTTCTCGGTGTTGGCTGCCGGCCGCCAGCAGATGCCGCTGATCACCATGGGGGCGGCGATGGGCGGCAATGTGCGGGTCGGTCTGGAAGACAGCCTCTATCTCGGCCGCGGGGAACTTGCCAAATCCAACGCCAACCAGGTGAGCCGCATCCGCACGATTGTCGAAGCCCTCTCGCTGGAGGTCGCGACGCCGGATGAAGCGCGCACGATGCTGGCGCTCAAGGGCGGTGATCGGGTGGGCTTCTGATGGCGGATATTTCCGACCTGTGTGTGGCAATCCGTGTCGCAACGGCGGAGGATGTTCACCTCATCCATGCCGGCTTGATGACGATTGCGCGGCATCTCGATGCCGAAGCTAAAGTCACGGCAACGGCGGAAGATCTTCGCAAGCACGGTTTCGGTCCGCAGCCGGCCTTTAACGTTCTCCTCGCAGAAATTGGTGGAGATTTTGCCGGTATGTGCCTGTTCTTCCAAAGCTTCTCGACCTGGCGCGGACAGAAGGGTGCCTATATTCAGGACATCGTTGTGGAAGAACGGTTTCGCGGCGCCGGGATCGGCGTCGCCCTTCTGCGCCACACGGCAGCGAATGTCCGTGCTGGAGGGGGCACCTATTTGCGCCTGTCGGTCGAGGCGAAAAACGTCTCGGCCCAGCATTTCTATGAGCGCATGGGGCTTGTGTGGTCGCAGGACGAGCGGATCCATGCAGTCTACGGCGATGCATTCGAAGCGCTGGCCGGCCAGCACGAGAGCGGGGTTTGAGGAATGAGCATGAAGACCTTCTACGCTGAAGAGCAGGCGAAACACGATCCGAAAATGTTTCTCTCCAGCGGGGCGCCGCAGCCCAATCCGGAGAGGCCGGAGCGGATCGCCCGGTTGCTTGAAGGCGCAAAGGCGGCTGGATCCGAGATCGTCCGGCCGCGCGATCATGGCTTAAAGCCGATCGCTGCTATCCATACGCCGGAATATATCGAGTTCCTGCAGAACATTTTCCTCCGCTGGCAGCGGATCGACGGTGCCTCGGAAGAAGTGGTCCCGAACATCCATCCGCTGGCACGGACCGGCCGTTATCCGGCCTCTGCCGTTGGCCAGGCGGGTTACCACATGGCCGATACGGCCTGCCCGATATCGGCTGATACCTGGGGCAGCGCCTGCTGGAGCGCCTGGAGTGCTGTCGAGGCGGCGGAAGCGGTTCTGGCTGGTGCCCGCCACACTTACGCACTCTGCCGCCCGCCCGGCCACCATGCCTTTGCCGACGTGGCCGGCGGTTTCTGCTTCCTCAACAATTCTGCCATTGCCGCGCAGCACCTCCTGCAATCGTCGAAACGCGTCGCCATCCTCGATGTCGACTTGCATCACGGCAACGGTACGCAAGGTATTTTCTACGGTCGCAGCGACGTGCTGACGATCTCGCTGCACGCGGACCCGGTGCGTTTCTATCCATTCTTCTGGGGCAATGCCGACGAGCGTGGCGAAGGCCTTGGGCTCGGCTATAACTACAATCTGCCGCTGCCGCGCAAGACGGCGGATGCCGGTTTTCTTGAGGCACTGGAGGCAGCCAGCCGCCGCATAGAAGCCTATGCGCCGGATGCGTTGGTGGTTGCGCTGGGCCTCGACGCCTTTGAGGGCGATCCCTTTGGCGGACTGTCGGTCTCGACGCCGGGCTTTGCCCGTATTGCCGAAGCCATTGGTAGCCTCGGTCTGCCAACCGTCATCGTCCAGGAGGGCGGCTATCTCTGCGACGCGCTGGGTGACAATCTGACATCGTTCCTGACAGGTTTTGGAAACTGAGCATATGGGATGTAAGCTCACATTAAGCTCACATCCCATGCAGCGTCAAAGCGTCTAATTTGACGGCTTGAGCGACTTCAAAATTCCCCCCAAATCAGCACCATGGGCGTCCTGGGTTGCTTTGGTCCCCCAATACGTCACCACTAGCATCTTGCCTTCAGTCGGCGATGCGAAGCCTAGGGAAACCTCTACAGGACCGTCGGCATCCTTGCCATCGAACTCGATACTACCGAAATTCATGCCATTGATCTCGACGTCGCCAGAGTCTCTCTGCGTGGCGGCGTCAATGGTGACGCCGTTATCGGTCAGGAAGTTGACTGCTTCGTCAATGACCTTGTCCGTATCCTTATCTGTGGCAACATCGATTGAGAAATAGATTGCGCCGTCTGGCGACTTGGCTTCGATGCCGGAAATCGTCTCTTTGGGGCCCCAAGCATCGGGGATGGTGACCGACGCAATCGGCGCATCGCTTGGAAAAACGAGCGTTGCGGCATGGGCAAGAAACGGGATCATGGCAAATGCTGCGGCTGTGATGAATGTCTTTTTCAAAGGAAGTCCTCTATTGGAAATGCGCTGGTTTCACGAGCAATGGCGACGACCCTGTCGCTGCACGCAATTAGACCGAAAATACTCCGAAGATCAATTTAAGTTACTCCGAAAGAAAGTAACCGCCGCTGTATCGGCGGCCTGGTGTAGATATGTGAGATATCCATACAATAAATGTATATATATCAGCTTATTAGGGCTTTCAGTTAAAGTTCTGGTTCCGCTGGTTTTGCGCGATCCGCAGTGGTGAGAGGGAGAAGTACCGGTGAAACTGACTTTTGTGCGCGGTCACATCAAGGCGATCATTTGTGACGGGCAGCCGGTAAAATTTCTACGGCAGAAAAAAGATACATCGCTGCGGCTCGAACGTTGCCTAAACTGGGACCGCAGGCGTTAGACTTGTGTTGATCGAGATCATGCTTCCTGTTGGTCAGATGCTTTGGCCCCTTTGGGCAGTACATCGATCGAGTGGTCTCAGCCGCAGTCCCTCAGCGTCAAAGACGCGAAGATCATCTGCCTGCCAGCGAAAATGGAGAATCTCGCCTGCCTGAACGGGCACTGGTGAGCGGTGTTCGGCCGTCACAGTCTGACCATCCTCAAGCTGACAATAGAGAAACTGAGTGCCTCCCAGGTACTCAAAGAAATCCACTCTGGCGCGCATCGTCCCTTCCCCATCTGTGCCAACGTTCATGTGCTCGGGACGGATACCTAGGGTCAATCTGTCACCCGCTGCCACCTGCTTGTCATCAATTTGCGTCGCGATCCGATTTTTGCCGATCCAGGCAGATCCATCGCCTGCATATTCTGTTTTTAGGAGGTTCATCCGTGGTGAGCCGATGAAGCCGGCGACAAATGTGTTGGCCGGATTTTCGTAGATTTCGCGCGGACTGCCGGTTTGCTCGACCCGGCCGTCGCGAAGGACGACGATCATATCGGCGAGCGTCATGGCCTCGGTCTGATCGTGGGTGACATAGATCATCGTATTGCCAAGTTCGCGGTGGAGCCTCGCGATCTCGATACGCATCGATACCCGAAGCTCGGCATCCAGGTTGGAGAGCGGCTCGTCAAACAGGAACACGTCCGGTTTGCGCACGATCGCCCTGCCGATCGCGACGCGCTGCCGTTGGCCACCGGAAAGCTGCCCTGGGCGGCGTTCGAGCAGCGGGTCGATCTTCAATATTGCCGAGGCGGCCCTGACGCGGGCATCGATCTCCCTCTCCGGCGTTCGCGCCATTTTCAGCCCGAATGCCAGGTTTTCTCGTACGCTCATATGCGGATAAAGGGCATAGGACTGGAAGACCATGGCAATACCGCGATCCGAAGGATCGAGATCGGTCACATTGCGCCCCTTTATCTCGATCTCACCGTCGGTCACCTCTTCCAGACCGGCGATCATCCGCAGCAAGGTCGATTTCCCGCAGCCAGACGGACCGACGAAGACCACGAAGGAACCCTCGGTGATCATCAGGTCGATGCCATGTATTACTTCGAGGTTTCCGAAGCTTTTGCGAATGTCGGTCAGCACTACGCCGGTCTCGGTCATCTTACTCACCGCTCAGTTCGCGCTCTGACCCAGACCAGCATTTCGCCCGGCGTCCGGTTATCCCAGAAAGGATAAGGCACGAAGCGCGCTGTCGTCTCCTCGGTTCTTGGCGGAGATGTCCGGTAAAGAGCGTTGCCCCAGTCGGCCTGGTCGCGCGTGACCGGCACCTCAAGCGCGACGGCGCCACGCAACTCGTGGAGTTCTGTCGTCGTTGCATTCGACAGATCACCCGCCAGTTTGATTCTGTTTAGGCCGCTGCCATTGTCCGTTGCCTCGACGCAATAGACCATCGGTCCGCGCATTAGGGCGGCGCGTCCGGCGTCCTGATGCACGAGCGGGTTGGCAAAAAGGGCGCGCGGCGCCAAAGGAATCTCGAGATCGATGTGATCTCCATTCTTCCAGTCGCGCTCGATACGGGCATAGCCATCGATCATCGTTCCGTCGAGATTCCACGCCTCGCCATTGACCTTAAGCGTCGAACCGTCGGCCCATGCCGGTATTCGCAGTGAGACCGCGAAGCTCGCCGCCCTATCCGTCGTCACATCGAAATGGATCGCTCCCGCCCAAGGGTATTGGGTCTGCTGGGTCAGTTCGATCCTGGCGCCGCCGATGTCAAAACGGGCGGTGCTTTCACCGTAGAGGTGCACGGCGATCTCATCTTCAGACACGGCATACATGTAGGAGCCGATCGAGGCGAGAAGACGGGCGATGTTCGGCGGGCAGCAAGGGCAATGGTGCCACACCCAGCGATGATGTTTCCCCGCGCTTTCCAGCGGATTTTCATAGAAGAAGGTTTTGCCGTCGAGCGAGAGGCCGGACATGGCGCCGTTGTAGAGCGCCTGCTCCATGATGTCGGCATAGCGTCGGTTCGGGCCGCGTCCAAGCATCCGGTTTGCCCAGAAGACAAGGCCAACAGATGCGCAGGTTTCGGCGTAGGCACTTTCGTTGGGTAGGTCGTAATAGTCGGTGAAGCCTTCGTTGGCTGCGGCCGGTCCGATGCCGCCGGTCACATACATCTGCTTGGTCGTCAAATCGTCCCAAAGGACTTCGAGCGTCGCGGTCAGGCTGTCGTCGTTATACTCCGTGGCGATGTCGGCCATGCCCGCATAAAGATACATCGCGCGAACGGCATGGCCGACAACCTTTTTCTGGTCACGGACCGGTTGATGCGACTGACTGTATTCATAGGTCTTTTGGATGAAATTCGTAGGGTCGCGGCCGTCGCGGATCGTTTCCTGGGTAAAATAATGGGGTTCTGTGCCGCGCTCGTCGACAAAGAATTTGGAGAGGTCGAGATATTTTTTCTCGCCCGTCACACGCGCCAGTTTCACCAGCGCCAGTTCGATTTCTTCGTGGCCGCAATAACCACGCAACTGTCCTTCGCCACGGCCGAAGGTTTTGACGAGGTAGTCGGAATAGCGGCACATGATGTCAAGCAGCGTGCGCTTGCCGGTCGCTTGGAAATAGGCAACGGCTCCCTCGATCAGATGGCCCGCGCAATAGAGTTCGTGATGATCACGCAGGTTAGTCCAACGGCGCTCGGGCTGGACGCGCTGGAACCACGCGTTCAGGTAGCCATCCTCATCCTGCATCGTCTCGTACATGTCGATAATCTCGTCGACACGGGCTTCGAGTTTCGGGTTTTTACGCCGGTAGAGCGAATAGGCCACTGTCTCGATCGACTTCCCCAGATCGCTGTCCCAGAACATCTGCGTCGTGCCACCCCAGGCCTGGATCGGAATGACGATGCCGGGGCTCGGCTTGCGTGTGTCGATGGCACTGATCATGCCGGCTTCGACACAACGATCAAGCAGCGTTTCGGCGGTGGTATCGCAGATCGCATCCTGGCGATCGCCGAACAGGCCGCGAATGTCGACGCTGGGCACGGGCAGGGGGCGGAACTGTCGGTCTCGTTTGATCGTGTTCATAGCTTTATCCGTTTTTTCTGGATCATTTCACCGCGCCAGCCATCAGCCCGCGCATATAGTAGCGTTGTAAAAGAAGGAAGATGATCAGGCAGGGGATCGTCATGACCGCGACGCCGGCTTGCACTGCGCCCCAGTTGACCGCGCCAAGACGCCCAGCACGCACCGCCATCATCAGAACAGGCAGCGTATATTTCTCGTTGCTGGACAAGAGGATGAGTGCGGCCAGAAATTCGTTCCAGGCGTTGAGGAAGGCGAAGATCGCGACGGTTGCCACACCAGGCAGGACGAGTGGCAGGAGTACGCGGACAAGTAGCTTCAGGTCGCGGGCGCCATCGATGCGGGCGGCTTCCTCGATCTCCTTGGGCACCGCGTCGAAGGCGTTGCGCATCATGAAGACCGAGAAGGGCAGTTGGAGCGTAACATAGACCAGCGTCAACCCGAGCAGTGAATTGTTCAATCCCATCTTGGCAAGAATGATGAACAGCGGCGTTAGGATCGACTGGAACGGGATCATCAGCGTGGCAATGATTAGCACGAACAGCACGTTCTTCAGGGGGAACCGGTATCGGGAGAAGCCATAGCCGGCCAACAGGCTGACGGCGACAGTCAATACGACAGTTGCGATGGAAACGATCAGCGAGTTGATCATATGTTGCCAGATGCCGGCGCCAAACGTGTCGAGCGACAGGTAGGAATCGATGCTGATCCCGCCTGTCGGCCACGGCGGCAGAGGCGGTAGGCGGGCCTCCGTTCCGTGGCGGAACGAGGCTAGAAAGGTGATGACGAAAGGGGAAAGGAAGAACAAGCATATGGCGATGCCGGTCGCATGATAGGCGCCGTTGGCCCTGGAGGCTTTGCGGGCGCGGCGTAGCTTCGAAAGGCTCGTGGTTGAGGGGGTCATGGCCGTTCCTCCCCGGCGCGCAACAGCCAGAGTTGCATGATGCTGATCGCGACCAGGATGGCGAGAAGGGCGATGGACAAAGCTGCGCCATAGCCGAGATTGAACGACACGAAGGACTGGTTGAAGATATAGTAGACCACCGAGATCATCCGGTTCTGCGGTCCGCCCGACGTCATGATATAAAACTGGTCGAACGCAAGGATCGAGCCGGTGACGGAGATGATCAGCGCTAGCGCGATCGTCTTGCGCATCAGGGGAAGCGTTAGATGGCGGAAACGCTGCCAGGGGCCTGCGCCATCGATACGCGCGGCTTCGGTCAGTTCTGCGGGAATGGCCTGCAGGCCAGTGAGCAGAATGATCATGGTGAACCCTGCGATCTTCCAGACAACCATGATGATGATGGTGAGGAAGGCGCTGTCGAAGGTGGCCAGCAGGTTCGGGCTCTTATCGACCAGCCCGAGTGCCTTGAGCGCCGGTCCGATAAAGCCGCTGTCGACATTGGCCAGCCACACCCAGAGCAGCGAGGCGGTGGCCAAGCCGACGACGACAGGCAGAAAGATGATGGTGCGGTAGGTGCTGACGAAGCGCCGTTGTTTCTCGACGAAGATCGCCAGCGGGAAAGCAACGGCAAAGATCGCGACTGTGACGATCACCGTATAACAGGCGGTGAACTGCAGCGCTGATATGAAGCGTGCATCGTGGAACATGCGGACATAGTTCTTGAAGCCGATCCAGCGCGTGCCGCCCATCAACGGCCAGTTGTGTAGGCTCATCCAACCGGTAAAAATCACGGGCATGATGAAGAACAGGATCACGAGCGCCATCGCCGGCGCGATATAGACAAGGCCGCGCCAACCCGATCGGCGCCGTCTCATGCGCTGAGGCCAAAGGGCCTTCGAACCGGTACCGGCCATCGAGATTGCTCCGCATAGATTGTGGGAAATCAGCCGGGAGGCGGCTTTTCCTCCCGGCCACAGCAGCAGGGGAGATTACTGGCCGCTGTCTATGATCGATTGCATTTCGCCCTGGGCACTGGAAAACGCGCCATCGACGTCATCCCCGAAGATGGCGGCGCTGGTGAAGGTTGCCCATGGGCCGTTGGCACTGTTGATGAGGTCGTTGAATTGCAGCGTGTAGGGCGTCTTGGCGACGGAGATCGCCTGCATACCGACCTGTAGCCGTGGATCGAGACCTTGCAGCACCTTGTCGGCGATATCGCCGCGCGTTGGCAGGCTGCCATATTTCGCCATGATCTTCTGGCCGTCCTCGGAATAGATATATTCGAGGAAGTCCTTGACGGCCTCCATCTTCGGCGTGCCCTTGGTGATGACGAAATTATCGCCGCCGGCAAAAGACGAGGTTCCTCCCGTGGCGCCAGGGATCAGCGTCACGCCAAAATGTATATCCGGATGTTCGGTCAACAGCGATCCGATGGCAAAGGCGCCGAGGCTCTGCTGGCCGATCTTGCCGTTGGTGAACGAGAGGAAATTCGCACCATTATCGCTCGCTGCGCCCGCTGGAACCAGATCCTTCTTGACCATGTTGCGGTAGATATCGACGGCCTTGCGCATTTCGGGCGTATCAAGCGTCGCCATCTTGCTGTCGGCGGAAAGGATATCGTTCCCGGAACCCCAGACGAGCGGTGTGAAGGTGAAGATCATGCAGCCGCCGCACCCGCCGCCGGAGAAATAGAAACCGTAGGTGTCGTCGCCCAATGCCCGGATCTTCTCCGCATTTGCGGTGATTTCATCCCAGCTTGCGGGTGCCTTTTCCGGGTCGAGACCGGCCTTCTTGTACAGGTCCTTGTTCCAAGCAAAAACCGATGTCTCGACGGACAATGGCAGGCCGTAGATGCGATCCTGGTAGGTGCCGAGCTTGACGTGGGATGGCGACAGGGCGTTGAAATAGGGCAGGGCCTTCGCCCAATCCGTCAGATCTTCGAGCTGGCCTGCGGCCGCAAACGCGGGATTGTAGATGAGGTCCATCGAAAGGGCGTCGGGCGCCTGTCCGCCCGCAATCGCCGTTGCATATTTCTGCACCAGTTCCGAGAACGGCACTTCGGTCATTGCGACCTGGTTCTCGTGGCTCGAATTGTAGGTTTCGACTGTTTTCTTGAAGGCTTCGCCGATACCCGAGCGGACCCACATTTCAACCTTTTCGGCGGCGGATGCATTGGCTGCCAGGCACACGGTAGCGATGCTGGTTGCTGCTAATAAACGCTTGATCATGACACTCCTCCCTCCCAATTTGGCGCCTCTCCTCGGCGCCTTGTTCATTCCCTCGGGCTAACACCCCCGCATGATTGCCGGACGACCAGCCGGCATGGCAGTTTCCTCACTCCCGGCTCCACAGGCCGTCCTTCTGCGAGCGCCAGAACGGTCAACCCCGCCTGCCGCCCGAGTTCCTTCAGTTCCATGTCCACCGTTGTTAGCGGTGGCCGTGTCTGGGCCGCGACAATCTCCCAGTTGTCGAAGCCGACGACCGAAACATCGTCGGGCACGTTGATCCCGCGTTCGCGCAGGGCATCGACCGCACCGCGGGCGATCTGGTCGTTACCGCAGAATAAGGCATTCGGTTTCTCTCCGGGCCGATTCCAGATTTCGGCGGTCGCTTGATGCCCCCAGCTTTCCGACCAGACGCCGTACATCACCGCTTCGGAACCACCTGCCGCCTTGCTGTAGGCGTCGGCGCGTTCGTGCACGGAAAAGAAATCCTTCGGTCCGGTGATGTGCACGATCCGGCGCCTTCCGATCTGCAGCAGCCATTCCACCGCAAGGGTTGCGCCATGCGCATCGTCGGAGCGGAAGGTGACGCTGTCCGAGGTCCCCTCAGTAAAAGCGTAGACCACCGGGACAGGCAGGTTCGAGAGATCGACCGGCAGGCGTCGGTCGAGCCGCTTGCCAGTGGCGATGATTCCGTCCACCTGCTTGTCGAGCATGGCTTCGACATGGATCTGGCCCAGGGCTGGATCATCCTCGATTGCGCAGAGGAAGACCGAGACGCCATGATCGACCAACGCCTCGGATACCCCCGCCATGACCGGCAGGGTGAAGCGTCCATACGTGTCGTTGGTCAACAGGCCGATGGTGAAGCTGCGCTTGCTGAGCAGTCCGCGGGCAAGGGCGTTCGGACGAAAACCAATATCACTGGCCACGCGCTTGACACGTTCGCGCGTCTCGGCGCCCATGCGGCCGTTGTTGTTCAGCGCTTTCGACGCCGTCGAAATGCTGACGCCTGCCGCGGCGGCAACGTCATGGATGGTTATCCGTTTTTTTGCTCCCCCGGTTTTCAGAATATCCTCCCTCATTTGCAGAGAGAAAACCTTTTACCAAAGTCATTGTCAAGTGAGAAAAGGTTTTCTCAGTTGTCGGGTCAGGTCCGAGCAATCCGCCCCTTGGCGGGCATATGTGTTTGGTCCAAAAACCGGTGGCGATATGGTTCGCGGGCTTGTTGCAGCCAAGGCACGCCGCGTTCGTGACCTGCGCGCCTGTCCAACAAGTATTGATCATATCTATATTTCTGATACACATCAGTTCCGCACGCTGGGAGGATTTATGAGCACGCGATTTCTGATGATTGGTCCGGAGGATGGGAAGGAGGTGCTGAAATGTCTTGCAGCGCCTGCGAGGCTCTCCATGCTGGAGCTCCTGCATGCCCGGGGACCGCTCAATGTCAATGAAATCGCCGAGGCACTCGATCTGCCGCAGTCGACCACATCGACCCATCTGAACCTTTTGGAGGAGGCGGGCCTGATCCGCACCGAGGTCTCCAAGGCGCGCAAGGGCAGTCAAAAAGTCTGTCATGCCGTGCATGAGGAAATCGTGCTGTCCTTTGCAAGCCCGGCCAAGACCGGCCAGGAGGTGATCGAGGTTGCGATGCCGGTCGGCCTCTATAGCGGATACGAGGTTGCCGCCCCCTGCGGCATGTGCTCGCGCGATGGCATTATCGGATATCTCGACAGCCCTGACACCTTCCTTGCCCCCGACCGCATGAAAGCAGGGTTGCTGTGGTTTACAAGGGGGTATGTCGAGTATCAGTTCCCCAACAATGCCCGGATCAAGGGCGCGGAAGTCAAGGAGCTTGAGGTGGTTCTGGAGCTCTCTTCCGAGGTTCCCGGCACGTCCGACAATTGGCCGTCCGACATCACGCTCTCGATCAACGGTAAGGGCATCGGTGCCTGGACCTCGCCCGGTGACTTCGGTGACAGGCGCGGAAAATACACACCGGATTGGTGGAAGCTGAGGGGCAGCCAGTACGGTGTGCTCAAATATTTCCGCGTCACGGATAACGGCACCTTTGTCGACGGTATCCGGATTTCCGATACGAGCCTGGTCGATCTCGGCCTGCTTGAACATCGCTCGATCCGGCTCCGTATCGAAGTGCCTGATACAGCCGAACATCCCGGAGGAATCAACATTTTCGGCCGGGGTTTCGGAAATTACGACCAGGATATCGTCCTGCGCCTTAAGACCTGACGCCTCCCAACCTTTCGGTGGCTGCTTCAATCCGGGTTGACGGCGGTTCAATCGCGTGTATTGTATCCGACAAAAGGATATATATCTGATTATCAGATATTCAGGGAGGAAAGCATGCGCGCAGCCGGCACCGTTCACAGCGGTTACGTTATCGGTACGATTGATCCACGCCTTTACGGCTCTTTTGTCGAACATCTCGGCCGTGCCGTCTATTCGGGCATCTACGAACCGGATCATCCGACCGCCGACAAGAACGGCATGCGCCAGGACGTTATCGACCTCGTGCGCGAAGCCGATGTTCCGATCGTTCGCTACCCCGGCGGCAACTTCGTTTCGGCCTACGATTGGGAAGACGGTATCGGGCCGCGCGAAGAGCGTCCCGTCCGGCTTGATCTCGCCTGGCACAGTTCCGAAAGCAACCATGTCGGCATTCACGAATTCGCTAACTGGGCGGAAGCTGCCAACACAGACATGATGCTGGCCGTCAATCTCGGTTCGCGTGGCCTGGATTCGGCCCGTGCCTTCCTCGAATATGTCAATCATCCAGGCGGAAGCTACTGGTCGGATCTCCGTCGCCAGAACGGCCGTGAAGAGCCCTGGAACGTCAAGATGTGGTGCCTTGGCAACGAGATGGACGGTCCCTGGCAGATCGGCCAGAAGACGGCAGAAGAATATGGCCGCATCGCGTCCGAGACCGCCAAGGCCATGCGCGCATTCGACAAGTCGATCGAACTGGTGGTTTGCGGCTCCTCCTCGCCGAAGATGTCGACCTACCCGGCCTGGGAAGCAACGGTTCTCGACTACACTTATGATTCCATCGATTACATCAGCCTGCATATGTATTTCGACAATCATGCCGGCAACACGGCCGACTACCTTGCGCAAAACGCCCGCCTGGATGATTACATCGCCACGATTGCCGGCGTCATTACCTACACAAAGGCCAAGAAACGTTCGAAAAAGGATGTCTATATCAGCTTCGACGAGTGGAACGTTTGGTACCACTCCCGCGAAGCCGACCGGAAAGTGCTCGAAGGCAATGACGGCTGGCCGCATGCGCCAGCGCTGCTGGAAGACATTTATAATTTCGAGGATGTCCTTCAGGTCGGCTGCATTCTCAACACGTTCATCCGCCGCTCGGATGTGGTGAAGGTCGGCTGCCTCGCCCAACTCGTCAATGTCATCGCGCCGATCATGACCGTTCCCGGCGGTCCGGCCTGGCGCCAGACGACGTTCTTCCCTTACGCCTACGCCTCGCGCTACGGCCGTGGCAGGGCTCTGCAACTGGCGCTGGATTGCCCCGGCTATTCGACAAGCTTTGCCGAAAACGTCGCCTATCTCGACATTTCCGCCGTTGAGACCGAGGCCGATGGTGCGCTCACCTTCTTCATCGTCAATCGGCACCAGTCAGAGACGATCGAGCTCAATCTGTCTCTCGAGGGCTTTGGCGATCGCAATGTGACCATGGACAAGGTCATGGAGGGGCACGACCTGAGAGCCGTCAATGGTCCCGGGGCCGAAACGATCGAGCCACGTGATGGTTCGGGCGCGTCTGCGGCAGGCCGCCGCCTGGCGGCTGCCATCGCGCCGCTGAGTTACCGGATGATCCGGCTCGGCGCGTAAGGCAGGCAACGGCGGGGAGGAGGAACCATGTCGGCAACGATAGAAATTACCAACGTTTCCAAACGCTACGGTGCGCTCAGCGTGCTGGATGATATATCGCTGTCCGTCAAGGCTGGCGAATTCGTCGTCTTCCTGGGACCATCCGGCTGCGGGAAATCCACGCTGCTGCGGATGATTGCAGGGCTTGAGGACGTGACGGCTGGCACGATCTCTGTCGGCGATCAGCGCGTCGATACGTTGCCGCCGGGAAAGCGCGGCGTCGCCATGGTTTTCCAATCATATGCACTCTATCCGCATATGACGGTTGCCCAGAACATGTCCTTCGGCCTTGAAAATATCGGCTTGCCGAAAGGCGAGATCGAGGGCCGCGTGCAACAGGCGGCAGCCACGCTTGAAATCGCCCATCTTCTCGACCGTAAGCCGGCGAAACTCTCTGGCGGCCAGCGCCAGCGTGTTGCCATCGGCCGTGCCATCGTCAAGGAACCCAAGGCTTTTTTGTTCGATGAGCCGCTGTCTAACCTCGACGCTGCACTACGGGGACGCACCCGGCTGGAGCTCGCCCAACTGCATGCCCGCCTCGGCAGCACCATGATCTTCGTCACCCATGATCAGGTGGAAGCGATGACGCTCGCAGACCGGATCGTCATCATGCACAACCGCGGGATCGAGCAGGTCGGCACGCCGATGGAGATCTATCGCCGTCCTGCCAGCCGTTTCGTGGCGGGCTTCGTCGGTTCTCCTGCTATGAACTTCGTGCCACTGAAGAGCGTGACGGGCAATGGCAGGACGCTGACGATTGGGACCGACGGTCTTGGCGATATCAGCGCCGCATTCCAGTTGCCCTCCAGCTTTACACCTGAAGGCGCCAGCCTCGGTATCCGCGCCGAAGATGTGTCCGTTCTGCCGGATGGGCAGGGGGGGATCGCGCTGAAAGCCGAGGTCGTCGAACGGCTTGGTGATCGCACTCTGATCTATGGCCATCTGGCCGACGGCACCAAGTTGACGGCCGAAACCGACGGCCGCAGCGAAGCCCGTGGCGGCGACACACTTCAACTCGTGCTCGACACGACGGCCATCCACCTGTTCGACGCTGCCGGCATCGCTCACCATTCGGAGGGCGAGTGACATGGCGGAAAGCTATCGCCGCAGCCAGTGGAGCAACAGTCTTTTCATCCTTCCCTATCTGTCCGTTTTTGCGGTACTGCTGGTCTTTCCGCTCTTCTGGGGAGCGTGGCTGAGCCTGCACAAGGTGGATCTCTTTGGTCCGGGCCGCTTCGTTGGCCTTGGTAATTATGCGCGCGTGCTGGCCGATCCGGTCTTCCTGCAGGCTCTGCGCAACACGGTGATTTTTGTTCTGGTCAGTGTGCCGTCTCTGGTGGCGCTTGGATTGTTTCTGGCGCTCGCGCTTAACAAGACGACGCGCACGACCTCGTTCCTGCGCGGCCTGTTCTTTTCATCCTCCGTACTTTCGGTGACGATCGTGACGCTGATCTGGCGTTTCGTCTTCATCCCCGGCGATGGTCTGCTGGCGGTCGTTTCCGAGCAGCTGGGCATGCAGCCGGTCAACTTCCTGTCGACGAGCGGCTGGTCACTGTTTTCCGTCGGTGTCGCCACTGTCTGGTGGTGCCTTGGACTGCCGATGATGCTGTTCCTGGCTGCCCTGCAGCAGATCCCGAACGATCTTTACGAAGCAGCAGCCCTCGACAATGCCAGTCCCTGGCGCGTGCTAATCCGAGTCACCCTGCCGTCGATCGCGCGAACCATCATGCTGGTGACCATCATCCAGATCGTTATGCAGTTCCAGCTGTTCGGCCAGGCGCAGATCATGACCAATGGCGGCCCGAACGGTACGTCGCGGCCACTGGTTATGTATATTTACGAAGTGGGCTTCGTCCGCTGGGATGTCGGCAAGGCGGCAGCCGCGTCCGAGTTCCTGTTCCTCATCATTCTCGTGGCGGCGATGGCTCAATATATCGTCTCTACCCGCAAGTCGGAGGCCTCCGAATGAGCACCGATCAAACGACCTATCGTCCTGAAGCGCTGACCGGCAATCGCACGCTGCTTGCGATCGCCATTGTGTTCTCCGTCGTGATGATGGCACCGGTTGCCTGGCTCGTTGGCCTTTCGATCAAGGACAACAAGGAGCTAATGCTCGGCACGGAATCCGTTTTTGCGCTGCCCTACACGCTCGTCAACTACGTCAATATCCTTTACTCGTCGCAGGCCTTCGGCTGGTTCTTCAACAGCTTGGTGGTTGCGATCGGACAGACGACCGGTGTCCTCATTCTCGCGTCGCTTGCCGGTTACGCCTTTGCCCGGCTGGAATTTCCATTCCGTCGGACGATCTTCGTCATCGTATTGTTCGGCCTTGCCGTGCCGGAACAGGCGGTCATCATCGCCCGCCACCAGATGTTCAACTGGTTTGGCCTGCACAATTCCTATATCGGGCTGATGCTGCCCGGCATGTCGTCAGCCTTCGGGGTCTTCCTGATGACCCAGTTCTTCAAGGCGATCCCCAAGGAGATCGACGAGGCAGCCTTGCTCGACAATGCATCGCCGCTACGCATCTTCTGGAAGGTACTTTTGCCGCTGACGCTGCCTGCCCAGGCGACACTGGGGATCTTCACCTTTCTGCATGCCTGGAACGACTATTGGTGGCCGCTGATCTCCGCAACCAGGAAGGAGATGTTCACGCTCACCATCGGCATCGCCTCGTCCCAAACCAACTTCGCCCAGAGCGAGGGGCTTGGTTTTCTTAGCGCACAGGCGGTCTTTGCCAGCCTGCCCGTGTTGATCGTCTACGTGATTTTCCAGCGCCATATCGTCACCGCGGTATCGGGTGGTGCTGTGAAGTGACTATTGCTGCGGCCGGGAGGAATGGCCGCAGTGGATTTCAACGGGGCAGGGAGCCCCTTTCAAAGGGAGAGACAGACCATGAGACGTTTTCTACTCAGCACGGCCGCGCTGATCGCGCTGACCTGCGCCACCTCGGCACACGCTCAGACCAAGGTCGAACTGCAGCGCTTCTTCGGCGCCTGCGACGCTGACTACGGCAAGGTCACCGACGTGTCCAAGGCGGTTGGCGAATGCGGCATCATCACCTCACTCATCAACAAGTTCGAAGCCGATAATCCGGATGTCGATGTCAATGTGACGACGGTCGAATGGCCGGGCTACGATCAGCTCAATGCCCAGCTCGCATCGGGTGCTGCGCCGGATGTCGTGTCGATGCACTACTCGGCGATTTCCGACTACCAGTCGCGCGGCCTGATCGATCCCGTCGACGAAGTCCTGTCTGCCCAGGGTATCTCGCCCGACAGCTTCACCGATGCAGCGCGCGGTGGCGTTACCAAGGAAGGCCAGATGTTCGGGCTGCCGTTCGACAACTGGACGATGCTGTTCCACGTCAATCTGAACCTGATGAAGCAGGCCGATCTGGTCAACGCCGACGGAACGCCGATCCTGCCGAAGACAGCGGACGAACTCATTGCCCAGGGCAAGCAGTTCAAGGAAAAGACAGGCAAGCCCTACCTTGTGCAGATCCTAGCAAACGAGACGGCCGCCTATGCGCGCATACTCTACACGCTGTTGCAGCAGCAGAACGCCGACTTCTTCGCCGATCCGACCAAGATTACCCTGAACACGCCGGAGGCCAAGAACGTCGTCGAGCTAATGAAGAAGATCAAGGACGAAGGACTGACCACAACCGGCCTCGATTACGCGGCTGCGGTCACCTCTTTCACCAATGGCGACGGCGGTATTGCGGTCAACGGCACCTGGCTCATCGGCGATTTCGTGGCTCAGTCGGAAAAGGACGGCACGCCGCTTTCCAAGGGCTACACAGTCTATCCGGTTCCTCGACTTTATCCTGGCCAAGACAGCACCTATGCCGACGGCCACAGTTGGGTCCTGCCGCACAAGGATCGCACGCCCGAACAGACAGAAGCGATTGGCAAGCTCTTCAAGTTCCTGGCCGAGAACGACTTCCAGTGGGCTCGGACTGGTCATCTTCCGGCAGTCAAGGCTGTCTTCGACATGCAGGAATTCAAGTCGCTGCCGCATCGTGAAAACATCGCCGAGATCGCCCAGACCGGTCGCTCGTTGCCGGGCGCAGTGCAGCGCCAGTTCGCCATCCAGGATATCATCGGAGAAGAAGTCGGTGCAGCTGTTAACGGCGATAAAACCACTGAGGAAGCCCTCGGCAGCGCCGAGAGCCGCATCAACGATCTCCTTGCAAACATTTGATCGTTGCGATTGTAACCTGGGGGATTAAGGCCCTTCCCCAAGTGCGTTAATCCAAAGGGAATGATTTGCTTTGGAAGTAGGGCGGATAGACCCATGCCTCACGGAAAAGCATCGCCCCCCGGCGATGCTTTTTTGTTATCGAATTCGAATTTTAAGCACATCTATGTCCAAATGTATGGCTCAGCACCGAACGCTGGCACCTGCCGAAGGGCGCTACAAACATTTGGAAAGGTTGCGAACAATCAATAGGTGATCGGGTGACGATGGGCGCCGGTCGTGACACTACTCCGCAGGCAGATTGTTCTGTAAAGCCAGATCGTGTCCCGGGAGG
>UBTA01000110.1 GCA_900468065.1 Hyphomicrobiales bacterium | reverse complement strand
GCTGATCGATCAGCCCGGCGATGACGGCACAGTTGCGGAAGGTGCGCTTCAACAGGAAGCTCTCGTTGAGCCAGGCTTCGAGATCATCGCCGAGCATGTCCTCGTCGAACAGATCAGCAAGGCGCGGGCGTCCGGACGTGAAGGCCGCGCCCAGATCCTCAAGCCCCCATACGGCCAGCGAATAATCGGTGGCGACGAAGCCGAGCGGTTTCAGCCCGGCGCGGTCGAGCCGCCGGGTCAGAAGCATTCCGAGCGTCTGGTGGGCGAGCCTGCCCTCGAAGGCGTAGATCACCATGTAATGGCGGCTGCCGCGCGGGAAGGTTTCGATCAAAAGCTCGTCCTCCTTCGGCAGCATCGAGAGGTCTTTCTGCAACGACAGCCAGTCGCGGACCTGATCGGGCAGGGTCGCATGGCGGCTGGGGTCGGCGAGCATCTTGCGGACCTGCTGGGCAAGGTAGGTGGAGAGCGGAAACTTGCCGCCATTGTAGGAGGGGACCTTCGGGTCGAGCTTGAAACCCTGGCTGACCAGGCATTCGCTTTCGCGGATACCCTCAAAGCGCAGGACCTTGCCCGAAAACAGGAAGGTATCGCCGGGTGACAGCATTTCGATGAAATATTCCTCGACCTTGCCGAGCGGCATGCCACCGCGTCCAAGGGCGCCGCGGGCATTGTGCTTGACCATGCGCACGTTGAGCATCGGCGATTCGATGATGGTCCCGACATTGAGGCGGTATTGCTGGGCAACCAACGGGTTGGAGACACGCCAAAAGCCTTCTGGTGTCTTGCGGATCTTGGCGTAGCGTTCATAGGCGCGCAGCGCATAACCGCCGGTGGCGACGAAATCGACGATGCGCTCGAAGGTTTCCCAGGTCAGGGTGGCATAGGGTGCGGCGCTGGTGATCTCGGCGTAGAGCGCCAGTGGATCGAAGGGCGCGGCGCAGGCCATGCCGAGCACGTGCTGGGCGAGCACATCGAGCGCGCCCTTGCCGACGGGCGGCGTGTCCTGCGCGCCGATATAGTTGGCGTCGAGCGCTGCCTGGCACTCCATCACCTCGAAGCGATTGGCCGGCACCAGGATAGCGCGGCTCGGCTCGTCCATGCGGTGATTGGCGCGGCCGATGCGCTGGGCAAGGCGCGATGCCCCTTTTGGCGCGCCGACATGGATGACCATATCGACATCGCCCCAGTCGATACCGAGATCGAGCGTCGAGGTAGCGACGACGGCGCGCAGGCGGTTTTCGGACATGGCCGCCTCGACCTTGCGGCGCTGGCCGACATCGAGCGAGCCGTGATGCAGCGCAATCGGCAGATTGTCGTCGTTGATGGTCCAGAGCTCCTGAAAGACGCGCTCGGCCTGGCTGCGGGTATTGACGAACAAAAGCGTGGTTTTGGTCGCGCCGATCGCCTTATAGATATCGCCGATGGCATAGGCGGCGGAATGGCCTGCCCAGGGCACCCGTTCGTCCGTCCGCATGATCGAAATTTCCGGCCGGGCACCGCCGGTGACGGTGATCAGCCCGGCATGATTGTTTTCGCCGGGTCTCTGGGGGGCGAGCCAGCGTTGCAGGTCCATCGGATCGGCAACGGTGGCCGATAGGCCGATCGCCTGCATTGCCGGCGCCAGCTGGCGCAGGCGGGCAAGGCCGAGCGAGAGAAGATGGCCGCGCTTGGAGGTGACCAGCGAATGCAGTTCGTCAAGCACCACATATTTCAGGTCCTTGAAGAAACGCTCGGCCTCGCCATTGGCAAGCAGCAGCGCCACCTGTTCCGGTGTGGTCAAAAGGATATCCGGCGGATTGAGTTTTTGGCGCTGGCGCTTGGCGGCGGGCGTATCGCCGGTGCGGTTCTCGATGCGGATCGGCAGGCCCATGTCGCCGACGGGCTTCATCAGGTTGCGCTCGATATCGACGGCGAGCGCCTTGAGGGGTGAGATGTAGAGCGTGTGGATGCCGGTGAAGGCCGAACCCGGTGGGATTTTTTCGCGTTCTGTCAGGGAAACCAGAGAGGGCAGGAAACCCGCAAGCGTCTTGCCGGCGCCGGTTGGCGCAATCAAAAGCATGCTTTCGCCGCCCTGAACGCGTGAGAGAAGCTCCAGCTGATGCGCACGCGGCTGCCAGCCCTTTTCCGCGAACCAGCGCAGGAAGGGCGGGGGCAGGAGCATTTGCGTCTCCGCGCGCGGGATGGAATCGATCTGGTTCACATGGCGGAATGTAGTGCAAATACGGGGGAAAAGAAGCGGGGCGAGACAGGCGGGTCTGCCGTTTGCCGGAGGAGCTGCAGGAGGGAAGTCCGGCTAGGCTGCCTGTCCCGCCTTTGTCGTGTGTGCCGGGCTTATGTTTTGCCGCTGCTCAGCGGCTTGCTCGGACGGCCGGTCGACCCGATACGCCTCGATGCGGTTCCTGCCGCGGCTCTTCGCGACATACAGCGCCGCGTCGGCCCGGCTCATCAAATCGTGCATCGGCAGGCCGGTGCTGGCGGCAGCCGTTCCGGCGCTGATCGTCACGGGAATATCGGTCTCGCCGACTTTGATTTTCAGCGACTGGATGGCATTGCGCAGTCTCTCGGTGACCTCCTGTGGATCGAGGTTGGATGCGGCGGGTAGATAGAGGCCGAATTCCTCACCACCAAGGCGTGCGAAGATTTCACCCTGGCGCAGGTTCAGCGCCATTTCCTTGGCGGCGCAGGCAAGCACGATGTCGCCTGCGGCATGGCCAAAGGTGTCGTTGACGCGCTTGAAGTGATCGATGTCGATGATGACGAATGCGTCGCCCGCAAGGGGCGCGGCTGGCAGCGCCAGGAAGAACCAGCGGCGATTGCGGATCTGCGTCAGCGCATCGGTGTCGAGCAGCGCCGTCAGCGTTGCTTCCACCCGTTCCTTGACAAAAACCAGCGAAAACAAGGCTATGGCGAAATGGCAAAGGATGAGCAGGAAGAAAGCGTCGCGCGGATGAAGGGGGGCTGCATTCGATCCGGTCATGCCAAGGATGACGAGCAAGGACAGGACCGCCGCCACGGTTATCGCAATCGTGAGCGCATATCTGGCTGACAGCTTTTCGCGCCGCGAATCATGGATCAAGGTAGCGGCCGAGCCCATCAGGAATACTAGGGAGTTTGTTTGAAAAATGCTTGCGCGCCACAGATTGTCGAGGTGAAATCCGGTTAGGAGCGCAGCAATCGTAAGGCCCGAAGGGACTGCAAGCGCAAACCAGTCCAACGGCCGCCTGTCACCGCCGCTCAGCCGTCTCATGCCGATCCAGAATGCGGCATAGCCAAAAGTTCCGACTGTGAAACTCGACAGCGTCCATACATGCAGTGGTAGAGCCTGCTTCTCACCAAGACCCGCAAATGTCGAGGCGACGGCGAGCAGGGTAAAGGCGGCGGTGAGAATGCCGAGCCCGTGACTGCTCGGCGATTGCCAGCGAACATACAGGAAGCAGAGCGCACCGATGAAGAATGACGACTTGTGAAGAAGCAGTACGGTCGCGAGGTCCAAGGCTGGTATCATCCGCAGGTTAGGGCATTTGAGGTGCCGTATAACAGTCTTCGATTACCGAATTCTGAAACACACCCACAAAGCCCTGGCAGGGTTGGCGCGCCGCTGCCTTCGTCACCGGCAGCATGGCTTATGCCGATGCCCCTTCATTCCAGCGCCGCTGCATTTCTTCCGGCGTCACCTGTTCGATGGTCTGCGACAGCATCCAGCGATGGCCGTAGGGATCGAGCACCTGCGCCACACGCTCGCCGAAGCTTTGATCTGCGGCAGGCCTCAAAAGCGTCGCTCCGGCGGCAACCGCCTGCGCCACGGCTGCATCGGTCGAGGCCGTGTCTATGTGGAAGGTGACGGGCGAGCCGCCGATCGTGTCTGGCGACAGGGCGCCGAAATCGGGATATTCATCCGCCAGCATCATCAAGGTTTCGCCGAACCGCAATTCGGCATGGCCGACGCGGCCGTCGGACGGGTCGGTCATCCGGAAGATCTCTTCCGCGCCAAAAGCTTGGCTGTAGAACTCGATGGCTTGGGCTGCATTCTTCACGACGAAATAGGCGCTGACTTTGCGGGCAACAGTGAACATAGGATGCTCCTCCTTGACTGGTTCGTATATTAACGTTACGTATCGTAATGATATGAGTCAAGATGCAAATACAGAACCGAAGAAACGCGGCCGTCCGCCGAGTGAAGCTGCTCAGAAACGCGCGCTTGAGGCTGCCCACGATATCCTGATGGCGGACGGCTTTGGCCGTCTGACCATCGAGGCCGTGGCGGCGCGCTCCGGCGTCGGCAAGCCGACGATCTATCGCTCCTGGGCGAACGCGCAGGAACTGGCG
Organism: Hyphomicrobiales bacterium; assembly: GCA_900468065.1. Classification (GTDB taxonomy): domain Bacteria; phylum Pseudomonadota; class Alphaproteobacteria; order Rhizobiales; family Rhizobiaceae; genus Pararhizobium. The sequence goes on along the minus strand of UBTA01000110.1, from coordinate 36,137 downwards.
ATGGCTGCATTGCTGGTCAATCCGATGCCGCAAGCCGAGGCAATGGGGGCGACGGCGGAAGTCGCGCTCCGTGCGCAGATGCGGGGTCTGGTCACAGCCTTTGCCAGCACGCGCGGCCGCCAGATCACCATGGCGCTGGCGGCGGCCGATCCGGAAAGCGAATTCACCAAGGCATTCCGCAATCAGGTGATCCTGTCGAGCCGTAATGCCGGCCGCACCATCCTCGAGCAGGCGCTGGCAAGGGGCGAGATCACCCAGCCGATTGATCTGGAGGCCCTGCTCGACATGATCTACGGGCCGGTGTTCTTCCGGCTTTTGGTCGGGCATCGTCCGGTCTCGCCGGAATTCGGCGATGCCGTGGTGGCGACCGCCCTGCGCGCCGTTGCGCCTTCAGGAGCGTAACGCTCCGGCTTCCTCACATCGCGATATAGCGGTCCTTGCGGTGGTTCATTGCCAGCGTGATGTTCATGACGACGGCGCCGGCGATCGAGCAGGCGATGATATAGGGGCTGGCGAGGAAGAACGAGCAGGCAACGATGGCGCCGTCGAAGCCGAGCTGGACAAGGCCGGCGCGCCAGCCGAAACGATCCTGCAGATACAGCGCCAGAATGCCGATGCCGCCAAGGCTGGCGCGGTGGCGGAACAGGGCGAGCAGGCCGGCACCAACCACAAGGCCCGCAAACAGCGCGCCGATCAGCGGATCGACATGGGTGATCCCCAGCGCGCGCGGCAGGACTTCGGACATGGCCGATGTCAGGGCGACGGCGATGAAGGTCTTCACCGTGAAGGCAAGGCCCATGCGGCGGAAGGCCAGATAATAGAACGGCAGGTTCACCGCAAAGAAGCAGGCGCCGAAGCTGAAGCCGGTCGCGTAATGGACCAGAAAGGCGATACCAGGCGTGCCGCCGGTCAGAAGTCCGGCGCTGGAGAACAGCGTGATGCCGAGCACGGCCAGCATGCTGCCGGAGATCACGCCCTGGGCGTCATCGACAACCGAATGCCGCTCGGCGCTCGAATTCATCAAGGCCGCAAAGGCTGATTTTGCAGGTGTTGCCATCATCTCACTGTTTCCCGTCGCCTGTATCATGTCCTTCTATCCTCCGGTTTTGCGAACGCAAGCTTTGTGACGAATTTCTCCGCTTGACGGTTCGAATAATCGTGGATATAAATTATCCACGATACAAAAACGGAGGCAAGGCGATGAAGATGGGTGAGGGGGTCGAGCAGGCTATTCACAGTGTCGCCATGCTGTCCGGCCTTTCCGAAGGTGGAGTGCTTTCCGCCGCTGCGATCGCCGAGTTTCATGGCGTCTCGACCAGTTATCTGCTCAAGCATCTGCAGTCGCTGTCGGGTGCCGGTATTCTCGATACGGTGCCTGGCCCGAAGGGCGGATACCGGCTGGCGCGGCCAGCGGAGAAGATAACGCTGCTCGATATCCTGCTTGCCGTCGAGGGTCCGGCGCCGGCTTTTCGCTGCGGCGAAATCCGCCAGCGGGGTCCGAACCCTCTCCCCAATCATTTCTTTTCCAAGCCCTGCACGATCTCGGCCACCATGCTGAAGGCCGAGCGCGTCTACAGGGCGGAACTGGCCAAGACCACGATTGCCGATCTCGGTGTGCAATTGGCCGAAATCGACGACGGATCGATCGTAGCAAGAGGCTGCGCCTTCCTCGAAATTCACGAACGCAAAACGGCTCGCTGAGCCCTCAACACAGGAGAAGACCCTTGCAAACTCGCCTCGATATGCCGAAAGTATCGCCGGAAGCCTTCAAGGCTGTGCTGGCGCTCGAAACTCACGTGCAGAAGTCGGGCCTTGAGCCCCGCTTTATTCACCTGATCAAGCTGCGGGCCTCGCAGATCAATGGCTGCGGCTATTGCGTCGACATGCACGTCAAGGAGTCCCGTCATTCGGGATTGAGCGAGCAATGGATCAACCTGCTATGCGTATGGCGCGAATCGCCGGTCTATGATGCCCGCGAGCGGGCATTGCTCGGCTGGGTCGAGGCTGTCACCAACCTTGCCCAGACCGGCGCGCCGGATGATGCCTATGAGACGCTGCAGGCTCATTTCTCTGCTGAAGAGATCGTCAAGATCACGGTTGCCATCGGTACCATCAATGTTTGGAACCGGCTGATGGTCGCGTTCCGCGCACAGCACCCGATCGACAAGCCCGCCAAGGCCGCCTAATCATCAAAACAGCTACGGCGCCGCGCATCCGCAACAGGTGCGGCGCTGGAGAGCGGGAAGGGTTCGTTGCTTTCCCGCTCTCACTTAGGATGCAAAAGGTTGGATGAGGGAGCAGCCGGTGCCGCCCTTGGCAGTGGCGCGACGCAATCCTTGAAGAATGCGCCTTTGGCCCCCTCATCACCTCGCTTTGTACGCGACGTCTCCTCCGCCTGGAGGACGTGCATTTTACAAAGCGATATAGCGGTCAGCACGGTGGTTGATGGTCAAGAACAGATTGAGCACGACAGCGCCGAGCACCGAATAGAACACCACCGGCGGGGTGGTGACGAAAAACGCTGCTGCCAGCACGCAAAGATCGATGGCAAGCTGCACGAGGCCGGCGCGGATGCCGAAGCGCTCCTGCATATAGATGCCGAGAATGCCGACGCCGCCGAGGCTGGCGCGGTGACGGTAGAGCGCCAGAACGCCGTAACCCAGAAGAAGGCCGCCGAGCAGGGCCGCCCAGGCCGGATGAATGCTGGCGATCTGGAACACCTGCCCCTGAACATTGGTCAGAACCGAGGTGATGGCGATGGCAATGAAGGTCTTTACCGTGAAGGCCATGCCGAGGCGCTTCCACGACAGGTAGAAGAACGGCAGGTTGAGCACGAAGAAGGCCAAGCCGAAATTGATACCGAGCGCATAATGCAAAAGAAAGGCGACGCCGGCGGTGCTGCCGGTCAAAAGGCCTGCGCTGGCAAGCACATAGAGGCCCAGGGCTGCGATCAGGCTGCCGGAAAAGATGCCCTGCACGTCCTCGACGGGCGTGTGACGCGTTGCACTGGTATTCCAGAAGCCAAGGGCATTGATGATGCTCATGTCGCGGTCTCCGAAGACGGCCAGATAGACGCGCCCGGGCGCACCCGAACGGCAATGATAGGAATGAATGAAGGTGCAAGTGCACCGCAGGTCATGTCGACCGGGCGCCTGTGTGCAGTGCAGCAATTATCGGGAATCTGCCTGTTGCAATCAAGCGAAATATGTAAGCAATGCTGACCTATTTCAACTTCGCAAGAAAACTGCGCTTAAGCCGATCTGCGCGTAAGGAACAGAATGCCGGAGACCGGTTTGCCGCCATCATTGCGAATGGCGGTTTTGCTGACCGCGAGAATCTCAAGCCCAAAGCGCTTGCAGAGGCTCTGAATATAGGTTTCAGAATGGGCGTAGCGCAGCGACGGCCGCAGAATAAAATCGCCCTCAGTGTCCGAATCCTCGACGGAAAAGGCAAACAGGCCCTTGCTGGTCACGAGCTGTGAAGCAATGACGAAGACGCTGTCGAGGCTGCCGAGATACATCAACACATCGGCGGCACTGACGAGATCGGCGCGATGGTCCGGCATCTCGGAGAATAGCCCGGATTTTTCCGGCGGTAGCGAAAGATCGGCCTGGGCAAGATGGTCGTAGAGGCCCTTGACCTCTGCCTTCGCCAGCATGTTGCCGGACAGGTCGAACCCTTCCAGCCGATCCGCCTTGTCGCGGATGCGCTCGCCGAACAGGCCGGTGCCGCAGCCAAGGTCGATCACCCCGGCAAATCGCGCTTCGCCCGTGTGACCGGTAATCAGCGCCGCCAGTTTTTCCGGAACGGTGTAATCCAGCTTTTCGACCAGTGCCTTGTCGAAACGGTCGGCATAGTCGTCGAACAGCTGCGCCACATAGATGCTTGACGGCTGATCCGGTGTTTCGGATCCTCCGAGAAGGGCGAGTTTCAGGCCGGCGCCGAAGATATCGTCCGGGTTGAGGTCGAGAACTTTGCGCAGAGCTGAGACCGCCGCCTCTTTGCGGCCGGATTTTTCCTCATAGTCGGCGAGGCGGAACCAGCCGGCCGCCCAATCGGGCACAAGCTCCAGCGCCTGAGTCATCAGGTCGGCTGCATCCGCATGATCGCCGCTATCGGCAAGCATATGCGCATATTCGGCGCGGCGGTCGGCGATGAGATCGCCGGAGGAAAGCTGGTTCAGCATCGTGGTTCCGGGTCTCGATTGCGCGCCGCCGATCGACGGTCTGGGCTTCATGCGCTTGTCGCGTGCAAGTGTAGAAATGGCAAGCGGCGATTTGACGGCAGGTGCGGCCATCCATGTTGATGGCTTGCAGCAGGGGCCATGGCGGCCTATGTGAAGAAAAACAGGAGAATCATGGGCCATGGCCGATGGAGTGAACAGGTTTCTGGGCGATTCGCCCCTTCGGGTCTTCGTCAAGCTGTTGGTGGTCTCGGTCATCGTCGGCTTTGTCATGGCCGTTTTCGGCTGGACGCCGTATGGCATCCTCTACACCGTCCGGGATTTCATCCTCGATCTCTGGCATTCGGGCTTCGCAGCCCTTGGCCGCGTCGGCGATTATCTGCTGCTCGGTGCGGCTGTGGTGATCCCGATCTTCATCATCCTGCGCGTCCTGAGCTTCCGGCGGTAACATGCACGATCAGAATTTCCTTGCCTCCCGGCGCACGTTCCTGCGGGCGGGCGCTGTTTTATCGCTTGGTCTGCTCGCCAGCTGTGGCACGCCCAAGGTTACACCGAGCGGCAATGGCAGCGACCAGACGGATGCGACGCTCGGCTACATCAATGAGCTCAGAAAACAGAAGGGGCTGAAGCCGCTGGTGCGCGATCCGGCGGCAGCGCAAGCGGCATTGTCGCAGGCGTCCCGCATGGCCAAGGCCGGCAAGATGTCGCATCTGATCGGCATGGGAGACAGTTTTCTTTCGCGCATGAAGGGCGGCGGCGTGGCGCTGCCGGCGGCGGAAAACATCGCCATGGGCCAGGACAGCGCCGAAAAGGCCTATGCCGCCTGGTTCCATTCGCCCAAGCACCTGGAGAACATGCTGGGCCCGAACTATAGCGGTCTTGGCGTTGCCGTGATGCGCAATCCGGCCTCCGGAAACCGGCCCTATTGGGCCATGGTGCTCTCGACCAGCTGACTTGGTTTCGCAGCGCCCCTTGTTTGGGCCTTGTCGATACCGCCTCATGCTTTCAGCAATCACGATTTGACGGGCGGGCTCAACCTGTTCTGTTGTTTGGTGGCCTCGTCCTGATTGTACTGGTCCCGCGCGGCTCGGCTCATGCGTTCTTGCGGTGATTCATGCTTAGATCCGCACCAGTTGGTTCGCCTGCGGCAATTCTCTCTCCATCATTCCTTTGCTTGTCACAGGAATCCAGCCACGCGACGTCCGTCGCGTGAAAGGAGTCTAATGCACCGCAGACGCGGCGCTGCTGGATCCCCGCCACGAGGGCGAGGACGACGGAGGAAAATAGGCGTCGAGACGCAAGTTAGTCAGGGATGAACCAAGGGGCACCAAAGTTCGACATTACGCCTTTGATGCCCAGTAATCGGTGCGGCTGCCGCGGATGTCGCTGATCGAGGTCAGCGCCTCGCGGTCGCAGAGCGCCGACAGGCCGCGGACGATCTTGCCCGGCAGCAATGGGCCTTCATAGACCATGCAGGAATAGAGCTGGACGAGATTGGCGCCGGCGCGGATCTTTTCCGCAGCCGTTTCAGCCGACGAGACACCGCCGACGCCGATGATCGGCAGGTTCGGGCCGACGCGCTTGCGCATCTTGGCGAGCACGATGGTGGATTTTTCAAACAGCGGCTTGCCGGAAAGGCCGCCGCTCTCCTTGGCCTGCCGCTGGTCGCGCAGCCCGTCGCGCGACAGCGTCGTGTTGGAAACGATCAGGCCGTCGAGATGATGCGCCAGCGCCACGGCGGCGATATCGTCCATGCCTTCTTCGGTCAGATCCGGCGCGATCTTCAGGAACACCGGTACGCGGATACCAGCCTTCCTGGCTTCGTCATCGCGGGCGGCGAGGACGGCGGAGAGCAGGGCGGCAAGGCTTTCGCGCGCCTGCAGGTCGCGCAGGCCGGGCGTGTTCGGCGAGGAGATGTTGGCGGTGAAATAGCGGGCGACGCCGTAGAAGGTGCGGATGCCGGTGACGTAATCGGCGATACGGTCGGCGCTGTCCTTGTTGGCACCGATATTGACGCCGATCATCGCCTTGCGATCACAAGCCTTGAGGCGCTGGAGTGCGGCCTGATGACCCTCATTGTTGAAGCCGAGGCGGTTGATCACTGCCTCATCCTCGACCAGCCGGAAGATGCGCGGCTTGTCGTTGCCGGCCTGCGGCTTGGGTGTCACCGTGCCGATCTCGGTAAAGCCGAAACCAAGCCGGAGCAGCGCTTCCGGCACCTCGGCATTCTTGTCGTAACCGGCGGCAAGGCCGATCGGGTTGGCAAAGGCGAGGCCGGCAACCGTTTGTGCCAGGCGCGGATCGGCGGGGGCGGCGCAGGCGGGAACGAGGCCGGTCTTCAACCCCTTGATCGAGAGGCCATGGGCAGCTTCCGGATCAAGCAGAAAGAGGCCGCGTCGGGCCAGCGACTGGAAGACGTCGATCATTGGTCAAGCTCCGGGAAGACATGGCTGCCATCAGCGCCGAGCGGCAACGGTTTTTCCCAGATGACCGCATCAAGCGGCAAGGTGGCAAAGAGATGCGGAAACAAGGCGCCACCGCGCGAGGCCTCGTAGAGCAGCTCGTCGCCCAGCTTTTCGCCATCGACCGCAACGAGCAGCAGGCCGTCCTGACCGGCGAAATACAGTGCGGCGGTCTGCTTTACCTGATCCTCGGTCGAAAAATGGATGTAACCATCGGTCAGATCGATGGCGGCACCCTTGAATTCTCCGCTGCCACGCGCATCCTGCCATAGAGTTGCCGGAACGATTTTATAGATAATGCTGCGCATGCCGCCGTTTCCTGAAAGCTTGGACGATATCCTTTGCGGGATTGCCGCAATCTTCTGCGAATGTCCACCGGCAAGCGGGACGGAAGCCTGATTTTTGGCGATCGACGGATTTTTGTTGAGCAAGGAGAATGCGATGAACAGGATGCTGATGCCGGTGGTTACCCTTGGCGGTGTGTTTGCCGCCTTGGCGCAGGAGCCGGCTCCCGGGCGTTATGCCATGCAGAAGACCGACAGCGGCATCGCGCGGCTGGATACGCAGACCGGCGAGGTCTCGCTCTGCCAGGAAAAGAACGGCGACATCGTCTGCCGGATGGCGGCCGACGAGCGCACCGCCTTTGAACTGGAACTGGATCTTCTGAACAAACGCGTCGAAACCCTGGAAAAGGCAGCGTCGGAAGGCCCATTGGGCATCAAACCAAGGCTTCCAACGAAGGAAGAGATTGACCAGACGATGGGCGTCATGGAAAGAATGATGCGCAGTTTCATGGGAATTGTGAAAGATCTGGAAAGCGAGGAAAAGCCACCGTCTGACAAGACGGAGGACGTGCCTCAGAAGACCTGACCGGATCTGGACGGCACAGCGGACGAATTGGAGGATTTTTCCGCCGTGACGGGCCTTGCGACCGTGCTCTTGGGAGGGAGCGTCATGACGTCAGGATTGACCATCATCATTGCGGACGATCACCCGCTGTTTCGCGGCGCCATGCGCCAGGCCTTGGCGGGCATGCCTGGCAACCCGGCGATCATCGAGGCGGGCGATTTCACCTCGGCGCGGCAGGCGGCGATCGACAATGCGTCGGCAGACCTGATGCTGCTCGACCTGACCATGCCGGGTGTCAGCGGGCTTTCGGGACTGATTGCGCTTCGGGCGGAATTCCAGAGCCTGCCGGTCATGATCGTCTCGGCCCATGACGATCCGGCAACCATCCAGCGCGCGCTTGAGCTTGGCGCATCCGGTTTCCTGTCCAAATCCGCCGGCATCGACGAAATCCGCCAGGGGATCGATACCGTGATGGCCGGCGACATCTTCACGCCACCGGGCTTCCAGCGCGGCATGGAACACGAGCCGGAAGTGGCGGCACTGCTGCACCGGCTACAGACACTCACCCCGCAGCAATCGCGCGTGCTTGGCATGCTCGCCGAAGGCTTGCTCAACAAGCAGATCGCGTACGAACTCGGCGTCTCCGAAGCGACGATCAAGGCACATGTCTCGGCCATTCTCTTGAAGCTCAATGTCGACAGCCGGACGCAGGCGGTCATTCAACTGGGCAAGATTTCGGCTGTGGTGGCGTAGGAGTGAATCACGTTCTTAACGGCTGCGTCGGAGGTCTTGCTTTCCTCGGTGCTTCCTGAAGGCTTTTGCTGGAGGATCAGGGCCGCAGATGTGCTTTCGTCCAGAGCAAACGGGTCATTGGCGTCGAGGACGAGAGACTTAACTACTTTGGCCATGGCGTCGAGTTTGACCAGTTCCGGATCGGGCTTTGCGTCGCGCGCGGTGATCGTGGCGTCATAGGCTTCCTGCTTTTCGGCGACCTTTTTCTTGAAGATATCGCCCATCATCGCGGCTCTGGACGGGATTGTGGTTTCGACCGATCCGCCACCTTCAAACTTGGTGTAGATTTTGAATTCCTCTGGAGGAAATGCCTCGCGATTGGCAGTAATCGTTTCCGCCAGCGCATTATGTTTGCCGTTGCTGGGCTCAATATTCATGCCCTTGGCCGCGCTTTCCTTCATTATTCTATCAAAATTAGCCCGGAACTGTTTTACAAGTCCCTTGTCGAGCGAAAAAGCGTCGAGAATCGTTGCCTTCAGATCGCCGGATGCGCCGGTGACCGAAAAATTGAAGCCAAGGGCATTGTTGTCATCCGCGGTCTTTTGCGACGACCGCAGGACGGTCAGTGCGACGAAATTGTCGAGAAGCGCCGCGGACATCATACGATAATCTCCTGAGCGGCCCGTGTTTCCCTGCATATGAATTGATGCCAGGTTACCTGCCGCATTACATGTAAAGGGTTGAAGTGTTGTTGTGTGTATTGCACGCGAAAGATGTTAACAAAGCATACAAGGATCCTGATTGCAGGTCGAAAAACAGCCTTATCCATCATCTGGCAAAGCATTAGCCGGGATTGATCACTCCGCCGCCGCCTTCATCGACACTGACAGCTGCGTCAGCCAGGCTCGCATCGAGGCCGGGCGGACGGGTTTGTTTTGCAGGGTGATACCGTCGCGTTCTGCGCTGGCACGCACTTCCGGAGAGCGATCGGCGGTCACCAGCAGCGACGGGATGTCGGTACCGAAATAGAGCCGAATGGCCTGGATCATGTCGATGCCGGTACCATCATCCAGGTGATAGTCGGCAATGATCGCGTCGGGGCGCAGGTCATGAACGGTCAGGCCCTGCTGCCAGATGTCGAGAGAGGGCGTGGTGGTCACATTGCAGCCCCAGCCCTCCAAGAGCAGTTTCATGCCCTCCAGGATCAGCGGTTCGTTGTCGATGCAGAGTACGCGCAGACCGTGCAGCGGCTCGGCGGTGCGAATGGGTTCGGATGCGGTGACCTTGACGCTGCCGGCGGCCGTGCGATCGATCGGCATTCGGACGCGGAAGCGCGTGCCCTTGCCGGGTTTGGATTGAAGATCGACACTGTGGTTGAGGACACGCGAGATGCGGTCGACGATCGACAGGCCGAGCCCAAGGCCGGCTGCGGTCTTGGCGCCTTCGTCGAGGCGGGCGAACTCCTTGAAAACCGTGCGGAACTTGGATGCCGGGATGCCGATGCCGGAATCGAGCACCTGGATCACTGCGTCGCCGCCCTCGCGGCGCACACCGACCAGGACCTTGCCGGTCAGCGTATATTTGATGGCGTTGGAGACGAGGTTCTGCACAAGGCGGCGCAAGAGGTTGGGGTCGGTGCGCACCGTCAACGAGGTCGGCATGACGGTAAGCTTGAGGTTTGCAGCGCGGGCGACGGGCGCGAAATCTGTCTCGATGCGGCGCAAAAGGTCATTGAGCGGTACGGATTGCAGGCGCGGCTTCATCGCGCCGGTATCGAGCCGGGAGATGTCGAGAACGGCGCCGAGAATGGTTTCGACCGATTCCAGTGACGAATCGATGTTCTGCACCAGCATGCTGTTTTCCGATTCCCCCAGACGTTCGACCAGTGACGACGAGTAGAGGCGGGCGGCATTCAGCGGCTGCAGGATATCGTGGCCGGCGGCGGCGAAGAAGCGCGTCTTGCCGATATTGGCTTCCTCGGCGGCGGCGCGGGCTTCGGCCACTTCCTTGTTGACGCGGGTGAGTTCGCCGGTGCGCTCGGCAACGCGCAGTTCCAGCGTTTCGTTCGCCTGTTTCAGCGCCATGTCGGCGGCGACGCGCTGGGTGATGTCGGTATAGGTGGTGACGATGCCCTTGTCGGGCATGGCATTGGTACGCACCTCGATGATCCGCGCGCCGCCCGATAGTTCGAGCAGAAAGGGCTTGTCGAGCGTCAGGAAGTTGGCGACGAGGCGCTTGCCGTCTTCCTTACGGATATCACCACGCTGGGTGAGCATCGAGACGATCTCGGCCAGCGGGAAGCCGACCTGCCCGGCGCTTTCCGGCAGGTCGAGCAGCTGGCGGAAGCGTCGGTTCCAGATGATCAGGTTGTTGGAGCTGTCGAAGACGGCGATGCCCTGGTCCATCTGCGACAGCGCCGTCTGCAGCATGTCCTGATTGTATTGCAGCGCCTCCGATGCCTGATCGAGCAGCCAGGCGGTGTCCGACGAGGTATCGTCCAGCCGCTGCAGCACCAGCGACAGAACGAGCCGGGCGGACGACGAGCCGATGGCGCTGCCCAGCAGCTGTTCGGAGAAATGGATCAGCCCCATATCCGCCGGCAGGTGATCCTCCAGCCAGCGGCCCGATTGGCGCTCGTAGGTCTGGAAGGAGCGCTGCATCCGTTCCTGGCCGAGATAGCGGGCAATCGTGGTTTTGAGGTCAAGCACGGTAATCTTGGTCTTGCGGCCGCGAAACGCCTTTTCGGTACGCGATTTGCGGCGGATGAACACGCCGGCCTGCAGCCGCTCCAGCGGTTTGGGCGCCCGGGTGAGGGAGCCGATGACATAGGCGATCACGTTGACCAGCAAGCTGAGCGCCGAGGCATTGACCAGTGGATCGGCCTCGGGACCGGAAAACACGGAGGTGAAGGGGAAAAGGAAACCGAGCACGGTTGTTGCGACGTGCGAATTGTCCGGTCCGCCAAGGCTCGGCAGGAACAGCAGATAGGCCCAGACGATAAAGCCGAGCGTCATGCCGGCAATGGCGCCGCGGGCGTTGGCCTGCCGCCAGACAAGGCCGCCGAACAGGGCAGGCGCCATCTGCGAGATGGCGGCGAAGGCGAGAAGGCCAAGCGAGGCAAGACCGGCGCTCATGTCGGCGGAGCGGTAATAGGCATAGCCCAGCAGCAGAACCACGAAGATCGCCGTGCGCCGGACATTGAGCAAGGTGCCGGCCACATCCTGCGACCCACCGCGGCCCATCAGATTGCGCCGCAGGAACACCGGCATGATGATGTCGTTGGAAATCATGATCGACAGCGCCACGGACGCGACGATGACCATGGCCGTCGCTGCGGAAAACCCGCCGATGAAGGTGATCATGGTGAGTACCGGCATGTCGGCGGCAAGCGGCAATGTCAGCAAGTAGAGATCGGCATCACCGCTGCCGGCAAAGGTCAGCACGCCGGCGATTGCCACAGGCAGCACGAATAGGTTGATGGCGACGAGGTAGATCGGAAACAGGATGCCTGCGGTGCGCAGGTCCTTTTCCGTCCGGTTCTCGACCACCGTCACATGAAACTGCCGGGGCAGCATGATGATGGCAAAGGCGGAGAGGACGATGAGCAGGATCCAGCGCGGCAGCGGTGTCTGATAATGCAGCGCCGTCATCACCTGCTGGTTGGCAAGGGCCTTGGCCCACAGGTCGCTCGGGCCGTCGAACAGGAAGAACACCACGTAGAGACCGGCAGTGACCAGAGCCAGCAGCTTGACCACTGATTCCATGGCGATCGCCAGGATCAACCCGTCCTGATGCTCGGTCGCATCGGTATGGCGCGTGCCGAAGACAATGGCGAAGCAGGCAAGGAAGAGGGTCACCAAGAGCGGCAGATCGATAAAATCCTGGCCGGAACCGATACCATAGCCGCTGGTATCGACCATCGCCGATACCGAACTCGATACGGCCTTGAGCTGCAATGCGATATACGGGATGGCGCCGATCAGGGAGATCAGCGCGACGATGGCGGCAACCATCGGGTTCTTGCCGTAGCGCGCGGCGATGAAATCGGCAACCGAGGTCAGTTTTTCGGCTTTGGCGAGCGCGATGATCCGGCGGATGACCGGCAGGCCGATGGTGAACATCAGGATCGGGCCAATATAGATGCCGGTGAATTCCAACCCGCGCTCGGCAGCAAGACCGACGCCGCCGAAATAGGTCCAGGAGGTGCAATAGATCGCCAGGCTTAGGGCATAGACCAGCGGCCTGCCTCTTCCGGCAGGATCGGTCTTGCGCGCCTTGCGATCGCCATAGCTTGCCACCGCAAACAGCAGCAACAGATAAGCGAAGGCGGCCCCGAAAATGACCGAGCCCGAGAGCATGTCTCCTCCTTGTCCTCCACCAGAGCATAGGACAAGACGGAGGCGAAGAAAATCGGGCCGGTCTAAGCCTTAAGTCAAAGAAACGGCAACTGTTTCTCCGTTGATCGTGATAGGGGGATGCCGCGTTATTTTTGATGGCGCGATTTACATGATTTCGATTTCGGCTAGCATCCACTGTGCACCCGGCTGCGTAAAACAGGCAGGCACAGCTGGTTCTAGATCACAGACAAGGAGAGAGTAATGCTGAATGAATTCAAGGCATTTATTGCCCGGGGCAATGTCATGGACCTTGCGGTCGGTATTATCATCGGCGGCGCGTTCACGCTGATCGTCAATTCGCTGGTCGGCGACATCATCATGCCGGTCATCGGCGCCATCACCGGCGGCCTCGATTTCTCCAATTTCTTCTTCCCGCTCTCGAGCAAAGTAACGGCAACTTCGCTGGCTGCGGCACGCGAGCAGGGCGCAGTTTTCGCCTATGGCAACTTTCTCACAGTGGTGATCAACTTCCTCATTCTCGCCTGGATCATTTTCCTGATGGTCAAGGCCGTCAACAAGATGCGCGTTTCGCTGGAAAAGCAGAAGAACGAAGAACCGGCAGCGCCGCCGCCGGTTGACGTCCAGCTCCTCACCGAAATCCGCGATCTCCTGAAAACACAGCGCGTATAAGGCGCGTTTCGGGATCGTCAGGCGGATGCCGATACATCACCAAAATCGATAAATCCGTCACCGAATATCGCGTGATCGTGATGTGAAAAACCGCTAGAAGCGGCGGGCCAACAGGAGCCCGCCGATGACGATACTTGCCAGCCTCAGCCCTCGATCGCTTTCCGCGCCGGAAAGCGGCATTGTTGAATTGGTGAATTATGCGCGCGGGCGTGAGGGGCTCATCCCGCTCTGGGTCGGCGAGGGCGATCTGCCGACACCGGATTTCATCTCAAAGGCAGCTCAGGAGTCGCTGTCCGCCGGCGAGACCTTCTACACCTGGCAGCGCGGGATCCCGGCCTTGCGCGAGGCGCTGTCACGCTATTACCAGCGCCATTTTGCCAAAATCCTTTCGCCAGACAATTTCTATGTGACCGGATCCGGCATGCAGGCGATCAAGCTTGCCATCGAGGCCGTGACCTCGCCGGGCGACGAGATGGTGTTTCTGACCCCCGCATGGCCAAACTTTGCCGCCAGTGCCGAACTGTCCGGCGTGCGCGCCGTCGCTGTGCCGCTGAGCTTCGAGGACGGCAAATGGCAGCTCGACATTGGCAGGCTGGAAGCGGCGATCACGGAAAAGACACGGGCGCTGTTCGTCAACACGCCGTCCAACCCCACCGGCTGGACGGCCACGCATGAAGACTTGCGGGCCATTCTGGCGCTGGCGCGCAAACATGGCCTGTGGATCATGGCTGACGAGATTTATGCGCTCTATTCCTACAATGGCGACCGCGCACCGTCCTTCCTCGACGTGATGGACGAGGACGAGCGCATCCTGTTCGTCAATTCGTTCTCGAAGAACTGGTCGATGACCGGCTGGCGGGCCGGCTGGATCGTGGCGCCGCCCGCGGCTGGCCAGGTGCTGGAAAACCTGATCCAGTATTCGACATCCGGCGTGGCGCAATTCATCCAGGCAGGCGCCGTCGTGGCGCTTGATCACGGCGATGCGTTCGTTGCGGAAAACGTCGCCAAGGCGACCCGTTCGCGCGACCTGCTTTGTGACGCGCTGATCGCTACAAACCGGGTGCAGACGCTGAAACCGGACGGCGCGATCTACGCCTTCCTGAAGATCGATGGTGTGACCGATGCCCGGCGCACGGCGCTGGATATCGTCGACAAGACCGGCGTTGGCCTTGCACCCGGAACCGCTTTCGGAGAGGGCGGATCGCTGTTCATGCGCGCCTGTTTCCTGCGCGATCCCAAGCAGATCGCCATCGCGGCCGAACGGCTGGCGGGCTATATCGCCGCCCTCTGAAGCAGCTTCGGCTTCATTGCATCGCACAAAAGTCTTGTGAAACGCGTCGCGAACGGGTTTTATCCCGCTCACTTTGAACAGTGCAGGAGCAGGCAATGGCGGTATTGGTAACGGGCGGCGGCGGTTATATCGGCAGCCACATGGTCTGGGCATTGCTCGATGCCGGCGAAGAGGTCGTCGTCATCGATCGCCTGTCGACCGGTTTTCGCTGGGCGATCGCTCCCGAAGCGCGTTTCTATGAGGGCGATATCGCCGATACAGCCCTTTTGCAGCAGATCTTTGCCGACAACGACATCGATTCCATCATCCATTTCGCCGGCTCGATCGTCGTGCCGGAATCGGTCGCCGATCCGCTTGGTTACTACGAGAACAACACCGTCAAATCCCGCAGCCTGATCGCCAGCGCCGTCGAAGCCGGTATTCCCTATTTCGTGTTTTCCTCGACGGCAGCCGTCTATGGCACGCCGGATGTGCTGGAACCAGTGACGGAAAGCGTCAACCTCAAGCCGGAATCGCCCTATGGCTCGTCGAAGCTGATGACCGAGATCATGCTGCGCGACACCGCAGCCGCCCATGCCTTCACCTACACGGCGCTGCGCTATTTCAATGTTGCCGGTGCCGATCCGAAAGGCCGCAGCGGCCAGTCGACGGATGCGGCGACGCATCTGATCAAGGTTGCCTGCGCTACCGCACTCGGCAAACGTTCGTCGATGAGTGTGTTCGGCACCGACTATCCCACCCCGGACGGAACCTGCGTGCGCGACTATATCCATGTCTGGGATCTGGTTCAGGCGCATCTGAAAGCCTTGCAGCGCATGCGCGCCGGTGGCGGCTCGCTGGCGGCCAACTGTGGCTATGGCCACGGGTTCTCGGTGCTGGAAGTGCTTGATGCCGTGCGCAAGGTGCATGGTGAGGATTTCCCGGTAACGTTCGCCGAACGCCGCGCCGGCGATCCCGCGATGATCGTCGCCAACCCGGCGCTGGCCAAGCAGGAGCTTGGCTGGGTGCCGCAATATGACAATCTGAACGGCATCATCCGCAGCGCGTTGGATTGGGAATTGCATCTGATGCGGAAAAATTCCTTCTAAATTACAGTATATTAGGTGTCTTTTGGAGACTGTGACCGGGTAACCGGAGATAACGAGGGGTAACCTCTCCAGTTTGACGACAGTTTCAGGTTCTAGGGTACCGGTCAGAGTAGACTGACTGGACCTAGAGCATGATGGAGTTTTCGCGCCTTAAGAATCGTGTGACCGCAAAGCCAGATGCTTTGCAGTCGGAGGCGCCGCGTGGCTCCAGCTACGCCCGATCAATGGCCCACCGCAATTCCGCTTCCTCTCGCCAAGCCATCGCCGGTACCGCCGGCGATCGTCTTTGCGTCTAACGGGAGGGGCGGATGAAAGCTGTCATTCTGGCCGGCGGCCTCGGGTCGCGCATCGCCGAAGAAACCCATCTGCGGCCGAAGCCGATGATCGAGATCGGCGGGCGGCCGATCCTCTGGCATATCATGAAGCTCTACTACGCCCACGGCGTGCGGGACTTCATCATCTGCTGTGGCTTCAAAGGCTACATGATCAAGGAATATTTCGCCAATTACGGCCTGCACATGTCGGACATCACGTTTGACCTGTCGCAGAACTCGATCGAATTTCACCGCCAGAGCGCTGAAAACTGGCGCGTCACGCTGGTCGACACGGGCGAGAATTCGATGACCGGCGGCCGCCTCAAGCGGGTCGCTTCCTATCTCAAGGATGAAGAAGCCTTCTGCTTCACCTATGGCGACGGCGTTAGCAATGTCGATATCGGCAAGACCATCGCCTTCCACAAGACCCATGGCAAGCAGGCGACTGTGACGGCAGTCCGGCCTCCGGCGCGCTATGGCGCGCTGCAGCTGGAAGGCACCGAAGTCCAGGGCTTCATCGAAAAACCGGAAGGCGAAGGCGGCTTCATTAACGGCGGCTTCTTCGTGCTTTCGCCCCGCGTCATCGACCGGATCGACGCGGATCATTCAAGCTGGGAAGGGGAGCCCCTCATGGGACTGGCCAAGGACGGCGAGTTGCAGGCGTATTTCCACGAAGGCTTCTGGCAGCCGATGGATACGCTGCGCGACAAGAACCATCTTGAGAGCCTGTGGCAGAGCGGCACCCCACCCTGGAAGAGCTGGTGATGACAATGACAAACGAATTCTGGCGCGGAAAACGGGTGCTCGTCACCGGGCATACCGGCTTCAAGGGCAGCTGGCTGACGCTGTGGCTGCGCGAACTGGGCGCCGATGTCTCGGGCCTGTCGCTGGCACCGCAGACCGAACCTTCGCTGCATCTTTTGCTCGGCGGCGGTGTGGAGGGGCCGGGCATCATCGATATCCGCGACCGCGATGCCGTTACCCATCATGTGTTGAAAACCAAGCCGCAGGTCGTCTTCCATTTGGCGGCGCAGGCTTTGGTGCGGGCGGGGTATCGCAATCCCGCCGAGACTTACGATATCAACGTCATCGGCACGGCTAATCTGCTCGATGCCCTGCGGTTGTCGGAGGATGTGCGCTCGATCGTCGTGGTGACCACCGACAAGGTCTACCACAACGCCGAGACAGGCCTCGCCTTCATGGAAAGCGATCCGCTCGGCGGCCACGATCCCTACAGCGCCAGCAAGGCGGCAGCGGAAATCGTCGCGGCGAGCTACCGCGCCTCGTTCTTTGCAGCCCGCAAGATCGGCCTTGCCACGGCACGCGCCGGCAATGTCATCGGCGGCGGCGACTGGGCCGAAGACCGCCTGATCCCGGACGCGGTTCGCGCCTGGCAGGGCGGCGAGACATTGCAGGTGCGCCGTCCGCGCGCCGTGCGCCCCTGGCAGCACGTGCTTGAGCCACTCGGTGGCTACATGGGATTGGCTGAGCGTCTGTGGCAAATGCCGGATGGCTCCGAGAGCTACAATTTTGGTCCGGATCATGGGGAAGCGGCCTCTGTTGGCGCAGTCCTCAAGATGGCCGAGCGGCACTTTGGCGGCGGCGCGATGGTTCTCGGTGACGGCACGGACGGGCCGCACGAAGCGGGCTATCTGGTACTCGACAGCGCCAGGGCGCGCGCCGATCTCGGCTATCAGCCGCGTTGGCGGCTGGCGGAGACCGTCAAGCGGACGATGGAGTGGTATAGAGCGCAAGGGCAGGGACAGGCAGCACTTGACCTCTGCCTTGGCGATATTCGCGATTTTGCCGGGCTTGCCGCCAAGGACGAATCTTTGCGGGCGGCCGGATGAGCGCGCGGTTCACGGCCCGCGCGACGCCGCTTCAGGGGCTTTGCGTCATCAGCCGCAAAACCCTTTCGGACGATCGGGGTTTCCTGTCGCGGTTGTTCTGCGAAGAGGATCTTGCGGCCTTCGGCTGGCAGGGACGCATCGCCCAGCTGAACGAGACCGGCACGCGCCATAAAGGCACGGTGCGCGGCATGCACTTTCAGCGCCCGCCGGATGCGGAGATCAAGCTGGTCACCTGCAACCGCGGCCGTATCCTCGACATCGCCGTCGATATCCGCGCGGATTCGCCAACGTTTCTCCAGCATTTCGCCATTGAACTCTCGGAAGACAATGCCTGTTCGCTGCTGATTCCGAAGGGTTTCGCGCATGGCTTCCAGGCACTGACTGATGATGTGCGGATGATCTATGCCCATTCAGAGCCCTATGCGGCTTCTTCCGAGGGGGGGCTCAATCCGCAAGACCCCGCACTCGGCATCGACTGGCCGTTGCCGGTCGCCAACCTGTCGCCGCGTGATGCGGCGCATCCCTTGCTGTCGCCGGACTATCGTGGAGTAGCCGCATGAAATGCCGTCACTGCGGATCGACGCATATGGTGCCCTTCCTCGATCTCGGCACCGCGCCGCCGTCGAATTCCTATGTCAATGCCGATGAGCGGCACCTGCCGGAACTTTGGTATCCGCTGGTGATCCGCTGCTGTGAGGAATGCCGCCTCGTGCAGACCGAGGATTTTGCCGACCGCGAGACGTTCTTTTCCTCGAGCTATGCCTATTTCAGCTCGTTTTCGACCTCGTGGCTTAATCACGCCAAGCGTTATGTCGCCGACATGCAGGCCCGTTTCGGCCTGACCGAAGCTTCCCATATCGTCGAGGTCGCCGCCAATGACGGCTATCTGCTGCAATATGCCAGGGAGCGCGGCATCGGCTGCCTCGGTATCGAGCCGACCGCAAGCACGGCTGCAGCCGCGCGCGCCAAGGGCATCGAGATCGTCGAGGAATTCTTCGGTGCGGAACTTGGGGAAAGGCTCGCAGCAGAGGGCCGTTCCGCTGACCTGACGGCCGCCAACAATGTTCTGGCCCATGTGCCTGACATCAACGATTTCGTCGCTGGTTTCGCACGTCTGCTGAAGGAAAACGGCGTTGCCACCTTCGAGTTTCCGCACCTGCTGAATATGGTGCGCGAGGCGCAGTTCGATACCGCCTATCACGAACACTATTCCTACCTGTCGCTGACATCCGTCAGCCGCGTCTTTGAAGCCAATGGCCTATCCGTCTTTGATGTTGAGACGACACCCTGGCATGGCGGCAGCCTGCGGGTATTCGCACAGCGTAGCGATACCGGAAAACATCCGGTCACTGCAGCCGTGGCGGCCATGCTGGGCGAAGAGCACGCCGCCGGCATGCTGGCCAACGGCTTCTATACCGGCTTCCAGGAGGCTGCGCAGTCTGTGCGCGACGGTTTCCTGACATTCCTGATCGAGAGCCGCCGGGCTGGCCTGAAGGTCGCAGCCTATGGCGCCGCGGCCAAGGGCAACACGCTGATCAACTTCTCTGGCGTCAAGCCTGACCTCTTGCCGTTCGTCGTCGACAAGAACCCGGCCAAGCAGGGCCTCCTGCTCCCCGGCAGCCGTATCCCCGTTGTCACTGAAGAATTTCTCAAAGCCGAAAAACCGGAAAGAGTTGTGATACTGCCATGGAACCTTCAAGCCGAAATCAGACAGCAGCTTTCGTATATCAGCGATTGGGGTGGCAAGTTCGTGACAGCGGTGCCGGCGCTGACGGTGCATCCTTAGCCGAAGGCGTTACCGGCGATCTGCCGGAAGTCACCGTCGAAGCGCCGGTGAAGAAAACCGATACGCCTGGCAT
The DNA here is from genome assembly GCA_900468065.1 of Hyphomicrobiales bacterium. GTDB lineage: Bacteria > Pseudomonadota > Alphaproteobacteria > Rhizobiales > Rhizobiaceae > Pararhizobium. The sequence continues at coordinate 16,482 of UBTA01000110.1, read as the reverse complement.
GAAGATCGGCTGAGCAAGAGGCGCCGCCTATTTGCCGCTATCGCCGAGGATGTCCAGTTCATGCTCGATCGAATGTTGGATCAGGCGCGCCCAGATATCCTCGTAGAAATCGGGTTCAAGCCCGGCCTTTTCGGCGTTGCGGCGTGCATTTTGCCGGACTTGATCCACGCGCGACGGAATATCCGCCTTCAACCCGGCCGGTTTCTTGATCTCGGCCGCCCGCCCGATATAGCCCCAGCGTTCCTGAAAGAGCGCTATCAGGGCTTGATCGATGCGGTCGATCTCGACACGGATCTCTGCCATCGAGGCACAGTCTGCCGGGCTTTTCTGCATAAGGCTCTCCGGATGCTTCACCACGGCACTGCTGCATCGCAAGACCGCATGCGACGGTGCTTATCAAGCCACGCATCCGCTGAAAAGCCGAAAACCCGAACGGACGTCAAAGGGTCGCGGGCAAGCCTCGCGAAAGGCGCTGCCGCTAATGTACGGCAAACGGAGAAATTTCATGTTCGCGCAGCCGAAACTGACGATTTGTGTACCCTCGCGGAACCGCCAGCCCTATTTCCAGGAAACGATCAGAAGTCTGCTGGTGAATATGCGCACGGATGTCGAGTTCGTGTTCGCCGACAATTCCGATGATGCCTCAATCATGAACGACTTCATGGAAGACGTTCTTGGCGACCCGCGCGTGAAATATCTGCCTTCTGTGGGCCGGGTCTTGCCGATGGTCGAGAATTGGGATCGATGCGTCGAGGCTACCACCGGCGAGTTTGTCTGCATGATCGGCGATGATGATTACGTCGATGTCGATGTGGCCGACCTGATCCGCCGCTGCCAGGCCGAATATCCGGCAACCGACGTGCTGATCTGGAGCCGGATGACCTTCAACTGGCCCGACAACCGGCCGCAGCATTGCAACATCGCTGCCAATCTCGACACCGGCGTCTATCGGGTACCGCGCTCGACAGCCTATCACGAGTTCTTCTCCTGGAGCGGCGGCAAGCCCAGCCCCAATATGGCCTTCGGCTTCTATCACGGCGCGGTGTCGATGCGGGTGATGAACAAGATGAAGGTGAAGTTCGGCGGCAAATACTGCGAATACCCGGTCGTCGATTTCGAGAACATCTGCAAGGTTCTGGTGACCGCCGAGCATATGGTCTATTCGGGCCGCCCTTTCTCGGTCCTCGGCTCCTGCGCCAAGGCCAATTCGGCGAAGATCAAGACGGCTGAGAAGATGGAAGAGCAACTCGCGGTCTTTACTGCGGAGACCGGCCGCAACATCGATGATGACACGCACATGAAGGATTTTCCTTTCCCCACGACACTTGGTTTGACGGCTTGCATCGCGCAGGTCCAGCACTGGTTCCTGTCGCGTTATGGCTACAGCCCTATGAAGGGATGGGAGGCCAATTTTGCCGAAGCCTGTGGTTACAGCTGCAGCCTCATGTCTACCTCCGAGGACAATGACAGAGCGATCGAGAACTATCGCAACGTCTTTTCCAAGTGGAAGGGCGGCCAGTACCTCAAACATTTCAAGCCTATCGATTTTGTTGATCCGGTAGGCGCACCGTTCTTCACCGGCGTTTCCGATAACCAGCTCTATATCGATGAGGAAATCGGCGGCGTCCGGACGCCGGCGGAGCTCTATCACTTCGTCGCCCAGATGCTTTCGCCGCAGGAGGCGATGGTGCTGAACCTCGCCGAGACTTTCAAGGCGGCCTGACGATGGTATGGGGCGGCGTGACCAGACAGGCGGATGATTTGAATGCCACCGGGCCGGTGAGCGGCCAGTGTCTCGCGGCTAAGCCAGCGCAGTCGTTATGGTACAGAAAAGGATGCAAAGCATGATTCAGAATGAAGTTCTCATTCCCGCTTCGGCCAAGGAAGATTTTGCCACCAAGGGCTATACGATGCTGCCGCAGTTTTACGACGCGCAGCGCGATATCGCCCCGATCCAGGAGGGCATCCGCATCATCCTGGAACTGATGTGCCGGAAATACAAAGTCGATGCGCCGACGGACACGTCGTGGAACGCGATGACCAAGGCCTATCCGGCGCTGATCGCTGAGAACCGCGCCTGGGGCGGCGAAGTCTACGATGCGGTCAAGCAGATTCCGGCCTTCATGCAGATCGTCACCAAGGCTGTGAACCAGACGGTGTTTCAGCACCTGCACCCGGGGTCCATTCCAGGCATCGCGGCTGGCGGCTATGGCATCCGTATCGATAACCCGGGTGAGGAGAAGTTCCGGGCGCAGTGGCACCAGGAGTTCCCTGGCCAGCTTCGCAGCCTTGACGGCATCGTGTTCTGGACGCCGCTTCTGCCGGTGACGCCGGATATGGGGCCGGTCCAGATCGCTGAAGGCTCCCATGCCGAAGGCTTGATCCCGGTCTATCGTGACGACGCCGGCCTTGGCAAAAGCGGCGCCTATGCGCTGTACATGGACGGTGCCGAGGAGCGTTTGGCAAAATACAAAACAGTTGCACCGCTCACCCAGCCGGGCGACCTAATCCTGATGGACTTCCTGACCATGCACCAGGGTGGACATAACGTATCCGCCATGCCGCGCTGGAGCATCCAGTTCCGCTATTTCAATTTTGCCGATCCGCTCGGCACTCGCATCGGCTGGTGCGGCTCGTTTGCAGCCGGCGTCGATTTCTCGAAGGTCCTGCCGGAACTGGTGACGGACGGGGAGACCGCAGTATGACCGCATGCCGGGTCTGCGGATCGCACATTGCCAAGGCTTCCTATGAGGCCTCGGCACCTGCCCTGACATCGATGATGGCCTTCATCGATATTCCGACGCTGGCCTATGTCTGCGAGGAATGCGGCCACGCGCAATGCGCCGATCTGCCGGATATCGAGAGTTTTTACGATACGACCTACCGGATTTCGCTGGAATCGGATGATCACGACCAGATCTTCGCCGTGGGCAGGGACGGAACGCCGATCTATCGGACGGACCATCAGGCTGAAATCGGTCTGCGCCTCCTGGATCTGCCGCAGGACCCGTCCGTTCTCGACTATGGTGCCGGCAAGGCGGACACGTTGCGCAAGATGTGCATGGCGCGTGATGATCTACATCCGCACGTCTTCGATGTCAGCCGCGACTACGTGCCGGCATGGAATAGCTGGGTGAAGCCCGAGAACCAAGCGAGCTATCGCGTGCCGGATGCATGGGCTGGCCAGTTCCAGGCGATCATCAGCCATTTCGTTATCGAGCATGTGGCCGAGCCCGTTTCCTTCCTGAAGACGCTGCGCGGGCTGCTTGCTCCTGGCGGCCGGCTTCTTCTGTCCATGCCGGATGTGGCCGCCAATCCCGGTGATATGACAGTTGCCGACCATCTCAACCATTTCAGCATCGCGTCGATCAAACGGGCGCTGGCACTGTCCGGTTTCATGCTGGAAACGGTGGATAGTACTGCGTTTCCGGGTGCGTTCTTCATCGTGGCGGTCTGCTGCGAACAGCTAGTGACCAGTGCTCCCGACCGCCAGGAAGCCGCCGACGCCGCAAGGAAAGCCAAGGAAATCTGCGCCTTCTGGAAGCAGGCGACTATTCGCCTGGATGACGCGGCCAAGCAGTTTTCTGGCAAGCGCGCCGCGGTCTATGGCTCCGGTTTCTACGGCAGCTGGATCTGCAGCCGGATCGAAGCGGATGTCGATTTCCGGGTGTTCCTTGACCAGAACCCGAAACTGCAGGGTTCCGTTCACTTCAATCGGCCGGTTCTGTCGCCATCGAAACTTGATGATGACGTCGATGTCGTCTTTGTCGGCCTCAATCCGCTGAAGGCACGCGCGGCCATCGCCGGTCAGGCAGCCCTCCACCGGCCGGGTCTCGATCTCGTCTGGATCGACGGCTGACCGCATAGCCCGGCAACCAGCCTCGCGAAAGGCTTTGTCGATAGTTTCACCCTGTCGAATTGTCTCAGGACGCTGCCATGGTGGTGGCCCCTGCCGGCAAAAATTGGGCAAGCTTGCACGGATCATGAGCCGGAATATCGTTATCTCACAGTCGATGTATTTTCCCTGGGTGGGTCTGCTGGAGCAGGTTCGCCTGGCGGATGTCTTCGTTCACTATGACGACGTGCAGTATTCCAAGGGCAGTTTCAGCAACCGTGTCCAGGTCAAGGGCGTCAATGGCGTCAGCTGGATGACGCTGCCCTTGCGCGACTATCATCTCGGCCAGCGGATCGATGAGGTGATGCTTGACGACCGCACCGACTGGCGGAGCAAACATCGCGAAATCCTGCGTCAGGCCTACCTGAAGGCACCGTTTCGCGATGAGATGCTGGGCGTGCTGGATCGCGTTTTCGCGCAGGACGCATCATCGGTTGCCGATGTTTCGCGCCAGTCCATGCTGGAGCTCTCCGTCTATTTCGGCCTGGACCGGCCGCAGTTCCTCTCGTCGCAGGCGCTTCCGGTGCCTGGCGCCAGCAGCGAACGGGTGTGCGACATCGTCGAGCATCTGCAGGGAACGGTCTATATCACGGGGCACGGCGCACGAAACTATCTGAACCATGGGCTGTTTGAGGAGAAAGGCATCTCCGTCCAATACATGCGTTACGAGCGCACGCCCTATCCACAATTGCACGGCGATTTCACCCCTTATGTGACCGCATTGGATCTGATCGCCAATTGCGGTGTGGCGGGCGCCGGGTTGATTCATTCGGGAACGATCGGTTGGAAGGAATTTACGCAATGACGACAGAAAATCTCGATGCAGTCACATCCGAGTATCTCCCGAATGCCGCGACGGCGATCGAGAATGATCTCATCCTCAACTGGTATCCGGAGCGCATCATCCGGCGGTTCGGCTCGGTCGGCTCCATTCTTGAACTCGGCATCGGCCATGGTTATACGCCGGGTCTCTTCAACGCGGCCTGCGAGCGTCATGTGATCATCGAAGGCTCGCAGCTGGTTATCGATCTCTTCAAGGAAAAGAGCCCGGATTTCGCCGGCGAGGTCGTGTTCTCCTATTTCGAGAATTTTGACACTGACGAGCGCTTTGACGTCATCGTCATGGGCTTCATTCTGGAACATGTCGACGATCCGGGCATGTTGCTTGACCGCTTCAAGCGGTTTTTGAAGCCGGGCGGGCGCATCTTCGTCGCGGTTCCCAACGCCAAGTCGATGAACCGGCGGCTTGGTGTCGAGCTTGGCAAGATCGATGATATCTACGATCTCAATGCCAACGACCATGCTCTTGGCCACAAGCGTCAATATTGCCGCGATACGCTGAAGCAGGAAATGCAGAGCCACGGTTATGCGGTCAGCCTTGAAGAAGGTATTTACCTCAAGCCGCTGCCACTGGCCGTCCTGAAGACATTGCCGGACTTTCAGGAAAATCTTGATGCAATGCTGCGTGTCGGTATCGATTTCCCCGATCTTTGCGTCGCGCTGTTGATGGAAGCCACCGTGCAATGAGGACTGCTGCCATCATCGGCGCACGTTCCATGCTCGGCAGCCAGTTGATCAAGCGGCTGCAGCAACGGGGCATCGCGACGGTGACCATCGGGCGGTCCGAGACGGACGATATCGTCTTTGACCTCATGGCCCCGGTTGCTCGAGCGTCTGTTGACGTGACGGCCGATGTCGTTTTCCATTGCGCGGCGAGCTTTGCCGGCGACAATGACGACGGGTTCCACCAGAACTTCGCCGCGAACGCGGCAAGCGCGGTCGCAGTGGCTGGATTGGTACGGGATTTGAAGGCGACGGCGCTGGTCTACGCTGGATCTGCCTCCTCGGACCAAACATTGGATCCCGGTAATTTCACCTCCTATGGATTGAGCAAGGGCATCGCCGAGCAGATTTTCGGCTGGGCACTGCAAAGGCAGAACGTTCGCTTCTGCAGCCTGCGTTTTTCCCAGCTGTTCGATACCGAAGGCCGCTGCTGCGACCATCAGGCGTGGTTCGGGCGGATCATTGCCTATGCGGCGCAAGGGCAGGACATCCGCATGCCCCGATCGGATGGAGTCCGGAATTTCCTGCATGTCCGGGACGCGGCCGATCTGATGATCCGCGCCGCCGAACGCGATGTGGCAGGTGTTCTGGATGTCGCTCATCCGGAATCGCTGACGATAGAGCAGATTGCCGATATGGCCTTTGATGTCTTCGGAAAGGGCGGCCGCTCAGTCATTGCGCCTGAGAAAACGCCGTTCCGGCCGATCCACTTTCCTGATTCCGCAAAGGCTTTCGAGAGAATGGATTTCGAGCCTGCGATCAACATGCGCGACGGCATCACGATGATCCGGGATGCGCAGACGGCGGCAGCTTTTGGACCGATGGACCTGACATGACGATGTTTGAACCGAAACAGCCGGGAGACATGATCACCGTCGTGGTGACTGCGGTCGGCGCGCTGATCGGGCAGGGGATCATCCGCTCGCTGCGTTTGTCGGGACTTTCGGTGCGCGTCATCGGCGTGGACCGCGATCCGAACGGCATTGGGCCCTACTGGTGCGACACGTTTTTTGCCAAGCCGGTAGTTGACGAAAGTTCAGACGCCTACCTCGACTTCTGGAAAGGCATGCTGCTCGACGAGGCCGTCGATCTCGTCCTGCCGGGGCTCGAACTCGATATCCTGTTTTTCAGCCGCAACCGGGAAGCTTTCGCTGATCTTAAAACGCGCATCGTCCTCAATGATCCCGGAGTTATCGAGCTGGCGCAGGACAAATGGGATTTCGGTCTCGAACTGGAACGGCTCGGACTGCCGGCCATTCCGGCGCTTCTCGGAGCAGGCTGGACGGATTGCGTTCGGCAGCTGGGGCTGCCGCTGCTGCTGAAGCCCCGCCAGGGCAATGGTTCCCGTGGCATCGCCGTGTTACGCGACGAGGATGATTTCAACTATTGGAGCCACAAGAGCAGGGACGAATTCCTGATCCAGAAATTCATCGGCAGCGACGAGCAGGAATTCACCGTTGGCGCTTTCGGCTTTGGCGACGGCACGGCATTGCCGCCGATCATCTTCCGGCGCAAGCTCTCTGTCGCTGGCAATACGGCATATGCCGAGGTTGTCGAACATCCTGTCCTGGCTGAGGCGGTGACCCGGCTGGCTGCGATCTTTAAACCGGTAGGGCCGACAAATTATCAGTTTCGCATGGACGACGAGACACCTTATCTTTTGGAGATCAACCCGCGCTTTTCCAGCAGCACGTCGCTGCGCGCCGCATTCGGCTATAATGAAGCTGCAATGTCGGTTGAATATTATCTTCGGGGGCAGAGGCCGCTGGCACCGGAGATCCGTTCCGGGCGCGGCTGGCGCTATTACGAAGACCTTGTGGTAACATGATCGCGATCATTTCGGACGTTCACGGTAACCTCCCCGCACTGAAGGCGGTGCTGGAAAAGATTGATGCTCTCGGCTGTGAAACGATCATCTCGCTCGGCGACGTCGTGGGCTATTACGCGCAACCGGGTGAATGCGTCGATCTGCTGCGCGCCCGGGGCGTCGTCAACATCCTCGGCAATCACGATCACTACATCGTCAGCGGCGAGGGTTGCCCGCGCTCCAAGCTGGTGTCCGATATCACCGAGTACCAGCGCGGCATCATCTCGCCGGAGCAGGTCGCCTGGCTTGCGCAGTCGCGTTCCTACATCATCGACGGTTCGACCTATTTCATCCACGGCGGTTGGCAGGATCCGATCGACCAGTATCTCTATGCGATTGCAGAGACCGATATTCCCGAAGGGGCCGAGACATTCTTTGCCGGGCATACGCATGTCCAGGTTCTACTCGATGTGAACGGCAAGACGTTCTGCAACCCCGGTGCCGTCGGCCAGCCGCGCGACGGCGATCCGCGCGCTGCATTTGCGATATTCGAGGAGGGGCGCATCGAGTTGCACCGCGTCGACTACGACATCGACGAGACTGCATTCCATATGAAGGAGGCCGGGTTTCCGGCCAGATGCTACGAGAATCTCTACATCGGTGCGCAGATCGGTGGCCGGATCGACAAGATCACGCTGGCGGTGTGACTGCAGGGGCTGTCTGCCCCTCGCGGGGGCTCATTCGCAAACAGGACACAGAAATACAAAAGCCCGTCCCTTGCCTCAGCAAGGGACGGGCTTTTGAACAGACATGAACTGAGCGTCAGGCGGCGTCGGGCAGGCGGACGCAGTATCCGCCCGGCGACGACGCAAGCACGAGCTTGCCGTTGATCACCGGATCGACCTGGAAACGATCGTTTTCCTTGAGGTAGTCATTGACCGCGGTCAAAGGATCGTTGCCTCTGAACCAGGACTTCGAGCGTTTCTTCGGGGCCTGGTCTTCGGTCAGATGACCTGCCGCCGTGTCGGCCACGACGAGGTAGCAGCCGGGCGTCACCAGAGCACCATAGGCACGGCATTCAGCCAGCACATGGCCGTAGGAATGGTCGCTGTCGAGTACGACCATGACCCTTGCACCTTCCGGTATGAGATCGCGCACGGCCTGCAAAGTGCTGTCATCGACGGAGCCGCCTTCGATAAGGGCGATGCGGCTTGCCATCGGATGCGTCTCGATCGCTTCACGGTTATGGACACGGATGTCGATGTCGACACCGATCACCTTGCCCTTGTCGTTGCCGGTCATCGCCAGCAGCGAGGCCATGAAGATCATCGAGCCGCCGCGTGCGACGCCGGTTTCGATGATGATGTCGGGCTTCGTGTTCCAGACGATTTCCTGCGTTGCCATGATATCGGCCGGCAGCTGGATGATCGGAACGCCCATCCAGCTCCAGAGGTAGGAGTAATCGTAGGCATCGAGCGTCAGCATCGTGTCGATCGACTGCTTGAAGGCTTGCGTGTCCTTGCCAAGCGCCAGGCACATCTCCTGTCTGTGCGCTTCAAATTCCTGGCGATCGTCTTTGGTTGTCATGGGATGTGATGCCTTTGTCATTCAGGACGGCTGCGAGCGGTGCGCCGGTGTTTCAAGCGGATTTCGCCAGGGGTGGTTCGCCGGCTGTCCGGCTGTCGATCAGGTTGATGATCACGCCGGTCACCCGGGCGATCTCATCCTCGGTCATGTCGTGGTAGCTCGGCAGGTTGATGGCGCGTTCGGGGATATCCCAGGCATGCCGGTTTTCGCGCCGCTCCGTAAACATCGGCAGGCTCGTCAGGGGATGAAAGAAGACACGCGCGTCGATGTTGGCGGCGCTGAACGCCTGCTGCAGCATTTCGCGGCTGATGCCGATATCGCGGTCGAACACGGCGGTTGGCATCCAGGCGCCGTTGACGGTGCCGGTGTTTTCGGGGTTGAGGCTGATGCTCTGATAGGCCTTCAACCTCTCGGCATAGCTGGCCAGGATCTCGCGCTTGCGGGCGATCAGGCTCTCTACGCGCTCAAGCTGGGCGCAGCCGAGTGCGGCCTGGATGTTCGACATCTTGTACTTGAAGCCGACATCATCCGGCCAGAACTGCTTTTTCTGGTGACGGGCGCGGCCGTGATTGCTGAGCGTCAGCACTTTTTCGAACAGGGCGTCGTCGCTGGTGACAAACATGCCGCCTTCGCCAGTCGTCAGCGTCTTGGTGCCGTGGAAGGAGAAGGTGCCGAACGTGCCCATCGAGCCGGCGCGGCGGCCGTGCCATTCGGAACCGATCGCCTCGGCCGCATCTTCGATGACCGGAATATTGTTGCGCCGGCCGATGTCGAGCAGGCGGTCCATATCGCAAAGGTTGCCATAGATATGGGTGGCGATGATCGCCTTGGTCTTTGGCGTGATGTGACGTTCCACGTCATCGGGATCGATACACCAGCTATCGGGAAGGATATCGACGAAAACCGGGGTGGCACCGAGATGCACGACAGGGGCAGCCGTGGCTATCCAGTTGGTATCGGCGAGAATGACTTCATCACCGCGGCCAATCCCGAGAGCGGCAAGGCCCATGTGCATGGCGCCGGTGCAACTCGATGTGGCAATCGCATGGGTAACGCCAAGATGCTGGCGGAAACCGTTCTCGAACCGGACGATATAGTCGTAGCAACGCTCGCCCCAGCCATTGGCGGCAGCATCGGCGGCATAGGCGACTTCCAGGTCGGTGATCGAGGGCTTGGTATAGGAAATTCTCGGCGTCTTCTCACTCATATGGCTTTGCCGTCCTTGCCAAGCAGGGTGCCGCCGCAGATCAGCCCGACCGGCGTCAGGATCGGCTTGATCATCGTGTAAAATTCCGCGGCGTCGCGGGCGCCGCCGATGAAACGGTCGATCAACAGAGCGCCGTCATGCAAGCCGCGCCGCGTATCCTTTGGCCGGATCTCATGGAATTCCGGGCGAAAGAACGGCGCAAGATGGCCGCCTTCGAATCCCTTCAAAGCGGCGAAATAAGCGTTGCCCTTGTTTTTGTAGGTTTCCCGGCCGGTTTCCATCATGCAGTCGATCACCGTTGCGCGCACGAACGCCTCGCTGCCGCCGGACCAGGGCGTATCGAGTTCACGCAGTACATGGAACTGCACTTCGGCGACCGCTCCAGTGAGGCCAAGGCCTGAGTGGAAGGGGAAATTCCAGGGATGAACCGGCGGAGCTGCCGCAAAAGGCGAGGTACTGACAGCCGACATCGGCCGGGCGCTGAAGGCGAGTTCGTTGGAAAACAGCAGGACCTTGGCTGCCCATTCATATTGTGGCACCGGTGTCGACCAGTCGCTTGGCTGCGGCAATTGCAGCAGCGCGTCTACCAGAGAACGGCGGATGGCGGCATGATGGAGGCCGTAAGGCATCTTCGGCACGTTGAGGCTGTTTTCCCAGTAAAAGAAGGCCTTCAGCATGCCGGTCTTGTCGAGTTTGTCGATGTGATAGCGGGCAGGGATGGCGATGGAGCTTGCCTTGCCGGGCTCGGCATGACGGTCGATCTGCAGGACATTCCACGCGAGTGCGTCAACGTCAGGAGAGCTGGTTTCGAGATAGGCGACCATCGTCGCCAGTTCGCTTTCGATGACATCGCCGGGGTTGACCAGTGTCACCCAGTCGCCCTTGGTGGCTGCGACGGCGTGGCGCCACAGGAGTTGACGGGTAATTCCGGCGGGCGCGTCTGTTGTCGCGACGCGTGTCTCGCTGGCGGCAAGGCCGGTGAGCGCGTCGCAGAGCGATATATCGGCAGGTTTTGCGATGACGATCTCAAAGTCCGCGCTTTGGTTCTCCAGGAGCATTGTCACAAGCGGCAGGGCGTCCTGCGCGGCGGTTTCCACGGGAATGCAGATCGAGAGTTTGGTCATGGCTTGCCTCGTGCGTGTCGCGGTCGCTGCCGAGCCGCCACCGCGAGCGGCGATTTCGGAAGCTGGTCACATCAGCAGGCAAGTACCTTCTGCACAGAGGAGGGTGCGGTCCTGTCTCTCAGCGGAAGCCATTGCCTGCTGATGTGTGCTTTAGAGGTAGCGCGGGAAACTTGAGCGAAGCTTTGCATGACGGTCGCCCGGCGCTTTAAGCGCCGAGCGAGAGTTTGATGGCGAAGCCGATGACGGTGACGGTCAGCACGCCCAGAAACCACAGGCCGACGAACCAGAGGAGCTTTTTGGAAACGCTGTTCTCGTCTGGCATCAGTGATAGCCCTCTTCGGGATCCATCTTGCCGCGGAAGACCCAGTAGGCGTAGCCGGTGTAGATCAGGATGATCGGCACGAGGAAGGCGGCCCCCCACAACAGGAAGGCAAGGCTGGAATCCGGCGCTGCAGCATCCCAGATGGTCACCGAAGGTGGCACCATATAGGGGTAGAAGCTGATGCCTATGCCGGCAAAGCCGAGGACGAACAGGCCAAGCGCGGCGAGAAAAGGCTGGGCATCGCGCTTGGCGCGAATACCTGTGAGCAGCAACGCAAAGCAGCCGAGCACCAGCACCGGGACGATGATGCTGAAGATTGCGGTCGGCCATTTGAACCAACGCTCCAGATAGATGGGCTCGAGGAACGGGGTCCACAGACTGACGATACCCATGGCAGCAATGGTAGCAAAGCACGTGCGCAGCGCAATCTTGCGGGCCTTTTCAGCCAGCTCTCCGGTCGTCTTCATGATCAGCCAGGTCGAGCCGAGAAGCGCATAGCCGATCAGGATGGCAAAGCCGGTGGCGATGGAAAACGGTGTCAACCAATCCCACCAGGCGCCGGCATAGGCGCGGTTGGCGACCGGGATGCCCTGGACGAGGGCGCCGAGCGCCACGCCTTGAGCGAATGCCGCAACCATCGAGCCGCCGGCAAAGGCCCAGTTCCACAGGAACTCGCCACGTTTGGTGCGCCAGCGATATTCGAAGGCGACGCCGCGGAAGACCAGCCCAAGCACCATGGCGATGATCGGCGCGTAGAGGGCCGACAGAATGACCGAGTAGGCCAGTGGAAAGACCGCGAGCAAACCGCCGCCGCCCAGCACCAGCCAGGTCTCGTTGCCGTCCCAGACCGGGGCGACGGAGTTCATCATCACATCGCGGTCGCGTTTTTCCGGAAAGAACGGGAAGAGGATACCGATGCCGAGATCGAAACCGTCGAGAATGACATAGGCGAGCACCGCAAAGGCAATGATGGCGGCCCAGATGAAGGGAAGATCAATGACCATGATGTGTGCTCCCATGGGTGTGTCCGGTCGCGGGCCCCGGCATGATGCCGGAGGTTCTGATCGGTCCGTCGTCGAGATCGGGCATCGGATCGCGCGGCAGGCGCTTCATCAGCCGCAGGATGTAGAAGGTGCCGGCGCCGAAGACGAAGAAGTAGACGACGATGAAAGCGATCAGCGAGGCAGCGACTGCGGGGGCGGCAATCGGCGAGATCGAATCGGCCGTCAGCAGCTGGCCGTAGATCGTATAGGGCTGGCGGCCGACCTCGGTGGTGATCCAGCCGGCGAGGACTGCGACGAAACCGGCAGGCCCCATCAGGACGGCTGCCCGATGTAGCCAGTCGGCGCTGTCGAGCGTGCCCCTCACCCGACACCACAGGCTCCACAGGCCGATGCCGAGCATGGCGAAACCGATGGCGACCATGACACGGAAGGACCAGAAGACCACGGCGACCGGCGGCTCGAGATTGTCCGGGATGGTGTCGAGTCCGGCAAGCGGCGCGTTCAGGTCATGCTTGAGGATCAGGCTGGAAAATTTCGGGATTTCGACCGCGTAGTCGATGCGCTTCTCCGCTGTGTTCGGAATGCCGAACAGGATCAGCGGCGCACCGTTCGGGTGGCTGTCGAAATGGCCTTCCATCGCCATGACCTTGACCGGCTGGTGTTCCAGCGTGTTGAGGCCATGGAAGTCGCCGGCCATGATCTGGATCGGCGCGACGATGGTCGCCATCCACATGGCCATCGAGAACATGGTGCGCGAACGCCGCGGAGCGGTGTTCTTCAGGAGGTGCCATGCGCCGACCGCGCCGACCACGAAGGCGGTGGTGAGATAGGCGGCCAGCACCATGTGGACGAGGCGGTAGGGGAAGGACGGGTTGAAGACCACCTTCCACCAGTCGAGCGGAATGAACTGCCCGACATCGTTGATACCGAACCCGGCGGGCGTTTGCATCCAGGAGTTTACCGCAAGGATCCAGGTCGCCGAAATCAGGGTGCCGAAGGCAACCATGAACGTGGCGAGGAAATGCAGTTTCGGGCCGACGCGGTGCAGGCCGAACAGCATGACGCCGAGAAAGCCTGCCTCGAGGAAGAAGGCCGTCAACACCTCGTAGCCCATCAAGGGGCCGATGACCGGCCCCGCCTTGTCGGAAAAGACGCTCCAGTTGGTGCCGAACTGGTAGGACATGACGATGCCCGAGACGACACCCATGCCGAAGGCGACAGCAAAGATCGTTTTCCAGAAATTGAACAGGTCCATGTAGACCTGATCCTTCTTCCACAGCCACAGGGCCTCCAGCACGGCAAGAAAACTCGCAAGGCCGATGGAAAAGGCTGGAAAGATGATGTGAAACGATACGGTGAAGGCAAACTGGATGCGAGCGAGCAGCGTCGCGTCAAAACTCTCGAACACGGTACAATCCTTTCGAGGGTTTGGCAGCCGTCGGTGTGTCCGATTTCGCGCCGGCGAGTCCCCTGCCTTTGCGGTTTGTCCGGCGCCTGAACCCGTGCGCCATAGTCTGCGCTATTGGTGCAAAAGGTCAATGACAATGCTGCAACCATAGTGTCACACTGCGACAATCGTCCACCTGCGGCAAAGTTGCATCCGGCCAGACGGGGCTCTGATTTGAGCGGCATCGTCCCGAAAAGCGACATCGGTAAAATTTTAATTATCAGCTTAAGCGGCCCGCAAACCCTGCCGTCTATGGTCGGTTTTATCGAAGAACGAAACCTGCCAAGCGATCGCGTTGCACGATGCCAACCGTATCTTTGCCGGGCTTCGATCCAGATGGGCTGCACCCGCCGGTCAAAGCTTTGCCGCGCGTGCAGGCCCGAACATTCGACTGATCGCACGTCGCGATCGACTTGCCTACACTGTCCCGACTTGCCGCAGGAATGTCCCTTCCTGCGGCTTTTTCTTTTTGGAGGCCGTTATGGCTGGGCGAGATAGGCTTCCGCCAGCTCGGTCCAGAACGCGGCGCCGATCGGCAGCAGGTCGTCGTTGAAATTGTAGCCGGGGTGATGCAGCGATTTTTCAGTTCCGGTGACACTGGAGCCGAGGAAGAAATAGGTGCCCGGCCGGTCCTTGATCATATAGGCGAAGTCCTCGCTGCCCATGAAGGCGCGCTCAAGATCGACGACCTTATCGGCACCGGCAAAGCGTATGGCGAGATCGCGGACGAAATCGGTTTCCGCCTTATGATTGATCGTCGCGTCGTAGCTGCGATTATAGTCGACAGTCGCCCGCATGCCGTAGCTTGCCGCCTGGTTTTCGGCGATCAGCCGGATGCGGCGTTCCAGTTCGTCACGCACCTTCGGGTCGAACGAGCGGATACCGACGACGATCTCGGCGCGTTCCGGAATGATATTGCTGGCCGAACCGCTGTGAAACGAACCGACGGTGATGACGGTCGGGTCCATCGGATGGATGTTGCGGGATACGATCGATTGCAGCGCCATGACGATCGAGGCGCCGCAGACGATCGGGTCGGCGGTTTCCTGCGGTTCGGCGCCGTGGCCGCCAAGGCCGTGAACGGTGATCTTCGCCTCATCGACGGCGGCCATGATCGGGCCTTCGCGCAGAGCGAACTGGCCGAAGGGCAGGCCGGGTTCGTTGTGGAGCGCAAACACGGCGTCGCATGGGAATTTGTCGAACAGGCCTTCGTCCATCATGATCTTGGCGCCGCCGAAATTCTCCTCGGCTGGCTGGAAGATCAGATGCACGGTGCCGTCGAAATTCTTGCGTTCGGCGATGGCGCGGGCAGCGCCCAAAAGCATGGTCGTATGGCCATCATGACCGCAGGCGTGCATCAGCCCGGGGGTCTTCGATGCGTAGTCGAGACCGGTTTCCTCAAGGATCGGCAGCGCATCCATATCGGCGCGTATGCCGATCGAGCGATTGCTGGTGCCGTTCTTCAGCGTGGCGACGAGGCCGGTCCTGGCGAGGCCGCGTGTCACTGTATAACCGAGGCCTTCCAGGCACGTTGCGACGAAATTGGAGGTGCGGACCTCCTCGAGCCCCAGTTCCGGATGGGCGTGCAAGTCGCGGCGGATGGCCACCAGTTCGGGCATGGAGTTGGTCAGGTTCACGTTCAAGGTCATGTCAGGTACCACGGGTTGGTATGCGATTTTCGAGATAGCGGAAGGCGAAGACAAGAATTGCTGTCAGGCACATATAGATCAGCGCGAGCAGCAGCAGCGGCTCGTAGGTGATGTAGGTATCCTGCCGCACCTTCGAGATAACGGCATAGACGTCGATAACGGTGATGGTCGCAACCAGCGGCGTCGCCTTCAACTGCAGCACGGTTTCGCCGTTGAGTGTCGGCAGTGCCCGGTGGATGGCGCGCGGCAGCCAGATGCGGCGAAACAGCGTCCAGCGGCTCATGCCATAGGCGCGCGCCGCCTCGATCTCGCCGGCTGGAACGCCAGCAAAGGCGCCGCGCATCACTTCGCCTTCATAGGCGGCAAACGAGATCGTCAGGGCTGCAACGCCGTAGGGCCAGGATTCGCGCAGATAGGGCCACAGGAAGGACTGGCGGATGGCGGGAAACTGCGGAAACAGCGAGCCCAACCCATAATAGAGAAGCCAGAGTTGCAGCAGCAGGGGCGTGCCGCGGATGACGGTGCAGAAGCCTTTCGCCAAAGCTTTTAGCGGCCAGGGGCCGGTCACCTGCACCAGGCCAAGCGGCACGGCCAGAAGAAAACCGAGGATCGACGTGCTGAACAGCATCGCCAACGTGATCATGATGCCGTAGCCCAGCCGCGGCAGATATTGGGGGATCCAGTCCCAGCGCATGAACCAGACGATGCAGAAGACAAGCCCGGCGGCGATCGCCAAAAGAACGATACGGTGCGGCTTGAAGAAACTTTCAGCCGTCGGTAGATCTTCCGGCGTGATCGCCATGGCATGGGTGGTAACGTCGGTGGTGGGTGCTTCGCTCATGACTGCTCCACGAAGCCGCGCCGGGCCCGGCGCTCG
>UBTA01000186.1:8219-8606 GCA_900468065.1 Hyphomicrobiales bacterium | reverse complement strand
CGCCCTTGATGATCTCAAGGGCGCCGAAGTTTTTGCGTATGTCGGTCAGGCGAACATCGGCCATGGGAGCTTCTCAGTTGGTCGTGAAGGTGATGGTCTGGGTGTCGAAGCGGCGGCTCTTGACTGTGAGGTTGAGCACACCCGGCTCGTCGCCGGCTTCGAC
Organism: Hyphomicrobiales bacterium; assembly: GCA_900468065.1. GTDB lineage: Bacteria > Pseudomonadota > Alphaproteobacteria > Rhizobiales > Rhizobiaceae > Pararhizobium. The sequence continues at coordinate 8,443 of UBTA01000186.1, read as the reverse complement.
CCAAAACCCCGTGGCGCCGCCTTTGAGCGTGTGGTCGCTAGGGCCGATGATGCGGCCGGGGCCTTCAAGCGCGAGCGACACGGGTTCCTCGAAGAAGGGCAGCAGATTACCGCACTGATCGAGCGCACGGACGACGACACGAACAGCATCCTTCTCGCCACTGCGCAACACCGTCTCGTCGGGCGTGACGTCCAGTGTGGTGGGTATGGGATCGGCGGGCATGG
>UBTA01000186.1:0-8212 GCA_900468065.1 Hyphomicrobiales bacterium | reverse complement strand
GATCGTCTTCACGGCCTTGCCATCGACAAACCCTGTCAGCGTGCCTTCGCGCCAGACGCGGCCCCAGGTGCCGAACTCCTCGGGCGTCACATTGCGCAGGTCGAGTACCACAGGCGGATGCGCCAGATGCGGATAGTTCTCGGTGTCGGGATAGATGCGTTTTGCTGGCCATTCGCCAAATGTCACATCGATATAGTCGCAGTTGGTCAGGATGATCAGCGGTAGCACGCCACCGATATTGCGCTCGCCGCGCGCCCAGAACGTCACCGGCTGTAGCACGACATTGTCCTTCGGATCGCCCTGCGAGGCATAGGCGTAAGCAGCGAGTTTCGGGATGCGGTACATGTCGAGCACACCGTGATAGCAGATGCGGTCGCCGGAACCGAAGTCCTTGTGGGTGTTGTAGTCGAACATGCACCAGCCGGTGGAGCCGGAGATATTCGTATCGCCGGCCACAGCATTGAGGATCTGCAGGTGGCGGGTGACATGCTCGGCCTGGCGCTGTTCCTGGTCGAAGCGTTTGGTCGGGTACATGTGGCCGTTATACTCGGTGATCATGTAGGGGATCGGCTTGGTGATGCCGGTTGTCTCCACCCGGNNCGCGCAAGACGACGCGGCCGCGGTTGTTGCCCGGCATTTCCTCCTGGCCGAGAATGAAATCGTTCATCGTGTAGACGTCTTCCAGCATCTCCGAGTTGGTGATGAAGCGAACTCCGCCGGTCTGGCGTGACGGGTCGAGTTCGCGCGCCAGCCGGTTCGTCTCGGCGTAAAAGGCGTGGTTGTCCCGGCTTTCATTGATGCGGACGCCCCAGATGATGATCGACGGGTGGTTCCAGTCGCGCTCGATCATGCGGCGGACGTTTTCGATCGATTCCTGCTGCCAGGCTTCGCCGCCGATATGCTGCCAGCCGGGGATCTCCTCGAAGCAGAGCAGACCGATCTCGTCGCAGCGGTCAAGAAACCACTTCGACTGCGGGTAGTGCGAGGTGCGCACGATGTTGCATGCGAGTTCATATTTCAGGATGTCGGCATCTTTTTCCTGCGCCCGGCGGCCCATTGCATAGCCCGTGTGTGGCCAGGCCTGGTGACGATTGAGGCCACGCAGTTTCAGTGGCCTGCCGTTTAGTAGGAAACCATCCGGCGTGAATTGCGCGGTGCGGAAGCCAAAGCGATGGGTCAGGACGTCTTCGCCATGCTCCGTTTCAAGCTTGAGCGACAGGGCATAGAGGACGGGGTTGTCGAGATCCCACAGGTCGAGCCCGGAAAGATCGGAGAAGGCCAAAAAGGCTTCGTTGCCGCTTACGGTAACTGTCGCGGAAGCGATTTCGCCACCACCCGGCCGGCGGATTTTCGCAGCAAGCGTGCCGGAGAGACTGAGACCTTGTGGGTTGGCGATGAAGACGCGAGCCGTCACCGTCTTCACGTCGGCAAGGGCATCCGGCGTTTCGATCTTGACGTTTACGATCGAGACCGGGCTTGCGATCTTCAGCCAGACATCGCGGTAGATACCGGCATAGCAAAGGTAGTCGATCTGGCCGCCGAACGGCGGGATTTCGGGGTTTTCCGAACCATCGACCTTTACGGTAACCAGGTTTTCGCCACGCTTCAGATGCGGTGTCAGCCGGGCCTCGAACGGCGTGTAGCCATCCTTGTGGGCGATGATCTCATTGCCGTTGAGATAGACGACGCTGTCGGCCATCGCCGCATCGAAGACCAGCGATACTTCGCGGCCCTCGAATTCTGGCCGCCACTCAAAGCGCTTTTGATAGGTGAAGGGTTTCTGGTATTCGGTCTCGTCGAAATAATTGTAGGGCAGTTCTACGGCGCTGTGCGGCAGGCGTACCGTTTCACCCGGCTGCAGGCTGTTGACGTTGACCTGATCGAAGCCGTGGCTGAAAATCCAGTTTCCGTTGAAACCTTCTGTAATGCGCATTGACGGAGTTTCCTATTTCACTGAGCCCAGCATGCCTTGGACGAACTGGCGCTGCATGACGAAGAAGACGAGGAGGGTGGGGAGCGTGGCGAGGATCGTGCCGATCATGACCACACCGTAATCGGGGTAGTAGGCCGAGGCGAGCGAGGAGACGACGAGCGTAATCGTCTTGGTGTCATTCGATTGAAGGACGATGAGCGGCCAGAGGTAGTTGTTCCAGTTGACCATGAAGACGATCACGAAGGCGGCCGCATAGGTTGAGCGCATCACCGGAACATAGATGTAGAGGAAAATCTGCCATTCCTTGAGCCCGTCTACCTTGGCAGCATCCCGCAGCTCCGTCGGGAATGCTTTGGTCGACTGGCGGAAGTAGAAGATGATGAAGGCAGAGGCGATCGTCGGCAGCATGATGGCGACATGTGTGTTGATCAGGCCCGTCTTCGCCATCATCATGAACAACGGGATCATCAGTGCGGCAAAGGGGACCATCAGCGTCAAGAGCACGAGCGAATAGATCCGGTCACGTGCCTTCGATTTGAACATCTCGAAGCCATAACCTGCCAGCGATGACACGAGGATCGTTAGCAATGTCGCGAGCACGGCGACTTTCGCCGAATTCCAGAAGACCAGCGGCACATCGACCAGCGTGAAGAAATTCGCAACGTTGGTGCGGAAGGCATCGCCCAAGCCCATTCGGCCGCTGATAATGTCAATCGAAGTATTCGTCGAACTGATCACCATCCAGAGGAATGGAAACAGCGATAGGAAAGCTGCAACACCGAGGAAAGCGTATTGCGACGTGGTCGTCAGGAAGCGCGAGACGTTCATGAGCGGTCCCTCGCGGCATAGAACTGCAGGAAGGACAAGAGAGCCACCATCAGTACGATCACGTAGGAGATCGTCGCCGCATAACCGAAACTGGGCATGAAGCGAAAGGTAAGATTATAGATGTAAAGCGATAGCGTAATGGTCGCATTTGCTGGACCGCCGCGTCCCTCGGTCAGGTTGTAGACTTCGTCGAAAAGCTGGATCGTGCCGATCGTCGAGATGATCGTGGTGAAGAGGATCACCGGCTTCAACATGGGCACTGTGATGAAGAAGAACCGCGCCCATGCCGGTACCCCGTCAATCCGCGCGGCCTCATAAATCGACTTGTCGATGTTCTGCATCGCTGCGAGATAGAAGATCATGTTGTAACCGGTCCAGCGCCAGGTGATGGCGAGGATCACCAGAACCTTGGCCCAGAAGGGCTCCGTCAGCCACCCTATGGGCGTGTCGATAAATCCAGTCGCGAACAGGGCCTGGTTCACCACACCATCGACGGAAAACATGCTCTTGAACAGAACGGAATAGGCGACGAGCGAGGCGACGCAGGGCAGGAAAATCGCCGTGCGGAAAAAGCCGATGAATTTTAACCGGTCGTTGTTGAGCACGGAGGCGAGCAGCAGCGCCAGCACGATCATGATCGGGACCTGCACCACGAAGAAGGTGACGGTGTTTTTCAGCGCCTGCAGGAATACCGGGTCGTTCCACAACCGGACCACGTTTCCGAAGCCGGCAAACTTCATCATCATGCCCTTGCCGGAGAAGAACGACAGATAGAGCGATCGGAAAATGGGAAAGACAAGGAACACTGCGATCAGAAGGAGCGAAGGGGCGATGAACAGCCAGCCATTCAGATCATAATAGCGTTTCAACCCGCCTGTTTTGCCGGCAGCCATGGGACGACCTTCATTGCCAAGGAACAAGGACCGGAATGCCACACGCCAAGGACGCGCGACATTCCGGGAGAGAGAGGCGGGCGGCGGCCGCCCGCCGGGAGGATTTTTACTGAATCTGGCCCTGCGCCTGGCTGTCGATTGCCTTCAGCACGTCGTCAACCGGTGTGCCTTGGCCAAGCGAGGGCAAATGTGCCGTCACGGCCGTGTCCACCTCGTTGGTGAAAACGCCGTAGTTGACGGAGGGAACTTTCACCAGCCAATCGGAAAAATTCTGCCAGACCTTTTCACCACCGAAGAATGGATCGGCTTCCGAGTAGGCCTTGCCGGTGCGCGCGGCAAGCAGCGAGCCTACAGCACCCCGCTCAGCCAGAATCTTCTGATAGAAATCAATGTCCTTGGCGTAGACTTCGTTCAGAAAGTCGATCGCCTCGTCCTTTTCTGAGGAATTTGCGGTAACGTACCAGCTCGACCCACCAAGGTTCGAGGCGTTCGAAGCGCCCTCGACGTTGAGCTTGGGTATCGGGGCGACGCCCCATTTGCCGGACTGGTCAGCCTGCGCCTTGACGGTGCCGGTGATCCAGACGCCCGTCGTTACGGTCGCGACGTCGCCCGTGGTGAAGGTTCCGACCCACTCGGTCCAGCCGGCCGCCGGCTTGAAGATGCCCGCTTGCAGGATCTTCTGTTCTGTTTCGAGCGCTGCCTTCAGCGCCGAATTGCCCTCGATGGACAGCCTGCCGTCCTTGTCGAAATACCAGCCGCCGGCGGACTGCATCAGGATACGGATGAAGCCGGCGTCGTTGACGTCCAGGCCGAGCATTTTCTTGCCGGTCTTGGCCTCCACCTGCTTGCCGATCTCGATAAATCGGTCCCAGGTAAGGTTTTGCATATCCTCCGGCTTGAAGCCGGCCTGTTCGATATAGTCTTTGCGGTAATAGAGCCCGGTAACGCCAGAATCGAACGGCATGCCGTAGACGGCCCCATCGACCGTCATCAGCTGGACTTTGTAGGGAGCGAACCCGGAGAAGTCGATCTTGCTGGAAAGCTCGGCGAAGGCGCCGGGGAAAGACTGGAGATATTTTTGCGCGCCGTAATCCTCGATCAGGACAATATCCGGCAGCGCGTCCGTCGTGCCGGACGCAAGTGCGGTTTGCAGCTTTTGCTCGACGTCGGCCTTGGCGAAATCGACGATGTTGAAGGTAGTGTCCGGATGCTGCGCCGTGTAACGTGCGGCGGCTTCCTTCATGATGGCTACGTTGAAGTTCGGGTCCCAGCACCAGATGGTGACTTCGCCTGCAAAAGCAGCCGTGGATGCAAAAAGGCTTGCGCCGGCAAGGGCACCGGCCACAAAGCGCGACAGAATCGTCCTGTGATACATCGTTTCCTCCCAAGAAACTCTAATGGGGCAGGTTCTCCTTTCCCGCCACCCATGTAAAATTTACCCAATTTGGGGAAACAATCAAGGAAAATTTAGTAAATATTTATCTCGCAGCAAAGGCTGCTGAAACCGTCAGGATTCCTGGGGTTTACGGCAGCTGCCGCGCCAGATCAGTTCCGTGGCAATGCGGACCTGCTTGCCGTAGCCTCGGCCCGAGAGCCGCTCGAGCAGCAGATCGACCGCCGTCTCCCCGATATGCTCTCCATGGATGCGCACGGTGGTGAGTGGGGGCGTCAGGAACTGAGCGACCGGGATGTCGTTGAATGAGATAACGGCAATCTCGTTGGGGATCGATAGGCCGGCCTCCTGAATGGCACGATAAGCGCCGATCGCCATATTGTCGTTCGAGGTTACGATGACGTCCGGCAGTTCAGTCAGGGCCAGGAGCTCCCGGGCCAGACGGTAGCCGGTTTCAAGCCGAAGGCTTTGGCCACCCGAGCAGTCGGCAAGCGCCAGCAGGGCGGGATCGAACGTATTGTTTTTCTTTTGCCAGTCGATATAGGCGGCGCATCGCCTTTCGGCGAAGCGCTGGACGCTACCGTTCAGGCTTTCGTGGCTGCCGATGAAGCCGATGCGGCTGTAGCCGGTGGATTTCAGGGAATCGAGGATCTTCAGCGTGGCAAGGCCCACGTCGGAAAAGACACTGTCGATCCAATCGCTCCCGGGATCGAAGTCGGCAAAGACGACATGCCGCGCGTGCTCGCACAGCCAAGTGATCTCGTTGTTGGAATGTTTGCCGATGACGATGACGCCGGATGCGCTTTCGAGCAGTGCCGCATCTGGCAGCGCGTCGGAGTGGAAGACTTTGACAATCTCAGTTTTGAGGTCGCGGCAGCGGGTTTCGATGCCGAGCCGGACGCCGACATAATAGGGATCGGCAATCTCGTCCGACGGTTCTAGGAAATGCACAATGACCAGTTTGGTCAGCGGACTGTGCGCAGTCGGCCCATTCGCCTTGTTGCGGTTACGCGGCGTCTCGTAGTTCAGTGCCTCTGCGGTTTCGATAATGGCCTGTCGCTTCGTGGGAGAGATCGAGAGCACGGGGTCGTAATTCAGCACCCGCGAAACGGTGGCCGAAGACACGCCGACCGCTTTGGCAATTTCCTTGATCGTAACCATTCCATCATTCCATTCATTCAAGCGTCACACTCTGCCATATTCACAAAAGTTTCGAAATGGTTTTCAGTAAATGTTTACCCAATAACGCACTTTGCTTCTCTGTGCGGCTCGGTACCTGTGATTAATATAGAAACTCTTCCTAGGTCTCGATTGTTCTCGAAGGCTGCCGGTTTAGGGGTGCGCTGACGAGCTTAACGTTGCTGCGCTCGCGCGGGCATATGAGCGCCTCGTCCATCAACATTTCGGGGGCGTCGATCTGGATAGCTACAAGCCGGGCGTCCTGGCCGCATTCGGCCGATGAGACGACGCCGGTCCGCCGCCGGGGGCCACAATCTCGCGAGCGGCTTCACGACCTTCCACTTCGATACGAGGCGCAAGCTTTACGCCGCAGTGAGAGGTCATCGCTTCGAGTTTCTGGCGCGTTTTTAAATCCCGTTCACCTATGACAAGAAAATGCTTCGCGAGCTCCCCAAAGGTCCGTCTATTGTCCAGCGACGTGAAGTCGGGCCGATGGAGTTAGGAATTGAGCATCGCATTGCGGAGGGGCTTGAGAAGAGTCCAGATCTGGACTATGTATATATTCGGATCGGAGCACTGGAATGCGCAATTCTGAAAATAAGGCAGATGGGACGGTACTGCCACGCCTTCAAGCAGATCGGTTCTCTCCCTCGAATCGAAGAAAACTCAGTGCCCCCTCGTTAAGGACCTTTCTGGCCATTGCGGATCTGTGGGGGTTGACCGAAGAGCAGCGATTACTCGTTCTCGGTTATCCATCACGGTCAACTTATCATAGCTGGGCAAAACGGGCCCGAGAACATGGGGTATTTACCCTGGACCTCGACACGCTAATCCGAATTTCTGCAGTGCTGGGGATTCATCAGGCGCTTGGCCTCCTGTTTTCCAATGAACGGGCTGGAGTAGAGTGGTTGCGTATGCCGCATCGGGCGCTTGCTTTTGGCGGACATTCCCCACTTACAGTCCTTGCCAATGGAACTCAGGACGGGCTGATGACCGTCCGTCGATTCCTGGACGCGGCGAGGGGCGGCCTATACATGTCCCCGAACATTCTAGACGAAGCGTTTACGCCCTATGATGACGGGGACATCGTGTTCCGGTGACCAGTCGCTGTGCCAAGGCACCACACCCCTCTTACAGGCTCATACCGTCCCAGTTTCCGCCGATCGGGCTGTTCGACACCGTTGCTACGGCGGCTGATCTCGAGGCCGTGATGGAGCTCGTCGGCTGGACCAACGACCGATTGGTCGCTGAACGAATCCAGCGGCTCCCAAAAGATGAATGGGTTTACAGTGTTCCGAACGCAAGTATCGTAATGGCTGCATTCCTGCATGTGGCTCCCAATGGAATGCGGTTCAATGGCGGGGATCTGGGTGCCTGGTATGCTGCCGATGATCTTCGCACAGCCGCTGCCGAAGTCGGCCACCATCTTCGCCGGGAGGTTGTTGCCCGCGGTGTGAAGGACATGTCACGAACCTACAGATGTTATACAGCAGCTCTGCACGGAGATTACCTGGACGTCCGTGGAGCTCAGTCGCGACACCCCGAGGCCTATGACAGCACCAGCTATTCAACGTCTCAAGTCTTTGGCGAGCGGGTCCGTGCGGGCGGCGACCCAGGTATCATCTACGACAGTCTAAGGCGCACGTTCGGCGTAAATGTTGCGGCATTCAGACCACGGAACATTCGGGATGTCAGGCAGACCGATCACTTTGAGATCACTGTGTCGGCCGCCGAGCGCCGAATCGACGTACGGAAGCTATCGCGTTGAGATGCCGAAAAATATCCTCCCTTGTGATATAACGTGGCGGCAGATTGAAATTTCCGGATCTCGCAAAGTTAAAGTGTCCATTCGCGCGGCGTCTTCAGCCATTTAGAAATGCGACAATCGACATTTCACTTGCGCCGAGGCAAGCCCCCGACCGGACCGGCTGGGCCGGGTTAAAAGGGGACGGGGGGCGGGCGGGACGCTGCCCGTTCGACTTTAGC
>UBTA01000149.1 GCA_900468065.1 Hyphomicrobiales bacterium | reverse complement strand
CCGCCTATGCCCGCCGCTGGCAGGCTACGGCCCAACAGGCCACGCATTTCAGCACGCTTTACGAAAGGTCCTCCCAATGAGCACTCACCATACGGATATCGCAGCGCTGCGCCGCGATATGGTCGAAACCTGCCGCAGGATGAATTCCAGCGGTATCAACCAGGGAACGGCTGGAAACCTCTCCGTTCGTACGCAGAATGGTTTCCTCGTCACGCCGTCATCACTTGCCTACGACACGATGACGCCGGACGATCTGGTGGAGATGGATTTCGACGGCACCTACGCCGGCCGCCGTCCGTCGTCGGAATGGCGCTTCCATCGCGATATCCTGAAGAACCGGCCCGACATCAATGTTGTCCTGCATTGCCATTCGATCTACGCGACGACGCTTGCCTGCCATCACAAGACGATACCTAGCTTTCACTACATGACCGGTGTCGCAGGCGGCACCACCGTGCGCTGCGCCGCATATGCGACCTTCGGAACGCAGGCCCTGTCCGACCATGCGCTGGTGGCGTTGAAGGACCGGCTTGCCTGCCTCTTGGGTCAGCACGGCCAGATCTCGCTCGGGAAGACACTGGAAGGCGCGCTTTGGCTGGCAATCGAGATCGAGACGCTGTCACGCATGTATGTCCAGGCTTTGACGCTCGGCGAGCCACCGGTGCTGCCCGACGATGAAATGGCGCGGGTGATCGAGCAGATGCGCAAGATGAGCTATGGTCACGCGCCGGATGCTGAAGGGATTAACGATGTTGCCAGGCAGCGAGCCTCATCCTGAACGGCAATGAAGGGGTGCCGTGGTCTCGGGGGCCCGTTGCCACGGTGATTTGCCAAGAGCGGTGGCCGATTTCGTGAGTAGGGATTCGCATATTTGGTAATTTATGGTTCCTTGGCCCAAGGAGGCGAACAACATGGGCAATCCGCATTCGATCGAGTTGCTCGCGTGTGTTGTTGCGTTTGTCCAGTAAGGCGGTAGTCATGAGGAAGCCGCCCGACACTTCCGGGTTTGGCGTGGTTTTGTGAACAATTATGACTGCGCCGTTCGCGATGGCCGCGCGATCAATCTTTCGGAGGGCCGTCGAGCGAAATCGAGCTCGCCCGCGTCAGATGCCGCCGCAGCAGCACCGAGGGGAAGGTGAAATCGCCGTCTCTGTTGCACGCAGAAGGGCCAGATGTTCCTGCGCTTCTTGCCTCAGACGGGATTCGCTCAGATGGTAGAAATCGCTGAGGTCGGTCATGCGGCGCAGACTATTCTGCCGCTCCGAGCTTTGCACCAGAAAGCGGTTGTTCGACCACGCGACGATTGTTTCATGAAACTTTGCGTTGATCGAGAACCATTCGGTCCGGCCAATGTCCCGAACGGGCCGCTAGCTGACCATCACGATATCCTGCCAGGCCGCATAGGCGGAGAGTACCAGTTCCATCTGAGCCGTGTGGCCCGCGATAAAGTTTTCATCGTAGATGGTCTCGTCCGGATATTCGGTGATCAGGGTCATCGGCACGGTATGGCGATCATCGACCGACGTCATGCAGGGGAAGCCATTGATGATACGGAAACCAGTTTCACCAGCATGGATCTGGTAGAGTGCGATCTGCCTGTCATTATACGCCAAAAGACCGGGTATCTCGCCGAGATGCCGCGTGACCCGGTCAAGCAACCTTTCCGACTGGCTTTCCCAGCCGGCATGATGGCGCATGATGAGAAAAAAGCCCTTGGGCAGGGTCCAGGCGGCAAAACCGCGCGGCACATATCCCGAGAGCGGCCGTGTCCATTCATGCGCGGGATAGCCATGCAGGTTCACATGCAGCTGCGCGCCACTCAATTCTTGCGCCTTGAAGCGGATTTCCTTTTCGTTGACGTCCCCGCCCGCATTTTCATGTGTGCGATATTCGAGATCGTCACCGAGCGCGGTATAACGGGCGGCGTGATGCATATGGCGAGGATTGTCGCGGCGCAATCGCTGATGCACCGCATATCCATCCGGATTTTCAAGCGGCGAAACGGTGAAATGCGCGCCNNAGCTTGGCTGCGGCGCGCAGGGCACCGACGATCCCGGTGGTCTCGTTCGGATGTTGGCCGCCGCTGATCATGACCGGGGCGTCGCTGCCGGCGACATAGCAGGCTGAAACCGTGCGGCCCGACCGGGTACGAGCAGCAAAACTCTCCCCGTCGATCGCCTCAAGCTGCGCCGCGACCTGAGCTGCGGCCAGCGGCTCGCGAGCCTTATTGATAGCCTGCACGGCACCGTCCAGGAACGCGGTCGACAAGGTGCGGGTGGTTATGTCGAGCGTGATGGCGCCATCGCTCTTCACGACTTCCGGTACGATCATACCGGGCCGGAGACTCCGATCGCCAATGGGGCGGCCGGACTTCTTCTGGAAAAATTCAAGAAGCGAGAAATACAGGTCCTCATGAAGCGCTTCGCGCAGGCTAACCACCTCATCGCCAATCGCAAGCGGCTCGTCGTCAGCCGGATGGCCGATACGGATGTTCAGCTCTTCGAAATAGGGCTCATCCTTGCCCCAGTCGTGGTCGGCGATCGCGGAGATGGCAGTCTCGAACACGGCCTCGTAGTCCGTTTCCAGCCTTTCGCCGGTCGCTTCACCCGCGCGGCGTACCCAGCCGGTCGGTGAGAGATTGGTCTGTCCGGTGCGATCCTCATGAATCCGGTTTGGCGCAAGGACGGTAAATTGCGCAGTGCCAACGCCCGTCAGCTTGACGTTATAGAAGAGCCCATCATCGGTGCGGGGGACAAAAGTAATTTTTGCCTCGCCTACCAGTGCGGCCAGCGGATAGGTCTCAAGCCGGAAGCGGTTTTCAGATGCTGCGGCGTGGACCGGATAGCGGATCTCGACAGCCTCGACGCCTTTAAGGTCTACCTCTTCGAGAAAGAAGGAGAGCAATGGCTTATAGGCGCTGCGGATGCGGGCTGTGACGCCGTGTTCTGCCAGCTTGCGTTCAGCCGCCGCGCGGCTCTCGCGGTCGTCGAAGGTCCACGCCTCCAAACTGTCGCCCGGGACGGCGCGCGCCGACAACTGATCGAGTGTACGCTCAAAGGATTTCTGGAATATCGCGTTCATCGGATTACCTCGAAGTTCTGCCGGTTGGATCAAGGCTGTCGCGCAGCCAGTCCCCGAGAAGGTTGAGGCCAAGCACGGTCAGGAGGATCGCCAGGCCTGGAAAGACGCTGACCCACCAAGCCGTCTGGAGATAGGTGCGGCCGTCGGCCAGCATGCCTCCCCAGCTCGGAATGGTAGGATCGACGCCGAGCCCGAGGAAGGTCAAGCTGCTTTCCAACAGGATGTTGTTGGCGACGTTGAGGGTCATGAGAACAATGACCGGTCCGACCAGGNNTCGGCAGCAGATGCTGAAAGATGATGCGCAGGTCCCGGACGCCGATCGCCCGGGCAGAGAGAATGAATTCCCGCTCGCGCAGGGTCAGCACCGAACCGCGCACCACCCGCGCATATTGCACCCATTGGGAAACGATCAGCAGGATAATGGTGTTGGTCAAGCTGCCGCCAACGATGGCGATGAAGGTAATGGCGAGCAGAATGAACGGCATGGCGAGTTGCAGGTCGGCAAAGCGCATCACCACCATGTCCCAGAAGCCGCGATAATAACCGGCAATCAAGCCCATTAGCACACCAATGATTACGGCCCCGATCACGGACGTGAAGCCCACCAGCAAGGAAATCTTGCCGCCTGCAACCACCCGCGCCAGCACATCCCGGCCGAGCGGGTCCGTGCCCAAGGGATAGGCTAAGGTGGTAAAAGGCTTGGTGAGGCGGGCAATCAGGTTGATCTTTTCGGCCCCGCCTGGAAACAGCACGTCGGACAACAGCACTGCAAGGCAGATGATGAGCGTCAACGAGGCGCCGAGGACGAATTCCAGGCTGTAGAACCGCGACAGGCGGGAGGTATGGGTGGCCATTGGCGGTTACTCCGTACGAACGCGCGGATCAACGAGCCCGTAGGCAATGTCGACCAGGAGATTGACGCCGACGATCATCAGCGAGAGGACGGTGATGACGGCTTGCAGAACGGGGTAATCGCGGGCCGAGACCGCGTCGAAGGCAAGCGTGCCCATGCCCGGCCAGTTGAAGACACGTTCTACCACGACAATGCCGCCGAGAAGTCCACCGAACTGTAGGCCGAAATAGGTGATGAGCGGAATGGCGCAGTTGCGCAGCGCGTGCTTGTAAAGCACAGTCGTTTCGCTGAGCCCTTTGGCGCGCGCCACCATGACATATTGCGACTGCAGGGTTTCCAGCATCGAGGTGCGCACCAGCCGGACATTGGTCGCCGTCAGGATAATGCCCATGGTCACCGCCGGCATGACATAACTCGTCCATCCCGACATGCCGCTTGGCGGCAGCCAGCCGAGCGTCACTGCAAACAAAAGGACCAGCATGGTGGCGAGCCAGAAGTTCGGGAAGGAAAGGCCTATCAGCGAGAGAATGCGGATTGCCTGATCGGCGCCCTTGCCCCTTGCGGTCGCGGCCTTGATGCCGAGCGGTATGGACAGTGCGATCGACACGAACATGGAGATGAACGCCAGCAAAAGCGTGGCCGGCAGCGCATTGCCGATCAGCATCGAAACGGAGGTTCCCCCGGTAAAGCTGCGCCCGAAATCGAGTGTCACCATTCCCTTGAGGAAGTTCAGATATTGCATGATGAACGGCTGGTCGGTGCCCAGCGACGCACGGATGCGCATCAGGTCCCCTTCCGTCATGCTGCCACCGCCCTGAAACATCATCAGAGCAGGATCGCCGGTCAGGCGGATGGCAAAAGACACCACCAGCGTGATGGCGAAGACGACGAAGATCGCCTGCAGCAATCGTTTGATAAGGAAACCGGCCACGTTCGTTATCCTTGAAGGTAAGGGAAAATGTGCCGCCCGCTAGCCGGGCGGCACAGGGTTATTCCGACTAATCGACGGTCACGTCGGTCAGTTTCAGGCGGTTGTCCGAGGGGGCGACAAAGCCCTTCACCCGCTTGCTGATACCGTAGATGGCATTGCTGTTGTAGAGCGGCAGCTCCAGAGCGCGATCGGCAGCATAGCGGCCGACCTCCTTGAGGATCTTGTCCCGCTGCGCGCGGTCCGTCAGCGGACGCTGCGATTCCAGCAGTTTGTCCAGTGTCTCGTCCTTGTCGTAAGGGTTCCACTTTTCACCGGAGTGATACATGGCATAGGCGGTGTTGTCGTAGTCGAACGTCCAGCCACCCCATTTCTGCTGGAACATCGCGCCCGTCTTGCCCTGCGGAATGATGTCGTTGATCAGGACATTGGTCTCGTAAGGCTTGATCGTCGCGGTAATGCCGACCATCTGCAGATAGCTAGCAATGACCTGGGCAACTTCGTTCATGGTCGAGTCATTGCCGCGGATATCGATCTGCAGGGTGGCGCCCGGCTTGACGCCGGCTTCCGCGAGTAGTGTCTTCGCGCCTTCCGGATCATAGGCAACAGCCTTCAGGTCCGCATCGTAGCCGAAAGAGAGCGCGCTCTGAAAGCTGACGATCTCGGAGGCCTGACCGGCAAGGATCGACTGGACGATCGTTGCGCGATCGACGGCCATGATGATCGCTTTGCGCACCTTGGGGTCGGCGGTGATGCCATCGCGTGTGTTGAAGCGCAGCGCATCGACCGTCGGTCCCGGAACGCTGACGATGGCAAGGTTCGCATCGCCTTCGATCACCGGAATCATACCGATCGGAATGGTCGGCGGGATGACCAGATCAACGCGGCCGGCCTGAAGTTCGGCAACAGCTGTCGCCGGCTCCGTGATGAAGCGGTATTCCACTTCGGCGAGCTTCGGCGCCCCACCCCAGTAATCCGGGTTGGCTGCAAGCTTGATATCGACCTTGGGCGCATAGGACACGAACTTGAACGCGCCTGTGCCGACAGGATTAAGGTTGAAGGTGTCCTCACCCTTTTCCTGAATGTACTTCGGCGGAACGATCATCGCGCCATAACCCGCGAGCTTGGTGAGCAGCACCGGATCCCGCGTCTTCAGCTTCATGTCGACAGTGTAGTCGTCAATCACTTCGACACTTTCGATGGTGGTGTAATTGGAGCGCTGCGGTCCCTTGGCACCCTCCTCGCCGAGCAGGCGTTCGAAGGTAAACTTCACCGCCTGGGCATTGAAGACTTCGCCATCATGGAACTTGACGTTCTGGCGTAGCTTGAAGCGGATACGCTTGCCCTCATCCAGCTCTTCCCAGGATTCAGCAAGACCGGGCACGAGCTTGAGATCGGGACCGCGATAGGTCAGACCGTCAAAGATATTGGTCGAGACAGCGGCCCATTGCACCAGGAAAGTGTCGATCGGATCCCAGCTGCCGGGGTCTTGCGGGCTTGAAATGGTCATCTTGCCGGCGGCAAGGGCCGGGCCGGCATGAAAAGCGGTGCCCGACAAGGCAAGCACCATGAAGGTTTTTGCCAGTCCCCGTTTGATTGTTTGCATATCGCTGTTCCTCTTCAGTTGCGTGCAGTTTTTTCGCTGGTATCAGGCCACTGTTGCGACGAAGTGGCCTGGATTGATTTCCTCTTGAACGAGAATGGCTGGTTCATCGCCCACACGGTGAACCGGATTGGGTATGTCGCCGACAATCAGGGTACTTTTGCGCTCCCTGTTCGGATCGGCAACGGGAACGGCAGAGAGAAGACGGCGGGTATAATCGTGCCGCGGTGTCTCGAACACCTGCTGGCGGCTGCCCATCTCCATGATCTGGCCGAGATAAAGCACCGCAACCCGATGGCTGATTTCCTCGACGACTGCCATGTCATGACTGATGAAGAGGTAGGCGAGCCCGCGCTCGGCCTGCAGATCCATGAACAGATTGATGATCTGCGCCTGGATCGACACATCGAGCGCCGACAGAGCCTCGTCGGCGATGATCAGC
>UBTA01000108.1 GCA_900468065.1 Hyphomicrobiales bacterium | reverse complement strand
AAGACCCCTCCCCAACCCTCCCCACAAGGGGGAGGCAGTTTACCGAGAATGCCGCCTGCCCTTTGCACTGGTAACAGAAGGCGAGACGGAGCGCGGTCGCCCCCTCCCCCTTGTGGGGAGGGTTGGGGAGGGGTCTTAACCACCACGAACCGGACACACCCATGCAGATCGACCTCATTGAAACCTTCCTTGACCTGATGGAAACCCGCAGCTTCAACCGGACGGCGGACCGGTTGAACATCACCCAATCCACCGTCTCCCACCGCGTCAAGGCTCTGGAGGCGCAGTTCAACCGCAAGCTCTTTACCCGCAACAAGGGGGGCACTGCGCCGACGGCAGCCGGCCTGCGTTTCCTTGATCATGCCAAGGCATTGCAGCAACAGTGGCATGAAGCAACGCGGGCGGTGGAGAACGCCGGCACCTACGAGCGCTCCATGCGGCTGGGCATCCAGCACGATCTGGCTGAAGCCTTTGCCGGCCAATGGCTATCGGCCGTTCGCACCGACTTGCCAACGACGTCGATCTATATGGAAGCTGACTACTCCAACCAGATGAACCGCGATCTCGCCGCAGGCGACCTCGATCTCGCTATCCTCTATACGCCGCATTACCTGCCGGACCTTCATTACGAGCGGATCGGCGAAATGACCTATACGCTGGTTGGCACGACAGCGCGGACAGTCGGTGAGTTACAGCCCGAAAAATACATCCAGGCCGTCTATTCACCCGCATTCGACCGGGCACATCGGCTGGCCCTGCCGCAGCTGTCCTCTGCCCCGCTGGCCTCGGGACAGAACATCGCCATCACCGGCCTCCTGAAAGCACTTGGGGGGGCTGCCTATGTGACAAGCGGTACGGCCCTGCGGCTTGCAGACGAAGGCACGGCTTTGCCGATCGAAGACGCGCCGCCGATACAGCAGGCGGTCTACGCCGCCACCAGCATCCGTACCCGCCACGCCCACCAGCATCGGCGCATTATGAGCGTCATGCAGGACCTGTTGGCGCAATAGAGAGTAATGAATGGAGCGCCGTCAGTACTGGGCGACCAAACCCGACCGTTGATCTTCCCTCAGCCGTGCAAGCATGTCGGCGGCAGGCGCCGGATAGGCGATGGCATATCCCTGTAGGATATCGCAACCGAGACGCGTCAAGAGCTTTGCGTGCTCCAGCGTCTCGACGCCTTCGGCAATGACTTCGATATTGAGCGCCTTGGCGATGTCGATGATCGAGCGCAACAGCCGCTTCTGTTCGCGAGACGTGGTGGTCGGCAAAACCAGCTGCCGGTCGATCTTCATCCGCCGCGGCTTGAGCTTTACCAACCCGATGATCGAGGCATGGCCGGACCCAAAATCATCAATCTCGATGTCAATGCCCATGGCCTTCAACCCGGCGACATTGGAAAACACGTCATCCTCGGTATCATCCAGAAAGATGGTTTCCAGCAATTCGAACGACAGCGTATTGGGTTCGATACCGAGATGCTGCAGTTCGTCGATTAAAAGCGGATCCGAAAGCCTCGCGGCCGAGACGTTTACTGAAATGCGCGGAACATGCACGCCCTGCCCCATCCAGTTCTGCCGGTCAATCAGTGCCGCCTTCAAGATCGCCGCATCGAGATCGTCCAACCGGCCGAGACTGCCCGCAACCTTGATGAACTCGCCTGGCAGAAGCAAACCGCGCTTCGGATGACGCCAGCGTGCCAGAACCTCCATGCCGACGATACGCCGCGTCCGGGCATCGACCTGGGCCTGATAGTAGGGAATGAACTCCCCCTTCTCCAGGCCGCGGGCAAACTGTTTTCCAACCCGCCGTTCGTTGTTGAGCTCCGCCTTCAGTTGCGCCGAAAAGATCTCTACCCGCCCACGGCCGATCCTTTTTGCGCGATGCAGGGCAATGTCAGAATCCGCCAGAAGGTTGGCGACGTTGCGGCCACTGGCGGCGGCAACGCCGATCGACGCGCCGGTGCGCAGCACCTCGTCATTGTGCCAGATGGATTGTTTCAGCTGCTGCGCCAGCCGCTCGGCACGATTTTTCAAGTCCTCCAACGACCCAAAATTCGTGATCAAAACCGCGAATTCATCGCCGCTGACGCGGGCGATAAAGGAGTTGCTCGGCACCGCCGAGGCAATGCGCTGGGCACACGATTTCAAGACGTCGTCACCAACGGCATGACCGGCCGTGTCGTTCACCTGCTTGAACCGGTCAAGACCGATATGAAGGATCGCCAGTTTTTCAAGTTCCGGATGTTCGGCCAGTTCCGCCAAGCGCCGGTCGAAGAAGCGGCGATTGGGAAGCCCCGTCAGGTAATCATGTTCCGCGGCATATTCGATCCGCCGCGTGCTTGCCTCCAGGGCAACGGCGCGTGCCTCGGCAATCGCCTTTTGCTGCAGAAGCTCGCGATTGAGCAGGACATCGGCAGTCACATCCCATTCGGCGCCAATGAAAGTCAGATTGCCGTCTTCCTCGAAGGAATCGGCGCGCGAGCGCAGATAGCGGATGTCGCCATTAGGCAGAACGATCCGGTATTCAGAGGAATAAGCACCCTTTCGCGCCGTCGCCGCGTCGAAATCCGCCAGGGCCTGGGCACGGTCATCGGGATGGATGGCATTGAGCCAGACACCCGCTGCTACACGCCGTTGCTTTCTGCCGGTATCGTAGAGACGGTGCATCTGCAAATCCCAGATGACTTCGTCTGTTTTCGTGTCATGCTCCCACACGCCGATCTGGGAAGCGTCAAGCGCAAGTCCCAGGCGGCGAAGAATATTCTGGAATTCCTGTTCGGACCTCGCCGATTTCATTCTTTTCTCTATGAAAGATTCTTGGCGCTTCAGCACACCGGCTATTCTACATCAAGTTTCCTAAAGAACTATTTTCCGTTAGGCGCGAAGAGTAGCTCACAATACAAGCAACCATTCAGTGTTATTTATGGCAGGCAGTTGCATTAGCAACCTTTCACGAAAAATTTATAGAAAAATAGGATCGGCGCGCCTAGCGTGATCATCCGCTCAAGGGCAGATATGGTTCTGATGTTCCGTAAAAACATCAAACACTTTATTGCCGTTTGGCATGCAGCCGCCACAGATTGGAACAATCTGCTGTGCCGCAGGCACGCCGAAACCATGCAGTCCATGGCCGCATGCCTCAGCCCGGAAGCCAACCACCTGAAAAGCCTGCACGCCACAGGCCGCGCCGGATAACCGGCGCCTCGCGCAACAGATCCCAGATCATGCCGCTACGGTGGTTTTCGATCATCATCACCAGCAATCCCTGGTCAAGGCCGACGCTGCGATTGTTGAGCCACCCCTCCGGCGTCTTTCCTGGAACGCTCGGATTGAAGCTACCGGCAAATCGGCCGTCTGCAATGACGCCCGGATAGCTGGAAAGCATCTGACGCGTAGCGGTCATCGCAAGATCGGGCTCAAACGGCAGACAGGCAAGTGGCGCCCATGGTGCAATCGTACCATCATCCGGACCGAGAGGTGCGCCGCGGGCGACATAGCCGGCAAAGGCTTGGCGGCGCCCATCCTGCAGACGGCGGGGCCGCTGGGGACCATCGCAGGATGTCAGTCCCCAGATGTCAGCGCCGTAACCGGTAAAGCCGCCTGGATTTTTGATCGCATAATCCCGCTGGACAGCGATGGCGCGGCGAGTGTTTTCGAAATAATCGGTATCATGGGCCGCCACGGCTTCATCACGGATACCGCGAAAATCGATCCAGGCATGTGAAAACAGGTGGATGAAGAGTGGCCCTGCATAGAGAAACGGCTCGCCCTTGACCGTCATCCAGTCGAATTTGCTGGTAAAGGCATCATAGCTCTCCTTGCCGATCGGATAGGAGGGCGACGAAAGGGCCAAAACGTAGAGAATGATTGCTTCGCTGTAGGACGTCCAATGATAGGGCAAAAAGCCTGTTCGCGGTTTCCAGCCCAGCCACAATGCGCCGCTCCCGTCGAGTGCCCAGGCCCAATTGGCCCGGGCATAAAGCATGGCCGCAGATGATCTAATCTCAGCCTCGGTGTCGTTGTCCTCAGTAAAATAGGCAGCGGTAGTCAGCATGCCGGCAATAAGGAGCGCACTGTCGATCAGCGACAGCTCGCTGCGCCATGTCCGCAACCCCGTCTTCATGTCAAGAAAATGGTAATAGAGCCCTTTGTAACCCGCTGCATCCTTGTCACGGCTCTGCGGGCTCCCGGCAAAGAAACGCAACGTGGTGAGTGTTCTTGCCGCAGCATCCTGCCTGCTGATCCAGCCGCGTTCTACGCCGATCGGATAGCTGGACAGTCCAAATCCGGTTGCGGCTATACTCGATGGAGCATCCGGAAGAGACGTATCGGCAATCAGGCCGTTTTCAGGATTGACGAACTCAAGGAAATACCCGAACGCCGATTTCTGCAATCGGTCAAGAACGACCGCGTCGGTATCGTTTTTCATAAGCATCGCACGCCTACTCCAGTCGATCGAAAAGGTCACTAAATATGGCCTCCGTTACCCATCACCGATTGTTGAAGGCCTTCGCATGCAGGACGGTCACCTAACCAACGATCTGTGTTACATTTTAGTTTCATACGATCCGTAGCAGCGATTGGATGACCTGATGTTGACGACACTTGCGATGTTTCTCACGATTTCGGGCACCCCCATTGCGACACCTGCCGCCAATGCGGCTCAAGTGGATGTGGCGTTGGTGCTCGCCGTCGATATGTCGGGGTCAATGGATCTTGAAGAGGCGCAAGTGCAGCGCATGGGCTATGTCGAGGCCCTGCGCCATCCGGATTTCATCAACGCGGTCACCGCCGGCCTCAACGGCCGCATCGCCGTCAGCTATTTCGAATGGGCAGGAAGCGTCAACGAGACCTCCGTCATCGGCTGGCAATTGATTGACGACGCGCATGATGCTGCGGACCTCGCCGAACATCTCGCCTCCCGGCCGGTCTTCACCCGCCGCGGCACGTCGATTTCCAATGCCATCACCTTCGCATCGAAACTGATATCGGCGAGCCCCTACGATGCGATGCGCCGGGTAGTCGACGTCTCCGGCGACGGGCCGAACAATCTCGGCCCCCCGGTCGATCCGGCACGCGACGCAGCCGTTGCCAACGGCATCGTTATCAACGGCCTTGCCATTCTCATCCGCCCCTCCGGCGGACCAGTTTCGCTTGACCGGTACTATGCCGATTGTGTCATCGGTGGGCCCGGATCGTTCGTTCTGCCGGTCCACCAACCGGAAGATTTCGCCGTCGCCATCCGGCAGAAGCTGGTGATGGAGGTGAGCGGCGGTCCGTCTGCCGGCCAGATCATCCCGGTACAGACGCGCGCCCCGTCCGATTGCATGATGGGTGAAAAGCTGCGCCCGGGCTTTCTCGACCGGGTTTATCCGGAGCTGGATAAATAGGCCGCTCGGCCGGTGGCTATCCCGCGACACAGACAATGCCATCGCTCCATCCGGCAACACCTGTATCGACCCGGAAATCTGTTATCCACTGAGATTTACACTCCACACAATTTCACAAGCTATTCCTTTTCATAGGAAAATGTGATTGTATTGAATGAACGTTCAGCAAATAATGGGGAAATTCATGAACGAAATGACCCGAAACATCGGCGTTCCCAATGACTGGGACCGCAGCGGCCTGCCCGGCTGGTGCTATCACAGCGACGCGCTGCTGGAGCTTGAAAAACAGCATATCTTCCGCGAGCACTGGCAGATCGCCTGCCACATTTCAGACGTGCCGGAGCCCGGCAATTACATCGCCATGGACGTCGTCGGCGAGCGCGCACTGATCCTGCGCGACCAGGACGGCACCCTGCGCGGCTTTCACAATATCTGCCGCCATCGCGGCTCGCGCGTGGTGGCCGACGACAAGGGAACCTGCCGCAATGCGCTCGTCTGTCCGTTCCATGGCTGGGTCTACAATCTCGACGGGACGCTGCGGGGCGCCGCCCGCCCCCGCTCCTTCCCACCGCTCGACAAGCAGGAATTCGGCCTGTTGCGGCTCGACCTCGAAGTCTGGATGGGCTTCGTCTTCATCCGTTTTGCGCCCGGACCTCAAGCGTCCGTCGCCGAGTTGATGCAGCCCTTCGCCGCGGAACTGAGTGAATACAAAACGCAGGACATGGTTCCCGCCGGTGATGTTTGGACCCAAGTCTCGCCGGTCAACTGGAAATCCGTCCGCGATGTCGACAACGAGGGCTACCACGTGGCGATGGCGCATCCGGCGCTGCAGGACCTTTATGGCTCGACCTATTACGACGAACCGTTCGTCAACGGCCTCTGCCGCTCGTTTGCCACGTATAATCCGCATGCCGGACGCCGCTGGAGCGTGCGCAACTATGTCAAGATCGCCCCGGAGGCCACCCATCTGCCGGAGCATCTGCGCAAGGCCTGGATCTACTACGGTATCTTCGCCAATGCAGTGATCGCAGTAACGCCGGAAGCAGTCCAGTTCTATCAGGAATTTCCGCTCTCGACTGGCGAAACGATCCTGCGGGGTGGCGTCTACCGCCACCGCGAGGAAACCCGGCAGCAACGCACCGCCCGCTACCTCGCCCACCGTATCGATCGCGATACGCAGGCCGAGGATGTGCAGCTGACGATCTGGTCGAACGAATCCATGACCTCGAAGGCCTTCAGCGGTTTCTATCTGTCCGATCTCGAATATGGCGTCCGTACCCACCATGATCACCTGCGGGCCATCCTGCCGGTTATGAACCTTCCCGCAGCCCCGGACGAACGGGAAATGGCCGGAATGAACAGCCGGCTGCGGTCTGCCACCTCCTGACAAACCAAAAGAAAGGGCCGGAAAAACCGGCCCTTTAAAATTGAGCATGGCGGGGAATGAATGCCCTGCTCAAGAGAATGCTCAGCCGTGCCAGAGCCCTTCGCGCACCAACTCATCCATCGTCCGGCGGATACTGGTGCGCAGGATCGCGGTCATTTCGTCTATCTGGGGCACGGTGATGGTCAGCGGCGGCGACATCACGCACATGTTGATCAGCGGCCGCACCAGAAGACCGAGTTCCTGGCAATGCTTGTCGATGCGTTTTCCGACTTCGAGATCGAGCGTCAGCGGATTGTTGTGGACCCGGTCGGCGACACATTCGACGCAGGCCATCAGCCCGGCCCCACGCACCTCGCCGACCAGCGGCAGATCTTCGAGCGCGTTCAGGCTCGCCTGGAAATGGCCGGACACGGCGCGCGCGTGATCAAGCAGCCCCTCTTCCAGGATATCGAGATTCTTCAACGCCACGGCGCAACCGATCGGATGGCTGGAATAGGTCAGCCCATGGGCAAACATCGCATCCGGATGGTTGGACCGGCGCAGTTCCTCAAACAGACGCGACGCGATCATCACCCCGCCGAGCGGGAAATAGCCGGAGGTGACCCCTTTGGCGAAGGTGATCATATCAGGCTCGATGCCGAAAACATCCTTGGATGCAAAGACATTCCCCAGCCGCCCGAACGCCGTCACCACCTCGTCGGCGATGAACAGGATGTCGTTGTCTGTGCAAAGCTGCCGCATCCGGCGCAGATACCCTTCCGGCGGGACGATGACACCACCGGACGCCATCACCGGCTCGGCAATGAACGCACCGATCCGCTCGGCACCCCTTGCCTCAATAACTGCCCGAAACTCCTCGACAAGAAAATCGCAGAAGGCGGCCTCGCTCATGCCCTCGGGCCGGCGGAAAGGATTGGGGCAAGTCAGCTTCACCACCTGCTCACTAGCGCTGTCCATCCAGTCGTGATCGCGTGGACGGCCGTTCAGCGAGGCCGACAGATAGGTCGAGCCATGATACCCGCCCTGCCGCGAGACGATCAGCTTCTTTTCCGGGCGTCCCTTCACATTGTTGGCGAATTGCATGAAACGCAGCGCCGTCTCGACCGCAGAAGAGCCGCCGGTCGTATAGAAGACATGATTGAGATCGCCGGGCGCATGCCGGGCAAGCCGTGCCGACAGCGTCACCGACGGCGCGTTCATCGTGTACCAGGGCGAATTGTAGGACAGTTCCATCGCCTGCTGGTAGAGCACGTCGGCCAGTTCCTTTCGCCGATGCCCTGCATTGACGCACCACATGCCGGCGGGGCCATCGATCAGCTTTCGCCCCTCGCCATCGACAACATAGATGCCCTCGCCACTGACAATGCCGCCGCGCGCCTCGGCACCGATCTCGCCGGCCGTCGGCCAGGGCTGAACAAGATGATCGCGGGCCAGCGCAACCATGCTGTCCGAAGCCCCCAAAGGGCTGATCACGTCTTCACGTTTGGCTGCCATTTCCCGCCTCCACAGATAATTTAATGACATAATGTCAAATTAAATAATTGATATAAAACATCAATTACTTTTATTTTGAATGTCCGTTCAATCAATATTGGCAGAAAAAACACTTGCGTTCAATCCCGTTTTGCGCTCATTCTGCTTCCGGGAACCAAAGAATGGCGGAAAACCGCCCGGGACGGACGGCATGATACGATCCCTGCATTTTCACTGTTGTCACGGCAGCGCGCCGCAAGGGTGGCGCTGATGGTGGCGTTGCCTGACTCCATCGACGTGGAGAGCAAACAGCCCCTTGCCGGGAGCCGCCGCTGGGCATCCAGCGACGAGGCAAAGGGCCTGACGCTGATCTCGCCGACCCTGCTTTACGCGCTGGCGCTGCTCTTCCTGCCGGTCCTCATCGTCATCGCCTACAGCTTCTGGTCCCAGGATTACCTGACCATCGACCGTAGCTTCACGCTCGAAAATTACCGTGTCGCCTTGAGCGAACCGATCTACCGAGACCTGCTCTGGCGCTCGCTCACCATCTCGCTCGCCGTCAGCCTCATCACCGTCACCTTCTCCTATCCCGTCGCCTGGTTCATTTCCTTCCATGGCGGCGTCCACAAGAACCTCTGGCTGTTCCTGATCACCGTGCCCTGCTGGACCAGCTACCTGCTGCGCGTCATGTCCTGGAAGGTCATTCTCGGCTATCAGGGCGTGCTGAATACGGGGCTGATGTCGATCGGGCTGATCGATCAACCGGTGACCGGCCTGCTCTACAATTCCAACGCCGTCATCATCACGCTGGTCCATAGCTGGGCAGCCTTCGCCATCCTGCCGATCTATGTGTCCCTGGAAAAGATCGACCGGTCGCTGATCGAGGCGGCGCATGATCTTGGCGACAACAAGGTCTGGAGCTTTCTGCGCGTCACCCTGCCGCTGTCTCTGCCGGGCGTCATTTCGGCCTTCCTGATCGTGATGATCCCGACTGTGGGCGATTACGTCACGCCAAAACTGGTCGGCGGCAAGGACGGCGTGATGATCGCCACTGCCATCCAGGCGCAGTTCGGCAAGGGCGCCAACTGGCCGCTGGGCGCCGCCCTGTCCGTGACAACGATGGTGATCGTTTCGGCCATGGCCGGCTGCATGGTACTGGCCCTCAAACTCTTCGTGAGGCGGATCAAATGAGCGGTCGTCACGGCATTCGAAAATCCCGCTGGCTGCCGGTCTACGTGACGGCTTACCTTGCCTTCCTCTATCTGCCGATCCTGCTTCTGCCGGTCTTCTCGTTCAACAACGCCGCTTCCACCACCTTCCCGCTCGCCGGCTTCACCACCAAATGGTACGCCTCGCTCTGGGGCAATACGGCCATGCTGGCGGCAGCCAGAAACAGCCTGATCGTTGGCATCTGCGTTTCCGTCCTCTCCACCGGCCTTGCCATTTGCGCTGCCCGCGCCGTCACCCGCTACAAGTTCCGCGGACAGCGCGCGGCAACAGGCCTGTTGATGGCACCGCTGTTCCTGCCGGAAATCATCGTTGCCGTGTCGCTGCTGATGATCGTGCTGCAACTCGGCCTCGAACTGTCGCTGGCTACCGTCATTCTCGGCCAGACGGTTTTTTGCCTGCCCTATGCGCTGTCGGTGCTGATCTCCGGCTTCGACGGCTTCGACCGCTCGCTGGAGGAAGCCTCGCTCGATCTCGGCGAAACCGCCATCGGCACCTTCCGCCGGGTGACGTTGCCGGTGGTGGCGCCTGCCATCATCTCCAGCCTGCTCGTCTCCTTCACCATTTCGCTCGACGAGTTCATCCTCGCCTTCTTCCTGTCGGGCACCGAGCCTACGCTGCCGGTCTATATCTGGGGGCAACTGCGCTTTGCCGCCAAGCTGCCGGGCGTTCTGGCGCTTGGCAGCCTGATGATCGCGCTCTCCATCATCCTCATCACCCTTGCCGAAATCCTGCGCCGCCACGCCGAAAACCGCCTCAAAGCTGGAGCCGCCGCCCATGGTTGATACACCCATGATCGAGATCGATGCCGTCAGCCGCTACTACGGCATTTACCGGGCACTCGACGATGTCAGCCTTGATATCGCCGCCGGCGAATTCTTCTCGCTGCTTGGCCCGTCCGGCTGCGGCAAGACCACCCTTTTGCGTTCCATCGCCGGCTTCGATACGCCGACCTCCGGCGACATCCGTATTGACGGACAGTCGGCCATCGACCTCCCACCCAACAGGCGCCCAACCAACATGGTTTTCCAGAACTATGCGATCTTCCCGCATCTGAATGTCGAGGAAAACGTCGGTTACGGCCTGAAGCGCCTCAAACTGGACGCGGCCGACGAACGCCAGCGCGTCGGCAATGCGCTGGAACAGGTACGGCTATCCCATCTTGGCAAGCGCAAGGCTCACGAACTCTCCGGCGGCCAGCGCCAGCGCGTTGCGCTTGCCCGGGCACTGGTGATGCGGCCGAAGGTGCTTTTGCTCGACGAGCCGCTCTCGGCGCTCGACAAGAAGCTGCGCGAGGAAATGCAGGTCGAGCTGCGCACGCTGCAGAAGGCAGTCGGCATTACCTTCGTGCTGGTCACCCATGATCAATACGAGGCGCTCGCGATGTCGGACCGGATCGCCGTGATGTTTGGCGGCAAGATCGCCCAAGTCGCAACGCCGAAGGAGATCTACCAGCATCCCCTCACCCGGCAGGTGGCGGACTTTTTGGGCGGCATGAATTTCATGCAGGCGAAGATCACCAGCGAAAGTGCGGTCAATCTCTCCGTCGAGACGACCCGCTTCGGCAATGTCACCATCGCCAAGCCCAAGGGGTTTACCGCCACCAACGGTTTGGCCACCATCGGCATCCGCCCGGAACGCCTGCGGGTCCTGTGGGACGACGCCAAGGCCGATTGCGAAGTGACCGGCCATGTGGTCGACCGGCACTATTTCGGCGAGATCACCCACCTGATCGTCGATGTGCCCGGTCTCGAAAAACCACTGTCGGTATCGGAAACCAACAATTTCGGCGCAGACGATATCCCGGTCGGTGCGCCGATCCGGCTGGCCTATGATCCGGACGCGCTGGTGGCGATGGCCGATTGATGCACCGCGATCACCCGCGCCGCTGCCTCGCGGCCAGCAACGATTGCGCCCTCGATATAGGCGGGAAACGACGATGCCAGCTCGGATGAGGCAAAATGCACCGGCGGCGCACCGGTGCGAAGAATGCCTTCGGCATCATAGGCCTGGAGATCCGTAATCACATCGCTGTAGCCCCCACCACTCCACGGATCGCCGACCCAGTCGCGGATCAAGAGGCCGGTCACATCGCCCGCCTGCGCACCCAGCGCCGCCACCAGCCGGCGGCGGATTTCCGCCTCGATGAAAGCGTGTCCCTGCCCGCTCCATTCGACGGCTACCGGCCCACCGGCAAACATCACCAGCGCCGACGCCTGCCGGCTGCTGACATCGCAGGCGAAAAGCCCCAGCGTATCGCGCCACATGATCATGCCGCTCAAACCGCGATCGCGCCAAAAAGGCCGCTCATAGCGTACCAGCCCCTTGATCACCGTGCCGCTCTTCCAGGCGGTGAGAGCACCTTTCAGCGGATTTGGGAGATCGGGCGTATGCGCAATACGCGAGGCCATCACCGGCGGCACGGCAATGATCACCTGCCGCGCCGTCAGCACATCACCCGCGCCTGTTGTCACCGATACCGAACCATCGGCGCGATCTATGCGAACCACAGGCGTATCGAGCCGCAGGCGCTTGCCCAGCGTTGCAGCCAGCGCTTCGGCTGCGGCATGGATCGTCCCCTCGGCAAAATATTGCAGCTCGTTGCCATTGCTGATCGTGCGCCGGTCATTGTCGATCAGATACCAGAGCGGGATCTCCCCCACCGGCCGGCACCACAGCCCCTCGACCATCGCCTGATAGCTCGCCTTGGCACCTTCCGGATCACTCTGCCGGGCCAGCCATTCCCCCGCCGTCAGCCCGGCAATACCGGGATCACGCGGATCGATCCGGTTGGCCCGCGCACGGATACGGCCGGATTCGGCAAAGGACGAACCGGCTTCCGAAAACGGTTGCGGTTGGACGAGAAATGCGCCTTCGAGCGGCGTTTCCGCCAACGGCAGGCTGAAGCGCCGCGTCAGGGCCATGACATTCGGCATCTCGTCGCAGATGAACTGCCCGCCGGTATCCATGCCGACGCCATCGGCAAAAGCCATGCGCTCGACCCGGCCGCCGACACGATCACGCGCTTCGAGCACGACGACATCGAGGCCAGCCGAGACCAGCGCGTCAGCCGCCGAAAGGCCGGTAAAACCGGCCCCGGCGACGATTACATCTGCATAATATCCGCTCAATAGCCCGCCTTGATCTTCTCGAATTCGGCAATCATCTTCTGGCGCATCTCGATCGGCATCGGCGACTGGAACAGCGTCTTGTCGACGAATTTATCGACATCCGCATAGCCTTTCGCCGCCAGGATCGCCGGATCCACCGCAGCCATGCCCTTGGCATTGGCATGGCCGTAACCCCAGTCGTTGACCAGGTAGGTGCTGATGGCCGGATCGCTGATCGAATTCAGGAAATCATATTGCTTGGCCGCGTCGCCCTCTGCGCCCTTCAGGCGGACATAGCCGCAGACCCAGGTGGAAAGCCCTTCCGTCGTATCCCGCTTGACGTCGGCCGGCACGCCATCCTTCTGCAGCGTCGTAACGGTCTCGTTCCAGGCCCAGGCAAGATCGACCTCGCCGCTCGCCATCGCCTGGCTGACTTCGGTATTGTCGGTCCAGTACAGGCGGACATTCTTGTGCACCTCGCGCAGGAAGGCGGAAGCCTCCGCAAACTGCGCATCGGTCATCTTCGTCCAATCCTTCACGCCGATCGCAAGGCTTGCCAGCGCATAGGCATCATCGACATTGTCGCCAATCGAGACGCGGTCCTTGAACTTCGGGTCGGCAAACGCCTTCAGCGACTGGACCTCTTCCGGCTTCACCGTGTCGGTGCGATAGGTCAGCACCGTATTGCCCCATTCGAACGGCAGGAACCAGGCCGTGCCGTCATCGGAGGTCATCAGGCCCTTCATCGCCTTGATGCCAGGCAGAATATCGTTCCACGCGGTCAACTTCGAAGTATCGAGCGGTTCCAGCAGCCCTGCCTCGCGCCACTTGTTGACGCTCTGCGAACAGGGATGGGCAAGATCGGCCTTGAAGCCGGAGCGCAGCTTCTGGAACGCCTCTTCCTCATCGCCAAAGAAGCTGAAATCCGGCTCCGTGCCGTGCTTGGCGGTATAGGCCGGATGGAATGCTGGATCCTCATAGCCGGACCAGTCAAAGATGGTGATATTATCGGCAGCGCCCGCGGTAAACGCCGCGCCGGAAACCAGCGAGGCCAGCAACGCGGCACTGCTCAAATGCCTGACCATTCCCATTATCCGCATACCGGTCTCCTTTGCCGTTTTCAGCTATTCCCTATTTCGGACCCTGATGGGTCATATGGCCCGGAAAGACCGAGACCAGATATTCGATCGCCGCCGCATGGGCCTTTTCGCGCGTCAGCCCGTCGCCCATCATCAGCCGGAACCACAGGCCTTCCATCATGGCGCTCAGCGCCAAGGCGATGGTTTCGGCGTCGTATGTGTAGGATGCCTCGGCCTTCATCTGCGCGCAGAGCGCGACGAACAGTTCCTGATACTTGGTGTCGCGGGCGCCGCACAGCGCCTGATAGGTCGGCCGCGACTTGGCCTCCCCCCAGAAGGCACACCAGGCGGCCAGCTTGCGCTTGGTGCAGATCTTGCGGTCGAAATCGGCCGCCACCAGCGCCCAGAGCTGCGATGACGCCGCTTCGCCCGCCTTGTCGAGCGCCGCACCCCAATGGGCGGCGTATTCGTCTGCCATGAACTGCAGCGTGGCGATCAGCAGCTTTTCCTTGCTCTCGAAATGAAAATTGACGATGCCGCGCGACAGGCCGGCGCCATCGGCGACATCAGCAAGCGTCGTCTCGGAATAGCCGCGCTTGGCGAGCGAATCGATCGTCGCCTCGACCAGCTGCTGGCGCCTCGTTTCCTTGGATGCCTTGCGGCCCCGTTTGTCGCTTTCGCCGGCTTGCGCCGCCGCAGACACTGCCTTCATTCTGACTGTTACCTTCTTGCCCGTCAGGCTGAGAACCACGCTCATGATGCGTTCCCGCCTGGTTTTTCACCGGGCCGATGGGCGGGAGAATGCCGCCTCATGTCAAGAACCTTCTGCATGGCACCTTCCAGCCTCATGGCCTCTGACACGAAATCCTATCGCATAATCAGAGGATTGCAACATACTTGCTGAATATTCATTCAATATAACTGGACAACATTCTGCTTTTCATGCCAGATTTTTCGCAATGAGGGAGACCACGGCATGAAAAAATACGATGTGGTGATGATCGGAGGCGGCCATAACGGCCTGGTCGCAGCCTGCTATTTGCAGCGCGCCGGGCTTGATGTGCTGGTGCTCGAAAAGAACGATTGGGTCGGCGGTGCTGCCACCAGCCGCGAACTGACGCCGGGCTTCCTCTATTCCAACTGTTCCTATGTCTGCTCGCTGTTCCGGCCGGAAATCATGCGCGACCTCGAACTGCCGAAACACGGCCTGCAGGTTATCGCTTATGAGGGCGGCGCGGTCTTCACCCGCGATGGCGACTACATCGCCTCCTACCGCGATCATGACAGCCACCGCCGCGAATTCGCCCGCTATTCCAAGCGCGATGCCGAAGCCTATGACCGCTACGCCCGCGACGTCACCCGCCGGTGCCGCTTCATCCAGCCGCTGTTGATGCGCACCGCGCCCGATCCTTTCTCGTTCAAGCCGCGCGACATTTCCGAACTGCTCTATCTCGGCAAGAAATTCGGCGAATTCTCCGCCCATGACATGGCGCAGACGCTACGCTTTTGGACCATGTCGATCTCCGATTTCCTCGACGAATATTTCGAGACCGATGTGATCAAGGCCTACCTGGCACTATCAGGCATCATCGGCACGGCCCTTGGACCGATGTCGCCCGGCACCGCTTATGTGCTCCTGCATCACTACATGGGCGAGGTCGATGGTTCTGTCGGCGCCTGGGGTTATGCGCGCGGCGGCATGGGCGCCGTGACGCAAGCGCTCGCCTCCTCCTTTCAGGCTTCCGGCGGCACGATCCGCACAGGTGCCGATGTGGCAAGGGTCATGACCCGCAGCGGCCGCGCCACCGGCGTCGTGCTTGCCGATGGCGAGGAAGTGCGCGGCAATCTTGTGGTCTCCAATGCCGACGTCAAGCGCACCTTCCTCAAGCTGGTCGAGGAAGACGCCCTGCCCGAAACCTTCGTCCACCGGGTCAAGCATTTCAAGATGCGCGGCTCGTCCGGCAAGCTCAACATCGCCCTCGATAGCCTGCCGGAATTCCCGGCGCTGCCGAAAAATTCGTCCTGCATCCGCGGCGACCTGCATTTCACCGATTCGATGGAACGGATGGAGCGCGCCTATGACGACTGGAAGGGTGGACGCTATTCCGCCGATCCCTTCGTCGATATGGTCATCCCGACGACGCTCGATCCGACCATGGCTCCACCCGGCAAGCATTTCATGAGCTGTTTTGTGCAATATTGTCCGCCGCAGCTAGAAGGCCGCGACTGGACCGATGCCGACCGCGACGCCTTTGCCGATACCGTCGTCAGCCAGATCGCCGATTATTCCCCCGGCTTCCGCGACCGCATCCTGCATATGGAAGTGCGCACGCCGCGCGAGATCGAGGCGGAAGTCGGCCTGACGGAAGGCAATATTTTTCAAGGGGAACTCACCTTCGATCAGCTGCTGTTCAACCGCCCGGTGCCCGGCTACGCGCAATACCGCACGCCGGTACCCGGCCTCTATCTCTGCGGCTCCTCCACCCATCCCGGCGGTGGCGTCATGGGTGCGCCCGGCCGCAATGCCGCCGCCGAAATCCTGCGCGACCTGAAAATGAAACCCGCTGAAATGAGCCCGGCCCATGACGTCATCTGATCTCGCCCGGACCACAGATTTCCACGCCGCAGACTTCGACGCAATCGTCATCGGCGGCGGCCATAACGGCCTGACAGCCGCCACCCTGCTTGCCCAGAACGGCCGCAGGGTCGTCGTTCTCGAAGCAGCCGCAAACACCGGCGGCGCGATGCGCGGCTTCGAATTCCACCCGGGCTACCGCTCGGCCGGTCTCGCCCACATTGTCAACCGGCTTGATCCAGAGGTCGCCAAGCTGCTGAAGCTGGATACCAGTACCGCATCCGGTAAACCACTGCCCACTGTCGCGCTTTCCCCGAATGGTAAACACGCGGTGCTACGCGGCGCCTATGGCGAGACCATCGACGGCATCAGCCCAGCCGAAGCCAAGGCCTTTGCCGCCATGCGCAAGAAGCTGATGTTCCAGGCCGGTATTCTCAAACGCTTCCTCAAGCGCCGTCCTCCGGAGATCGGCAATGTTGCGATGCGCGATCTCGGCGCCTTCGCCGGTGCAGGACTGAGCCTCATCACCAAAGGCCGCGAAGAAGGCCGCGACTTCCTGCGCATGCTGTTGATGAACGCCGCCGATGTCGCCGACGAATATCTGAGCGATGACCGTCTCAAGGGCCTCGTCGCCTTCGACGCGACGCTCGGCATCCATCTCGGACCGAGATCGCCAACCTCGCTGCTCGGTTTCTATTATCGCCTGACCGGCGAAACCGATGGCAAGACCGGTGCGCAATACATACCCCAGGGTGGCATGAACACGCTTGCCCCGGCCTTTGAAGATGCCGCAACGGCCGCCGGGGTATCCGTCCGTACCGGCGTCTATGTCACACGCATTACCGCTGACCGCGGCACGGCAACCGGCGTGATCCTCGGCACCGGCGAACAGCTGAATGCACCCGTCATCATCTCCGCCATCCATCCGCAAGCGACATTCCTGAAGCTCTGCGATACCGCTGAACTCGGCACCGGCTTTGTTCGAGCCGTCGGCAATATCCGCTCGAAAGGCAATGTCGCCAAACTCGACCTCGCGCTCGACCGGCAGCCGGCCTTCACCGGTGTTTCTCCGGACGATCATCATGGCCGGATGGTCATCGCCCGCTCCATCGCCCATGTCGAAAATGCCTTCAATCCGGCCAAATACGGCGAATTCTCCCCCGATCCGGTGATGGAAATCACGCTGCCAAGCCTCGCCAATTCGGCGCTCGCTCCCTCCGGTGGCGCGACGCTTTCGGCTTTGGTCGAATTCGCGCCCTACGACCTCAAGGGCGGCTGGGCGAACGGCAAGGCGGCCTTCGAAAAGATCATCCTCGAAACATTGGAGCTCTACGCGCCGGGTTTGAGCAAGAGCATCATTGCCAGCAACCTGATGACACCCGCCGACATGGAAACCCATTACCATCTGCCGGGCGGCCACTGGCATCACGGCGAGTTGCAGGCCGATCAACTGCTGGTCAACCGCCCGGTCAACGCGGCTGCCGGTTATACGACGCCATTGTCCGGTCTTTATCTGGCCAGTGCCGGCTCGCATCCGGGCGGCGGCATTTCGGGCCTTCCGGGACTTCTCGCCGCGCGCGACATCCTTTCGGAGAGACCATGATGCTGGAGATGAACACCCGCCGCGCCCTGCAAAGCCATATCGCCACGCCGCGCTTCGAGACCCCGTTTCATCCACGGATCGCGGCGCTCAGCGAAACCAGCGACTGGTACACCTGGGCTGGCTACAAGGCGCCGCATTCGGTCTTTGACGAGGAACTCGAATATTTCGCCATCCGCTCTACCGCCGCCTTGTTCGATATCTCGCCGATGGTCAAATACCGCATCGCTGGGCCGGATGCCGAGCGTTATCTCAACCGCCTGACCGTCCGCAACGTCGCCAAACTCGGCACCGGCCGCGTGCATTACACCGCCTGGTGCGACGACCACGGCCACGTTCTCGACGATGGTACCCTGTTCCGGCTCGCGCCCGATACGTTCCGCCTCTGCTGCCAGGAACGCCATCTCCCCTGGCTCCTCGACAGCGCCATCGGCTTTGATGTCGAGATCGAAGAGGAAACGATGCAGATCGCCGGACTTGCCTTGCAAGGCCCAACATCCTTTGCCGTCCTGTGCAAGGCCGGCTTCGACGGTATCGAACGCCTGAAACCGTTCCAGCTTGCCGACTTCGCGCATGACGGAGGCACTGTCACCATCTCGCGCACCGGCTTCACCGGCGATCTCGGCTACGAACTGTTCGTTCCGGCAGAAGCGGCACTCAGCCTCTGGGACCGTCTCTGGGCGGCGGGGCAGCTTCATGGCATCCGCGCCATCGGCTACGCCGCCCTCAACCGCGCCCGCATCGAAGCCGGCTTCATCGTCGCCAATGCCGATTTCATGACGGCGGAGACGACGCTGCGCGCCGACCGCGCCCGTATGCCGGACGAGATCGGGCTGGACTGGCTGGTCGATGCGGAAAAGCCGAACTTCAACGGACGTAAAGCGATACTTGAAGCCAGGCGGAATCAAACTCTGAAGCACGTGCTCGTCGGCCTTGAAATTGAAGGCAATATTCCGGCTGACGGTGCGATCGTTTATCACCGGAAAAAGCACGAAGCTGGCCTTGTCAGCGCCGCGATCTGGTCGCCGCTTGCCAAACGCAACATCGCCATCGCCAGCCTGACGCGGCCTTACGGCACGCGCCTCAACGAAGACCTCTGGGTGGAAATCTACGCTTTGCGCGAGCTGCAATACCAGAAGATGATGAAACGCGCCCGCATCGTGCCGCGCCCCTTCATCAAGCTCGACCGCCGCGCGGCCTCCCCGCCCGCGCAGTTCTGACGGTAACGATATGGACGAGGAAACACGCCAGAACTGGGAGCTGATCAAAACGCCGCCGGGCATCGAATGGTCCGGCCGCACCCGCTATGCCGCCGCGACATTTCTTTATCATCGCGGCGAGATGAGCGCCGAGGTACTGGAAGTCTACCGCATCTGTTCGCGGCTCGATGCCGAGGATCCACTGGATGTCCTGCGGCGATGGCAGATAGGGGCGGATTGGGTGAGGCGGGTATTGGACGGAGGCTAATGTCCGGCTGCATCAGAACATCGTTTCACAAGCAGATTCCGAAATGAATCCTGGGCCGGAACCTTCTCGAATCTCGGACGTTCCAGTGCTGCAATTTCAAGAAGCAGCATGAGGACGACGTGAGTTACAAACGCTTTCCAACCCCCGTCAGAGTGATCATCAAGCAGAGCCAGGAAAACATCATCGCGACCGCCTGGGACGCCGTCGAGTTCCTGCGCCGCTGGCCCGGTAGACGTGGCCTTGCCTATCGCCGCGCCCTGCAGCATTGCCTCGACGCCCTTGATGGTATCCGCAGCCCCCAGAAAGCCTGGGCCTCGTTTACCGCCGCCATGAAGGAAGAAGGCCTCCTCGCCTGATTCCCGGCTCATGTTCGACTGTTCGCAATGCCCGGATCCTTGATCCGGGCATTGCCGTTTGTGGCCCTGCCAGCACCGCCCCACTTGAAAAGACCGCTTTTCCGGCGTTGAATGCCCCGGCGACACGCTCCTGAAAACGCAAAAGCGGCATGTCTCTTACGATCCGCGACACCGCACTTTCCGGCGAGAAATCCACATCGCGGGCTTGCCGTTCCCAAAAACGCGAATATACTCAGGAATAATTATTTCCACAGAGTGAAATAAATAAGGGAACAAATCATGGCACTTAGCTGGCGTTTCTCCGCCTTGGGCGATCGGCATCGGGCACTGGGGTCCAATCTTGAAGACTGGAGCGGCATGGGAACCGCCTGGACCTACGACAAGGATATCTACGAAGAACATATCGCGGTGCGCACCAAGGCCGGCATCATGGATGTTTCAGGCCTGAAGAAAGTCCATCTCGTCGGCCCGCATGCCATCGCCGTCCTGGAATACATCACCACCCGCGACATGATGAAGGTTTATCCCGGCAAGTCGGTCTATGCCTGCATGCTCAACGATCGCGGCCATTTCACCGACGACTGCATCGTCTATCGCACCGGCCCGAATTCCTGGATGCTGGTGCATGGCTCGGGTTCCGGCTTCGAGGAAATCGTCAAGCAGGCACAGGGCCGCAATTGCGCCGTGCTTTTCGACGACGATCTCCACGACCTGTCATTGCAGGGACCGCTGGCTGTCGATTACCTCGAAAAATACGTGCCCGGCATTCGCGACCTCAAATATTTCCATCACATGCAGACGACGCTGTTCGGCGCCCCGGTGATGATCTCGCGCACCGGCTATACGGGCGAACGCGGCTACGAAATCTTCGTGCGCGGCCAGGATGCCGGCATGGTCTGGGACCGCATCGTCGATGAAGGCAAGGCGATGGGCATCATCCCCGTCTGTTTCAGCGTTCTCGACATGCTGCGCGTCGAAAGCTACCTCCTGTTCTACCCCTACGACAATTCGCAGATGTACCCCTTCGCCAACGAGCAGCCCGGCGACAGCCTGTGGGAACTCGGCCTTGATTTCACTGTCAGCCCCGGCAAGACCGGCTTCCGCGGCGCCGAGGAACATGCTCGCCTGAAAGGCAAGGAACGCTTCAAGATTTTTGGCCTGCTGGTCGAGGCCGACGGCCCGACTGATCTTGGCGACGAGGTCTGGGATGGAGACAAAAAGGTGGGTGTCATCACCTGCCCGTCCTATTCCAAGCTCACCAACCGCTCGATGGCGATCATGCGCGTCGAGGTTCCCTATGCCGTGCAGGGCACCAAGCTCGAAGTGAAGGGCAAGAGCGTCAACGCACCGGCCATCGCCCACACGATCACCTTCGATGATCCGAAGAAGACCAAACGGACGGCGCAAGGCTGAGGATATCGGCATGCTGGTACAAGGGATCAAAAGCAGGCCGGAATATAAGGGGCTCGACATCGATCCCCACGCAAAGCGCCACCTCTTTGTCCTCGAGGGCGAAGGGGCGGCTGCCCTCACCGATCAGGTGGAAGTGAAGGGCAAGGATTTCCTCGCACGATCGGAAATCCTCTATCTGGCCGCAGGGGCTGCGCCGAAAGCCTATGACGCAATGCTGTCGGCTCTGTCGCCGGACGTTTTCTGGCAAGCACCGACGCTTCAGCCGCTTCTATTTCGCCTGCGCGCCTGTCTTGAGCAGGCCCGGATGGGAACGCGGCTCTACATCGCCGGCACCGAAGGCTTCATCGGCCAGATCATGCAGGTGGCGCTCGAATTCGGCATCGATTTCAACTCGATCCACACCGAACATCGCGGCTCGACGGCGCGCCGGGTGCAATGCGTGCACTGCAAGGGCATCACCGACAATGTGACCACCAGCCCCTTTGCCTGCACTCATTGCGGACTGCCGCTCCTGGTGCGCGACCACTACTCCAGACGTCTCGGCGCCTTCCAGGGCGTCAACATCGATGCAGAAGAACCGGGTACGGCCCCTGCTCCAGAGGAGATGTTCCCGTGAGTTTGAACACTGATATGCCCGTTCGCGTGGTGGCCGTCACCCAGGTGACCGATCTGGTGAAGCGTTTCCGCTTCGAGCGGCTGGACGGCCATCCCATGCCGTTCTTTTCCGGCGGCGCCCATGTCGTCGTCTCGATGAACGACAATGGCCTCCTGCGCCGCAATCCCTATTCGCTGATGTCCAATCCCGACGACAACAGCGCCTACGAGATCAGCGTTCTCCGCGTGCCGAATTCGCGCGGCGGCTCGATCTTCATGCACGAACAGGTCCGGCCCGGCGATCAATTGACCGTCAGCCAGCCGGTCAATCTGTTTGCGCCGGATCATCGCGGCCGCAAGCACATCCTGTTTGCCGGCGGTATCGGCATCACGCCGTTCATCGCCATGATGGAACAGTTCAGCCGCGACAACATCGCCTTCGAACTGCACTACGCCATCCGCTCCCGTTCGCACGGCGCCTATTGGCAGCACCTCATCGACCGCTACGGCCCGCGCCGCATCAAGATCTATGTCGATGAAGAAAAGACCTACATTCCCGTTGCCGAGATCGCCGGCAACCAGCCGCTCGGCACGCATCTCTATGTCTGCGGTCCGGCCGGGATGATCGATGGCGTTCTCATGACGGCGCTGAAAGCCGGCTGGCCGAAGGAAAACCTGCATTCAGAACGTTTCCTTGCGCCGCCCGCCGGTCTGCCATTCCAGGTCTTCCTTGAAAAATCCAACATCCACATGACGGTCGGCGAACACCAGAGCATTCTGGAGGCGGCCGAAGCCCATGGCTGCGACGCTCCCTACATGTGCCGCGGCGGCGCCTGTGGCCAGTGTGAGACCGAAGTCTCTTCCTGCGACGGCACGCTGCAGCACAACGACATCTACCTGTCGGACGAGGAAAAAGCGTCCGGCAAGAAGGTCATGATCTGCGTCTCGCGTTTCAAAGGCCAGCAACTCATTCTTCAACTCTAGCAGTCTTACATCGACAGAAGGGGGACCGGACAGATGACCATCACGTTCAGGAACGAAACGTTCCGCGACGACTTCACCTTCCGCAACAGCCTCACCAATATCAGGCGCTTTCCCTTCCCCTTCGACCGCGACGAATACATGTATTCGGTCAACATGGAGCCGCATATCCGCGGCAAGGCCGACAGCGTTTTCGAAAACCTCATCGATGTCGACGAACACTATGTCGCCGAGATGCAGGACCGGGCGATGGTGCTGAAGGAGGATCCCCTGCGCTGCCAGGCCCTGCCGCACATGATGGCCGCGCAATGGGATGTGCTGGAACTCTTGATGGAGCATCAGGCCCAGGATTATCCCGAGCATTTCACGCTCACAAAGAATGGCGACCGCTGGCGCTGGATCAACCGGCCGATGGGCATCGACGATACCTTCACCTTCGGCGATCCATCCACCCTGCCCTATCCGCCGATGGAATATATCACCCGTCAGGCCCAGGGCGATTTCTGCATCGTCGATCAGCGCGACAACAATCTCTGGATGGATGCCGGCATGGTCACCACCCAGGCCGACTGGTCGCTCGATTTCGATATCGGCATGAATTTCATGGAATGGCATGGCCCCGTGCCGCTCGCCCACCAGATCGGCGTCTTCGACCGGGCGCTGAAATTCCTGCTCAACCTGCAGCAAGGTAAGCCGACCCGCCGCCTAAACTGGACGATGACCGTCAATCCGCGCCTCGATACATCACCGGAAAACTACCACAAATGGGGTCCGGACCGCATGACAGTGACGCCGGAGAATGTCGGCGAAAAGATGCACCTGCGCGTCGAGTTGCAGAGCCTGTGGCGCCTGCCCCGCTCGAATGCCATCCTCTTCGTCATCCGCTGCTATCTGATCAGCCTCGAGGAGCTGGTGACCGTCCCCAAATGGGCCCGCCGCCTGCCGCGTGTGCTCAAAAGCCTGCCGCCGGAAATCGTCGACTACAAGGGCCTGACCCGCAACCGGCCGATCATGATCGACTGGCTGGCGAAATATGACGATGGAGCAGCAACGAGTGCGGGGATTTATCCGGATTGAGAAGCATGGCGCCAAGGCAAACTCCCCCGTCATTCCTGTGCTTGTCACAGGAATCCAGCCACGCGACGTCTGTCGCGTGAAAGGAGTCTTTTAGCGGCGCAGACGCGCCGCTGCTGGATCCCCGCCACAAGGGCGAGGATGACGGAGAGAAAACGGCCATAAGAGCATTGAGACAAGGGCGACAAAAACACGCCTGAAAACAAAGGGAACAGACAGACATGACCAGAGTAGCCGTGATCGGCGCGGGGCCATCGGGCCTCGCTCAATTGAGAGCCTTCCAGTCCGCCGCCCAGAAGGGCGCTGATATCCCCGAAGTGGTCTGCTTCGAAAAACAGGCCGACTGGGGCGGGTTGTGGAATTACACCTGGCGCACCGGGCTCGACGAATATGGTGAACCGGTCCATGGCAGCATGTACCGCTATCTCTGGTCGAACGGCCCGAAGGAATGCCTGGAATTCGCCGACTACTCTTTCGAAGAGCATTTCGGCAAGCCGATCGGCTCCTACCCGCCCCGCGCCGTTCTGTGGGATTATATCAAGGGCCGGGTCAAAAAAGCTGACGTGCGCAAATGGGTGCGCTTCTCCACCCCGGTGCGCATGGTCCGTTTCGACGAGGAATCCAAGACCTTCACGGTCACAGCCCACGACCGCGTCAACGACGTCATGTATGACGAGATTTTCGATTATGTCGTCGTCGCTTCCGGTCATTTCTCGACACCGAACGTCCCCTATTTCGAAGGCGTGAAAACCTTCGGCGGCCGCGTCCTGCATGCCCATGATTTCCGCGATGCACTGGAATTCAAGGATAAGGACGTCCTGATCGTCGGCCGCTCCTATTCGGCCGAAGACATCGGCTCGCAATGCTGGAAATACGGTGCCAAGTCGGTTACCACCACCTACCGCTCCAAGCCGATGGGCTTCAAGTGGCCGGAACGCTTCGAAGAGCGGCCGCTGCTGCAAAAGCTCGTCAACAAGACGGCGCATTTCGCCGATGGATCGACCAAGGAGGTCGATGCATTGATCCTGTGCACCGGTTACCTCCACCACTTCCCGTTCCTGCCCGATGACCTGCGCCTGAAGACCGCCAACCGTCTGTGGTCCGACAATCTCTACAAGGGCGTCGTCTACGAGGACAATCCGCAGCTGATGTATATCGGCATGCAGGACCAGTTCTATACCTTCAACATGTTCGACGCCCAGGCCTGGTTTGCCCGCGATGTGATCATGGACCGCATCAAGCTGCCGCCGAAGGCAGAGATGCAGGCGCATTTCGACAAATGGCGCGCCCGCGAGGAAACGCTAGAGGATGCCGAACAGATGATCTGGTTCCAGGGCGATTACGTCATCGAACTGCTGGAAGACACCGACTACCCGAAGTTCGACGTCGAAGGCACCAACCAGACCTTCATGGAATGGGAACACCACAAGGCCGAAAACATCATGGGCTTCCGCGACCATGCCTACAAATCGCTGATGACCGGTACGATGGCGCCCAAGCACCATACGCCCTGGCTGGAAGCGATGGATGATACGCTGGAAGTTTATCTGAAGAACTGATCGCGTTTTCCCGACAAAACAGCCGAAGGCCAGCTCCACGGCCTTCGGCAACACCTTTTTAGAGTGCCTACATATTTCAAGATAAATTCACTTGTCCTTTTGCCCCTCCAGCCATGACCGGATTAGCCATGGACTTTCTGAGCAGCGTTCTCGGCCGCATGAACGGGTTTCTCTACCGGTGCCCGGCCGACGAGCACTATACGATGCTCGACATGACCGACGGCATCCAGCGGATCTTCGGCTATCCCACTGACGAAATCGTCGGCAACCGTGTGCGCACCTTCACCTCGATCATGTGCGAGGAAGAAGTACCCGCGATGGACGCGGTGGTCGGCAAGGCGCTGGAAAACCGAACCGACTGGACGCTCGAATATCGCATCCGCCACAACAGCGGTCATTTCATTTGGGTAACGGAAACCGGGGGCGGCGTCTGGGACGAGACCGGCGAGCTGCTCTATCTCGAAGGGAGCATCGTCAATATCGAATCCCTCTACCAGCGCATCGACGAACAGACCGCCGACATGCGCGCCACCGCCTCGCGCACCGCCGAAATCCTCCATTCCCTGCGCTACCTGAAACTGCTTGCCGTCAACGCCGGCATCGAAGCGGCCCGCGCCGGAACAGCCGGCGCCGGCTTCGCGGTCCTTGCCTCTGAAATGCGCACGCTGGCCAACGATTCCGAAGCCGTCGCGCGGCAGATTGCGACTGCGCAGGGCAAATAGGGCTGACGATCTGCTACGACCGATCAGAGCCGAGAACTCACGACCGCGGCTTCAGCTTCTGCGGATCGTAATGCGCAAACGGCACGATCTTCGCCGGTAGCCGCTTCTGCTGGCCATCCAGCTTGCCGATCTCGACTTCAGTGCCGACCTCCGAATGCAGCACATCCATCCGCGCCAGCGCGATCGTCTTCTTCAGAAGCGGTGAGCGTGTCGCACTGGTGACGACACCGACCTGTGCCCGGCCGATATGCACCGTGTCACCATGGCCGACGGCATCATTGGCGTCGATATCGAGCCCGACCAGCTTGTAACGCGGGTTTTCCTTGCGCTTGATCAGCGCATCGCGGCCAATGAAATCCTCGGTCTTCGATTTCAGCGGCACGGTGAAGCCGATGCCTGCTTCAAACGGATCGGTTTGATCGGAAAAGTCATAATGGGCAAAGACCAGCCCCGCCTCGATGCGCACCATGTCGAGCGCCTCCAGCCCCATCGGCTTCAGCCCATGCTTCTGGCCCGCTTCCCAGACCGCATCGAACACGGCAAGCGCATCCTTCGGATGACAGAAGATTTCGTAGCCGAGTTCGCCGGTATAGCCAGTGCGCGAAACGACAACCGGCGCGCCCTCGAAATGGCCGATTCGGCCGACGGCGAAACGGAACCATTCGAGTTCGCCAATCGACGGCTGCGACGGTGCTGTCCAGATGATCTCCTTGATGATCTCGCGGCTCTTCGGTCCCTGGACGGCGAGATTGTGCATCTGGTCGGTGGAGGAGCGCACCCAGGCCTTGTAGCCCATCTTTTCCGCCTGCTCGCGCAGCCAGATGCCGCTGACATCGTCGCCGCCGATCCAGCGGAAATTGTTCTCACCCAGCCGGAACACCGTGCCGTCGTCGATCATGCCGCCGTTCTCGTAGCACATCGCCGTATAGACCACCTGCCCCGGCGAAAGCTTGCGGATATCGCGGGTACAGCAATATTGTAAAAGCGCCTCAGCATCCGGCCCCGTCACCTCGAATTTGCGCAGCGGCGACAGGTCCATCACCACAGCCCTTTCCCGGCAAGCCCAGTATTCCTCGATCGGCCCTTCATTGTTGAAGCGGTTCGGCAACCAGTAGCCGCGATATTCGGTATGATTGCGCGTCAGTGCCGACAGGCGCGGATGAAAGGCGGTTTCCTGGGTCATTTCGGGCTCTGCATCAGGGGTCATTCGGATGGCGACGGCGCGCAAGAATTTTTCCTTGTCCGAATAGGTACGGACATGAATGTCGGTCGGGTTCCAGGCATTGGCTGCGTCGATATCGTCGGGGCAGGACGACGAGACGCAGACGAGATCCGTCAGCGCCCGCATCAGCACATAATCGCCGGGCCGTGACCACGGCTCGTCAAGATAGAGTTGGTTGTGGTGATCGACATTGGTATTGTAGAAATAGTTGAGCGCTTCCCAGCCCTTGCGCGGCGCAATGCCATAGGGCGCCAGCGCATGGTTGAAATTATCGGTGCAATTGACATGCCCCGGATAACCCATGTCGTCGTAATAGCGGGAATTGCAGGCCGTCGCGAACGCATCGTGGCGCCCAACCGTATCCTGCACAATCTCTACCAACGGCTCGAAATCGCGATCGAAGGCCTTTGACGGCAGGCCGGGTGTCGGATAGCTGCGCCCAAGCAATGTCCGCGTCACCGTCGCATCGAGCGCCAGATCCAGTCCCTTGTCGACCTTGCGGGCCGAAAAAGCCTGAAAATCGGTGCATTGCCGGCCAGAGACGTCGATGACCTGAATGAATTCCCCTGCCCGCACGAAATAGGCCGATGCCCGCGCCGCCTTGATGCGCAAATCCTGTACGGGATCAGCCATCGGTTCTGGCAAGAGG
The DNA here is from genome assembly GCA_900468065.1 of Hyphomicrobiales bacterium. Lineage (GTDB taxonomy): Bacteria > Pseudomonadota > Alphaproteobacteria > Rhizobiales > Rhizobiaceae > Pararhizobium. The sequence continues at coordinate 18,737 of UBTA01000108.1, read as the reverse complement.
TCTTCGTAGGTCCTTTCAATCCGGGAGCGGGTCACGCGCAGTTCGAGCGCGGTTGCCGTATTCTGTGCTTCCGCATCCATCGGCGGCGCGGGTGCCGCGACAATCAGCAGCCCGTCGAGCGCCATCGTCAGCTCAGCCGAAGAGCCCGGCGAGGAGCTGTCCCCGAACAGGACCAGCGCCTGCGCGCCCGCAGGATCGACGTTGCGCCGTTTCAAGGCGGCAAGCGTGCGCCGCGCACTGTCCTCGTCACGGGCCAGAATCTCCTGAAGTCCATAGGCGGGCTGCGAAAACCCGACGCCAAGACCGGCAGCGTTAAACCGGCCGCTGGCATCGATGAAGCTGACCTCGCAAAGCTGGCCTCCCTCGGTATCCTTAATGCTAATCCGGTCACCCGCCATCACCTTGACGACCGTCGTTCCGCGTCCCCTGACGCGGTAGCGCTCGACGCCAGCGGCAAGGGCAGGAATGCCCGGCCGCAGAATCGTGCTGGGCCGCGGCGGCATCAAGGTGCCGGCAAATTGTCCGGAATCGCTCATCTCAGCTCCCACCCGAAGGCATAGTCGGCTCGGTGGTCTTTAAGCACCACGTTATGCACCGGCAATATGGCCAAACTATCCTATGGGAGCCCGTCGAAAGTAAAGAGAGACTTGACCGAGAAGAAAAAAAATTCACTATGAAGATAAGTTGCGGTCGCGAAATTCAAACGGGAACAGATGGTGACACTGCGAAAACGCAGGCGCCATCCAGCGAAGAACCGCAGCGATAACCATCCTAAAGGGGACGCGCGGCAACGCGCTTCAAGACAAAACTGGTCGAGGAGACTGTTTATGGCATCTATCGTTGAGACCGAGGGATCGGCCGCTGCGCCCGGCACCGGCCTGATCCGCGCGCTGGACTGGAAAGGGGCATTCTGGGTCGCTGCCGGCGTACCGCCGCTGGTGCTCTTCTCCATCGGCGGCATTGCCGGCACGACAGGCAAGCTCGCCTTCGTGGTCTGGATCATTTCCATGGTAATGGGCTTCCTGCAGTCCTTCACCTACGCCGAAATTGCCGGCATGTTCGGCAACAAGTCCGGCGGCGCGTCGATCTATGGCGCCACCGCCTGGCTGCGCTATTCGAAATTCATCGCGCCGCTGTCGGTGTGGTGCAACTGGTTCGCCTGGTCACCGGTGCTGTCGCTCGGCTGCGCCATCGCGGCGGGCTATATCCTCAACGCCCTCTTCCCCATTCCCGGCGCCGATAGCCCGGCCGTCATGGAATGGATCAATGCCAATATGGCAACGCTGACGGCTGAAAGCCCGCGCGTCGCGGAATGGCTTGCCGCCAATGCCGGCAAGGCGCCACAGGATGCGATTTCCGCGCTCCTGTCGACCGACGCGATCGCGGCCCTCACCCCGGCGATCCGCAGCTGGTCGCTGATCACCTTCGACATTCCCTTCCTCGCCAAGGCCAACCTCAACGCCACCTTCGTCATCGGCGGCATCCTGATGCTGGTGATTTTCGCCATCCAGCATCGCGGCATCCAGGGAACGGCAAGCGTCCAGAAATGGCTCGCCATCATCGTCCTCCTGCCGCTGCTGATCATCGGCCTCTATCCTATCTTCTCCGGTCAGATCGACAGCGCCAATATCACCAATCTGGTCCCGCCGACCGCCGGCTATTCCGGCATTGACGGTGTGTGGAGCAATGGCGGCTGGACGCTGTTCCTCGGCGGCCTCTATATCGCCGCCTGGTCGACCTACGGCTTTGAGACGGCCGTCTGCTACACCCGCGAGCTGAAGAACCCGAAGACCGATACGTTCAAGGCCATCTTCTATTCCGGCCTGCTCTGCTGCCTGTTCTTCTTCCTCATTCCCTTCACCTTCCAGGGCGTTCTCGGCCATGCCGGCATGCTCGCACCCGGCATCGTCGATGGAACCGGTGTTGCGGAAGCCTTGGCAAGCCTCGTTCATGGCGGCCGCATCGTTACCCAGCTGCTCGTGATCCTGATGATCATGGCCCTGTTCCTCGCCATCATGACCGCCATGGCCGGCTCGTCTCGCACCCTCTACCAGGGTTCGAAGGATGGCTGGCTGCCAAAATACCTCGATCACGTCAACGAACACGGCGCTCCGACCCGCGCCATGTGGACCGACTTTGCCTTCAACCTCATCTTGCTCGCCATCGCTTCCGACGTGGCAGGCTACTTCTTCGTGCTGGCCGTCTCCAATGTCGGCTACATCATCTTCAACTTCCTCAACCTCAATGCCGGCTGGATCCACCGGATGGACTCCAGCCACATCCAGCGCCCCTGGAAGGCACCGACCTGGCTGATCGGCCTCAACACCGTTCTTGCCTTCGTCAACGCGCTGTTCCTCGGTGCCGGTGCAAAGGTCTGGGGTTATTCCAATGCGCTCTGGGTCGGCTTCATCTTCGCCGCCCTTATCCTGCCGGTCTTTGCCTATCGCCACTTCGTCCGTGACGGCGGTAAATTCCCCGCTGGGGCGATGGAAGATCTGGGCCTCGTTGGCCAGGATCTCGGCGTCAAGAAGGCCGGTATCCTGCCCTATGTGGCACTGGCCGCAGGCCTTGCCGTGGTGCTGTTCGCCAACGCCTACTTCCAGCTGCCGGTCTGATCAGATCGGAGCAGGATGAGACAGGGCCGCGCATCGAAAGGTGTGCGGCCTTGTTCATTTCAGAGATGTGGCTGGCTTTGCAGGATGCCTTGACACATCCACCAATTAAACCTGTAATTCGGCTGCCCGCCCACAGGCAAGTTACAGGCAGCGAGTTCCCATCATGACCGATGAAAGCCCTGAAACGAAACTGACGCTGTCCAAACGCCGCTGGGCCGAACAAGGCAAGTTCCTGACGGGAAAAATCACCCGCCCGGAGACCGACCGCCTGCCGCCGGGCCAGCATCTGGTCACCAACTGGCCAGTGCTCGATCTCGGCCAGCAGCCGCTCATCACCGCCAGCGAATGGACGCTGCAGATCGTCGGCGGCGTCGAAAATCCCGTCAAACTCGACTGGGATGCGTTCCACCGGCTGCCGCAAAGCCGCAAACTGTCGGACATCCATTGCGTGACGACATGGTCGCGCTACGACAATCGCTGGCAGGGTGTTTCGACCCACGATCTGCTCGATCTCGTCATGCCAAGACCGGACGTCAACTTTGTCATGCTGACCAGCTATGACGGCTACACCACCAACCTGCCACTCGCCGATTTCGCCTCGGAAGACGGCATTCTGGCAACCGCCTGGGAAGGCCAACCGCTGACGCGCGACCATGGCGGCCCGATGCGCCTCGTCATCCCGCATCTCTATTTCTGGAAAAGCGCCAAATGGCTGCGCCGCATCGAATTTCTGATCGGCGATCAGGCTGGTTTCTGGGAAAAGAACGGCTATCACATGCTCGGCGATCCCTGGCGCGAGCAGCGATATTCGGATGACTGAGCGTCAGGCCCGGTCCGTGGAAATCGCGGCTTCGGGACAGTCCGCTGTCGTCTTCTCGCCGATAACCTCGTAGAGATCCAGCGCCGTCGCCCGGCCCTTGACCTGCGCCTCACCAAGTGGACGAAAGGCGATTGCATCGCCACACAATGCGACCACGGCGCTGCTGGCAAGAATGGCCGTGCCATAGACCTTGTTCATGCCCTCGAGCCGCGACGCCACATTCACCGTGTCGCCCATCGCCGTGTATTGCAGCCGCTCCCTGGCTCCGACGCTTCCGACGACAGCCGTGCCGGTATGGATACCGAACCGGGTGCGCAATTCCGGCAGGCCCCTTGCCTTCAGGTTGGCGTTGAAGACCTTGAGCTTTCTCTCCACGGCCAGCGCGCAGCGGCAGGCATTTTCAGCATGGCGTTCATCGGCCACGGGCGCGTTCCACATGGCGAAGACCGAATCCCCGAGAAACTGGATGATCTCGCCGCCATGAGCGCTGACGGTCTCGTTGAAGATGTCGAAATAGTCTGACAGCAGCGCCACCACCTCTTCCGGCGTCCGCTGCTCGCTCAGCGTCGTGAAGTCGTAGATATCGGTAAACCAGGCCGTCACCTCCTGCCGCCGCGCGCCCCTGCCCGCAAACTGCCCGGATTCGATACCCTTGCGCACCAGCTCCTTCGGCACATAGAGCGCGAAGGTGAAGATCGCATCACGCGCGCGGCTCATCGCTCGGCCAAGCGTCGATATCTCGGTGACATGCGAGGACACGTGGCTTGGCACCGTAAAGTCGAGATCCTGCAGCCGGTTGGCGCTGGCGGTCAACTGGCTCAGCGATTGCGTGATCAGTCGGGCCATGAACAGCGCTGCAAGCAGGCCGAGAATGACAATGGCAGCAGCGATGGCAAGTCCCTGATAGAGATTGCGATTGGCGGTCGCGGTCAGTTCGTCCAGCGGGGCCGCCACCACGGTCCGATGACCCGCAAGCAGCAGCACGGATTTTACCGATGTTGCCATGATGATGTAGGTGCGGCCGTCGATATCGGCGAAACTCACCCCGTTGCCGGTTGGAAGGTTGGCCTTGATGCCGGTAAGCAGCGGATCGACCGGCTTTGAAACATCCAGCTCCCCCTTTTCCTTCACCGTTGTCATACGGGCCATCAGCCCGCGATCGGAATGCATGATCGGCTTGCCGGCAGCATCCATCACGAAGGCGACGGTATCCGCGGTCAGGCGTTCACGCGCCATGAATTCGGTGATTGTGCCGAGATCAATGTCCGCGCCGATGACGATACCGCCATTGCCGTGATGCGCCTGTGAAATGGTCATGCCCAGAGCGCCTGTTGTCACCATCGTATAGGGACCGATCGCTGCCGGCATCGTGCCGTTGACTGCAGCCTGATACCAGGGACGTTTCCTCGGATCGAATCCGGTGGAAAGGAGGCGCCGCTCCAATATCTGATTGCCGTCCTTGTCGAGGAAGATCAGCCGGTTGCTACGGTCGCCCGTCAACTCCGTTTGCATCGAGCGAACAGCAATCGCCGCCATGTCCGGCGCATCGAGAGCTTTGCGCCACGCCGGCGCGCTGAGGTCGACTGCCTGGATGAACTCCCCATCCGGGTAGCCGGCATAAATGCCGTCCAGATTGGATGATTGGGCGATGATCTCGCGCAGCAGTTTGATCTTGTCGCTCATGCGCTCGGGTGGCGGCACCAGAAAGGAATTGGCGATCGAGGCGGTGAACCCCACCAGCGCGGTCGTTCGTCCGGAAAGAATGCCCAGCCGGTCGATCAGGCGCTCGGAAAAGGCCCGCATGTCGGCCTCGGCATTGATCAGTGCCGCGTCGCGGGCCCGCACATAACCAAGACTGATCAGCGTGCCCGAAACGGCGATCAGCAGAGCCGCCATGGCAAGCCCCAGAAGCGATCTCAGCGGCTTGGTCCAGACCGTGGGCTGGCCTTTTGCGGCAGGCTCTATAGTGACTTCCGACATGCTTTGCCTCTGACCCCGATACGCCAATGAAATCCAAAACTTGGAGTAGAATGCAGATTATCAGCCGGTGATAATGCCGTACAGGAAAACCATCGCGCTACAGCAAGCCACAGCTGCGCTATTGGCGCTCCACACGCACCGCCGGTGCCGCCGAAACCTCGGCCGCAGCCTCGCGGATCGTCTGCATCAGGATCGCCAGCGGCATCGAGGGAATGGCATTGGCCCGCATCGTCAGCCCGACCGGCCCCTTGGTTTCGCTGGTATCGATCGGCAGCGCCGCAAGCACTCCATCTTCGATATCGCCAGCCACCACCCCCGTCGAAATAATCCAGATGGCGTCGCTGGCACGAACGAAGGCCCGACCGAAGGAATCGGAAACGGTTTCGATCTGGTTGGGCAAGCTGGCGACACCGTTGGTGATCAGGAACCGTTCGACGAACGGCCGGATGATCGAGGCGCGCGTCGGCATCAGCACCGGGTAGACACCGAGATTATCAAAGACCGGCTGTTGTGCCGACAGCAGCGGGTGACCGCTGCGCACGACGAAGACGACCTGCTCGGAATAGAGATGTTCGAAGGAAAACCCGGTCATCTGCTCGGGTGCAGCAAGCCGCCCGACAACCAGATCAAGATCACCGACCCGCAACTGTTCCAGAAGCACGGCATTTTCGCCGGTGACGATCTTGATACGGCTGCCGGTTTCCTCCTTGAGAAAATTCGCCATGGCCTGCGGCATGATCCGGGTGGAAACAGTCGGAAGCGCGCCGATCCGGACGGGCGGCCCGTCGCCGGAGCGTTCCTGCGACACGGAATCCAGCCCTTGCCGGAGCGCCGTCAATGCAGCGCCTGCATGCCGCAGGAAGGCTTCGCCGTAGCGGGTAATCTTGATGCCGCGGCCGTCACGCTCAAAGACGGAAACGCCCAGAACCTCTTCCAGTTCGCGGATGGTCTTGGTCACCGCCGGCTGACTGACATGCAAGAGGCTCGCCGCCTTCATCACGCTCTTCTGGCGGGCGACCTCGACAAAGGTCTGCAAATGGCGGAATTTCACACGCGCGTCGATCATGGCAACTCATAACTTGGGAGTTAATGATAGGCAATAAAATGTCATTTTACCGAACCAGATTAAAATTCCAATCTGTTTCCAGAGGAGAATTTCCGTGCAGTTTGCCCGCATCAACGACGTCACGCTTCACTATCAGGTCATCGGCGCTGCCAATGACAAGCCAGTGCTGGTCTTTGCCAATTCGCTCGGCACGGATTTCCGCATCTGGCGCGACGTGATCGTGCGTTTCGCCGGCGATTTTGCAATGGTTCTCTACGACAAGCGCGGCCATGGCCTCTCCGACGTCGGAGACATGCCCTATTCGATGGACCTGCACGTCGCCGATCTCGCCGGCCTTCTCGATCTCTTGGCCGTCAAGCAGGCGATCATCTGCGGCCTCTCGGTGGGCGGCCTGATCGCACAAGGGCTCTATGCCGCGCGGCCGGATCTGGTGCGGGTGCTGGCACTCTGCGATACCGCCCACAAGATCGGCACGCCGGACCTATGGAACACCCGCATTGCCGCCATCGAGCAGGACGGCATTGCCAGCATCAGCGACGGAATTCTCGAGCGCTGGTTCACGCCGGCCTTCCGCCGCCCGGAAAACAACGCCCTGCACGGCTACCGCAACATGCTGATCCGCCAGCCTGCCACCGGATACATCGGCACCTGCGCTGCGATCCGCGATGCCGATTTTACCGAAGCGGTCAAGCGCATCACGGTTCCAACGATCTGTATCGTCGGCGATCAGGATGGCTCGACGCCGCCCGATCTCGTTCTATCGACAGCAAAGCTGATCCCTGGCGCCCGTTACGAAGTCATCCACGATGCCGGCCATATCCCTTGCGTCGAGCAACCGGAGATGCTGACGGCCGTGCTGCGCGCCTTCATCGATACCGTCCTGTCTGGAGAAAAAGCCCATGAGTGACGCCACCGCGCCCACCGAACGTTACCGCCAGGGCCTGGTCACGCGCCGCGCCGTGCTGGGCGACCGTCACGTCGATCGGGCACAATCCGCGACCACCGATTTCGACCAGCCGTTTCAGGAATTGATCACCGAAGCCGCCTGGGGCAATCTCTGGTCGAGGCCGACATGGACGAAACGCGAGCGCTCGATCGTCACCATCGCCCTGCTGGCCGCCCTTGGCCATGACGAGGAAGTGGCGATGCATGTGCGCGCAACAGCCAACACCGGCGCCAGCCGCGAGGATATCGGCGAAGCGCTGCTGCATGTGGCGATCTATGCCGGCGTTCCCGCCGCCAACCGGGCGATCAAGATCGCCAAGCAGGTTTTCGAACAGATGGACGCCGAACAGGCGGCATGAGGCGAAACGACATGTCCGATCTTTCCAACAACAAGCCAGAGACCGGCGCCTTCTTCCAGCGCGACCGCGCCTGGCACGCGCCTGCGCTGACACCGGGCTACAAGACCTCGGTGCTGCGCTCGCCGCAAAAGGCGCTGCTGTCGCTCGACGGCACGATGTCCGAGATCACCGGCCCGGTCTTCGGCCATTCCCTGCTCGGCGAACTGGACAATGACCTCATCCACAATTTCGCCAAACCCGGCGAAAGCGCCATCGGCGAGCGCATCATCGTCCATGGCCGCGTGCTGGACGAGCGTGGCCATCCCGTTTCCGGCGCGCTGCTGGAATTCTGGCAGGCCAATGCTGGCGGCCGCTACCGCCACAAGAAGGAGAGCTATCTCGCCGCACTCGACCCGAATTTCGGTGGTTGCGGCCGCACCATCACCGGCGAGGACGGCACCTACCGCTTCCGCACCATCCGGCCCGGCGCCTATCCCTGGCCGAACGGCGTCAATGACTGGCGCCCGGCCCATATTCATTTCTCGATCTTCGGTCACGGCTTTGCCCAGCGGCTGATCACGCAGATGTATTTCGAAGGCGACCCGATGATCTGGAAGTGTCCGATCGTCACCACCATCCCCGATAGAAGCGCCATCGAACAGCTGATCGCACCGCTCGACTGGGCCAATACCATTCCGATGGATGCACGCGCCTACAAGTTCGACATTGTCTTGCGGGGCCGCCGTTCGACACTGTTTGAAAACCGGATGGAGGGCAACTGATGGTCCAGGATCTCGGCTACCTGAAGGAATCGCCGTCGCAGACCGCCGGCCCTTACGTCCATATCGGCTGCACCCCGAATTTCGCCGGGATAACCGGCGTCTACGAGGCCGATCTCGGCGCCACCATGGTCAACGACCGGGCGCTCGGCGAACGCATCACCGTGCGCGGACGGGTGATCGACGGTGCCGGTGTGCCACTGAAAGATGCGCTTGTCGAAATCTGGCAGGCTGATGCCGCCGGTTTCTACAACAGTCCCTCGGAGCTGCGCGGCACCGCCGACCCCAATTTTACCGGCTGGGGCCGCTGCCCGACCGGCGCCGACGATGGCATCTTCACGTTCGAAACCATCAAGCCCGGCCGTGCGCCCTACAAGGACGGGCGCAAGATGGCGCCGCACATAACCGTCTGGATCGTCGCCCGCGGCATCAATATCGGCCTGCACACCCGCATGTATTTCGCCGACGAGGCGGAAGCCAACGCCGAGGACCCGCTGCTCGCCCGCATCGAACATCGACAGCGCGTCGCAACTCTGGTCGCGCCGCGTGAAGGATCGGTCTATACGTTCGATATCCATTTGCAGGGCGAGAAAGAAACCGTGTTCCTCGATATTTAGGTGGCGGCTGATAAAGTCATTCTCTCGGCATCTGGTGGATCATTTCGGAAATTATGCGACTGCCAAACTCTCCGTAATCCCTGTGCTCGCCACAGGGATACAGCCAGCTCAAGTCTTTGAGCTGAAACAGTCTTTTGACCCGGCAGACGCCGGGCCGCTGATCCCCGCCACAAGGGCGAGGATAACGGAGAGCGGGTTGCCGCTTTCGTCAAATCATCATCTTCCGGGGCTCACCAGCCTCCTATAGCCCCTGGACCAAGGACAGACATGACCGCTTCGCCCTTCGACCATCCCTATCTCTCAGGCCTTCTCGGCGATGAGGAAATCTCCGCCTTCTTTTCGGCGGAAGCGGATATCCGCGCCATGCTGTCCTTCGAAGCGGCCTTGGCGCAGGCGCAAGCGGAACACGGTGTCATTTCAAAGGAAACCGCTGTTCGCATCGCCGAAATCTGCGCCACGTTTCAGCCCGACGTCCTTGCTCTCCGCCACGCCGTCGCGACGGATGGCGTGGTCATCCCCGAGCTTGTCCGGCAACTGCGCAAGGCAATCGGCGGTGAAGCCGCAGAAAAAGTCCATTACGGTGCCACCAGCCAGGATGTCATCGACACCAGCCTGATGCTGCGGCTGAAGGCGGTTTCGGATGTGCTTTCCAAGCGCCTGACGAAGCTCAGCGGTTCGTTTGATCACCTGACCCGGACGCAGGGCACGAACCGGCTGATGGGCCACACCCGGATGCAGGCTGCCATCCCGATCACCGTCGCCGACCGCCTCTCCGCCTGGTCATCGCCGTTGACCGATTATCGCGGCAGGTTGAACACAACGGCGTTCCCACTCCAATTTGGCGGCGCGGCAGGGACACTGGAGAAACTGGGTGATAAAGCCTCGGCGGTACGCTCAACAGTTGCCAGAAACCTCGGCCTTTCCGACCGCCCGCAATGGCAGAGCCAACGCGCAACCATCGCCGATCTCGCCCATCTCCTGTCGCTAATCTCAGGCAGCCTTGGCAAATTCGGCCAGGATATCGCCCTGTTGGCCCAGGCCGGTGACGAAATCACACTTTCGGGCGGCGGCGGCTCCTCAGTCATGCCGCACAAGCAGAATCCGGTGACTGCCGAAACGCTAGTCTCGCTCGCCCGCTTCAACGCCGTCCAGCTTTCCGCCATTCATCAGTCGATGGTGCATGAACAGGAGCGGTCGGGGGCGGCCTGGACACTGGAATGGATGATCCTGCCGCAGATGGTCATCGCCTGTGGCGCGAGTTTGCGGCTCGCTTCCACGCTTGTCGGCCAGATCAGGCAGCTTGGTGCAGCCGGCGCCTAAACCACGCATTCTCTTCCATCGAAAAACCCGCGCATCTTTCGATACGCGGGTTTTTCAATCTCTGGTGAGCAGGCCATGCCCACTCGCTCGGAAAAGCAATCAGTTCGTCTTGTTTTTGAACGGCTTGCGCTTGACGCCCTCGGTCGCAGGCTTGTCAAACTTGGGCTTGTCGAATTTTGGTTTATCGAATTTCGGCTTGTCGAAAGCCGGCTTACCGGCCTTCTTCGTCCAGGGCTTGCTGTCGGTCTTTTCAGCCGGGCGGTTATCGGCCTTCGCAAAATCGGGCTTGCCCTCGAACTTGCGCTTGGGCTTCTCGCCGTTCCAGTCGGCCTGCTTGGCCGGATACGGCTTCTTGCCCGCAAACGGCGCACCACGCGAACCGCCGGACAGATCCGGCATGCCGTCGAGCTGCGTCACGGTGATACCCTTTTCGAGCGCCCGCTTCGGCCCGATCGCCTCGACGAAACGATCCACCCATTCACGGGCGATCTCGATATAGGTTTCTTCGGTCTGCATCTTGATGGCGCCGATTTCCTGCTTGGTGATCTTGCCGATGCGGCAGAGCATCGGGATCAGCCAGCGCGGCTCGACATTCTGCTTGCGGCCAGCCGACAGCGAGAACCAGACGCTATCGCCAAAATCGCCGCGCGGAGCACGCGGCTCGCTGCGTTCCGGGCGGTCGCCACGGTCCGGACGATCGCCGGATGGGGTGTAGGACGGCGTATCCATCAGATCTTCCGGTGCCGAACGGCCCGCACGCGCCTGTCTGAGGAAAGCCGCAGCCACCTGATCTGCACCATGCTTTTCGAGCAATTCGCGGATGAAATCGGCCTCGTCGGGCGTGATCGCTTCGGTGAGCGCCGGATCGGCCAGAACCCGCTCGTCATCGCGGCGGCTGACTTCGTCAGCCGATGGCGGACGGCCCCATTCTGCATTGATATTGGCATCGCGAAGCAGGCGTTCAGCCTTGCGGCGGGCGCTGTTCGGCACGATCAGCGCGCTGACGCCCTTGCGTCCGGCGCGGCCTGTGCGGCCACTCCGGTGCAGCAGCGTATCGGGATTGGTCGGCAGATCGGCATGAACGACCAGCTCGAGACCCGGCAGATCGATACCGCGGGCAGCGACGTCGGTGGCGATGCAGACGCGGGCGCGCCCATCGCGCATCGCCTGCAGCGCATGGGTGCGCTCGTTCTGGCTGAGTTCGCCGGACATGGCAACAACAGCGAAACCGCGATTGTTGAAGCGCGCAGTCAGATGGTTGACGGCAGCACGGGTCGAGCAGAATACCAGCGCGTTCTTCGCCTCATAAAAGCGCAGCACGTTGATGATTGCATTTTCGCGATCGGACGGCGCGACGGTCAGCGCCCGGTATTCGATATCGAGATGCTGCTTCTGCTCGGCCTGGGTCGAGATACGAATGGCATCTTTCTGGTAGCTCTTCGCCAGATTGGCGATCGAGCGCGGCACGGTCGCCGAAAACATCAACGTGCGGCGGTCGGCCGGTGCGGCCTCGAGGATGAATTCGAGGTCTTCACGGAAGCCCAGGTCAAGCATCTCGTCGGCTTCATCGAGAACGACGGCCTTCAGGCTCGACATGTCGAGGCCGTTGCGGCGGATATGGTCACAGAGACGGCCGGGCGTGCCGACAACGATATGGGCGCCGCGATCGAGCGCGCGCCGTTCGCTGCGCATGTCCATGCCGCCGACGCAGGAGACGACGGTTGCGCCGGTCAGTTCATAGAGCCATTCCAGTTCGCGCTTGACCTGCAAAGCCAGTTCGCGGGTCGGTGCGACGGCGAGCGCCAGCGGCGCGCCGGCCTGGCCGAACCGGTCCTTGCCTTCGAGCAGCGTCGAGGCAAGCGCCAGACCGAAGGCCACGGTCTTTCCCGACCCGGTCTGCGCCGAAACCAGCGCGTCCCTGCCTTCGAGTTCAGGGCCCAAAACAGCCTTCTGAACCGGCGTCAACTCTGAATAACCGCGCTTGCTCAATGCCTGAGCGATCGCCGGAGCGATGCCGTCTAACTCTACCATATGCTTATCTTTCGGAATTCGGATGTCATGCGCTCCTCGGTCGATGAGGGTAAGCGCAGTCCCCGCAGCCGGCACGTCGCCAGCCAATACATGCGCGCCCTCTTACTGCGCTTGAGGGCAATTGTACAGAGCGTCACGATGCTGCGCTGCAAAAACGCGACAGAATACCACCAAACAGACGGCGCAAGAGACATAAAAACGGCCATACCTCCACGTTGGACGCTTGGCCGTTCAGTTTCAAGGATATCTCCGCGCAGACGCGGCTCAGCTCGTCAGGCGCGGCGTCCTGATCACCTTGTTGAACAGCGCCTTCATGGCGGTTTCGATACCTTGGGTTGGACTGACCTCGAAATAGAAGCCCGGGGATGCGCAGGCTTCCATGCGCGTGCCGATTTCAGATTGGAACGGTTTGATCCAGCTGTTGTACCAGCCGTTGTTCGGCAGCGGCAGGTAGGTCGTGTAGAGGACAGCGATCTTGATGCCGCGATCCTTCAAGGCTTGGCAATAGGTCGTGTCGATCGGTTCCTGACAGCGTGTGCCCGTGAGCTTTTTCGTGCAGCCTTTCGGCTTGTTGCTATCGCCAACCCCATCGGACACGAAAAATACCACCTTTTCCGGATTGGCAGAGGTCGTGCCGGTACCGGGCGCACTGATTTCCGCATTGATCTTGGTCAACGCACTGTCGAAGCTCGTCTGCTGGTCGTTGTTGTATCCCTGATAGGGAATGCTCATCAGCTTGATGTCCTGCGTACCGGTCTTCACCTTCGACAGGTCGGCGGTGAGTTCGGCCACCTTGAGGAGCTTCACATCTTGGGCCGTCTCGCCAAAGGTGTAGGCAGCCATACGAAACTGATTGGCATAACTTTGCTGCCGCTCGGCTTCGTCGGTCAGAGCCTTGACCGCCTTTGCAACGACATCGATTCGAATGGCAATACCATTCGTCTTGGCGACGAAATAGTTGCTGTTGGTGTTGATCGCGCCGTTTTCGGCAACGATATGACAGGCAAAAGCGCAGTTTCTGGAGCCGGAATCCGAAACATTCTGCGTCGCAACAATCATTTTGTCGACGTCAGCCGGGGTCGCAGCCACCCCCATGGATGGGGTATTGTCGAGCAGCATGTAGAAATCCATGAAGGACTGCGTTTGGTAGACGGCGTTGGCACTGCCCGAAACGGTAATGCTGTTTTTTCCGAGGATGCGCAAAAAGGATGTCTGCAACGTCGCCTCATAGGTCAGCTGCGCATTGATGTCCTTGCCGTTCTTGGTGACCTTTGCTTTGACGCGGTCAAGCTTCAGGTCCGGATCCTTGCTTTTCTCGCCCAAAGTGCTGGAGTTGGTCTGGGCGCTGAACAGCGCTTCCGCCTCCTTCTCGCTCAGCGGCACAGGCCCATCCTGCGTCATGCCAACGGCCTGCGCGACGCCGGCCGATTTCTCGGCGATAGACCCGAGCACCGCGGCATCGGCCGCGTCCTGCAGCCGGCTCTTGAGTTCCATCGCACGGCTGAAATCGATCGCCATGCCGGCACAACCAAGAACGGGAACAATGGCAATTGCCGCCAAGATGCCAAAATTGCCAGCCCTGTCCGTCAGCAGCCGCTTCAATATCCGCACTGTCCCCACCCCGTTATTTCGCGCCATAGAAGCTGGCAGCACAAATGACCTTTGGATAAAGACAATAGGGGCGAAACTCTAAATGCCGGTAAAGCGCAACAGTTAATCCGAAACTAATGCGATAATATTTATCTTAGGAAACAACACTGAGCATCTGATAAAGCCAAACAAACAAAGCCACATCGCTTCAACTTAGCCGCTTCCTCAAGAGCAAGCCGGAAACACGCAACAATACACGCAACGACAAATGCACAATCATAGATATGACAAAATACAGCCGATACAACTTAAAATAAACAATTGGATATACAACAGAACGATCTCCCATTTCCCCTTACCTGCCCATCAAAACCGGTAGTTCGGGGCAAGAAAGACTCTCTGGGGCGTCACACCCACCGCCGGCACAAGACGAAATGCAGCGAGGCTAACCGGTTGGCTGACCCCGCCGATTAAAAATCGCACAAGCAATTGTTTTATATGGTTTTTGGTGGGCCCGGAGGGACTCGAACCCCCAACCAAGCGGTTATGAGCCGCCGGCTCTAACCATTGAGCTACAGGCCCTGCCGGACGTATCCGGTGCACCGCGGGTCAATGGCAGACCGCGGGTGGGACTGGCTCTAGCGGAAAACTGGTTTTCCCACAAGACGTTGCCGCAATCCCTACACAATCAATCATCAATAAGGTTGCAGGGACGAAACACAACTGGAGAGAACCCATCCATGACATCCACCTATTTCCCCCGCCGCCTCAAGACCGTCGTTTTGGCGGCTGCTTTTGCGGGTATTGCCGGCACGTCGGCCTTTGCGCAGGACACCGCGCCGCGTGAAGCCGTGATCACTGTTTCCGGCGAAGGCCGTGCAAGCGTTGCACCGGACATGGCGATCCTGTCGTTCAGCGTCGTCAAGGATGCCAAGACTGCGAAAGAAGCGCTCGACGCCAACAACAAGGCGATGGCCGACGTGCTCAACGCACTGAAGGCCGCCGGCATTGCTGATCGTGATCTGCAGACCTCCGGTTTCGCCGTCAATCCGCAGTACCAGTATCCGGACAACAGCGACGGCGGCAATCGCCAGCCGGTGCTCACCGGTTACCAGGTGGCCAACTCCTTGACCATCAAGGTGCGCGACCTGGCCAAGCTGGGCGAGATCATCGATCAGTCGGTGACGCTCGGCGTCAACCAGGGCGGCTCGATCCAGTTTTCCAACGACAAGCCGGAAGCAACGGTCACCGAAGCCCGCAAGTCGGCGGTGACGGATGCCGTTGCCAAGGCCAAGGTGCTGTCGGAGGCTGCCGGCGTTTCGATTGGCCGTATCGTTGAAATTTCAGAGAACTCATCCCGGCCCGAACCGATACCGATGATGCGCACCATGGCAAAAGAATATGCCGGTGATGCCGTACCGATCGCCACGGGAGAAAACAGCTACAACGTCACCGTCAACGTCACCTTCGCGATCAAGCAATAATAACGCAGCGCCAAGCACCGTGGACAATCGAACCCCGCTCCGGCGGGGTTTTTTCATGCAAGCGGTTTTGGAAGATGACAAATACGGCATCCCGCAGACAGCGAATCACCGGCTTTGAGGGGGCGATCTCCGGGGGAGAACAGTCGCGTGCCGGACATGCCCGCAAACGTCTCTCCCCCAAATAAAAACACCCCCCGCGGATAACCGCGAGGGGTGAGACCTTCCGCCGGCCGGGGGAGACAAGGCGGAAAGAATTGGAATGATCAGCCTTGATTAACGGCCAATCACCGGGCAACCGCGGGCATTGGCAAATACGATGCTGCGATAGTCGCCACGGCGCACGCCTTCGACGACGACCCGGCGGGGCGAGACATCAACCACGCGGGCACGGCGGATGCCGAAATCGCGGGCCTTTTCCTGGGCGAGCCAAGGATCGCAGCGGCCGCGGCGATTCTCGCCCCAGCCCGGGCGATGGCGGCGGTCACGATCCCAGTCGCGTTCATCGCCGTAGCCATCGCGGTCACGGTCACGATCGCGGTACTGGACATCGACGACACCGCCGGAATGTATGCCGAGGGTCAGCGTATCGGCGGCTGCCGGTGCGAGCGTGGCACCAAAGCCGGTCAGACCGATCATGCCGGCAAGAGCGAGCTTTGCAAAAATCTGTTTCATGACTGTTTCTCCTTATGGGTCCAAAACTGTGAGACGTCCGCCCGCCTGTTGTTCCGGGGCATTGACGAGACCCTAATCCGGCGTGGCTGAACGGAACCCGAATCTGCCGTTCATCCGGGGTTCAGCCGAAGCAAGAACGTGCTGGAATGGCAGGAAGAAGGCGGAGAGCGTGCTCAGCGGGCAAGCATCTGTTCAAAAACGCGGATATTGCGATAGTGGCTGAGGCGGGTGACTGCGCCGTTTTCAAACTCGAAGACAAAGACGCTCGGGATCGAATAGGACTGGCCGCTGGCCTCGGCGAACCCGGGCATGGTTTCGCGGTAATGGCCGCGCGCGGTGGTATCGACGGCAACACGCTGGCCGAAGGCATCGTGCATCAGCACCATGTCGCTGAAACTTTCGTCGAAATGGCGGAAATAGCTCATCACCCCCATGCGCAATGGACCTGAACCAATGGTGCGCTGGCCGGTCAGGGTATCGAGCGCCACGTCCTCATCGAGGAACGTGCCGATCGTGTCGAAATCCCGCTCGTTGAGGGCCTGCATGAAACGGCTGGCAATGGTCTGCGCGTCGGTCACTGTTTCTTTCCTTGCCTGTCAAAGTGGTGCGGTTGGCACCGGCGTTATTTTGTCGTGTGATTGGACCGGTTCCGCGTTCTCCCGTCATTCCTGTGCCTGTCACAGGAATCCAGTCACGCGACGTCCGTCGCGTGGAAGAGTCTTTCGCTCACGGACGTGAGCGTGCTGGATCCCCGCCACAAGGACGAGGATGACGGGGGAAATCGAAACCGTTCGATCCCAACCAACCCAATCGAAACTCGAGAACGCCCAAACAACTGTTTTTGTTCCTGTAATTCCAACACCATCACCACCTCATCCACCCAGGTGCAACACCACCTCGCGGCGGTGCGGGCGGTCGCGGTGTTCGAACAGGTAGAGGCCTTGCCAGGTGCCGAGCATGAGGCGGCGCGCTCCGACGGGAATGCCGATCGAGACCTGTGTCAGCGCTGCCTTGATATGGGCGGGCATGTCGTCCGGGCCTTCGGCTGTGTGGATGACCCAGCCCATCGACGGATCGCTGGACGGTGGCACAAGGCGTTTGAAGAACTGGTCGAGATCGCGCCTGACGTCGGGATCGGCATTTTCCTGGATCAGCAACGAGCAGGAGGTGTGGCGCACGAACACGGTCAAAGCCCCTCCTCCACGCCGGCCGCGCGCACGAAAGCCTGCGCCTCGCCGGTAAACTCGTAAAGACCGGCGCCACGTGTCGGCAGGCTGATGATCGTCTGGGGCATAAAATCCTTTCAGACCGCTTTGGCCTGCCGGCTTGGCGGGCTCCGTGCTACAATTCCAGAAAACTTTTGAAGCCGCCATAGATCATCCGCTTGCCGTCGAACGGCATCGTCCAGTTATCCATGCTGAGGCGCGGATCGGCCATCACCTTCTTGTTGATGTCATCGCGCTCCTCGCGCGAGGGATAGGTGATCCAGGAAAAGATCACCACCTCATCATCCGTGGCCTGAACCGCGCGGGGAAAGGAGGTGAGCTCGCCATAGGGCACATCGTCGCCGATGCACTCGACATAGGAGAGCGCGCCATATTCCTTCCAGACCTTGCCTGCGGTGCGCGCCAAGTCCTTGTAGGCTTCGAGACTGTCCTTCGGCACGGCAACGATAAATCCATCGACATAGGGCATGTCAGTCTCCTCCTAGAGATGCGCCTTTTTCATCGGTGACTGCAGGCTTCCCCTCCACGGAGGCCTGCAGCGTATCGAGCAAATCGCGCGACACGGTGATGCCCGGGTGTGCACCCGCCGGTGTTTCGTCTTGCTCATCGACATAGATGGAAACCGGCCACTGCTCGTCAAGGGCAAGCAGGCTGCGAATCGCTACGGGCGGACGGACGCGGCCGAAATAGTCTTCCCGGCACAGGATCCATTCAAGGACGAAATCACGGAACCAGACGTCATCGGCGTTGGCGATGCACATCGGCAGTAGCGCATCGACATCCACAAGGCCGCGAAAGCAGCGTGGGATTTCGCGCGGCTTCAGCTTGCCCGTGCATTCCTCTTGCCGGCCGCAACGGCGGACCCGGCAGAAGGATGGAATCCCCATCCTCTTTGCGGTGGCGCGGCACAGCGCTTCGAACAGAACGGGATGGAGCGGCAGTTTTTCAGGTTCGCAGATCGCAGGCATGGTGTTCTCCTTTTTTAAGGTGGTGGGATCAAAACGATGCACGCGGGTTTGCCGTCACGCGGCGGCTTTTCACCCGTGGCTTGTGTCATCTGCAATGTCTGCCGCTTTGGCGCGGCAGGATCGGCCGGGGCGCTGAAAGCTGCCTCGTAAAATAGTAATAGGTGACACCTCTCAGCGCCCCGTTCGGTGTCTTTTGCCGCGCTTCTCAGGTTCTTCTGCGCCTTCCTCTCTGACAGGAAGGCCTCCAATGCCCCGGCCCGGCCGCTTATCCGCCAGGCCTTTCAAT
>UBTA01000198.1 GCA_900468065.1 Hyphomicrobiales bacterium | reverse complement strand
AGGGCGAGGATGACGGAAGATGGGATGTACGCGTCCTCAAATAACGTTGTCCAAATCAGCAATCTGACGACGCAGGCAAATTTCTGGCCTCTACTTCAGGCAGCCGCGGAACTGAATTACATCCCCGATAAAATACTCTCAGCCGCCTTCTCGGCAATCATGATCACCGGCGAATTGGTATTGCCCGAGACGATCGTCGGCATGATGGAAGCATCCACCACCCGCAATTTCTCCAGCCCATGTACCCGCAACTGCGGATCGACAACCGCCATCGTATCGCTGCCCATCTTGCAGGTACCGACCGGGTGGAAGATCGTCGTGGCGATATCGCCAACGCGGCGGATCAGCTCCTCGTCGCTCTGATACTCCGTCCCCGGCAGCATTTCCTGCGGCCGGTATTTTCGGATTGCACCGGCCTCCATCAGGCGGCGGGCGTGACGGATCGAATTGGTCGCAACGATCCGGTCGCCCGCGGTCGAGAGATAATTCGGGCGGATTTCCGGGGCGGCGGACAGCTCACTCCCGCTGACATGCACCGTGCCCCGGCTTTCCGGCCGCAGGTTGCAGACGGAAACGGTGACAGCCGGATATTTATGCAGCGGCTCGCCGAGCCGGTCGGTGCTCAGGGGCTGCACGTGATATTCAAGATCGGCGGTCGCCAAGGCCGGATCACTCTTGGCAAAGATTCCAAGCTGGCTCGGCGCCATCGACAGCGGCCCGGACCGGCGCAGCATATATTCAAGCCCCATGCCTGCCCGGGTGAACAGGTTGTGATAGAGCTGGTTCAGCGTCTTGGCGCCCTCGATCCGGAACACCGTGCGGATCTGCAGATGGTCCTGCAGATTTTCCCCGACGCCCGGAAGCTCATGGGCGACACCCAATCCGGCAGCGGACAACACATCGGGACGTCCGACCCCGGAAAGCTCCAGGATTTTCGGCGAATTGATCGCTCCGGCGGACAGAACGACCTCCCGGTTGGCGCGGGCCAGATGGGTCTGTCCGTTCAGCCGGAAGCGCACGCCGGTCACCGTCCTGCCGTCAAACTCCAGCCGTTCGGTCTCGGCCCCGGTCAGCACGCGCAGATTGGCCCGCTTCATCGCCGGGCGCAGGAAAGCCTTGGTGGTGTTCCAGCGCAGGCCACCGCGCTGGTTGACCTCGAAATAGCCCGAGCCCTCATTGTCGCCATCGTTGAAATCGTCGGTCTTGCGGATGCCGAGTTCTTCGGCCGCATCGCGAAAGGCGTCGAGGATCGGCCAGGACAGCCGCTGTTTTTCCACCCGCCATTCGCCGCCTGCCCCGTGCACCCGCGACTTGCCGCGATAATTGTCCTCGGATTTCAGGAAATAGGGCAGCACGTCGTCCCAGCCCCAGCCGGAATTTCCCGCCTGCCGCCAGCCATCGTAATCGGCAGCCTGGCCGCGCATATAAATCATGCCGTTGATCGACGAGCAGCCGCCAAGCACCTTTCCACGCGGATAGGGCAAGGACCGGCCGTTCAACCCTTTCTCCGCCTCTGTCTTCATCATCCAGTCTGTGCGCGGATTGCCCATGCAGTAGAGATAGCCGATCGGCACATGCACCCAATGATACCGGTCGCTGCCGCCAGCCTCGAGCAACAGCACGCGGTTCTTCGGATCGGCGGAGAGCCGGTTGGCGAGAACACATCCCGCCGATCCCGCCCCCACGACGATGAAGTCGTAGGTTCCCGCATCCATGACCTGGTCATTCACATGCATGTTCACGCCGCCACTCCAGCAACAACCGGCTCAACGGCCGTCAGACGCCGCCAGAGCGGGCCCATCGCCTCGGCAATATCGGTGTAGAGAGCATAGCGCCGCGCATAATGCGCCTCAAGCGATACGTTCGGACGATAATGCCGCTCGGTCTGCACCATGGCCGCCGCACCGGCCTCAAAATCCGCAAAGATACCGACGCCGGTTCCGGCCGCAATCGCCGCGCCCAATGCTCCTGTTTCGCGAGAGCGGGCCACTGTGACGGGAACGCCCAGCACATCGGCAAAGATCTGCGGCCAGATCAGGCTGCGCGATCCGCCACCGGAGAGCACCGCTTCGTTGAACACGGCACCCGCCTTGCGGATCGTCTCGATATGGGCGCGATGGCCGAAGGCGACGCCTTCGAGCAACGCGCGAACCAGATGACCTTTGGTGTGCCAGCCGGCAATGCCGTAGAATCCGGCCCGCGCATGGCCATCCTGCTGGGCGCCGTAGAGATAGGGATGGTAGATCGGATCGTCTGCCGAGGGCTCGACTGCGCCCGCCAGAGCGCAGCAGGCGTCGAAGGGCGAAACGCCTTCCGCATGCTCGCCTTCGAAGAACTCCTTGACCAGCCATTCGAGATTGGCAGCCGAAGTGGCGCTGTTCTCCATCGCCATGTAGCGGCTGCGATCGAAGGTCGAGGACATGAAAACCGGCCCATCAAGGTCGGGACCATCGATGATCACCTGGTTGATGCTCCAGGTACCGGCGATGATCGAGGCGCTGCCGGTGCGCGTCACGCCCGAGCCGAGTGCGGAGGCAACGACGTCGAACAGCCCGCCGACCACGGGTGTACCCGCGGCAAGCCCGGTCTGCTTTGCCACCTCTTCCGTCACCGTGCCGGCAATATCTGCGCTTTCGATCAGCGGCGGCAGGAGGTCCAAACAATCACTGAGGCCATAGGCCTCCATCAGCGCGTGGTCGTAGCGGCGCGTGGCAAGATCAAGCAGACCGGCGCCGGACATATCCGACACCTCGCTGACGCGCTCGCCAGTCAGACGGTTGACGATGAAATCCTTGGAGAAGAACACCGTACCGATCCGGTTGAACTGCTCCGGCTTGTAGCGCTTCAGCCAGGCAAGCAATGTCGGTGTCTGCGACGGCCATGGACGTTGCCGGGCGATCGGCTGGGTGCGATCGCCCACGCCTTCGGCCGCCCATTGCTCGACAAGGCCGGACGCCCGCGTATCGAGCGACTGGATACCGAGCAGCGGAGCCCCATTACGATCGAGCGCATAGAGACCGTTGCCATGCCCGGCGCAACCGATCGCCGCGATCTCCTCCGGCTGGATCTTTGCCTTTTCGATACAGGCGCGGATAACCTGCCGTGCATTGGTCCAGAGTTCATCCAGACCACGCTCGACATGACCCGGGCTCGGCATGCGGCTGTGTCCCTCTTCGGCCGCAGCCGCGATTTCGTTGCCCTCCCGGTCGAAAATCACCGCCTTGATAACGGTGTTTCCGGCGTCGAGCCCCAAAAGATACTCTTTCATTCTGAACCCCTCCCAAGGCTCTGACAGTTTTGCGCGGTTTGGACGGAAAGCCTAGCGCCGATCCCTCTTCTCCCCGCTGGGGAG
>UBTA01000162.1 GCA_900468065.1 Hyphomicrobiales bacterium | reverse complement strand
CATCGCCTACTCATCCCACCTATCTGATCGATGCCACCTATCTGAAGGTTCGTCGCGGCGGGCGCATCGTCTCTGTTGCCGTCATCATCGCGGTGGGCGTCAACACCGACGGCCGACGCGAAGTGCTCGGCATGGAAATCGGGACATCCGAGGCAGAAGCGATCTGGACGGAATTCCTGCGCAAGCTGACAAGAAGAGGCCTGCGCGGCGTCAAGCTCGCCGTCTCCGATGCGCATGAGGGCATCAAGGCCGCAGTGTCGAAGGTGCTTTCCGCCACCTGGCAGAGGTGCAGGGTCCACTTCATGCGCAATGCGCTTGCCCATGCCGGAAAGAGCGGACGACGTGTCGTGTCCGCCTTCATTGCCACGGCATTTGCTCAGGACACGCCAGAAGCGGCGAGCGCTCAATGGCGCAATGTCGCCGACCAGATCAGGCCGAAGGTGCCGAAGCTTGCAACCCTCATGGACAGCGCCGAGCAGGACGTGCTCGCCTACATGACCTTTCCCAAGGCCCACTGGACCAAGCTGCACTCGACCAACCCGATCGAGCGATTGAACGGCGAGATCAAGCGGCGGACAGAGGTCGTCGGCATCTTTCCCAACGATGAAGCCATCGTGCGCCTGGTCGGTGCGCTGCTGCTCGAACAGAACGATGAATGGGCTGTCCAGCGATCCCGCTACATGACACTTGAGACAATCGCCACGATGAGCGATGATCCCCTCATCAGCCTGCCAGCCGCAAGCTGACACTCATCCGGCCCTCTGGGATGAGCCGTGGTCGTCTAAGCTACACCACGTCATGGGACACGATCGGGATTCACTTAGGTCGCATGCGAATTGCGGCTACCTTCCCGGAGGCGAAAAAGGCCTCTCCTGTGAAAGGAGAGGCCAACATCTTTCCTCAAATTCCGATCGACTGCCAAGCGATCGGATCCTCTGATAATCCCACGACAATGCCGTTTTGACATTTAGATTCTTTCATCCAACGAGCATTGTCCGAAACCGCACAGAGCGAACGGACCGGTTACGGTTAGAGTATGATTTCGCCGGAGAAATTCCATTGCGATGGAAAGGCGATGTCGGAATGACCGATGAAGGGTCTGCGCGTGGTCGTTGACCTGAGTGAAGAGCGATGAGCTACAAGCCGGCGCCCTCGTGCAACAGAAGCAAGGAGGAGATTATGCTGACGTCGAAACAATATCAGGACGCGTTCAATAGGGCGCTGGAGGCCTTCAAGAGCGATCCGAAGGCCTGGCATTCGGACGCTCTCAATCCTTACTCAGCAGGCAGCGACGAACATCGTGCGTGGAATGATGGATGGCTGTACGCGAGCAATTTCTATGCGCTTAAGGCCAAGGCGGATGCGCATAGAGGTCAGATCGATCGGGGCGGGTCTCTCCAGCCGGGCGATTTGCAGTAGGCTCGTTACCGACAATATTTGAATCTGGAAGTGCGCGCGGACGAGGCAATGGCAAGGGAGATGAAGGGGCTAGCACTGATTGCGCCCCGGCCGCTGGGCGTATGTTCATGCCATTGACACGGTGAGATTGGCATTAGCGCAGCCGGGTCATCAGAGTGGCCGTGTTGGGATGCGCTGCCGTCAGTGAAGGGATTACGAGGATCATCATCTCGACCTGCGTCATGGCGGCGTCCGCGCTAAAGCACGACGTCGCCCTTGCGTTGGTCTCGTCTCTACCCTTCGGATCGAGACGATGAATCCCACGCCGTCGTCAACGATCGACGCCTCATTATGCACTGCTCATGCCCGATCCTCGGGCGTCAATGCGGCATCTTGAAACGTTTGGCGGAGGTTCCGCCAACGGACCACTGTTGGGCGGCATGCACATGCGCGCCCCAGAAGTTGTCCGCGTTCCCTTAGAGCCTGACTCGAAA
>UBTA01000107.1 GCA_900468065.1 Hyphomicrobiales bacterium | reverse complement strand
GGCGCATGGCGGCGATCGGGGTGGCGCCATCGCCTTCGCGCTTGCGCGCAGTGGTGCCGCTACGGCCGATCGCGGCCTCCTCGGTGCGGCCTGCAAAGCTCACCAGAGCGCGGGTGCGGCTGCCCGGCTTTGGCCTGACGGTGATGGTGCGGACTGGAATGGCAGCCTTGCGGGGTTTCAATCGCATTTTGCTCACAGTTTTTTGCGTTGTGCGTGATCTGAAACATAACAATAGCACTACACAATATGTAACAACCGGGTGAGTGCTGCACAGCTTGTTTAAGGCAGCGATTGCGCTAGTTTGAGACCGCAAGCAAGGAGAGATTACCATGTCGGCCCGCACCATTCTTCTCGTCGATGACGACAACGACCTGCGTGAAACACTGGTGGAGCAACTTGCCCTCTATGAGGAGTTCACCATTATTCAGGAATCGACGGCCGCCAAGGGCATCAACACCGCCCGCAACAACCAGATAGCCCTTCTGGTGATGGATGTCGGCCTGCCGGACATGGATGGCCGCGAGGCGGTCAAGCTCCTGCGCAAGGGCGGCTTCAAACCGCCGATCATCATGCTGACCGGGCATGATACCGATTCGGATACGATCCTCGGTCTTGAGGCCGGCGCCAACGACTATGTGACCAAGCCCTTCCGTTTCGCGGTGCTTCTCGCCCGCATCCGGGCGCAGCTGCGCCAGCACGAGCAGAGCGAGGACGCGACCTTCACCGTCGGTCCCTACACGTTCAAGCCGGGCCAGAAGCTGCTGACGCTGGAAAATGGCCAGAAGATCCGGCTCACCGAAAAGGAAGCGGCGATCATCCGCTATCTCTACCGCGCCGACCAGAAGGTCGTTACCCGCGACGTGCTGCTGGAGGAGGTCTGGGGCTACAATTCCGGCGTCACCACCCATACGCTCGAGACCCATGTCTACCGGCTGCGGCAGAAAATCGAACGTGACCCTTCCAATGCGGAGATTTTGGTGACAGAGAATGGCGGCTACAAGATAGTTCCCTAACGGCATCAAGCCCGCTCAGAGGTATCCCTTTGTCGCTGAATGACGATATTGCCCTTCTGTCCCTCGTGCCGCTGTTTGCGGATATCGATGACGACAAGCTGCGGCTGATCGCCTTCGGCGCCGAGCGGCGGCGCCTGAACAGGGGGCAGCAGCTCTTTCGCGAGGGCGCACCGGCCGATTGCGCCTTTGCCATTGCCAGCGGCTCCGTCACGCTGACGCGCCACCTTGTCGATGGCAGCGTCGAGGTGGTCGATACCGTCGGACGCGGAACGCTTCTGTCCGAACTGGCGATGATCTCCTTCGTCGAGCGCAAGTTTACCGCCACCGCCGAGGAAGACAGCGAAGTCATCCGCATCAACCGGCCGCTGTTCCGCCGCATGCTGGAGGAATATCCGGAAGTGGCCGTCGTCGTCGAAGGCCGGATCAAGGCAAACCTGCAGGCGATGATCAGCGCGATGCAGAAGCTGGCGCCGAAATTCGGGTAGGCTCCGGCAGTGATCACCGATCGCGAAAGATATCCCGCATGATCTACCTTCTCCGCCATGGGGAAACCGTCTGGAACACGCTTGGGCGTTTCCAGGGGCAGAAGGATTCACCGCTGACGCAGCGCGGCATTCTCCAGGCGGATCAGGTGGCGGGGCGGCTGGTGCAGGAAATCGGCGGATGCGACGCTCCATTTGAAATTCACGTCAGCCCGCTCGGCCGGGCGCTGGAGACGGCGGCGCGCATTGCGCTTGCCGTTCCGTTCATCGCTCGGGGGGACGCCCGGCTGATGGAGGTGACCACCGGTTCGTGGGACGGCATGACGCTGTACGAGATCGACATCGAATATCCCGGCGCGCTTGAAGGGGCAGACGCGTTCGACTGGTACTTCCGCTCTCCAGATGGCGAGACATTCGACAGCGGATGCGCTCGCGTCAAGAGCTGGCTCTCCGGGATATCCATGCCGACGATCGCCGTTTCACACGGTCTGACGGGGCGGCTGATCAGGGGTATCTATCTCGGCATGTCCCGCAAGGAGATGCTGGAATTGCCGGTGCCGCAGGATGGGTTTTACCGCCTTGAGCATGGACAGGTGACGCTGATCGAATAGGTAACCGGAAGAAAGGCAAGCGCTTGCGCCGAAACCGGATCGACGTTTCTTTTTGGAGACAGTGTGTTTCGGCGACTGGAGGCCTGCGGCTGATCTCGGCTCTTTCCTGTGGTGCGGTTCTTCCCCATCTATGCTGCAACACATCGCCATCATCAGGGACAAGGTCATGAAAAAAATTGGTTTTCTTTCGTTCGGGCATTGGAGCCCTTCGCCGCAATCGGGAACCCGGTCGGCCGGAGACGCGCTTTTGCAGTCGATCGATCTGGCGGTTGCCGCCGAAGAACTCGGCGCCGACGGCGCCTATTTCCGCGTCCATCATTTTGCCCGGCAGCTTGCCTCGCCCTTTCCGCTTCTGGCTGCAGTCGGTGCCAGAACCAGTAAGATCGAGATCGGCACGGCCGTTATCGACATGCGTTATGAGAACCCGCTCTACATGGCGGAAGACGCCGGGAGTGCCGACCTGATATCGAACGGACGTTTGCAGCTCGGTATCAGCCGCGGCTCGCCCGAACAGGTGATCGATGGCTGGCGCTATTTCGGATTTGAGCCGGAGGAAGGGTCAACGGATGCGGACATGGCTCGCAAACATACCGAAGCCCTGCTCGAGGTTTTGAAAGGCCAGGGCTTTGCCCAGCCGAACCCGCGTCCGATGTTTCCCAATCCGCCGGGCCTGCTGCGGCTCGAGCCGCATTCGGAAGGCTTGCGCGAGCGCATCTGGTGGGGCGCCAGCTCGAATGCCACGGCCATCTCGGCGGCAAAGCTCGGCATGAACCTGCAGAGCTCGACGCTGAAGAACGACGAAACCGGCGAGCCTTTCCACGTCCAGCAGGCGGCGCAGATCCGCCTCTACCGGGAGGCCTGGAAGGAAGCCGGCCATACGCGCACGCCGCGGGTATCCGTCAGCCGCAGTATCTTCGCGCTGGTCGATGACCGTGACCACGCCTATTTCGGCGGTGGCAGCAAGGAAAGCGATACGGTCGGCTATATCGACGACCAGACACGGGCGATCTTCGGCCGCTCCTATGCCGCAGAGCCTGACGTGCTGATCCGGCAATTGGCCGAGGACGAGGCGATCGCCGAGGCCGATACCCTGCTTCTGACCGTCCCGAACCAGTTGGGCGTCGCGTACAACGCCCATGTCATCGAAGCGGTCCTGAAGCATGTCGCACCGGCGCTCGGCTGGCGGTAAGGCAGCTCTAAATATCGAAGTGAGCGATGACGGGAACGTGGTCTGACGGGCGTTCCCAGCCGCGCGCTTCTTTGAGGATTTCGACGCGGGTGAGGTGCGGCGAGAGGTCGGCGGATGACCAGATATGGTCGAGGCGGCGGCCCTTGTTGGCACCTTCCCAATCCTTGGCGCGGTAGCTCCACCAGGTGTAGAGCTTTTCCGGCGATGGCGTGTGCTGGCGCATCAGGTCGACCCAGGCGCCGCCATTCAGCACCGCCGTCAGGCCCTCGGTCTCGATCGGCGTGTGGCTGACGATCTTCAAAAGCTGCTTGTGCGACCAGACGTCGTGTTCCAGCGGGGCGATGTTGAGGTCGCCGACCAGCACCGACGAGATGCCGGCTTCGCTTTCGGCGTGGAGCAGTTTCATCTCGTCGATGAAATCGAGCTTGTGGCCGAATTTCTGGTTGATTGTCCGGTCCGGCTCGTCGCCGCCGGCGGGCACATAGAAATTGTGCAGGCGGATCTTCTTGGCCGATTTTTCAAAGACGACCGAGAGATGGCGGGCATCGCCGACGCCGCAATAGTCGCGCCGGTCGGTCAGTTCGTGCAGCGGCAGGCGGGAGATGGTGGCAACGCCGTGATAGCCCTTTTGGCCGTGGATAGCGATATGCTCGTAGCCGAGTGCCTTCAGCGGCGAAAACGGGAAGAGGTCGTTCGTGACCTTGGTTTCCTGCAGGCAGAGGATATCCGGCGCCCAGGTTTTCAAGAGATGTTCGACCAGCGGCATGCGCAGGCGCACCGAGTTGATGTTCCAGGTCGCGATCGACAATGCCATGCAAGGGTCCTTCGTGAAGATGCTGTGCGGAAACGGACGCTGCCTGCGCGTTCGTCATCGGGGCTTTAGGCAGGCGCCACACTTGGATTGGAGGGTCCATGTTGACAGCCGCAGACGGTGATATCTATTGCCGCTGAGGTTTTCAATCGCCGCGTTTCCGCTTCACCACAAGGGTGCCCCATGATCCGCCAGCTTGGCCCAGACGATATGCAAGTGTTTCGCCAGATCCGGCTCGAAGCCCTGCGCCGAGAGCCGGCGAACTTTGCCAGCAGCGTTGAGGACTGGGAGGTTTTGCCTGATGCGGAATGGACACGGCGACTGACGGCAAACGCGGTCTTTGTCGATTTTCATGACGGTGAGCCGGTGGCGATGATGGGACTGATGCCGCAGGCTGCCAGCAAGATGGCGCATCGCGCCACCGTCATCATGGTCTATGTACGCAAGGACCGGCGCGGCGCCGGCCATGCAAGGGCGCTTCTCGACGCCGTTGCCGATTATGCCCGCTCGGCCGGTATCCGGCTGCTGGAGCTTGCCGTCAGCGCCGAAAACCCGGCGGCCATCCGGTTTTACCAGCGCGAGGGGTTTACGCAGGCCGGCCGTATTCCCGGAGGGACAATTCACGAGGGCAGGGAGATCGACGAGATCCTGATGACGCGCCGCATCGATGGCGGCGCGGTGGCTCAGTAACCCGCAACGGCGGTCGCGGGTCTTACTTGCCGCGATTGTTGATGTCATCGTAGGGGATCTGGAAGACCTTGTCATCCATCGGCACGCCGTTCTTGACGTTGAAGATCATTACCGAGGTGTCTTTCTTCTGGGCGTCGGTGATCGTCCACTGGCGCAGGTCGTAGGTCTTCGGATCGAACATCAGGGTGATTGTCGCATCGCCGAACACGGTGCGGTCGCCCAGCACGATGGTGGTGAGGTCGGCCTCTTCCTTGACATCGCGTACCATCTTGCCGGTCAGGTCGATATTGTCGGACAAGAGCAGCTTCAGCGGTGTCTTCGACAAGGGATAGATATCCCAGGTCTTCATTTTCTGGTTGCCGATGACGACGGACTTGCCGTCGGCGATCACCCGCATCGGCGAGGGGGCCTCGTAGTTGAAGCGGATCTTGCCGGGGCGGCTGATGAAGAACTTGCCGCCTGTCTGTTCGCCGCGTGGGCCGAACTGCACGAACTCGCCGCTCATGGTTTTGACGGAGGCGAAATGGTCGGCGATTTTCTGGGCAATGGCCGTCTGCGCCTGGGCAGGCTCAACGGGCAGGCCGATGAAGGTCAGGGCAGCGAAAACAGCAAGACCGCCGACGAAGGCACGGCGCGACAGGGACGGAAATTTCGTATCCTGTTCAAAATGGCCGGTTTCGCTGTCTGTCATCGTTATCTCCTTCATTTCCAGTCTCATGTGGAGCGCAAGTGCGGCGCCTTCAAGGCCTGACTTACGCGCGTCTTCAATTCCCCGTGAAGGGCGCCCGGGCCATATTCGCCGGGATTCCTGTGCGTGCCGCGAACGGCTTTCTCAAGGGGTTATCTGCCGGTGATGTCGCTTTCAGTGGGCACCAGGATTTCGCGTTTGCCGGCATGGTTGGCAGCACCAATGATGCCC
Organism: Hyphomicrobiales bacterium; assembly: GCA_900468065.1. Lineage (GTDB taxonomy): Bacteria > Pseudomonadota > Alphaproteobacteria > Rhizobiales > Rhizobiaceae > Pararhizobium. The sequence goes on along the minus strand of UBTA01000107.1, from coordinate 17,072 downwards.
TCCTGCTCCATGCGCTCGATCAGCGATGCGGCGCGGTTGTAGCCGATGCCGAGGCGGCGCTGGACATAGGATGTCGATGCCTTGCCGTCGCGCAGCACGATGGCAACCGCCTGGTCGTAGGGGTCGTCCGATTCGGCAAGGTTGGAGGTTCCGGCCGGGCCGCTGCCGCCTTCGCCGTCATCGTCGTCATCTTCGGTGATGGCATCGAGATATTGCGGCGAGCCTTGCGTCTTCAGATACCTGACGACGTCCTCAACCTCGGTATCCGAGACAAACGGGCCGTGCACACGCTGGATACGGCCACCACCGGCCATGTAGAGCATGTCGCCCATGCCGAGCAGCTGTTCGGCCCCCTGTTCACCCAGGATGGTGCGGCTGTCGATCTTCGAGGTGACCTGGAAGGAAATGCGGGTCGGGAAGTTGGCCTTGATCGTGCCGGTAATAACATCGACAGACGGGCGCTGCGTTGCCATGATGACGTGGATGCCGGCGGCACGCGCCATCTGGGCGAGGCGCTGGACTGCGCCTTCGATATCCTTGCCGGCCACCATCATCAGGTCGGCCATTTCGTCGATGATCACGACGATATAGGGCATCGGCTGCAGGTCGAATTCTTCCGTCTCGTAGACGGCTTCGCCGGTCTGGCGGTCGAAGCCGGTCTGGACGGTGCGGCTGATCTGCTCGCCCTTGGCCATCGCCTGCTCGACGCGGCTGTTGAAGCCGTCGATGTTGCGCACGCCGATCTTCGACATCTTCTTGTAGCGCTCTTCCATCTCGCGCACGGTCCATTTCAGCGCGACGACGGCCTTCTTCGGATCGGTGACGACGGGCGAGAGCAGATGCGGAATGCCGTCATAGACGGAAAGTTCGAGCATCTTCGGATCGATCATGATCAGGCGGCACTGCTCCGGCTTCAGCCGGTAGAGGATGGACAGAATCATGGTGTTGATGGCGACCGATTTACCCGAGCCGGTGGTGCCGGCGACGAGCAGATGCGGCATCTTGGCGATATCGACGATGACGGGCTCGCCGCCGATCGTCTTGCCGAGCGCCATGGCAAGACGGGTCTTGCTGGTCTCGAAATCTCTGGAGCCGATCAGTTCACGCAGATAGACGGTCTCGCGGCGCTGGTTGGGCAGTTCGATACCGATGGCGTTGCGGCCGGGGACGACGGCGACGCGGGCGGCGATGGCCGACATCGAGCGGGCGATATCGTCGGCAAGGCCGATGACGCGGGACGACTTGATGCCGGGGGCGGGCTCCAGTTCGTACATGGTGACGACGGGGCCGGGGCGGACATGGATGATCTCGCCCTTGACGCCGAAGTCCTCCAGCACGCCTTCCAGCATGCGGGCATTCTGCTCCAGCGCGTCGGCAGATAGCGTCGCGTCGCGGGCAACATTCTTCGGTTGGGCGAGGAAATGCAGCGGCGGCAGGGTGAAATCGTCATCGTCGGAGACCAGCGACGTCTGCGCTTCGCGTTCGATGCGCTGGCCAGTCTTCGGACGGGGTGCTGGGGGGATAACGCGTGCGGTGGCCGATGGCATGGCCTGCTTGCGCGGTGCCGGGACCGGCGCCCAGTCGGCAGCGGGGTCGATGTCGTCGTCTTCGTCATCACCGGGCAGAATGTCGGTGGATGCACGGCGGTTGTCGATGGGGAAATCGTCGTCTTCGTCGTCCATCGACATGGGTGGCGCTGCGACAGTGCGGCGTTCGCTGCGGTCCAGCGACGGCTCGACCCGCTCGGAGCGGGCAACGGCCTTCGGGCGCGACGGTTCGTTGAGTGTTCCGAATTCGTCGGTGTTGAAATCGTATGGCTCGTCATAATCACGCGATGGCTGCTTGCGGCGGCCGCTCAAGCCAAACAGGCGGCGGATACGGGCCTGCGCGGTAAAGCGCATATGAGTGAGTGCGCCGGCCATCACCATGATGATGCCTTCGGATTCGTCGTCTTCGGATTCGTCGCTGACGGTGCGGGCCTTGCTCGGCGCCTGTGCCGGCTCGTCAATGTCGTCCTGCGGGTCCGATACGCCGATCAGACCGGCGCTGTAGATCAGGAAATAGGCGGCGGGAAGCGTGAACAAGACGGCAAGCACGGTGCCGAACGTGCCGGTCGGATAGGTGCCGGTGAACAGGGCTGGAAAGCGCAGGATCATGTCGCCGAACACGCCGCCAAGGCCGTTGGGAAGCGGCCAGGTGACGGGGGCAGGGATGCAGCTCAGCGCAGCCGAGGCCAGCACCGAACCGAAGAACCAGGCGCCGGCGCGCTTGACGATATGATCGAAGGGTTTCCCGATGATCAGCACAAGGCCCCAGGCGACGACGGGAAGAAGCGCCACGACACTGGCAATGCCGAAAAACTGCATGAAGATATCGGCGAAGGCGGCGCCTGTGTAGCCGAGCAGGTTGGTCGGGGCATCGGCGGTCGCATAGGAGAAGCTGGGATCGGCAACGTTCCAGCTGGACAATGCGGCTATCGCGAAACCAAGAGCGACGAACACCGCAAATCCCGCCAGGGCGGCGATCTGCTTCCAGACGAATGTGGAAAGCACAAACCGGTTGGAACGGTTGTCGTATACCGCCTGATTGCTTCTGCTCATGATGACCTGCTGCCTGTTATTCCCGAAAAACGCCATGCGCGCATGCGTCGAAGGTAAACAGAGGAGAGTTAAAGCCCTATTAACCTTGACGCTTCGTTTACGGGAAACGCTGCTGTAAGGGCAGTTTTCCCCATCGAAACCCGCTTTTGGGCAACTTCGAGTGTGCGAGAGAGCAAAAAAAGACCCGGACGAGGTCCGGGTCAAATGCGGTTCCGCACGAGGCGAAACCGCGACGGGACTGGATACGGGGCCGGTTTTTTGGCCCCGCAAATGCATTAGGAGTGGTAGGCTGCTTCGCCGTGCGAGGAGAGATCGAGACCTTCGCGTTCGGCTTCGACCGGAACACGCAGGCCGACGATCACATCGACGATCTTGTAGAGGATCGCCGAACCGATGCCGCACCACAGGATGGTGATGATGACGGCCGTTGCCTGGGTGGCGAGCTGGCCGCCCATGGTAACACCTTCGGCGTAACCGATGCCACCGAGCGAGGCGCTGGCGAAGATGCCGGTTGCCAGAGCGCCGAAGATACCGCCGATGCAATGGACGCCGAACACGTCGGCCGTATCGTCGTAGCCGAACTTGTTCTTCACCACGGAAACGAAGAAGTAGCAGAGCGGCGAGACGATGAGGCCGAGAGCGATGGCACCCATCGGGCCGACAATGCCGGCTGCAGGCGTGACGGCAACGAGGCCCGCAACCATGCCGGATGCGCCGCCGAGCATGGAGGCCTTGCCGCGGGTGAAGGTTTCAACCAGCGACCAGGAAACGATGGCAGCAGCCGTTGCGATGAAAGTGTTGACGGTTGCAAGCATCGCGCCGCCCGAAGCTTCGAGGTTGGAGCCGGCGTTGAAGCCGAACCAGCCGACCCAGAGCATCGAAGCGCCGACCATGGTGAGCGTCATGGAATGCGGAGCCATCATGTCCTTGCCGAAGCCGGTGCGTTTGCCGACCATCAGGGCGCCAACGATACCGGCGACACCGGCATTGATGTGGACGACCGTGCCGCCGGCAAAGTCAAGCGCGCCCATCTTGAAGAGCAGGCCGTTCGCATCCCAAACCATGTGAGCGACCGGGAAGTAGACGAAGGTAACCCAAAGCGCGCAGAACAGGATGACGGCCGAGAATTTAACGCGTTCGGCAAAGGCACCGACGATCAGGGCAGGCGTGATGGCTGCGAAGGTCATCTGGAAGATCATGAAGATATATTCCGGAATGACGACGCCGGCCGAGAAGGTGGCCGCTGTCGAATCCTTGGTCACGCCCGAGAGGAAGAGCTTGGCCGTGCCGCCCCAGTAAGGGCTGTCGGAGCCGCCGAAGGCGAAGGAGTAGCCGTAGACGACCCAGATGAGCATAACGACGGCGCCGATGACCGTGCACTGCATCAGCACGGAGAGCATGTTCTTGGCGCGCACCAGGCCGCCGTAAAACAGGGCAAGACCGGGCACGAGCATGAACAGCACGAGGATGCTGGAGATGAACATGAAGGCGGTATCGCCCTTGTCCGGCACCGGTGCTGCGGCGACCGGCGCTGTTTCCTGCGCAAAGGCAACGACCGGGGCGAGGAGGGCTGCAGCTGCAGCGCTCACGCGTCCAAGAGAGGTGGAAAGTTTAAATGAAGACATTGACATGTAGCTCCCTGAACGGCCGTGACTTACAGCGCTTCTGTGTCGGTTTCGCCGGTACGAATGCGCACGGCATGGTCAATCGAGTAGACGAAGATCTTGCCGTCGCCGATCTGGCCGGTCTTGGCTGATGCGGCGATCGCTTCCACGGTTTTGTCGACGATTTCGGTGGCAACGGCGATTTCGATCTTCAGTTTCGGCAGGAAGCTCACGGCATATTCGGTGCCGCGATAGATTTCCGTATGTCCCTTCTGACGTCCGTAACCCTTTACTTCGGTCACGGTCAGGCCTTGGATGCCAACGGCAGTGAGGGCTTCGCGAACCTCATCGAGCTTGAACGGCTTGATAATGGCCATCACAATTTTCATCTGGTTTTCCATCCTTGTTCATCTTCGGCTCGGGGCCGTCTCTCCTTGCCGCCGAGCACAAATCCCCAACGACCGCTCCTTGCTATTCAAGGGGCGTGCCAGTTTGAGAGTGGACGGGTAAGTCCATGAAAAGACACGGAAATGCCATATTCCGCCGAGCGCATTCGGCGGAATGTCAAAAAAATGTCAAATTAAACGATGAAAAATTAAGCAGAATCGAAAAAGCGGCGCTTTTTTATTCAGATGCCTTTTTCCGGATCAGGCCTTCCTGGGCCACAGAGGCGATGAGGGTGCCGGAACGATCAAAAAGGCTACCGCGTGTCATCCCGCGTGCACCAAAGGCGCTGGGGCTGTCCTGCGTATAGAGCAGCCAGTCATCCATGCGGCAGGGGCGATGGAACCACATGGCATGATCGAGGCTCGCCACCTGCAGGTCGCGGTCGAAGACCGAGGTGCCATGGGCGTAGAGAGCGGTGTCGAGCAGGGTCATGTCGGAAATGTAGGCCAGCACCGCCGCCTGGATGTGGCGTTCGTCGGGAACAGCGCCCACTGCCTTGACCCAGACGTCCTGCGACGGCTCGAGCTTGTCGCGCGAGAAATAATGTTTCAGCGAAACCGGACGGATCTCGATCGGCCGGGGACGCTCCCAGTAGCGGCGGATCGCTTCCGGTGCATTGACCAGAAACGTGTCCTTGATGTCCTGCTCGCCCATCAGCGTTTCGGGGGCTGCGACATCCGGCATGGTGATCTGGTGGTCGAAGCCCTCTTCGTCGAACTGGAAGGAGGCCGACAGCGAAAAAATCGCCTTGCCATGCTGGATGGCGACGACGCGGCGGGTGGCAAAGCTTGCGCCGTCACGGATACGGTCGACATCGTAGATGATCGGCACGGCGGGATCGCCCGGCCGCATGAAATAGGCATGCAGCGAATGCACATACCGGCCTTCGCTGACGGTGCGCTGCGCTGCCACCAGCGCCTGGCCGATGACCTGCCCGCCGAACACACGCTGCCAGCCGACCTGCGGCGAGCGGCCGCGAAACAGGTTCTCCTCCAGTTTCTCCAGATCGAGCGTCTGCAACAGCACATCCATCGGGGCGGGGTTTTCAGCGGGGCGCGACATTTCGGCAATCTCCAGAGGTCGAACGCTCAAGCGGTAGGAACGAGCGCATCAATGATCTATATAGGCCACAAGCAATGCTCAAGAGCGACGGGAGAATGAGAGATGATCGATGTGCTGATTGCGGGCGGCGGTTATGTCGGGCTGTCGCTGGCTGTATCCATCAAGAAAGCCGCTCCGCACCTCGCCGTAAGCCTGATCGACGGGGCTCCGGACAATGCCTGGAAAAAGGACGAGCGCGCCTCGGCGATCATCGCCGCCGCCGCGCAGATGCTCGACGTGCTCGGCATCTGGAACGAGATCGAGCCGGAAGCCGAGCCGATCAAGCGCATGGTCATTACCGATTCGAAAACTGCCGATCCGGTGCGCCCGGTCTTCCTGACCTTCGAGGATGAAAAGGTCGAGGGCCGGCCGTTTGCCCATATGGTGCCCAATGTCGCGCTGGTCGGCGCACTGCGCAAGTCAGCGCAGGAGCTTGGCGTCGAAATCCGGCAATCGACGGCGGCCGCCGATTTCAAGAGCGGCGATCATTCGGTTTCCGTCGCTTTGGCCAATGGCGAGACGATCGAGGCGCGGCTGTTGATCGCCTGCGACGGCGTACGCTCGAAACTGCGCGATGCCGCCGGCATCAAGACCGTCGATTTCGACTACGGCCAGTCCGGTATCGTCACCACGGTCGATCATGAGCGGCCGCATGACGGCACGGCGGAAGAACATTTCCTGCCCGCTGGCCCGTTCGCGACGCTGCCCTTGAAGAACAACCGTTCCTCGCTGGTCTGGACGGAGCGGACGCGCGATGCCGACCGGCTGATTGCCAGCGACGACCTGGTGTTCGAGGAAGAGCTGGAGCGCCGTTTCGGCCACAAGCTCGGCACGCTGAAGGTTGTCGGCGGACGCCGGGCCTTTCCGCTGGGGCTGACGCTGGCGCGGGATTTCATCGCGCCGCGGTTCGCTCTTGCCGGTGACGCAGCCCACGGTATTCACCCGATCTCCGGCCAGGGACTCAATCTCGGCTTCAAGGACGTGGCGGCGCTCGCCGAAACCATCGTCGATGCCGATCGCCTCGGCCTCGATATCGGCTCNNGCTTGCGGTGCTCGAACGCTACCAGAGCTGGCGGCGCTTCGACACGTTCCGCATGGGCGTGACCACCGACGTGCTGAACCGGCTGTTCTCCAACGATGTCACGCCGGTGCGCGCACTGCGCGATTTCGGGCTCGGGCTCGTCGACCGGATGCCATCGGTCAAATCGTTCTTCATCCGCCAGGCATCGGGGTTAGGTGGGCAGACCGAACCGAAGATGCTGGGTGGGCAGGCGATTTGAAATTGGTTTGCTTTGGAATAGCCCATACTCCCCGTCATCCCGGCCTTGTGCCGGGATCCAGCCGTCGCGCGTCCGCGCGACGAGAGGACTCTTCACTCGTAGTACTTTGAGTCTTTCACGCGACCGACGTCGCGTGGCTGGATTNNCAAGCACAGGAATGACGGACGACTTGGGCAAATCCAAACGGACACGCCAAACTCAATCCTCGATCTTGCGCGCCTCGGAAATCAGCATGATCGGGATGCCGTCGCGGATCGGGTAGGCAAGCCTTGCCTTTTCCGAGATCAGCTCGTTGTCGGCGGCGCGGTAGCTGAGGCGGCCTTTGGTCAGCGGGCAGACCAGCAGTTCAAGCAGTTTGGGATCGACCCGGCTGGTCCTGTCTTCCATCACATCCGCCTATTGCAGCATGGTTTCGATATCGCCGAAATTGCGGGCGAGCACGATTTCGGTAATCGCGATCAGCGTTTCGGCGCGGGTCTTCAGGTCCGGCGCCTCCAGCAGCGCCTGCTTTTCCGCCGGGCCATAGGGCGACATCATCGCCATGGAGTTGACCAGCGTCACATTGCTGGCGCGCTCGACGCTCTCCCAGTCGGCTTCCAGCTTGTTGGCGTCGAGATAGGCCTTGAAGGCGGCCAGCAGAGCCTGGCGATCAACCTGCGCCTCATCGTCCGGCCCGGTGAGGTCGGTGGCGAAGGGGGCGATCTTGAAGGAGCGGTAACCTTTTTTGGTCAGATGCACTTCGTCGAACAGACGGAAGCGGCAGATGCCGGTGAGCGAGACGATATAGCGGCCATCCTCCATCTCGGCGAAGGAGGTGATCCGGCCGACGCAGCCGACCTGGCAAAGCGCCTGCACATGCGCCTGGCCCGGTTCTTCGCGAATCTCGCCGAACGAGGGCTGGATCATGCCGATCAGGCGGTTTCCGGCCAGTGCATCGTCGAACATGGAAAGATAGCGCGGCTCGAAGATATTGAGTGGCAGCTGTGAACCCGGAAGCAACAGCACGCCCGTCAGCGGGAATACCGGAAGCGTCTCCGGCAGGTCCTGAGGCCTCAGATAACGTGCATTACCTACTTGCATGTCGCAATTCACCCCGTCGCTGTCAGGCGTTCTTGTGGCGACCTTTATGGTGCCGCGCCGCTTATCGACAAGAAATGGGGCGCCCACGGCAAATCTCAAGGGAGATTGTCACAAAGGCGCCTCTGTGAAGACATCACGAAAACAGGATCGACGACAGTTTGCGGCGTGCCGACAGCGTTGCCGGGTCCATCGGTCCCCAGACATCGAAGAACTGCAGCAGCTCGCGCCGCGCGCCGTCATCCTCGAATGTCCGGTCGCGCTTCATCACCTTGAGCAGGTGATCGGCCGCCGCCTCGCGGTCGCCCTCGACATTGCGGATCTTGGCGAGCTTGATACGGGCGCCGTGATCGTCTGGATCGGCAGCGAGGATTTCCTCAAGCGCATTCGGGTCGCCGAGCTTGCGGGCTTCCTCGATCTGGTCGAGTTTTTTCACAACGGCGGCAATGCCGGCATCCTTGGCCAGTTCTTCCGAGAGATCGGCCAGCACTTCGCGGGCCTGCTCCAACTCGCCGGCGGTTATCAGGCAATTGGCGAGCCCCGCCAATGCGACGGCATTTTCCGGGTCCGCCTGGAGCACGGCGCCGAAAAGGCCGGCGGCGTTCTCGATGTCGCCTTGCTCAACCAGGGCTTTTGCGTCTGCGAGCGCCGCATCGATCCCGGCCTGCTGGTCATCGACCATCGGACCGGCGACCTTGTCGATGAACTCGCGGATCTGGCTTTCGGGCACGGCGCCCATGAAACCATCGACCGGCTTTCCGCCGACGAAGGCGATGACGGCCGGAATGGACTGAATGCCGAGCTGGCCGGCGATCGAGGGATGGTCGTCGATATTCATCTTGACCAGCCTGACCCGCCCCTGTGCCTCGGTCACCACCTTTTCGATCACCGGGGTCAGCTGCTTGCACGGGCCGCACCAGGGCGCCCAGAAATCGACCAATACCGGCTGCTGACGGGAGGCTTCCAGCACGTCGCGCGTAAAGTTGGCGGTGGTGGTTTCCTTGATAAGCTCACCGGCCGGTGCGGCCGTAGCCGCAGCCACCGGAGCCTGCGCCGGGGCGCTGCCATAGCTGGCGGTTGCCGTCATCTGGTTGCCGTAGGATGCTGCATAGGGATTGTCGTTGCCGCTCATCGTGTCTCCTCGCGGACATCCTCGTCCGTCTGACTGTCTTCCCGTAAAAGATCGTATGTCAGGACGTCACTTTCAAGACAAGGGCTTCATGTCCCGTCGCCTCGATAAAGCGCAGCAGGTCCTTCGACGCGATGGATGTCGTCGCATCGTTGGACAGCGGATGGCAGTTGACGATCTCGTCCTTCATCAGCGCCTCGTCGATGATGATCTTCACGTTCCGCCCGGTATCGTTGATCACGCCGAAAGCGGTGACGGCACCGGGAATGACGCCCAGATATTCCATCAGTTTTTCCGGCCGCCCGAAGGAGACCTTGCTGGCGCCGCCGATGATCGTGTGCACCGTCTTCAGGTCCACCGTCGCGTTCTCCTCGACGGTCAAAAGAAAATAATTGTCCTTCTTGTCCTTCACGAACAGGTTCTTGGTGTGCCCTCCTGCAATAGCGTCGCGCAGCGCCACCGATTCGGCGACGGTGAAAACCGGCTCGTGCCGCATGGTCTTGTGGGCGATGCCGAGGCTGTCGAGAAACAGGAATAATTCATCCTGCGTTTTCGGCTGTATTTCACTCATCACGGCATCCTTCTGGCTTTAAAATGACGGTCTTGCTTACGTCGAGGGGCAGAAAATCGCAATCTTCCACAGAATGCAGGCTGCAAAACGCCTTGTTTTCAGGGGCTTGCGACATTTCCAGAAAAAATTATTGGATCTGCCGTCATTTCCCTGTTGCATTTAAAAATCGTCTGGGCCATATAGCCGTCGTCGCAGCAAACAACAAACGCAGCGGCGCCACGGTCCACCGACTACCCCCGGACCTTGGATGATGAGCGGGTGTAGCTCAGGGGTAGAGCACAACCTTGCCAAGGTTGGGGTCGAGCGTTCGAATCGCTTCACCCGCTCCATTTTCTCTCTACTGAGATGCAAAAGTTGAAAGTCGCCTAGGCGACTTTTCTTTGTGTATTTTCCTCATCCTCTCCCAACATACGGCATCTGTGTCGCCATCACGGTCATCGTCAGCACATTGGCGTCGAGCGGCAGTCCCGCCATATAGACGACAGCGTCGGCGATCAGGTTTGCCGGGATGGTCGGTTCGGAGGCGATCTCACCATTAGCCTGCAGCACGCCACCGCTCATCTTTGATGTCATTTCAGTTGAGGCATTGCCGATATCGATTTGGCCGCAGGCGATATCGAACGGCCGGCCGTCGAGGGCGGTCGATTTTGTCAGGCCGGCGATGGCGTGTTTGGTCGCCGTATAGGGCGCTGACATCGGGCGGGGCGTCGAGGCTGAGATCGAGCCGTTGTTGATGATTCGGCCACCCCGCGGCGTCTGTGCCTTCATCAGTTTCATGGCCTGCTGGGTGCAGAGGAAGGCACCGGTGAGGTTGGCGCCGACGATGGCGTTCCACTGGTCGAAGGTGATGTCCTCCATCGGAATGGCTGGCAGGCCCATACCGGCATTGTTGACCAACAGGTCGAGACGGCCGAAATCATGGCGGATGGTTGAAAACAGGGTGGCGACTGCCTGCGGGTCGCCGACATCCGCGGCAAACGCCCGCGCAGTGCCGCCGGTCTCGGCGGAGAGCTCCTTTGCCGCTATCTGCAAAACGTCAAAGCGCCGTCCGGAAATGACGGTGGTGAAGCCGTTTTCCAGCAGTGCCTTGGCGATCGCACGGCCAATACCGGTGCCGCCGCCGGTCACCAGTGCGATTTTCGTTTTGCCTGCCTCGGTCATGACGCAAATCCTCCACTGGTCACCGCCATCTGCCAGCGCATCAAAGCCGGTTTTGTGGTGAAAGCCCAGACTATTTGCGCATAGCGTGCCGGTACCAGCCGATGCGCCGCTGCCACATCAAGCCAACGGCCTTTGAAAGGCTGATCGTCTGCGGTCTGCGTATCCAAGCGGCGCGGATGGTCCGACGCGGTGCTGCGAAGGCTTCAATCCCGGGTAAAGACGTAATCGGTTTCCTGCCGCAGGGTTTCGCCGGGCCGTAATACGGCTTGCGGGAAATTGGCATGATTAATCGCATCCGGCCAGATCTGGGTTTCCAGGCAGAAACCGGCGAACGGGCCGTAGTGGCGGCCCTCTAAGCCGGGCACGGGAATGTTCATCTTGAAGCCGGTATAGAATTGCACGCCGGGCTCGGTGGTGCGCACTTCCAGCGAGATACCGGAATTGATGCTGCGCACCAGGGCTACGGACTGCTTGGGGCCACGGGCTTCTGCCAGGCAGAAATTATGGTCATAACCGATCTTGTCGCCTTCGAGCTGACGGCGCAGCGGGGTCATGGCTCGCAGGTCGAAGGCGGTACCCTCGACGGAACGGATCTCGCCGGTTGGAACCTGCAGCTCGTTGGTCGGCAGGTAGGTATTGGCGGCGATCATCGCGTCGTGGCCAAGCGCATCGACGGTGCCATCGAGATTGAAATAGCTGTGCTGGCAGACGTTGCAGATCGTCGCACGGTCGGTAGTGCTTTCATAGAGGACATTGAGGACGCCGCCGTCGCTGACCGTATAGGTGCAGGTGATCGTGCAATTGCCGGGATAGCCGGCGCGGCCATCGGGGTCGACGATCTGCAGCACGACGCGGTTCTCCGCCGTCTCGATCAGCCTCCACAGGCGCTTGGCAATGCCGTCGCTGCCGCCGTGCAGGTGGGTCACGCCCTTTTCGTTGCATTCCAGCTGATAGGACACGCCGTCGATGGCAAAACGTCCGCCGCCGATCCGGTTGGCGTTGCGGCCGGGCGTTGCGCCGAAATAGGGGGAATGGGCGAGATAATCGGAAAAATTCTCAAAGCCGAGCACCAGCGGCGGCGCATGGCCATCAAGGCGCAGATCCTGGATGACGGAGCCCCAGGTAAGGACATGTGCGGTCAGTCCGCCGCCTTTGATGACGATGCGATGTACGGGCTCGCCGGACGGCATATGGCCGAACACTTCAGTCTCTGTCTGCACGGCCATTCTTCCTCCACTCTTCCCGGGCGGCAAACTGCGTCATTTCGCTGATCGCGGCAACCGAAAAGTCATACAAATTACTGCCATCCGCCGTGCCTTACCGCTTCGGCGCGTTGCGAAGCAAAGACGGAGCAGATTCGTCTCAAAACGTCTTCTGGTAGACGATGAAGGGCGTCTTGCCGCCAATCCGGTCATAGAGCTTGCGGGCATTGGCGTTGAAGTCCTGGGTCATCCAGTAGACTTCCTCGGCCTTTTCCGCGTTCGCCCGGGCATAGACAGCCTCGATCAGCGCCCGGCCGATCCCCTGTCCGCGCACGTCCGGATCGGCGAACAGGTCCTGCAGGTAGCAGATGGAATTCCGGTGCCAGCAGGACCGGTGAAAGAGGAAATGCGCAAGGCCGACGGGCTTGCCATCCAGCACTGCTAGAAATCCTGCGTATTCATTCGCAGCACCGCTCAAGAGCCGCGAAAAGGTGAGGGCGTAGATGTCCTCCGGCAGGGTGGTCTCGTAGAAGGCGAGATACGCCTGCCACAGACGGCGCCAGTCTTGCTCGTCTCCGGATTCGATGGGGCGGATAGTGAGGGATGCGGTCAGCGTCTGTCCTTCCCGATATCGGCGAGATCAAAGGATGTCGTCTGATAGATATCGTTGATCCAGTTGCCGAACAACAGGTGTGCGTGGCTGCGCCAGCGGTTCTGTGGCGTCAGCGTCGGATCATTGTGGGGAAAATGGTTGTGTGGCATCTTGATTGGTACGCCGGCATCGACATCGCGGAAATATTCGTCCGACAGCGAGGTCGAATCATATTCGACATGGTTGAAGACATAGAGCCTGTTGCCCACCTTCTCATGCACGAAGCAGACGCCCATTTCGTCGGATTCCATCAGGATTTCGAGGCCGGGCTTTTTCTCGATATCGGCGCGGCGCACTTCGGTCCAGCGCGACACCGGGATCTGGAAATCGTCCGAGAAGCCGCTCAGATAGGGCGAGGACGGGTTGAGGTTGTGATGGCGATAGACGCCGAATGCCTTTTCCTTCAGCGTGTATTTCGGCACGCCGTGGAAATGATAGATCGCCGCCATTGCGCCCCAGCAGATGTTCAGGGTCGAATGGACGTTGGTATGGGTCCAGTCGAGAATCTCACGCATCTCGTTCCAGTAGGTGACGTCTTCATAGTCCAGCGTCTCGACCGGTGCGCCGGTAATGATCAGGCCATCGAACTTGCGGTGCTTGACCTCGTCCCAGGTCTCGTAGAACGCCAGCAGATGCTCTTCCGGCGTGTTCTTGGCCTTGTGGCCGCCCAGCCGGATCAGCGAGAACTCGACCTGCAGCGGCGAGGCGCCGACGAGGCGCGCCATCTGCACTTCGGTCTTGATCTTGTTCGGCATGAGGTTGAGCAGGCCGATCTGCAGCGGCCGGATGTCCTGGCGGATCGCCGCAGTTTCGGTCATCACCCGCACGCCCTCTTTGACGAGGGTTTCGAAGGCGGGCAGCGTATCGGGAATCTTGATCGGCATGGGCAACACTCTGGTCTACGAGCAAGCGGGACAGGAACTTGCCGGCACAAAAAAACCGGCAACGACAGAGTCGCTACCGGGCCCGCTTGCTTGCGCACGCACGGCCCTTTAGCAACTTATTTAACGTGGCTGCAAGCCGGCCGGCCAAATCACCACGAATGCTTAGATAGCGCCTGTTGGTGCGCGAATCAATATGCGGCGCCGATGTCCATGAAACGGGTGCCGCAAGGATGCTTTCTGTCAGTCCGGATCGCCGGTCGCCAGAAACGCCGCGAGACTGTCAAGCAGGGAACGCGTTCCCGTTTCGCGCTGGCTGGCAGTGTCATGGCCGTCGAGAAAGGCGTCCTGTTCGGTGAAGATCAGCTTCGTCCCGGTGCCGTCTGCCTTCAATTCGACCGTGGTCAGCGAGACGGAAATCCGCGTGCGATCCAGGTGCATGTCGTAGCTGTAGATGATGCGCTCGTTTGGCACGATGTCCTGATATTGCCCATCGAAAGTATGCACGACCCCATCGGGGGCGGCGATCGACAGGTACTCGCGGCCGCCGATGCGGAAATCCAGGGTGAAGTCCTGCGATCTCCAGCCGGCATGGCTGGCGTACCACCGGGCCTTGCGGTCCTTCTGCGCCCAGGCGGCAAAGACGCGGTCGGGGGAGGCATCATAGTGGCGGACAATGGTGAAGGTGGCGTGGGTGACCGAATGTTGGGTCATGGCGGTTTCCTTGCTTTGGTGACAACGTCAGGCAGCAACCTGCGTGCGCAAGAGTTCGATGCGGAGTTTGTCGAGCATTTCACTCCAGCCTGCCTCGTGGTTCGCCCGTTTGTCGTGGCCGTCGAGGAACGCGCCCTGTTCGGTCACGATGAGGCGGCAGCCCTTGCCGGCAAGAATGAATTCGGCCGTGATCAGGCTGGCAAAAATGTGCTTTCTCTCCGATGTCATACTGCTGGCCGAGACAATTCTCACATCGGGCACGATGTCAAAGTAGGTGGTCTCGTTGCGGAAGGTCGGGCCACCTCTCGGGCCGAAGCGGTTGATATCACCGCCACCGACCCTGAAGTCGAAGTGGTCATAGGCAAGATCCCAGCCATCGCCCGGATTGCCCCAGCGCAGCAGCGCTTCACGTGTTGACCAAGCGGCAAAAACGCGGGACGGCGATGCGTCATAGGTGCGCTCGATGACGATGGTCGAATGATGTATTGAACGCTCGGTCATCACACTCTCCTTGTTTGTCTGCCGGGGTCAGGCAATGGCAGCGCTGCGTTCGAGTTCGAGTGCCAGTTGTTCGTAGAGGTCGCGGCAGCCTTTTTCGCGGTCGGCGACCTTGTCGAGGCCGTCGAGGAAGGCGCCCTGTTCGGTGTAGAACAGCCGGGTCTTTGTGCCTTCGGGCTTCAATTCCACGGTCGCGAGCGACGAGGAAATCCGCTTGTCGCCGATCATCATCGAATAGGCGAAGATCATCCGGTTGTCCGGGACGATGTCCTGATAGATGGTTTCGTTATAGACCATCATCGTGCCATCCGGGCTGAACCGGCCGGTCTCGCGGCCACCGACGCGGAAGTCGAACGTGTATTCGGCAATTGGCCAGTTGTCGGCCTTGACGAACCAGCGGTTGCGGGCGGCCGGGTCGGAAAAGGCCTTGAAGACGCGGGCCGGCGAGGCGTCGTAGACGCGCTCGATGACGAAAGTGGCATGGGTTACGCTGCGGTCGGTCATTTTTTACTTCCTTTTGATGTTTCGGTTTGAATGGTTTCGGGGTCTTCCGGATTGTCAGCGAGATACTCCCCCAGCGCGTCGAGGCGGCGGCTCCACAGGGCGCGGCGGTCGGAGATCCATTGTTCGGCGAGGCTCAGCACCTCCCGGTCGATGGTGCAGGTGCGGACCCGCCCGACCTTTTGCGACTGGACGAGGCCGCTCAGTTCCAGCACCTGCAGGTGCTGCATGACGGAGGGCAGGGACATGGTCAGCGGGCCGGCCAGTTCGCTGACCGAAGCCGGTCCGCGGCAGAGCCTGTCCACCATCATGCGCCGGGCCGGATCGGCGAGCGCCTGGAACATGAGATCGAGTTGGTTCTGTTGGTTAAGCATATGCCTAACTATCATGGTCCGATGGTGGGCGCAAGAGATAGTTAAGTGAATTACTAAGTGTCGTATTCACGCCGATGTGTTCGGGGTGCTGAAACTCGGCAGCTCCCGCATCCGTACCCCTTATGACTTGAGGAGGATGCACGATGACCAGTCTTGCCTATCAGATCAGCCCAGCCGATTTCCGCCAGCGGCGCCTGCTGCAGGCAACCATCGCGGTCCTGGCGATGCTGCCGGTGTTTGCCGGTCTGGCGGGCGTGGTGACGGGACCTGGGTTTCTCGGCGAGAAGACCCCGCCTACGGATCTCAGCAGCCATGTGCGGTTCCTGTCCGGGCTTTTCCTTGCCTTCGGCATCGCCTGGTACAGCTGCATTCCGGCGATCGAGACGAAGGCCGAGCGCATCCGGCTGCTGGCGATCCTGACCTTTAGCGGCGGGCTGGCGCGGCTGTATTCGCTGGCCGTCGATGGCGTGCCCTCGGCCGGGCATCTGCTCGGCCTTGGCATGGAGCTTGTCGCCGTGCCCTGTCTGGTCGTCTGGCACGGACGGGTCTCTGCCTTGAGCCAGGCACGGGTTTGAAGGCTTGTCCGTAGGGGCAAATGATGTCGCGGGGCGGGCAGCCTGCCTTATGGCTGGCGGTCTCCAAGCGGCGGGTGGGGTGGTCCGAGGCGTGGCAGGGAGGGTTGCCTCACCCATTTTTCCCGGAATGCGGGCAGAGAGTGCCACGCCGTTGGTCAGTGGCCGGCTTTCTCCGCGCAACAGGCTCTCCGCGCCGAACTGTTTGCCCACTCTCGTCCTTCCCGAGCTCGTCCCTGCAGCCGCCGTTCTCTGCGCGGCGAAAGAACCCTTGCTTGCCGTCGGCTTGTCTTTTGGCGCGAAGGACTTCGCGCCGCCGGATCCCCGCCACGAAGGGCTGACATGACAGAGGGTGGGGAGGGCTTCTGGGCATAAAAGATGCTCCACGCCTTCCATCCACGCGCGAAAAATTCGCCGTGGGTTTTCCAAGAACAGGATCGGCCGGGGCACATCGGGTGCCTCAGATAGATAGAATAGGTGACACACGATGTGCCCCGTTTCGGTGTCTTTTGCCGCGCTTCTCAGGTTCTTCTGCGCTTTCCCGTGTCAGGAGAAAGCCTCCAATGCCCCGGCCCGGCCGCTTATCCGCCAGGCCTTTCAATGCGGCGGGGTTCAGCCCTGGACCGTCCAAGGACGGCGGGACCACTCGGCACGCCCGGTTCATTCACGAACCGGAGGAGAACCGCCTTTCGCGCAGCCCCGGGGATT
>UBTA01000105.1 GCA_900468065.1 Hyphomicrobiales bacterium | reverse complement strand
GGGGAAACTGGGAGCGTCATGCCAAACAAAAGCGTCCGCCCCCTGTGCCTACCGCAACCATCCCGGATAATCCGGCACAAGCAAATGCAGCGGCGCCTCGTCCTCGTCGATGCCGGAAAACCGGGTCACCGCCGGGTCCTCGAAGATATTGTCGGTATTGTCGTCGTTGACGGTCGAGACCTCGGCGACGAAAACGTCGGCGCCCTCGCCCCAGAAGGCATGCCAGTCGCCCGGCATCAGCGTCACGCTTTCTCCGGGGGCAAGCTTCAGCTTGTGGCCAGGCGCCAGATCACGCCAGATGCCGTCGGTTGCTACCCGTGTGCCCTTGGCGCGATCGCATTGACCATCGGTGTCACCGAACAGCTCAACCACCAGCGTACCGCCGCCGCGATTGATGATGTCCTCGGCCTTCAAGAGATGCCGGTGCATTGGCGTCACCTGGTCCTTGCGGGCGATCATCGCCTTTTCGGCGTAGAGCATGCCGCGTCCCCGCTGAAGATCGGCAAAGCGGCCGTTGCGGACAGTGAAGAGAAACAGTCCGGTCTTTTCAAAATCGCTAAGGCCGAAATCGGTAATATCCCATCCGAGTGCAGCATTGGTGATCCCGTCGATCTCGCCCTTGCGCGCCCGCATCTCGTCCGGCGACCAGCGCGAAAACGGCGGCAGGATGAAGCCGAACGAGCGCATGAAGACCTCGCTCTCGCGCATGATCCGGTTGATGGCGCTGCGTTTCATCGGAATGCTCATGGTCTCTCCTCAGCGAACACCGATGCCGGCCGTCAGGCCGCCATCGATCCGGTGATCCGATCCTGTGATAAAGCCGGCCTTGTCCGAGGCGAGGAAGGCGGCAAGCACTGCCACCTCCTCCGGCTCGCCAATCCGCCCGAGCGGATGCGCCGCGCCGAAACGCTGGAATACCGCGTCGATATCGGCATCGTCACCCTCGAATGTCCGCGCCGCCAATTCCAGGATCGGCGTGCGCACGGAGCCCGGACTGATCGACACGACCCGGATGCGATCGGCGGCAAAATCGAGCGCCATTGCCCGCGTCAAGGCATGGATCGCCCCCTTGGAGGCGACATAGGCGGAGACCCCGCTCTGGCAGGCATGGCGCTGCACGCTCGACAGATTGACGATGACGCCACCGCCGCGCCTGCGCATCTCCGGCACGCCGAATTCCGCCGTCAGATGGATCGAGCCGACATTGACGGCCAGGCAGTGCATGAAAGTCTCGAACGGCGTCGTCTCCGCCGTGCCGTAGGGATGGACAGCGGCCGAGTTGACAATGATGTCGAGGCCGCCGAACGCAACTACGGCTGCCGCCATGGCGCGTTGCACATCGGTGGGCACGGAAACATCGGCATGAAAGACGGTCAGCGCGAGGTTTTCGGCTGCTGCCAATGTTTCAAGCCCGGCATTGGCAGCCGGATCGATCCCCAGCGACGCCACGGACGCGCCTTGGCGGGCCAGATGCAGGGCAACAGCGCGGCCGAGCGACTTTTCCGGCAAATTCACGCAACGCCCGTCCCCCGTCCTTTTGCCCCGGTCTGCTGCATCGCTCCACGCGCCATATCCGCCGCCGGAATGAATTCCAGCCCCGCATCGAGATGCCGGTCCATATGATAGGCAAACCCGATCCGGTCTCGGTCGCGCAGCGCCTTGACGATATCGGCATGTTCGGCAGCAACGCTCTCAAGCACCAGCCGCTGCGATTTGCCCGCCAGCATCAGACGGTTGATCACTGGTTTCAGCATGCCGTAGGTTTCCGAGAGTGTCCGGTTTCCGGCCGCATCCACCATCAGCTTGTGGAACTGATAATCGAGTTCGGACGCCTCGTCCGGTGTGCCTGCCTGCCGGATGCGCGCATTGAGCATTTCCATCCCGGCAAGCGTTTCCTCGGTGATGCGTGTCGACAGCAGATCGAACATGCTCATCTCGGTCAGCCGCCGGTAGCCCTGGATATCGCGGAAGGCATCGACGGAAATGTCCATGGCGAAGGAAAACAGGTCGCGCATTGCCGTCTGGTGCTGGTCGGTCAGCACGGCGCCGACCTTTTGCCGCGATTCGGCTACGCCGTAAGCTTTGAGGGTACGAAAGGCTTCCCGCACGGTGTTGCGGCTGGCATCGAACATCACGGCAAGTTCCGCCTCGCTCGGCAGAACGTCGCCGACGGTCAGGCCGCGTTCGCGGATAAGATCGCGGATGTGATCCACCATTCCGTCAACGGCGGAACCCCGCACGCCGTTCTCCATGCCATTCTCCTTGGACCTGTATTCCAGCAGCATATGTCCGACATAATGATCAGATCAACTCTTGGATATTGATTTTCTGGAAATTATTGCATTAATTGTCCAACATTATAACGGGAGAGACGGACATGCTCGAAAGCTGGCGCTGGTTTGGACCACAGGACCCGGTCACCTTGTCGGACGCACGCCAAGCCGGTGCTCACGGCGTCGTCACAGCACTCCATCATATCTATGACGGCCGCATCTGGACGCCCGCCGACATCGCCGAGCGCATGGCATTGGTCAGGAAAGCCGGGATGACATGGTCAGTCTGCGAATCCATTCCCGTCAATTCGTCGATCAAGCGGCGCGACGGCGAATGGCGGCGCACGCTCGATGCCTGGAAACAGAGCCTTGCCAATCTCGGCAAGGGCGGCGTGCCCGTGGTCTGCTACAATTTCATGCCAGTGGTCGATTGGACCCGGACCAACCTGATGTATCCGACCGAGGCCGGCGGCTTTGCGCTGCGCTTCGATATGATCGATTTCGTCGCCTACGACGTTTTCGTGCTCAAGCGCCGCGCCGCCGAAGACAGCTACACGCCTGACGTCATCGAAACTGCACGGCAACGTCTGGAGCAAAAAAGCGAAGACGAAATCCTGACGCTCGAAAGGAACATCATCGCCGGCTTGCCGGGCGGCGAAGACAGCCACACGCGCGAAAAAATCCGCGCCGAGATTGCCTCGTTCGCCGGCGTCTCCTCAGACGACATGCGCGCCAATCTGATCGAATTCCTCAAGGAAGTCGTGCCTGTCGCAGCAGAAAACGGCGTCCGGCTTGCCATCCACCCGGACGATCCACCATTCTCGCTGTTCGGTCTTCCCCGTGTCGTGTCCACGGCGGACGACGTTCAAACCATCCTCGATGCCGTCGATGAGCCGGCAAACGGCATCACGCTTTGCGCCGGTTCCTACGGCTCGCGCACCGGCAATGACGTCGTCGGGATGGCAAAACGCTTCACTGATCGCATCCATTTCGCCCATCTGCGTAACGTCAGTAAGGAGCAGGATGGCTCATTCATTGAGTCCGAGCATCTGGCGGGTGACGTCAACATGGTCTCCCTGATCTCGGTTTTGCGCGCTGAGGAACGGCGGCGCGAAAAGGAAGGTCGCAGCGATAGCGTCATCCCGATGCGCCCGGACCACGGACATCTGTTGATCGACGACCAGAAGAAGACGGTCAATCCCGGCTATTCCTGCATTGGCCGCCTCAAGGGTCTCGCTGAATTGCGCGGAGTCATCGCCGCTGTCGATCAACTGACCTAGATGTAGAGCTCAACCGGGACAACCTGCTGAGGCTCCACATCTAGACATAGGCGACCAGCATGAAGGCCGTGGCGAGCGTCAGGATCAGGCACGGCACGGCCCACATGATCGTCACATAGGCCTGTTCCTGCACATAGGGTCCGAACAGCCGGCCCACGACGTTGAAGCGGGCAAACAGGATATTGACGAACAGCGCCGAGGCCAGCGTCAGATAGTTGAGCGCAAACAGCCGGTTGACGGTGTTGTCACCGGTCGCAAGAACGGCATAGCTGCTATAGACGGTGAAGTTCAGCGCGATGACGGCAAAAAGGCCCCCAATGATGATATTGACCATCTCGTAGGTATCGACCTGGAAGACGCCATCCTCCATCCGGTTCAGCCAGATTGCCAGCAGTGGAATAACCAGCGAGGCAAACAGCGGGATGAAAATGGATGCAACGACGACGCCCGGCTGCCGGGCGATGTCGAGCGAGGCGACCACCTGCGCATGCCTGCCATTGTACCAGCCGGACTGCGGCTGGCTCTTGAGATCAACAAGGCCTACGCTCCAACCCGCAAGCGCGGCATTGGCGGAGGGGCGGCTGTAATCGATGTCGGACTGGTCGAAACGCAGCGCCACCTCGGCAACCGTTAATCCACTGATCACCATATTCACCGGAAGCCGCTGCCTGTCGAAGGGAAACCGCGCCACATCAACATCGACTGAAAAATCGGCAGTCACACGCCGCAAAAGCTCGACCCGCCCGCCTTGATAAATGCGCAGGCCATCGTCCGATAGGGCCGCCTCGCCGATCTGGTTGGAAAGGACGACGGGCGGCACCCAGATCTCCCGCATCCGGGCCTGTGCTGCGGCGTCCCGCAGGGTCTCGGGCGGCGATCCCGCAGCAGGACCGGTGCGCGCCAGCCGCTGATCCGTCCAGCGCAGACGAACATCGACAGTCGCGCGGAATGTTCCAGCATTTTCATCGAAACCATCCAGCGAGAGGAAGGACGCTCCTGCCTGAACAATCACCGGCAGGCCATTGCCACGCGGCAGATCCATCCCGGCCAGCGCCGGACCGGACACGAACAGGGATGCGGTGACCGCGATCCAGCCCAGAACAATCAGAATAGCGTTCGCAAAGGCTCTCATTGTGCTTTGTCCGCGTCCGAGCGCCGCGATCTGATCTTGTCGTAGAGCGTGACAAAGGATTGCATTTCCTTCGGAAACGTTTCGCAGCCGGCGATCGGCGCCAGCGGCTCATTGGCGCTGACGGCATCGAAGCGTTGCCCGAGCACCTGCAGCGGCCTGAGCAGGAACCCGCGCAGCACGACGAGCACGAAGCCGCAGAGAGCAAGGATGGCGATCAGGGTGATGACGCCCTGCCAGATCAGCGAGCGGTTGACGGCGGCGCGCGAGGGGCTGAAATCCGCCGTCGCGGCAATTACCCCAAACGGCGTTCCGGAACTGCTATTGACCGGCAACAGCAACACGCCGCGCACCAGCCCCTGTGCATCACGGACATAGCGGACCGGCTCGTTGACCACCGCCACATCTTCGGCCCCGGCAAGCTGCGCCATCAATTGGGCATTGGTGGATTCGAAGCGAATGTAGCGGCCAACCCTATTCTGTTCGCCCATCCGTTCGGGATCGACGCCCTGCGCAAATTGCTTGAGCGCCTGTTCCTCGATGAACAGCGCCAGATCGATGCCATAGGCAGTTTTCAGGCCAGCCAGCAGCGGCCCGTAAGCGATACCGATCTCGACGCTGCCGATGGGTTTTCCGCCGGAATCGGACGCCGGCGCGACGCCGAAGATTGCCGGCCCGCTACGGGCAACCGCAGCCCCTTTCAGCGGCACCCGGTCGCGATTGACCGCAACGACCATCGGCCGGAAGGCCGACAGATCGTCACCGAAGTTCGCCGGATCATGGAGCCTGAGAAAAGAGGTGGCGGGCGGGATGTGGAATTGCGCCTGATCGACGCCGTGCCGCGCCTTCTGATTGGCAAACATCTTGGCAAGTTCAGCCTCAAGTCCCGTGCGGTCCCCCGCCGCAAGCAGCTTCTGCACCGTGGGCAAATCGGCGAGCAATTCGGCGCGGGCAAGCGCCTTGTTCTCGGCGTCGCTGATCGCTGTCTGCACGATCGCCCCCATCACGCGGAACTGATCCGCCTCGACGGCATCCGTCATACCGGAAAACAGCCGGCTTGAAACGAAAGCCGCTCCCGCCACGGTTATGACGATCGCAAGGATGATTGCGATGGGTGCGTTGCGCCGAAATTTCATTGAAAACCTGTTATTTAGGGGGAAAGACGGCATCTCCTACAGTGCCGGACTTCCCGCCAATAGAGCAGGACGTGGATCATTTTTGGGGTAATGGACGCGATACCCCGCGATCCTTTGAAAATCGGCTGATTTCGCAGGCCCTCATTGGCCGGGGCGCTCGCGCCTAGCTTCGTGTCGACAGGCCTGCGCGCCGCGCCAGGATGCGCTCGATTGCCGAAAAACCATCATAGATCAGCACGGCAAGCGCCCCGACGATCAGCCCGCCCTGCAGAACGAAGGCGATGTTGTTGGATTGCAGCCCGGCAATGATGACTTCGCCCAACGTCTTTGCGGCCACCGTCGAGCCGATCGTTGCGGTGGCAAGGCTGATCACCACCGACAGCCGGATACCGGCCAGGATCATCGGCATGGCCAGCGGCAGCTCGACCTTGAACAGGCGCTGGCGATCCGTCATGCCGGAGCCACGGGCCGCCTCCATCACCGAGGGCGGCAAGGTCGTCAATCCCGTCAGCGTATTTTCGAAGATCGGCAAAAGTCCGTAGAGAAACAACGCCACCAGTGTCGGCTTCTCGCCAAACCCGAGGATCGGCACTGCCAGTGCCAGCACCGCGACGGGCGGAAATGTCTGCCCGACATTCACCAGGCTGCGCGACAACGGCAGAAACTCCGCTCCAAAAGGCCGCGTGACCAGGATGGCCAGCGTTACCGCGACGATGATGGCACCGGTCGTGGCGATGGCAACGGTGCGCAGATGCAGGAGCGTCAACGTCAGCAGGCTGCCCTGATTGTAGATCGCCGGCGCATTGTCCTGCACCAACGGTTTCAGCAGCGGATCGAACCAGCCGGGATCAACCAGGAAGGCGATCAGAACAGCCAGCAGCGCAGCGCGCAGGAGATGCGGGATCCATGCCCTCATTGCGGTTTTGCCGCCCGTCTGGTCAGCCCCTCCAGGGTTACCCGGCCAAGGATCGTCCCATCGGCGGCAGCGACCGGCAACGCCGACCGGCCGGCCCACAAGAGTTCGGAGAGCGCGTCGCGTTGGCTGATCGTTTCCGCCAGTGGCTTTCCGCCCGCCGGTCCCGGCTCGACGGCATCGCCCGCGGTTTCGATCGACAACAGCCGGAACGGCCGCTCGCTGGTGCCGATCAGCGTCTGGACGAACTCCGTCGCCGGGTCTTTGACCAGTTCGGCGGGCCTGCCGTATTGAACAAGCGCTCCCTTATCCATGACTGCAATCTTGTGGGCGAGGTGAAACGCCTCGTCCATGTCATGCGTCACCAGCACGATCGTCGTGCCCAGCAACCTCTGGATGGCTAGCAGGTCGGCCTGCGCCTTTGCCCGGATGATCGGGTCGAGTGCACCGAAGGGCTCATCCATCAACAGCACGTTCGGTTCTGCCGCCAAGGCCCGCGCCACGCCGACGCGTTGCTGCTGGCCGCCGGAAAGTTCATGCGGAAACCGCGCCGAAAACGCAGCAGGATCAAGTTGAAACAGCGTCAGCAGTTCCGTGACCTTGGCATCGATTCGCGCCTTGCCCCAGCCGAGCAGCACCGGCACGGTTGCGATGTTCTGCGCGACGGTGCGATGCGGAAACAGTCCGTGCCCTTGGATGGCGTAGCCGATCCGGCGGCGTAGTTCGAAACCCGGCATCGAGCGATTGTCCTCGCCATCGAGGCGGATGGCTCCGGATGTCGGCTCGACCAGCCGGTTGATCATCCGCAGGAGCGTCGTCTTGCCCGAGCCGGAGGTGCCGACAATGACCGTCACCGTGCGCGGTTCGATCGTCATCGACACATTGTTGACGACCGTGTTGCCGTCGTAGCGTTTGGTGATCCCGTCGATTTCGATCATGCGGCCCTGCTTCGTTCTCGCTGAGGAGCGTTCATTTCAATAAGCGCGTCGAGCACGATCGCCGCTGCGAAGGCCAGCACCACCGTCGGCGCCGCGCCAAGCAGCACCAGATCCATTGCCGTCTGGCCGATGCCCTGGAACACGAACACACCGAAACCGCCACCGCCGATCAAGGCCGCGATGGTGGCAAGGCCGATATTCTGCACCAGTACAATGCGAATGCCGGTCAGAATGACCGGCATTGCCAGCGGAAACTCGATGCCGAACAGCCGCTGCCGATCCGTCATGCCGATGCCCCGGGCAGCCTCATTGGCCTCGCGCGGCACGCCCGCAAGCCCAACGACGGTATTGGCCACCACCGGCAGCAGCGAATAGAGAAACAGGGCGACGAAAGCTGGGGCAGCACCGATGCCGCGAATGCCGATGGCGGCGGCCCCCGGCACGTTGACCGCGATCCAGCCAAGCGGTGCGATGAGTATGCCGAACAGCGCAATGGACGGTATCGTCTGGATCAGGTTCAGCGTGTTGAGCAAGCCGGCCCGCAAAGGGGCCACCCGGTGGCAGAGAATACCAAGCGGCAACCCGACCAGAACCGAGGCAAACAGCGACCCAAGCGCCAGCGTTACATGCCTTCCGGCCTCAAGCCAGAACACATCGGCGCGGCCTGAATATTCCTTGAGGATAGACAGGCCATCCCACAAACCCGACATCAGGACCACTGCTGCCCCACCCAGCGTGATCGCCAGAAGCAGGACCCTCACCAGCGGCAGTGGCCGCAGCCGTGTGATTGAATCGGCAGCCAGCAGGGCGAAGGAAAACAACAGGATCCAGAAGCCGGAAGCCGGAGAAACCCGGGCGTAGCTGTTGGATGGCGGCGTCAGAAAAGTCGCAGCCATCCCGATGAACACAGCAATGGCAGCGAGCCCTCCGGCCGCGGCAACCAGCCGGAGACCCGTCGGCGTCTTGAGAAGAACGATCAGCGCCGCACAGGCCATCAGCCCCAAAAGGAGCATGCCTGCTCCAGCGGGCAAGGCATCGAGGATGCCATTTGCATCGCCCGGTACGATGCGGTTGGCGCGAAAGGTCGCGAACGGCGCGGCCAGCACCGCATAAGCGATCAGCAGCGCAATGACCACGCCGAGCTTGTCGAAGCGAATGCTCAAACTGCCATCCCCATCCCATTCAGGCCGGCTCCGTTTTCAGGAACCGGCCATTTTACGGCAGCCTATTTCAAACGGCTTATTTCAGGAAACCGTTCTTCTTCAGAAAGTCTTCCGCGACGGCCTTGGCAGGTTCACCGCCAACCTGGACGCGACCGTTCAGGTCCTGCAGGGTCACTAGATCAAGCTTCTCGAACACCGGCTTCAGCAGGGTTTCGATTTCCGGATGGTCCTTCAGAACGGCCTCACGGATGATCGGCGCCGGCTGGTAGACAGGCTGCACCGACTTGTCGTCTTCCAGGACAACGAGGCCAGAGGGGGCAATGCCGCCGTCCGTGCCGTAGACCATGGCGGCATTGGCACCGTTCGTCTGGTTGGCCGCAGCCGAGATCGTCGCTGCCGTGTCGCCGCCCGAAAGCGTGATCAGCTGGTCCGACTTCAGCGTAAAGCCATAGGTCGTCTGGAATGCCGGCAGAGCTGCGGCCGAGTTGACGAATTCCGAGGAGGCGGCCAGTACGACCGTGCCACCACCGGCAACATATTTACCGAAATCACTGAAGGTCTTGATGCTGCTGGCATCGGCCAGGTCCTTGCGCACCGCGACGGCCCAGGTGTTGTTGGCCGGCGACGGCGACAACCAGACGATCTTGTTGGCATCATAGTCCAGCTTCTTGGCTTCGGCATAACCCTTGGCGGCATCCTTCCAGAGCGGATCGTCGGCCTTCTCGAAGAAGAAGGCGGCATTGCCGGTATATTCCGGATAGATATCGATCTCGCCCGCAGCGATCGCCTTGCGCACCACTGGTGTCGCGCCAAGCTGCACCCGGTCGGTCGTCTCGATATTGTTGGCCTTGAGAACGGCGAGGATGATATTGCCGAGCACGCCGCCCTCGGTGTCGATCTTCGAGGATACGACGACCTGGGCATTGGCCGCAGCCGTGGAAACGAGCACGGCCAAGGCGGCCCCGATCAATGTTGTTTTCAGACGCACGATAGTTCTCCCTTGAAACTGTTCACAATTTCTCCCACGCCCGCCCGCATTCGTCGGGGCATAAACTGCCATATGTGGCGATGTTCGGAGAAAAATAGAGCGTGAGAAAGGGAATTTGCGCAGTGGCCGGATCGCGGAACTTGCGGAGGTGACGGCGACGCGATGAAATGCAATCTCTGCCATCGGATTGCGCTATAGAACGGCATTCCAGATGAGCATGATAATGTCATGAGGAAATGGCGGAGAGGGTGGGATTTGAACCCACGATACCCTTGCAGGTATGCCGCATTTCGAGTGCGGTGCGTTCGACCACTCTGCCACCTCTCCGGATATGCTGGTCGGCGCGTTTAGCGCGAGGCGGTTCATAGCGGCAGTTTTCGGCAATGACAAGAGGGTAGATCAAGGAAAATCAAGCTCATCCGCGTCTTTCGCCTTGACAGTTTTGCCGGCTTCACGTAATCCGCGAAATCGAAGTGGTGTGGCATGTCCTCACCGCGCCGGGTTGCTATTGTGCCCGTTCACCGGCAAGGCCGAAAGGCCTTGTTATGTCCGACTGAAGAAAAAGACGGCCTCGCCTTGAGCGAAGAGCCGGAACGAACATGAAAGGATAAAAAATGTTCGCAGTCATCAAAACCGGCGGTAAACAGTACCGCGTGGCAGCCAACGACGTTCTGACGATTGAAAAATTGGAAGGCGCCGCAGGCGACAAGATTGAATTCACCGAGATCCTGATGGTCGGCGTCGGCGCCGATGCAACCATCGGTGCTCCGTTTGTCGAAGGTGCCGTTGTCAGCGCCGAAGTTGTGGAACATGGTCGCGCCAAGAAGGTCATCGCCTTCAAGAAGCGCCGCCGCCAGAACTCGAAACGCACCCGCGGTCACCGTCAGCACAACACGACTGTCCGCATCCTGGACATCGCTGGTGCTGCCGGCGCGAAGGCGAAGAAGGCTTCCAAGAAGTCCGACGACGCTGCCGCTGAAGCCGCAAACTGAGACACGGATCCAAGGTTTAAAGGGGAACACCCATGGCACATAAAAAAGCTGGCGGTTCCTCGCGCAACGGTCGCGATTCACAGTCCAAGCGCCTCGGCGTGAAGAAGTTCGGTGGCGAAGTCGTCATTCCGGGCAACATTATTCTGCGTCAGCGCGGAACCCAGTGGCATCCGGGCGCCAATGTTGGCCTCGGTAAGGACCACACCATTTTTGCACTTACGGCCGGCAATGTGAACTACCGTACGAAGGCCAATGGCCGCGTGTACGTGTCTGTAATGCCGAAAGCCGAAGCAGCGGAATAAGCCGGTAGCGCTCTTAAAACAGCCGGCGTCTCATCGACCCGGCTGGCGCTTATCCGTTCAGGCCAAGACCAAAAGGGGAGATGGGGCAATGCCCAATCTCCCCTTTTTCACGTCTTGGAGGACTGAACATGCAAAGCGAACTGTTGAGGGAGAGCCAATCACGGTCTCCCCGGGAAGATTCCCTGGAATCTTCTCAGGAACGGCTGCGGCCCCAACGGTCAAGGACCGATTGCCCGATATTGTTATCGCCAAGGCTCGTTTTGCGCGCGCCCCACGAAGACGATATCGACGCCCTTGCCCATCTTGCCAACAACGCCAATATCGCCACCATGGTTTCGCGCATGCCGCACCCGTACACGGTGGCCGATGCCGCGGATTTCGTACGCCGTACGAAAACGGGCACGATTGGCAAGTGCGTCTATGCGATTACCAAAGCGGATAATGGCGCATTTCTGGGTTGCTGCGGTATCGAGCCGCATCCGGACGGCAAGACGGCAGAACTTGGCTACTGGCTGGGCGAACCGCACTGGAACAAGGGCTATGCCACCGAGGCAGCCCAGGCGCTGACCGACATGGCCTTCCGGACCCGCGATATCGACCAGATCGATGCGCGTTGCCGGGTCATGAACGTCGCTTCCCGGCGGGTCATCCAGAAGTGCGGCTTCCAGTTCCAGGGCTCCGGCATGGTCGATAGCCTGGCGCTGGGCGGCATGATGTCGGTCGAATGGTACAGGCTCGATCGCAAGACCTGGATGTCGTTGCGCAGCTGGGGAGGTCTGAGATGACCGCTCACCTGCGTGAACGGCCGAAGATCGCTGTTCGTCCCGATCCAGGCCCTTGCCCGGTCATCGAAACCGCACGGCTGATCTTGCGGCCGCACAAGCTGTCGGATGCCGATGCGGTGGCGGAATCGCTTGCCGACTATCAGGTCTCGCGCATGCTGTCGCGTGTGCCTGTGCCCTATCACCGGCAGGATGCACACGACTGGCTGGTCCGCCAGGCCTCGGGGCTGATTGCCGGCTGGACGCTGGCGATCACCACCGGCGATGATGTTCATATCGGCTGCGTCGGCATCGAGCTGATGCACGGCCAATGGCATCTCGGATACTGGCTGAACCGCTACTACTGGAACCGCGGTTACGCCAGCGAGGCAGCGCATGCGGCGGTAGACCGGTTCTTCCGGCGCATGCCCGGCACTGTCCTGCATTCCGGCGTGTTTGCCGACAATGCCGGATCGCTGAAGCTGCAGAAGAAGCTCGGTTTCGAGATCACCGGCTGCAGCCAGGTCTATGCGCTGGCCCGCAACGGCATGGTCAGCCATATCGAGACCAGCATCACGGCAAGCGGCTTGCGCAAACCATGATACACGATGAAAAGCCCGCGGCGTCAAACCCGCGGGCTTTTGCTTTCATTCGATCTCGAAGCCGACGGGCAGGTGGTCGGAACCCTCGGCTTTCGTATCGATCCAGGCGTTTCTCAGTCGCGGCGTGAGCCCTGCACTCAAGAAACAATAGTCGAGATGCATACGTTTGCTACGATCGGCGGGATTGATCCAGCTGTAGCTTTCGGGCGTCAGCCGGCCGAGATGCGCCAGCGCATCGACAGGATTTTCGAGCCGGAGCGAACGGCCATAGAAAGCATCCGAGGTCCCGGTCATGGCGATGTATTCCGGCCCTTCCGGCTGCATGTTGAAATCGCCCATCAGCACGAAATCATCGGGATGCGGCAATTCGGCAAACCCGAAATCCTTACCGCCGGTCATCGCCCCGCCTTCGCGTGCATAGGACAGAACCCGGTCTTTCAGACTGGCGATCTGGGCGATACGTTCGCCGGGATAGGCGTGATCAAGATGCACCGAATAGACCCGCAACGGACCGGAAGGGGTGATGACCAGCGCCTCGGTGGCGCCGCGTTGCAGGTTCATCGGCGAGATCGTGCGGGTGCGCGGCAGCGGAATGAGGCGGGTCGCGGCAATCGGGAACCGCGACAGGATCATGTTGCCGAACTGGAAGCGCCGCTCGACAGCCCGGCCGTTCTCGATCATTGATCCGGCATCGATCTCGCAAGCCGGCCAGAAGGTGGAAAAGTATTGCGGCATCAGATCACGGAAAATGGCGACAAGATCCGCATGATCGTTGCGATGAAAATTCCGCGTCACTTCCTGCAGCGCGATCACATCGGCGCCTTCAAGACTTCTTGCGATGCGCTCGGGATCGAAACGGCCGTCAAGACCGACGCCGTACTGGATGTTATAGCTCAAAAACTTCACGATATTCTTTGACCTCCGGAGCACGCGCCTATATCGATGGCGGCAAATACGACGGCAAATACACCAAACAGATGGCAGTGCGATGAAATTTCTCGACGAAGCAAAAGTCTATATCCGGTCCGGCGACGGCGGAGCTGGCGCTGTGTCGTTCCGGCGCGAAAAATTCATCGAGTTCGGTGGTCCCGATGGTGGCGATGGCGGCCGCGGCGGCGATGTCTGGATTGAAGCCGTCAACGGTCTCAACACCCTGATCGATTTCCGCTTCCAGCAGCATTTCAAGGCTGGCACCGGCATTCACGGCATGGGGCGCAACCGCACGGGCGCCGGCGGCGCCGACGTAACGTTGAAGGTTCCGGTCGGCACGCAGATCTTCGAAGAGGATTCCGAGACGATGATCGTCGACATGATCTCCGAAGGCCAGCGCTTCCGCCTGGCCGCCGGTGGCAATGGCGGTTTCGGCAATACGCATTTCAAATCCGCCACCAACCAGGCGCCGAACTGGGCCAATCCGGGCCTGGAAGGTGAAGAAAAGACCATCTGGCTGCGGCTGAAGCTGATCGCCGATGCCGGTCTGGTCGGGTTGCCGAATGCCGGCAAGTCGACATTCCTGGCGACGGTAACCCGCGCCCGTCCGAAGATCGCCAACTATCCGTTTACGACGCTGCATCCGAACCTTGGCGTTGCGACGATCGATGGACGCGAATTCATTCTCGCCGATATTCCGGGCCTGATCGAAGGCGCCCATGACGGCGTCGGTCTCGGCGACCGGTTCCTCGGCCATGTCGAGCGTACCCGCGTGCTGTTGCATCTCGTGTCGTCGCAAGAAGAAGATGTCGCCAAGGCTTACAAGACCGTCAAGCATGAGCTCGAAGCCTATGGTGGCGAGCTGACCGGCAAGCCTGAAATCGTTGCGCTGTCGCAGATCGACGTGCTCGATCCGACCGAACTGAAGAAGAAGCAAAAGGCACTGGCAAAGGCCAGCGGCCAGACGCCGCTGCTGCTGTCGGCCGTGGTCGGTACCGGCATGACTGAAACGTTGCGCGCACTGCGCGATATCATTGTCGCGGCGCAGACCCAAGTGGACGAAGACTGACATGACGCCGCAACGCAAACCGCTGGAAAAATACCGCCGGATTGTGATCAAGATCGGCTCCGCCCTGCTTGTGGATCGCAAGACCGGGTTGAAGAAACAGTGGCTGAACGCGATGTGCGCCGATATTGCGGCGCTGAGGGCCAAGGGTGTCGAGGTTCTCGTCGTCTCGTCGGGCGCCATTGCGCTTGGCCGTTCCGTGCTCGATCTCGCGCCCGGGGCGCTGCAGCTGGAGGAAAGCCAGGCAGCGGCGGCCGTTGGCCAGATCGCTCTGGCGCGCGCCTGGTCCGAAAGCCTGTCGGCGGATGAGATTGTTGCCGGACAGATTCTTCTGACGCTCGGCGATACCGAGGAGCGCCGCCGTTACCTCAACGCCCGCGCGACGATCAGCCAGCTTTTGAAGATGCGTGCCGTGCCGATCATCAACGAGAACGATACCGTTGCCACGACCGAAATCCGCTATGGCGACAATGACCGCCTGGCCGCCCGCGTCGCCACCATGACCGGCGCCGACCTGCTCGTGCTTCTTTCCGATATCGATGGGCTCTACACCGCCCCACCGCATCTCGATCCCGACGCCCGTTTCCTTGAAACGATCGCCGAGATAACGCCTGCGATCGAGGCGATGGCGGGTGGTGCCGCGTCCGAACTGTCGCGCGGCGGCATGCGCACCAAGATCGATGCCGGCAAGATTGCCACCGGTGCCGGTTGCGCCATGATCATCGCGTCGGGCAAGGTCGATCACCCGTTGTCGGCAATCGGCGAAGGTGCGCGTTCCTCCTGGTTCGCGCCATCCGGTTCGCCGGTCACAGCGCGCAAAACCTGGATCGCCGGGCAATTGCTGCCGGCGGGCAGCCTCTCCATCGATACCGGTGCTGAAACAGCACTTCGTTCCGGCAAGAGCCTGCTTCCAGCCGGCGTTCGCCAGGTGACCGGATCGTTCAGCCGCGGCGATACGATTGCCATCATCGGTGCGGAAGGCCGCGAGATTGCCCGTGGACTGGCCGGTTATGATGCCGACGAAGCCAGACAGATTGTTGGCAAGAAATCGGCGGAGATTGCCGTCATTCTCGGTTACGCCGGGCGCGCTGCCATGGTGCATCGGGACGATATGGTGATGACCGCATCCGCCAAGCGGGAGACGGATGCAGTGAGGAGCGACGCTCATGCTTGACGATGCGCGAAAGAAAGAAATCCAGGAATTGATGGCGGTGATCGGCCGTCAGGCCCGCGCCGCCAGCCGGCCGCTCGCCACGGCGTCCGCCGAGCGCAAACATGCAGCCCTGATCAGCATGGCCAGCAATATCGTCGCCCACAAGGACGATATCCTCGCTGCCAATGCACTTGATCTCGAAAACGCCCGCGAAACCGGCGTCGCCGCATCCTTTCTCGATCGGCTGACCCTTTCGGAAAACCGGGTTCTCGATATGGCCAATGCCATCCGGGCGATCGCCGAACTGCCCGATCCCGTCGGCGATATCATTGCCGAGTGGGATCGACCCAACGGCCTGCATATCGAACGCGTTCGCACGCCGCTCGGCGTTATTGGTGTCATCTACGAAAGCCGACCGAACGTCACGGCCGATGCAGGTGCGCTTTGCCTCAAGGCCGGCAATACCGTCATCCTGCGCGGTGGATCCGACAGCCTACATTCATCGCAGGCGATCCATGCCTGCATGGTGCAGGGCCTGAAGGATGCCGGGCTTCCAGTGCATGCGATCCAGATGGTGCCGGTTTCAGACCGCTCGGCCGTCGGCGCCATGCTGACCGGTCTTGGCGGCTCGATCGACGTCATTGTTCCGCGCGGCGGCAAGAGCCTTGTCGCCCGGGTCCAGAACGAGGCGCGCGTGCCGGTCTTTGCCCATCTGGAAGGCCTTTGCCACGTCTATGTCGATGTCTCTGCTGATCTGGAGATGGCGAAAAAGATCGTCGTCAACGCCAAGATGCGCCGTACCGGCATTTGCGGCTCGGCCGAAACGCTGCTGATCGACCGCAAGGCAAAGGACAAATTCGTCGTGCCGCTGATCACTGCCCTTCGCGATGCCGGCTGCGAGGTCCGCGCCAGCGAGGATATCCGCGTCATGGTGCCGGGGCTGATTGCGGCCACTGAGGAAGACTGGGCAACCGAATATCTCGATGCGATCATTTCGGTGACGCTGGTTGATGGTATCGGGGGCGCGGTCGATCACATCTCGTCCTGGTCATCGGCCCATACGGAAGCCGTCATTGCCGAAGATCCGGCCGTCGTCGAGCGCTTCTTTGCAGAGGTCGATTCGGCCATCCTTTTGCACAATGCTTCGACCCAGTTTGCCGACGGCGGCGAGTTCGGCATGGGCGGCGAGATCGGTATCGCCACCGGCAAGATGCATGCACGCGGGCCGGTCGGCGTCGAGCAGCTGACCTCGTTCAAATACAGGGTGCGCGGCACCGGTCAGGTCCGGCCGTAAGGTGCAGCCGGGCGACGTCGATCCGTTTTACCTGAAAATGCCCCATGTCGAGAACGGCATGACCGTCGGATTGTTCGGCGGCTCGTTCAATCCGCCGCATGACGGCCATGTGCTCGTTGCCGATATCGCGCTGCGCAGGCTCGGCCTTAAACAGCTCTGGTGGATGGTGACGCCCGGCAATCCGCTGAAGAGCCGCAACCATCTGGCCCCGCTTGCCGAACGCATCGCGCTCAGCGAGAAGATCACCCATGACCCGCGCATCAAGGTGACGGCCTTTGAGCAATCGCTCGGCCAGAGCTACACGGCGCGTACGCTGGAAAAAATCCGTGAACGCAATCGCGGCATTCATTTCGTCTGGATCATGGGCGCCGACAATCTGAAGAATTTCCATCTCTGGCAGGACTGGCAGAAAATCGCCTGTACCTTCCCCATCGCCGTCATCGACCGCCCTGGCGATACCCTGTCCTATCTGTCCTCGAAAATGGCGAAAACCTTTGATTATGCGCGCGTTGACGAAGCCCATGCCGCAAGCCTTGCCTGGTGCAAGGCGCCTGCCTGGACGTTCATTCACGGACCGCGTTCACCGCTGAGCTCCACGGCCCTGCGGGCGAAATCATAGCGGTTTGCAAGCAATGATTAACCGTCATTTATTTCTCGTGTCTTGAAACCGTAGGGCATTGGTGCCTACATTTAGGGTGCGGCTCGACCGATAATCGAATCGCACCATGCCTGTTCTGTTCACCTGGAAAGGAAAAACCCTGACAACAGTACACGCGAAGGGAAATGTCACCCGCATTTTCCCGCAAAGCCCGGAACGCAGCGACGAAGTCGCTGCCCGTGCTCTTCACCTGGTTCTCGGCAGTCTTGAGGACTCGAAGGCAGAAGATATTGTCACCATCAACATTGCCGGGAAATCGGCGCTGGGAGACTACATGGTCGTGGTCTCCGGGCGATCCAGCCGGCATGTCATGGCGATCGCCGATCACCTGATGACCGACCTCAAGGACGGTGGCCAGGGCAATGCCCGTGTCGAAGGTCTGGAGACCGGCGACTGGGTGCTGATCGACGGCGGCGACATCATCGTCCACGTCTTCCGCCCGGAAATCCGCGAGTTCTACAACATCGAAAAGATGTGGGCCGCGCCGGACATGGAAGACGGCACATTGCACTGAGCGCACGGCGTCCGCGATTGGACGCTTGAGCAGTCAGTGACACATTTGGATCCTGCAATAGTCGTGTAGGATAGGTTATCCGATTGCGGCCGTTTGCAGAATGAAGTCCGGCACCGGCGCTCTGCTGGGCGGGGAAGAATGTGCCTCTCGCTGCGGACCAAACGGCGACGCTCTGACCGGCGTGATGAAAATTAGGGAAATGACATGCGGGTTGGCCTCTTTGCCGTCGGGCGCCTCAAGGCGGGCCCGGAAAAGGATCTCGCGGCCCGTTATCTCGACCGTTTCGCCAAGGCCGGCCCCGCAATCGGCCTTGAGCTTTCGCGTATTGCCGAAGTCGCCGAAAGCCGCGGATCGAGCGCCGATACGCGCAAGCGCGAAGAGGCGGCCCAGCTCGAAAAATCGCTGCCTGACGCCAGTCTTCTCATCCTGCTCGACGAACGCGGCAAGGTGCTGGATTCCGAAGGTTTCGCAGCCCTCATTGGCTCCTTCCGCGACAGTGGCAAGCGCGACCTGATGATTGCCATCGGCGGCGCCGACGGGCTTGATCCCGCCCTTCACGCCAAGGCGGATGCCGTTATCTGTCTTGGCAAGATGACCTGGCCGCATCAATTGGTGCGCATCCTGATCGCAGAACAGCTTTACCGCGCCGTCACCATCCTTTCGGGCCATCCCTATCATCGAGTTTGAACAATCGGCGTCGCGCTGCCATCCGGATGCCGCAATTGCCACGAATGGCTGTTGGCTGAACGAGCCAAATCAGCGTAGGGTTTTTTACTTAATTAGACGGCTGACAGCGAATGGCGGAATGACCAAAGGTGCGGCAAAGCAGGCACGGGAAGAGCAGCCGGGAGACGCCGGAAGGCTCTGTTTTCGTGCGAGCCTTCTGGCCATCACTCTCCTTTTCGCCACCACCGCGCCCGCGCAAACTCCCGAGACACCGGATCAAAAATCGCAAGACGCCGCCCAACAGGCTCCGCCGCAGGCCGATCCCACCGCAGAACTTGCTGTCAAACGCGACAGCACCCGTAGCGAGTTGGAAGCCTTGTCGAAGACCATCACCCTTTCCCACGATCGCGCCGCGCAATTGCAGGCCGGGATCGCCGAGCTTGAGAAAACCAGTGAATCGCTACGAACGGCGCTCGTCGATTCCGCCAATAAACGCAAGGCGCTGGAACAGCAGATCATCGACGGCGAAGAGAAGCTGACCACGTTGCGGACAAAGGAAGACGCTGTTCATGCCTCCCTGCGCGCCCGGCGCGGCGTGCTTGCCGAAGTGCTGGCGGCGCTGCAGCGGATGGGGCGCAATCCGCCACCGGCGCTGCTTGTGACGCCCGAGGACGCGCTCGCCTCCGTGCGCAGCGCCATCCTGCTCGGCGCTGTTGTTCCCGGCATCCGGCACGAGACGGAAAACCTTGCCGCCGACCTCAAGGCGCTTGCCGGCGTTCGCAAGGAAATCGTCACCCAGAAGCAGTCACTTGGCGACGACATGACGGCGCGGCTCGAGGAAGAGCGGCGCATGAACATGCTGATCGTTGAAAAACAGAAACTCAAGCAGCGCAGCGCCACCGAACTCGCATCCGAACGCCGCAAGGCCGAACAGCTGGCCACGCAGGCGACGAGCCTCGAAGGCCTGATCGGCTCGATCGAAAGCGAGATCGCTTCCGTGCGCGATGCGGCGGCCGCAGCCAAGGCCGAAGAGGAAAACCGCAGGCTGATGTCGGACGCCCAGCGTGCCGAAGCGCGCGAGCTGGCAAATAGCGTTACGCCCGACAAAAACCGCATTGCGCCTGCATATGCGTTTTCGGACCTGCAGAAGAAGCTCGCACTTCCGGTTGCCGGATCGATCCTGCGCAAATTCGGCGACGCCGATGGCACAGGGCATTCGCTTCAGGGCATGATGCTCGAGACCAATGCAGGGGCTTTGGTGACGGCGCCATCGGATGGCTGGATCGTCTTTGCTGGTACGTTTCGCAGCTACGGCCAGATGATTATTCTCAACCCCGGCGACGGCTATCACGTCGTTCTCTCAGGCTTGGAGGGCGTCACGGTGCAGCAGGGCCAATTCGTTGTCGCCGGTGAACCGCTCGGCACGATGGGTAACAAAAGAGTGGCCAGTGCCACTGCATTGGCGCTGGAAACCGAACGTCCGACGCTTTACATTGAATTCAGGAAAGACGGAAAACCGGTTGATTCCCGACCATGGTGGACCGCAGCAGACACCGGAAAGGCACGCAATGATTCGTAGAACGTCACTTGTTCTGGTCGGGGCACTCATGGGTGCAGCGGCCACGGGCGTTGTATATTCCTCCATCGTCCCGGCCGTCGCGGCCAACCCGTCAACCTATCGCGAACTGTCGATTTTTGGCGATGTTTTCGAGCGCGTGCGTGCGCAGTACGTGACGCCGCCGCAGGACGACAAGCTGATCGAAAATGCCATCAACGGCATGCTCTCGTCGCTGGATCCGCATTCGAGCTACATGAATTCGACAGATGCCGAAGACATGCGCACCCAGACCAAGGGTGAATTCGGCGGTCTCGGCATCGAAGTCACCATGGAAGACGATCTCGTCAAGGTGACGAGCCCGATCGATGATACGCCGGCCGCCAAGGCGGGCGTTCTCGCTGGTGACTTCATTTCGAAGATCGATGGCGTTGACGTGCGTGGCCTCAAGCTTGAGGAAGCGGTCGACAAGATGCGCGGCGCGGTCGGCAAGCCGATCAAGCTGACGATCCTGCGCAAGGGTGCTGAAAAGCCGATCGAAATCACGATCGTTCGCGACATCATCGCCGTGCGCGCCGTCAAGTTCCGCACGGAAGACGATGTCGGTTATGTCCGCGTCATTTCCTTCACGGAAAAGACCTATGACGACCTGAAGAACGCGATCGAAAAGATCAAGGCCCAGGTTCCGGCTGACAAGCTCAAGGGCTATGTACTCGACCTGCGCCTCAACCCGGGTGGTCTGCTCGACCAGGCGATCAACGTCTCCGACGCCTTCCTGGAGCGCGGCGAAGTGGTTTCGACCCGCGGCCGCAATCCTGACGAGACGCGCCGTTTCAACGCGACGCCAGGCGATCTTACCGATGGCAAGCCGGTGATCGTGCTCGTCAACGGCGGTTCGGCTTCCGCATCGGAAATCGTTGCCGGCGCCCTGCAGGATCTGAAGCGGGCCACGGTTCTCGGCACGCGTTCGTTCGGCAAGGGTTCTGTTCAGACGATCATCCCGCTCGGCGAAGCCGGCGCGCTGCGTCTGACCACCGCGCTCTATTACACGCCATCGGGCAAGTCGATCCAGGGCACTGGCATCTCGCCGGACATCAAGGTCGATCAGCCGCTGCCGCCGGAACTGCTCGGCAAGGTCGAAACCACGAGCGAATCCAGCCTGCGTGGCCATATCAAGGGCCAGAACGAAAACGACGAAGGCTCCGGCTCAGTCGCTTACGTCCCGCCGGAAACCAAGGACGACCTGCAGCTGAACTACGCGCTTGACCTTCTGCGCGGCAAGAAGACGGACCCGGCCTTCCCGGCCAATCCGGAAAAAGCCGAACTGAAGCCCTAATATCCGCTGAAAATGCGGATCGCCTGATACTCTTCGCCGCCCGGTTGCAGCTGGGCGGCGGTTTCGATTCTTAAGGGAACGCCCAAGCCAAAGGCTTCCGCCATCGCAACTCAGATCGATAGAGGCCCTCTTGGGAACAGATCTCAACGCTCCTCTTGGTCAGAACCGCAAGACGCGCTCCTCCAAAGCTGAAAAGTCCGGCCTGACATTCGGCCGCCTGTCGCTTGGCGTTTGCGCCCTGGCGCTGATTGGCGTTTCCGTCTGGACCATTCTGAAGCCGACCGGTCTGATCCTACCGCCAGAACCGCAGATCGTGGCGGATGCCGCCCAGCCAGGCGAAAAGGCTGCGACAGAGCCTGACAGCACCAAACTCAAGCAGCAGAAGACAAGCGGCGGGCTTTCCGGTGCCCATGTCGAGGAAACGCTCACCGACAACGGTTCCATCGTCACCAAATTCTCTCCCAAACAGCGCGACGGCGACGGGCCCGCCTTCATCGAGGTCGGCCGGACGAAGGGGCAGGACCCGCGTCTGGCGACCTTCCCGAATGATGACCTGCTAGAAGACAGTCCGGAGGGACGGCTGCCGATCACTGGTCCTGACGGTTTGCGGCCGATGGATCAATATGCGCGGCCATGGTCGGGTGCGCGGGGCATCCGCATCGCAATCGTTGTCGGCGGCCTCGGGCTCAGCCAGACGGGTACGCAGAATGCTCTGCGTCAGCTTTCCCCCGATGTTACGATGGCCTTTGCCGCAACCGGTAACAGCCTGCAGCGCTGGATGCAGGAAGCGCGTCGCACCGGCCATGAAATCCTTTTGCAGGTCCCGTTCGAGCCCTTCGATTACCCCGAAAACAATCCCGGCCCGCACACGCTGCGCGTCGGGCTGGATGCAAAGAAGAACCTGTCGGAACTGCATATTTCGCTGGCCCAGATCACCAACTATACCGGCATCATGAATTTTCTCGGCGGGCGTTTTCTGTCGGACGCCGATGCGCTGGAGCCGGTCATGCGCGACATTGGCAGGCGCGGATTGCTCTTCCTTGACGACTCGACATCGGCACAGACGCTGTCCGGAACGCTGGCCGGGACGATCGGCGTACCACATGGATTTGCCGATATGGTCGTCGATGACCAGATCGACCGCACAGCGATCTTGAAGAAACTCGATGAACTGGAGCGCATCGCCAGGCGCAATGGCGGCGCCATCGGCGTTGCCTCGGCCTTCGATGAAAGCGTCGCAGCCATTTCCCAGTGGATGGACGAGGCGAGCACGCGCGGCATCGAATTTGTTGGCGTTTCGGCGCTCGTCAAGGATCCGCAACCACAATAGCGTATATTCGTGGAGCCGCGCGGATTTCGTTGGTCCGGCGCGCAAGGCAGGCAGGCAAAGGGCAAGCGCATGAGCAAGGACAAATCAAAACCGGTCAAGGCGGACGATCTGCCTTATCGCCCCTGTGTCGGGATCATGGTGCTCAACCGGGAGGGTCTCGTCTGGGCCGGGCGGCGCATTCCCATCGGCAATTCCGAATATGACGGCTCGGGGCAGCTCTGGCAGATGCCGCAGGGCGGCATCGACAAGGGGGAGGACCCGCTGAAAGCGGCCTATCGCGAACTCTACGAAGAAACCGGTATGACCACCGTTTCGCTGCTTGGCGAAGCACCCGACTGGATCAACTACGACCTGCCTGCCCACCTGATCGGCATCGGCCTCAAGGGCAAATATCGCGGCCAGACCCAGCGCTGGTTTGCCTTCCGCTTTGAAGGCGACGAATCCGAAATCGCCATCAACCCGCCTCCAGGCGGCCACGAGCCGGAGTTCGACGAATGGGCCTGGAAGCCGATGCAGGCGCTGCCAGACCTGATCGTGGCGTTCAAACGCGGGGTCTACGAGGATGTCGTGGCGGCGTTCGGGCATCTGGCCGGCAGTGCACCGCCACGGTAGACAAAGGCGCCCATCTCGCGCGCAGTCTGTTCATGTTTCGAAATAGCGTGGCCGGTCGCGATCAGCAATAAGCCCGGGCTGCGCCGGTTGCCAGCCCAGAAATTCCCGTGTTCGGGCGCTCAAGGCCTTGTTGTCGATACCGGCGAAATTCGCAAACCAGCCGAAGTGCGCCGCCGCCGCCTCGGGAGATTGTCCGACGACCGGGACGGCAAGCCGGCGGCCGATGACCCCGGCTATATCACGGAACGGGATGCTTTCTTCGGCCACCGCGTGATAGCGGGCACCGGCTGTTCCTTTTTCCAGCACAAGCCTGTAGAGCCGGGCGGCATCCAATCGGTGCACCGCTGGCCAATGGTTGAGCCCTCACCGATATAGGCCGAAACGCCTTTCTCACGCGCAATACCGATCAGGAGAGGCGCATCGCAGGACTTTGCAGCCACTGGCAGAGCAAGCGGGCATGTCACGATCGGCTTTTGCCCTGAAATTCAAGGAGACCGGCGGCACGCCGCCGATGGAGTATCTGACGCATTGGCGCGTGGCGTTGGCAGGCGACAGGTTGGAGAATTCCAGGGATACGATCTCGGCCATCGCCCCATCGCCCGGATATGAATCGGAAGCGGCCTTCAGCACGGCCTTCAAGAGGCTCATGGGCTGCTCGCCGCGCGAATACAGCCGCCGGAAAAGCCCACTATCACCGTCGCAAAGTGAGGCGAATGGCGCAAGCGATTTGCCATGACTGTAGCGCGAGAATGCCCAAACCTGATGCGGCGGGCAATGATCGTGACGAACCCCGCGTGTCGGCTTGCGCTCCCGACCCGTACAAATCCCGCCCCGAAACGCCGGTGTGGGCGCCTTTTCCAAAACCACCATCCAGCTCATCCGAGCTGTTTGTACCGATCAGCGTATCGTTTCCGTCATAGCCGTAGGAGGAAACACGCCACGTCAAAGTTGCGTTGCTCTGCGAGAGCTTCCACGCCTTGCTCAGTCAAAAATTTCGGTTTCGACGCATAAAAATGCCCGCCGCGAAAGCCGGGGCGAGCATTTTTGCGAGTGTGGAGCCTTATTCGGCTTCGTTGGCCGGTGCGGCGTTGAGCTGGCCGTATTTCTCGGCGCCGATCTTGTTGAAGAGATCGAGCTGGGTTTCGAGGAAGTCGATATGGCTTTCCTCGTCCATCAGCAGCTCTTCGAACAGCTTCATGGAAACGTAATCGCCCGCGTCATGACAGATGTCGCGGGATTTCTTGTAGGCCTTGCGGGCATCGTATTCACCGGCAAGATCGGCCTCCAGCACTTCCTTGACCGACTGGCCGATGCGAAGGGGCGCAACCGTCTGAAGGTTGGGGTGGCCTTCAAGGAAGATGATACGGGAAACCAGCTTGTCGGCGTGATGCATTTCCTCGATGGATTCGGCACGCTCTTTCTTGGCAAGGAGCGTGTAGCCCCAGTCATCGAGGAGACGATAATGGACCCAATACTGATTGACAGCCCCGAGCTCGAGATACAGCGCTTCGTTAAGCTGCTCGATGACTTTTTTGTCGCCTTTCAAGATCCGCTCTCCTGTTTTCTTCATGGAATTGTTTGAGGCGGGTCATGAAATCAAATATCTGCTCGCCAGTCGAGGGGCGGCTGGCGTGATATTGCTCGGTGGTGCGGATGATGATGTCGACAACGTTGGGAAAACAACCGCAGCAACGGCCGCGTTTTTCCATCGCGTGATAGACTTTTGCCGGCACGATAAGCTGCCAACAGTCCTCATCGAGCATCTCGATGATGGTGTCCTGAATGTCCTTATCGGTGATAAAATTGCAGCTACAAACCAGCATTTCGTCTGTCCGTGATACGCAAGGCACTGAATTCAATTCATAAAGCAAAAGCGGATATTTGGTGTCAACAAAAAATCGGGCGCGACTGGCGTTGCAAATGAGCCGCTTTATATTAGATCAATTCTAAACTTGATAAAAAACATCGTGTTTTCATTGATTTAGTATTCGATAATTCTGTCCATTCCGGCTTTTCGACGGAATTCAAGTTTTCTTGAGTGGCAAAAAAGCCGTACAACTTTTGTTACAGACGCCCGGCTTCGCGACCCAGCGCTGTGAATTAAATCAATGGAAGTTTCTTCCCTTCGGCATGACACTTGCCGTTTCAATCAGGTCCTGCCGATTTCCTGCTTCTTGGTGAGGAGGGCCGTCTTTTTGAAACCGGTGCTTTTGCCGATGATCATCCGTTGGTCTCAATGCTTCATCGGATCGAGCATTTGCGCCGAAGCCGCGGGCCTCTTTCTGAAGGATTCCGAGCGCCGGTGTCATATCCTCCAGATGATCTGCAACGACATGGATGACGCCGCTGGCACTTTGCAGACGCCCGCTGATCTTGACCAGGCGGGCGCCCATGACGACCGACCGATAAGTCTCGAATACATTTTTCCAGACGATGGCATTGGCAACGCCGGTTTCGTCTTCGAGCGTCATGAAGATCACGCCCTTTGCCGTTCCCGGCCGTTGACGTACCAGCACGAGACCGGCGATCGTGACCACGCGGCCGTTTCGGACTGCATCCAGACTGCGGTTCGTGACGATGCCCTGCCTTGAAAAATCCTTCCGCAGAAAGGAAACGGGATGCGCTTTCAGCGACAAGCTGAGATAGCGATAGTCATTGATCACATGCTCGCCCTGCTGCATCTCCGGCAGAACGACCTCCGGCTCTTGCTGAAGGTCGTCATGACCCACCCGTTCG
Source organism: Hyphomicrobiales bacterium (assembly GCA_900468065.1). Lineage (GTDB taxonomy): Bacteria > Pseudomonadota > Alphaproteobacteria > Rhizobiales > Rhizobiaceae > Pararhizobium. The sequence goes on along the minus strand of UBTA01000105.1, from coordinate 8,898 downwards.
AACAGCGGAAGTCTTTCCGCTGCGGACTTTTCGTCGAGCGATTTGACCGCCCAGAGCGCCGCACGCCGGTCAAGCCCGATCGATCGGAAAGCGTCCGCATCCGCAAGGCGCTCAATAGTCGCCCGCGTCAGGCCGGACCGCAGCCAGAGATCACGCACCGAGTAATAACCGCCGCCGCGATGGGCAACGAGTTTTTCAGCCATATCCACCTGACGCAGGCCTTTGACGAGGGAAAAGCCAAGCCGAATCGCTTTCCGTGTCCTGATGACATCGCGCATTTCCCTATGACGCGGCTCGATATCGTTGGGATCGAACATCGCCTCACCCTCAAGAGCGGCATCCCAATCGGATAGATTGATATCGACCGGCAGAACCTTAACCCCATGCTCGCGCGCATCCCGCACAAGCTGGGCTGGCGGGTAGAACCCCATGGGCTGGGAGTTGAGCATCGCGGCGCAGAAGATGTCGGGATAATAGGTCTTGAACCAGGACGAGGCATAGACCAGCAGGGCAAAGGAAGCTGCGTGGCTTTCCGGAAAGCCATATTCGCCGAAGCCTTTGATCTGATTAAAACAGCGCTCGGCAAAGTCGCGCTGATAGCCATTGTCGACCATGCCTTTCACCATGCGTTCCTCAAAATGGGCGACCTGGCCGGTTCGTCGGAAGGTTGCCATGGCCCGGCGAAGCTTGTCGGCTTCGGCCGGGGTGAATTTGGCGGCGGTGATGGCAATCTGCATGGCCTGTTCCTGAAACAGCGGCACGCCAAGGGTTCGCTTCAAAACCTCCCGCAATTCCTCGCTTGGATATTCCACCGCATCCGGATTTTGCCGCCGCTTCAGATAGGGGTGAACCATGTCGCCCTGGATCGGCCCCGGACGGACGATGGCGACTTCGATGACAAGGTCGTAGAACTCCCGTGGGCGCAGGCGGGGCAGCATGCTCATCTGCGCCCGGCTTTCGATCTGGAACACGCCGATCGTATCGGCCCGGCAGATCATGTCGTAGACGGCCGGTTGAATGTCTTCATAGACCTGCGACAGCCTTTTGGGTTCGTTGTAGTGATTTTCCAACAGCTTGAAGGCCTGGGCGAGACAGGTGAGCATGCCGAGCGCCAGCACGTCGATCTTCAGGATCTTCAGGTTGTCCAGATCGTCCTTGTCCCATTCGACCATGAAACGATCGGGCATGACCGTGTTCATGATCGGCACGACTTCGTCGAGACGGTCCTTGGTGATGACGAAGCCGCCGACATGCTGCGACAGATGACGCGGATATTCCATCAAGAGGCCAGCATAGTTCAACACCCGCAACGTGGTCGGGTCCGATATATCGAGACCGGCGGCTTTTGCCTGTTCCTGCGAAAAGGAGGTGGTCCACCAGCCCCAGATCGAGTTGGAAAGCGCTGACTGCACATCCTCGGAAAGGCCGAAGACCTTAGCCACCTCGCGGCCGGCCGAGCGGGCGCGGTAGCTGATGACGGCCGATGCAAGGCCGGCATGCTCCTTGCCATACTCCTCATAGATATACTCGATCACTTCTTGGCGACGGGCGTGCTCGAAATCGATGTCGATATCCGGCGGCTCGTCGCGATCGCGCGACAGGAAACGGTCAAACAGCAGGGTGAATTTCTGTGGATCAACCTCCGTGACACCCAGGCAGAAGCAAACAGACGAATTGGCTGCCGATCCCCGGCCCTGGCAGAGAATATCTTTGCTGCGCGCAAAGTTCACCAGCTTGTGGACGGTCAGGAAATAAGGCTCGTATTCTTTAAAATGAATAAGTTCGAGTTCGTAAGCCAATTGGCGTTCGACTTTTTCGGGAACGCCGTCGGGATAGCGAAGCATCGCGCCTTCGCGAACGTAACGCTGCAATCTTTGTGCGGGCGCTTCGTCTCCATCGGTCTCTGTTGGATAATTATGCTTCAATTCATCGAGCGTGAAGGATAGCCGGGCAAAGAATTTGGCCGCGTTGGCAATGGCATCGGGATAATCCCGGAAGATCCTGGTCATCTCCACCGGGTTTTTCAAATGGCGCTCGGCATTGGCCTGAAGACACAAGCCTGCCTGTGCGATCGTAACATGTTCCCGGATAGCGGTGACGACATCCGCCAGGGGCCGATGATCGGGGGCATGATAAAGCGCATCATTGGTGGCAATGAGCCGAGTTCCCGTCTTTAAGGCAATTGCAGCCACGCAGGCGAAGTCATGCTGATCGAAACCGTCATAACGTGGTGTCATGCCCAGATAGAGACGATGTCCGGCATAATCCCTGAGCTTGTGCAAAAGCCCGGTCAGCATCGCAGCATCGGGACGGCCCGACCCCTCCAAGACGATCAGTTGAAGCTGGTCCTGCCATTCGAGCAGATCGGATAGGAACAGCGTGCAGGTTCCCTTTTTCGACCGCAGGTTCCCCGCGCTGAGCAGGCGGCACAGATGGCCCCAACCCTGGCGATTGCGTGGATAGGCGAGAATATCCGGTGTGCCATCGGCAAAGACCAGCCGCGCACCGGGTTGAAACGCATAATTCTCAAGCTTTGCCTTGGCATGGGCGCGGATCACCCCGGCCACCGTGTTGCGATCGGCAATACCGAGACCTGCCAGCCCGATCTTTTGGGCCGTAACCACCATGATCTCGGCCGGAGCCGATCCCTCCAGGAAGGAAAAGTTGGTTCTGGCGCCAAGCTCATAAAAGACCGGTGCGGCGCTCATGCGAAAATTCCATGCAGGAACCATTGCGGAGACGCGACGGTCTGGCCGTAGAGGCCATCACGAAACAGCCAGAAGCGCCGGCCATCCGCATCCTCGATCCGGAAATAATCCCGTGTCAGCGCATCTTCTCCGTCGATCCACCATTCGCCAGCGATCCGCTCCGGACCTTCGGCCCGGGCCACCTGATAGAGGATTTTGCGCCACTTGAAGCTTGCTGGCGCGCCTTCCGGCAATTCGGTCGCGATTGCATCCACCCGTTCCGGATGACGAAACAGCCGCAAGGGGCGAACGGAGGGCGGGGCAGCGACGACTGGCCTATCAAGCCTCTGCTGCACGGCAAGCTCCGCAATATCGGCAATCGGCGCGAAGGCCGTCGCCCTTTCGGGCACATGGCTTTCCTGCAGCACCAGCATGGACAGGCTCTCCGGACCGAAGCGCGCCAGAACCCGGTCGGCAAAGGCTGACAGGGAGCGGGCCTGGTCCGATTTACCGGAAAAATCCTCCTGAATGGCAACATAGCGTTCCGTCTTCAGCACGCTGAGGCGGAGGATTTCGAAACCGTAGCCGGCATCGAGATCATCGTGAATGGCCTGAAGACGTTCGCGGTAAAGCGCGGCGATGCGCTCGGGATTCTTGGATGCGGCCGACGTGGCGGCCCGAATGCGAAAGACTTTGCCATCCACCCGGAAAAGCACGAGTTCGAACAGGCGGCCACCTTCCTCGCGCTCCTCCAAACTCTGCCGCAGGCTTTTGGCAAGCTGCAATGTCAGCCCGAGAATATCGTCCTCGTCCTGGATGGGAGAGGCAAGGCGCCGCTCCGCCGAAAGGCTTGCCACCGGAAGGCGTGGCGAAAGGGGCTCGTCCTCGAAACCAAGCGCCTGATCGAGGCGCAGAAGAACGGACGGGCCGAAGCGGCGGGCCAAAGGCGCGCGCGGCAGATGGATGAGATCGCCGACCGTTTTCAGACCGACGCGTGCCAGCGTTTCGATCGTTTCCAGGGGAAGCCTGAGTGCCGCAAGCGGCAGGGGAGACAGAGCCTGCTCGGCTTCCTGATGCCCGATGATTTCCCCGGGCCGATAGCGCGCCATCGCCCAGGATAGGCCCGCTGAAGAGGAGATTGCACCGCGTACCTCAATGCCCAGGCGGAAAAGCCGGGAGAGGATGTCGGTCAGAAGCGATTTTTCGCTGCCATGCAGATGAACGCAACCGCTGATGTCCAGATAGAGCCCGTTCGCACCGTCCATGGCTACAAGCGGCGTATAGCGGTCGCACCAGTCGGCCAGCGACGTCAGGAGGCCCTTGTCGGCAGCCGGATCGGCCGCGATGATCTCGATGCCGGGGCGCATGGCACGTGCCTCGGCCAAGCCTTGTCCGCGTTTCAACCCGGCCTTTTCACCACAGATGTCCAGGGCGACGATGCGCATGGCATTCTGGATGCGATCGACAAAGACCAGCGGCGGATGGTCAGGACGCTTTCTGGAAAGCCATGACACGCCCCATTTCGTCCGCGCCATCCGGTCCGCCGGCAGATGCGGGAAATTCAGCGACAGAATACGTTGGCTGGAATTTTGCAGAAGACGCGGTTGTCTCTGGGATGAGATGTCGGAAACGGCGGGCATGGGAACTCCATTCCATCAAAAGCTCAAGAGGGGCAAAGGTCCTGCTTTTCTCAACGGCGACCCGGAAGACCGGATTGCCGATGCTGCCGGCCAGCATCGACTCATCCGGAAGCGGCCGCCCAGCGGCGGGGGCAGGGGCAACAAGGAACCGGAAGAGGGCGCTGCTGGCCTCCTCCTCACCCGCCTGCCGCAGAAGAAAAATCGGCACGTTGCCGGTCCGGGCTCGCATATGCAGGCGGCGGCTTTCGTTCAGGCCGAACTGGGCCGGATTTCCCCGGACTTCCAGAATGATAGCCGTAAAGACCGGGACAGAGAGCGCCGCTTCAGCAATCCAGAGCGCGTCGGCGATGGTGCGGGGGCTGCTGAAGATGCAGCAGCCGATATCCAGCCCATAGGCCTGCAGCCCGCGGCCATAGGGAGCCCCCGCTTCCGCACCTGTCATTCCCTGACCGATCCAAAGAATGGGCGAACTCCCCGGTGCTTGATCGCCTCGGCAAAGCACGGCCAGCCCCAGGACAAAACCCATGGCAGCCCCCGTATCGCGGGTTTCGGCGGCGCGGATTTCGGTAAGCCCGCCCAGCGGCAGGCCGCCTTGAAGAATGTCGTCGAGCGCAGCAATGCCCAGAGGCAGGACATGGCTGGAAACGCCTGCATCATCAACGCCGATCTTCTGCTCAAAGCCCGTCGCAGCGCCTTTTCTGGCGGCTTTCAGCAGCCCGGGCACGTTTTCGTTTTCCATCTGCGCAATGGTTTCGCGGAGCGCAAAAAGACGCTCGCGCGTCATGGGCGTCTGCACCATGACGTCACTCCAATTCAAGTTGTTCCTGTTATGTTCTTATAGATTCCAGAGCTGCCCGAAAGAGTCAACGGGAATCTCTAAGAATTTATTCCTTGACGGGGACGATCCAAATTCAACCCTCGAAAAACGCTGATGAAATGGCTATATCAGGGGGCAAGCAAGGAGTGCCCATGGCCCGCATAGACCAGAGCGACGATTGGCGGGAACGCCACGCGCCGACAATCAGCACATTCGAATCCCTGGCGCTGGAGGCCTACAGCCATCTGCCGGAGGAATTCCGGGCGCTGGCGACCGATCTGACCATCGAGATCGACGATTTTCCGACCGAGGACGTTTTCGAGGACATGGCGCTGGAAACGCCGTTCGACCTGCTCGGCTTGTTCGAGGGGCGCGGCATCGGCGAGCGCTTCACCATGGAAACCGGCGAGATGCCGAACCGGATCATTCTCTACCGCCGGCCGATCCTCGACTATTGGGCCGAGAACGAGGAGACGCTGGGTGACATCATCACCCATGTGCTGATCCACGAGATCGGCCATCATTTCGGCCTGTCGGATGACGACATGGAGCGGATCGAGGAAAGCGTCGAGCATGTGGGCGGCTGAGACGGGTTGAACCGTCCCAGCCAGCCTAACCTCAGTGTTCGGACAGCTTGGTGTCGGGGGTGTATTCCTTGCCTTCGACATCCTTGACGACGGCCTGGCCGCACATCATTGCCCGGGTTTCCTGGTTCCAGGCATAGGTCGGCGAACCGTAGAGGTCCCAGCCCTTGTTGAGGGCGGCTGTGACCTTGTGGCAGAAGGTGGCGTCGTCGATGGCGGTCAGCAGGCGGTAAAGTTTCAAGGGGTTTTTCCTTTTGTGTTGATGGCATCGGCCTTGGCCGCAAGCCGCAGGGCCTGATCGAGGTGAAGACGCTCGACCATCTGGCCGTTGAGATTGATGACGGCTTTATCCGCATTTTCCGGCAGCGCAAAGGCATCGATGATCGACCGGGCGTCCGCAAGGGCGGCATCGGCAACACCGAAGGCGCCGTTGGCCGGGCCGATCTGGGCCGGGTGGATCAGCATCTTGCCATCGAAACCCATGTCGCGTCCCTGAGCGCATTCCGCCTCGAAACCTGAAACATCCCGGAAGTCGTTGAAGACGGCATCGATGATGTCGAGGCCGCAGCTGCGGGCGGCGAGCAATATCTGCATCAGCCAGGCAATCAGATAGGTGCGGCCGGGCAAAGCGGGCACACCGGTTTCCTTGCGCAGGTCGTTCAGCCCCGGCACGAAACAATCGAGCCTGCCGCCGCGGGTGCGGCCGGTTTCGGCAATCGCCGCAGCGTTCAGCACGCCGCGCGGGGTCTCGATCATCGCCCAGAGACGAACGCTATCGGGCGCATCGTTTTCCGAGAGAAAATCAACCACCGCCTGGATATCCTGCGGGCTTTCGACCTTGGGCAAAAGGATGGCATCGGGCGACAGTGTCAGGGCGAAGGCCAGATCTTTCTCGCCGAAGGGTGTTTTCAGATCGTTGATACGGACGATGACTTCGATATCGCTGCGGCGCTCCCGCTTCAGATGATCGGCCAATGTCTGGCGGGCGGCAACCTTGTTGTCGACCGATACCGCATCTTCGAGATCGTAGATCACCGCATCGCAGGCAAGGGTGGCGATCTTGGCCAGGGCGCGGGCATTGTCGGCCGGCACACACAGCACGGAGCGGCGCAAGCGGGCAGGGTGATGATCAATGGACGAATTCATGCAGCTTTTGTGCCCGGCTTTCGCCATTTTCGCAAGGCAGACCTGTGATACGGAAGTAGGCCTTGCAACGCGGCGCGGGCGAACCCACATTCTGGGCAACGAAAGGTGACGACAATGCAAAGCATACGCTCTCTCCTCCTGACAATCGCAGGCATCGCGTTCACGCTGATGGCCTTCGTGTTTACCGCATCGCTCGGTCTTGCCCTGATCGGCATCGCCTCGGTGGTGGTGATCGGCACGACGATTGCCGCACGGCTTGCGCCCAAGCCGGTTCGCGCCACCGTGAACCGCAATTCTGGCAACCGCAATTCCACCCGCCAGAGCCGCGAACCGCGCATCTGGAACGACGGCCGCGGCACGATCATCGACCTCTAAGGGCCCCTTTGCGGGCTTTCCGGCGGCGGGGAACAAGATTCTCCTTCATTTCGGCATGAAATTGCTCTAAACGCTGGGCGGAAATTTTTCCGCCCCGTTGAAATCGAAGGCCATTGCCATGGACAAGTTCGTCAAGCTCACCGGCGTTGCCGCGCCGCTCCCCGTCGTCAATATCGACACGGACATGATCATTCCGAAGGATTACCTGAAGACGATCAAGCGCACGGGGCTCGGCACCGGCCTTTTCGCCGAAGCCCGCTATCATGAGGACGGCTCGGTCAACGAGGATTTCGTCCTCAACAAGCCCGCCTACCAGAATGCCAAGATCCTGGTTGCCGGCGACAATTTCGGCTGCGGCTCGTCGCGCGAACATGCCCCGTGGGCGCTGCTCGACTTCGGCATCCGCTGCGTCATCTCGACCTCGTTTGCCGACATCTTCTACAACAACTGTTTCAAGAACGGCATCCTGCCGGTCGTGGTCTCTCCTGAAGACCTGGAAAAGCTGATGGATGACGCCTCGCGCGGCTCCAACGCCATCCTGACGGTCGACCTGGAAAACCAGGAAATCACCGGCCCGGACGGCGGCAAGATCACCTTCGAACTCGATGCGTTCCGCCGCCACTGCATGCTGAACGGCCTCGACGATATCGGCCTGACGCTGGAAAAGGCAACGGCGATCGACACGTTCGAAAAGGCCAATGCCGCCTCGCATCCCTGGGCCTGATCCAGAATGCCCAGCCCGCGAAAGCTGATCTCTTCCGGCTCGCCGTTTGAAAAGACGGCGGGTTATTCGCGGGCTGTCGTGCAGGGCGACTGGTGCTTCGTTTCCGGCACGACCGGCTATGACTACCAGACGATGACCATGCCCAAGACGGTGGAAGAGCAGACCCGCAACTGCCTGATGACCATCGAGGCGGCGCTCAACGGCGCCGGGTTTTCGCTCAAGGACGCGGTGCGCAATCGCTATTACGTCACCGATGCGGCCTTTGCCGAAATCGTCTTCCCGATCCTCGGTGAGGCTTTTGGCGATATCCGCCCGGCCGCGACGATGGTGGTCTGTGACCTGATCCGCCCGGAAATGCTGATCGAGATCGAAGTCACCGCCTTCAAAGGCTGACACGATCAGACCTCGATGAAGGGCGGCCCCAAAGGCTCTTCCAACCCTGCCTTTGCAATTTCCCGGTGAAAATAGAGAAAGATCTGACGCCGGAATAGGATCATCTCGCGCTCCTCATCCGTCTTGGCTCCGGCCAGCCTTGCAGCCACCCGTTCGGGTGTCGCCAACTCGACAGTGTCGCCGCAAAAATCAAGCATCTCCGTGATTTCGCGGGTTTCCATATGGGCGACACAGAGAGGATTTCCAAACTTGCCCGTTCTTCCGAGGCAACGGCAATCGCGGCGGCAGCGGCGCACCCCGCAAGCCAGATGATTGAGCCAGACCGTTGAAGCGACACGGAGCATCACATCAGTTGCCGGTGATATTTCGGGTTTGACATAGGGCATGATCGCTCCTTCAAGGGCGGGGCAGCAGAAAGCATCCGCGCGCGGTGTCCGCCGTGGTTTTCAAGGCATGCACTCAATCGGACCGGGCACTGGAAACCGCCTCTAATGAGTAAAGGTATGTGACGCTTTCCAGCGCCCCGTTTGGC
>UBTA01000103.1 GCA_900468065.1 Hyphomicrobiales bacterium | reverse complement strand
CCTCCCGGGACACGATCTGAGAGGTTCCCGCAGCGGTCGTAGAAGCGCAAAAATATCCTTTCCGGACATACGTGCCGCAGGTAACCCGTCTCAAGGTATTCAGGTTCGCTAGAAGTGGCCAACGAGCCGCAACTGGATGACGGTTTTGTCCGGTGTCAGACACTGAAATAAATGAGCCGGTTTGGAGGGAACCACTTCCAGAAATCAAAGTTGATAAAACGTCGTCTGGATTGACGGATTCCAAGTAGGATGACGAGGAGATAACATGAGGAAGCGTGATTTTTCTTGGGACCACGGCTAAAAGTTACCCTTCGCGGGGATGGATCGAACATTCGCACCCTCGATGACGCGCTTGATTTTCTGGAAAACGAATAGTCGCAGAAACGAGGTGAGTGCTTCAAGCAGGCTGTTCTCTCCTGCAAGCAAGGATTGAACGGGTTAGCACCTGCTGAAGGAGTACGTTGGAGTACGTAAGGCGTTTATAGCCGCCAACCTCGAGACTGGCATGCCCGTGAAAACGGCGCCGCCCCTGCCCAATTCGTCGACAACATCTGTATAGGGCGCGCCTGTAGCTCACGCGCTCCTCGACGACATCCGGCAAACTGCGCCCTCGAGAAAACAATTCCCCGTTGATTATGTCGTCGATTGCCGCAGCCCAACAGCATCGACGCCTGGTTAATCTCCCGCAAAAATTGACCTCGCTTCGCGCGGGGTCTTTTTACCTCAATACCTTCGCATCGCAACCGGCTGTGGCCAGCGGAGCGTGGCGAACGTTTTCCGGGTTAAAATCTGGAACCATGTCCTACCCTTGTCGTCCCTCGCGCAAAAGAACGAGAAAAGTCAATCGAGGGCGATGTCACTGATTACTGAAGTAACCGGTCCAAGCAATACCCAACCGCCCGCCGGCGTGGACGGGAGGCACATAGGCTAGACGTTAAGTTCTGGGCGGCGGATGACGTGATGATCGATAATCAGGAAGATCAGGACACAAGGACCGGCGCATCGTATGCGAGGAGACGGTCGACGGAGCAGCTATTTTTGAGCGCCTGCTTCCGGGGGCGAAGCGCAATGGCGAGACGACGTCAATTGCGAGTTGAGCAAGGAGAAAGATCGCCCGGATCGAGGCGGTCTGCTGCCTGCTCTCTGGTCGCACTGTGGAGAGCGTATCGGATCTGTTGAGCGTATTCGAATATTACGCCGCCGGTGACAGGCGGAAGGCCGCACATCACCCGGCGACCGAACTCGTTGATTTGAATGAGAATACCTCATCAATGCATCAGATGGGCTTCCTTTGCGGCCCTGATGAAAACCTCTCGCGCTTCTTCTGGCGTTTTTCGCCCTGCGATTGCAGCGCGGCAGAGGCTTCTAGCTTTCACATAGTCCGCCCCGCGCATATCGGGCCAGTCGTCCAACAAGAAAATTAGGGCCGCGAACGGGCAGGGGACGGTCTGCACGCCGCTCTGACTGGTCGTAATTTGCACTGGCTGTAACCATCTCGTTTCCATGACTATCTCCTCCGTGTGTGCAGCGAAACTCGGAGGGCGAAAAATTGTTTCTTACCTGGAAAGCTTTTTTTGCAATGGAAGCGAGGCCCTCTCACAGCACCTCGCTTCCAAGCCGGCGGCCCTAAAGGGCTGGTGCCGGAAGACTCGTGGGAGGGGCGCGCCGTGACCGGAGGGAACGTCCGACCAGACACCTCATCTGACATAGGACGAACACTGGCCCGGCAGCGCGCTCATTTCCCCTTGTCTCGACGGGCTGGCCGATGCCATCTGCACCTGGGGGACTGACGTTGCTTCGCCTCGTCGGAATTAAACACGGTGGGACTGGTTGGGTGGCGCACGGCTGCGCCAATCTTCGATTACCATCACATCGAGATGATCGCGAGCAAGATAGATCGCCGCCGTTAGGCCGGTTGGGCCACCACCGACGATGAGGCAATCATACGTGGATTGAGTCATCAGAAATCTCGGAGTTGAACGCGGTTTTAGGCATTTGCCTTACAACCTCTTTGAATGTCGCGTCGGAACCATAGGGCGCAGCACATTCACTGCGCCCGAGCATGAGCCTATTTGATGGGCGGAGAGGCCCTACCAAGTTTAACAGATGGTTCACGGCCCCAAACGCGAAGCTTGCCAAGCTCAAAAACGAAAGCGGCAAGACCATCTTCTCCCGGCAGCGCGAGGACGCCCTCGTCGAGATCGCCAGCGATGCCTGCCTTCTCGAGCAATGGAAACGCCGATTGGTCGTAGCCGATGTACTTGCAGTGCTGGAAGGCGTCGGCGACAAAGTCACGCGCCGTCGCCTCTTTTACAAGATCATCGATCGCCGCAGCCGAGGTCAATAACGCGACCGCGTCGAACAGCACCGACGGTCCGCCATCGATCATGTGATGGGCTTCCACCCAATTGCCATCAGATGCTGTGACGCCGCCAACCTTCGGTGCGATGAGTTCAAAGACCGCCTTCTCTTGGGTGATTGCCGCAGTCAAACCCTTGAGCAGCCCAGCGTCCACACCATCCGTGATGAGAATGCCAAGCTTGCGGCCCTCAAAACGTTTGGGGCCGCGCTCGATAATGCTCAGCGCCGGTGATGGTTCAAGGTCCTGGCGTGTCGGCATGGCGGCGTCCGCCGGCTTCGGCATGGCTTGAAAGCCAAGCTTCTGGGCAACGGTGGTCGCAAGTGTCTCATCGATATTCATCAGGTGAGAGACCATGCGCTCGCGGATCACCGGATTTTCGACCTTGCTAAGTTCGAACGCCAACGCCATCGCGATGTGACGCTGCTCGGGAGGCGTTTGGCTGATGTAGAACTGGCGTGCCTGACTGTAATGGTCGGCGAAGCTTTCGGGACGCAAGCGAACCTTCGGACCCTGTTCTTCAGACGCGAAGTGCCGATAACCTTGCACCGGAGATTCCCGCGGCCCTTCACGATGAGAGTTTGGCTGATAGTTGGTTCGGCCAACAGGATTGCGCATGGCCATATGGCCGTCTTGCTGGAAGTTGTGAAACGGACACTTCGGCGCATTGATGGGTAGATGGGTGAAGTTCGGACCACCCAGTCGCTTCAGCTGCGTGTCCAGGTACGAGAAGTTGCGGCCCTGCAGCAGAGGATCGTTGCTGAAGTCGATGCCCGGCGGAACGTTCTGCGTCATGAACGCGACTTGTTCGGTTTCTGCGAAAAAGTTGTCGGGCATCCGATCGAGAACCAGGCGGCCGATAGGCTGAACCGGCAGAACCTCCTCCGGGATGATCTTCGTCGGGTCGAGAATGTCGAAATCGAAATTGTCGGCAAATTCCTGATCGAAGAGCTGGACGCACAGTTCCCACTCGGGAAAATTACCTGACTGGATCGACTGCCAGAGGTCGCGGCGGTGGAAATCGGGATCGGCGCCGTTTATCTTGACGGCCTCGTTCCAGGCCACCGATTGCAGGCCGAGCTTGGGCTTCCAGTGGAATTTTACGAAGGTCGACTCGTCCTTGGCATTGACGAAGCGGAAGGTATGGACACCAAAGCCTTCCATAAAGCGGAACGAGCGGGGAATAGTGCGATCGGACATGATCCACATGACCATGTGCATGCTCTCGGGCGTCAGGCTGATGAAGTCCCAGAAATTATCGTGAGCCGTCTGCGCCTGCGGAAACGCCCGGTCGGGTTCCTGCTTGGCAGCGTGAATGATGTCCGGAAACTTGATGGCGTCCTGAATAAAAAACACCGGAATGTTGTTGCCAACCAGATCCCAGTTGCCTTCCTGGGTGTACATCTTGACCGCAAAGCCCCGCACATCGCGCGCCAGATCGGCTGAGCCTTTGTTGCCAGCAACCGTCGAGAACCGAACAAACACAGGCGTCTTTTCGCCGGGTCGCTGAAACAGGTCGGCCCGAGTATAGGCGGCCAGGGAATCGTAGGTTTCGAAGAATCCATGGGCGCCGTAGCCCCGAGCGTGAACGACGCGCTCCGGAATGCGTTCATGGTCGAAGTGGAAGATTTTCTCCCGGAAATGAAAATCGTCGATGAGTGCAGGGCCGCGCGCGCCGACGCGCAGAGTATTCTGGTCATCGGCAATGGGACCACCTTGGGCGGTCGTCAAAACAGGATGTCCGTCCTCCGCAAACTGATGCAGCTCGCCGCCTTCACCGCGATGAAGCTGTTGGTCGTGAATGGTGACGGTGGTCGCGGGATTGGATCTGGCAGATGCGGCGGGTTTTTCGGATATTGGCGCGTTTGCGGTTGAAATTTTGGGTGTTGAAGGCTTCTTGGCCATCAGTTTCTCCTAGTCATTGAGTACACATGAGAAAAAGGCCGCCCAGTGGGCGGCCTTTCAGGAGTCGATGTCGGCATTAGGCGGCCTTTTTGCCCTTGCCTTTGACATTCGCGGATGCCTCTGCAAGTTCAGTCAATTTCTTGTCCGTGGCTTCCTCCTCGGCAAGATTTGCCTGAAGTAGCGGGATGGCATCGTTGAGGCCGAGCTGCTTGGCCCAGGCGATCAGCGTCCCGTAGCGGGCCATCTCGTAGTGTTCCACGGCCTGTGCCGAAGAAATGAGGCCGGCGTCAAGTGCGACTGTGCCTTTGTATTCTTCCATGATCTCTTCGCCCTCGGCGATGATGCCCTGGATGGCTTCGCAGGTCTTGCCACGGGCCGGCTTGCCCAGCAGTTCGAAGACCTGCTCCAGCCGCTCAATCTGCCCCTGCGTTTCATCGCGGTGCTGGAGAAAGCCTGCCTTGCCTTCTTCCGACTGCGCAGCACGCGCCATCTTCGGAAGAGCCTTCAGGATCTGCTTCTCGGCGAAATAGATATCCTTGAGCGTATCAAGGAAAAGGTCGTTCAATGTCTTCTCGGCCATTCTGTCCTCCTTTGGTAGAAACCGTTGCGGCGACTCAACGCCCATTTTCATAGAATGTTCCCGCCAACGTATTTTGCATGTCGGTGAGCAAAGTCGGCGTGAATGTTTTCGTCTTTCAGACCTTTGCCTTCACTCCCGCCTCTCGCAACGAGAGAAACTTCGTCGTTACGGATACGAGGTTTTCGTCGAGCCACTGCGCCATCGCTTTTTCTTCGGCAAGGCTCGCCTGCAGCGCGGACGTCGCCGCACCGTAGCCGCCGGCATCCGCCACGGTGAGGAGCGATTTGTATGCCGCCATCTCGAAATTCTCGAAGGCGAAGTTGGCGAAGGAATTCTTGAGGATCTCGTCACCTGCCATGGTATGGCCCATCGCCGCCATAGCGCCTGTAAAGGAAAGCGCCATGTCCTTAAGGGCGGAATGATCTTCATTGAGACCCGACAGGACCTCTTCGATTCGCACGATCTGACCTTCCGTCTCGCGGATGTGTTGCTCGAGCTTGGCTGCCACTTCAGGGTAATTTTCGATGCGCGACAGCTGCGGCTTCATGATTGAAAGCGCTTGATTTTCCATTGCGTGCGCGTTCTTCAGTCCTGTAACGAAGATTTCGCGGGTTTCATTTTCGGCCATGTTGGTTCTCCTTGTTGGACACCATAAACTTTCCGGGAAGGCCAATGTTCCAAGCAACCCCTTGAGCCATGGAACTTGAACCGTCAAAAGAAGTTCAGTGCCAAAGGAGAAAGCCTTTGGAAAAGAAGTGGGTGCATCTTTGCGTCGATATGCAGCGGATGTTTGCTGAAGACACGCCTTGGCAGGTCCCTTGGATGCGCAAAGTCTCAGCGGAAATCGAAGAACTCGCGGCCGACATCCGACGCACACGGTTTTTACGCGGTTCACGCCGCCGGCGCGAGCAAACGATATGCCGGGCATGTGGCGTGACTATTACGAAAAATGGTGGATGATGACGACGGAGCATCTCGCTCCCGAATTCGTTGACATCATCCCCTCGCTCAGAGCATTGGTCCCGCCCGCTCGGGTATTTGACAAGATGACCTACTCGCCATGGGTCGATGGTCGTCTTCACCAACTTCTATCCAGTGACGCCATTGACACGATCGTTTTGACTGGCGGCGAGACGGATGTCTGTGTCCTGGCTGCGGCACTCGGTGCGATCGACCTTGGTTACCGCGTCGTTCTTTTGAAGGACGCCGTTTGTAGCGGAGCCGACGACACCCACGACGCGGGACTGGAACTGCTGGGTGACCGCTTCTCGGTTCAACTCGAAGTGACGACGACGGAAGCGTTTCTGTCCACCATTTAACTGGTCGCCTTGTCCGAATAGAAACGAGAAAAATTCTCGGTCACGTCGGACCTCGAAGTATCTGAAAAAGTTTGACCGGCAAAGGAGGATAAAAAATGTCGGTAGATTCGAAGAAGTCATCATTCCCCGCACCTGGGTGGCATCCAGCAATAGACAGCCGGAGCCTTTAGACCTTGGAAACATCGATATGAGCAAGGACGGCGTTCAGGGAAACGCTGTCGTGTCCAAACGGCGTGCTGCTACGTTTGTCACGAGAGTTCCTGACGGGAAGGAAGGTAAATGACCTGCTCGTATGAGCTCGCAGCTATTTTGCTCGGCGCAATGGATGGCTTAGCTTTCGTGAACTGATCCGGGTCGATGCAGCCGCAAAACTACCTCGCGCAGTTTCTGACGAGACAGGCTCCATACCCGATCATATCAACATTAGAAACCGGTCGCCGGGTTCTGTTCGATAACACGAAGAGCTTGGCCCAGTCTAGAGCGACCTCTTCACTCTGGACATCGTGATCGCTCCCGTCGTGCGGACAAGATCACTCGTAAACGGGGTCCATCGTCGGCGTTTGAACTGCTCGTAGAAGAATGTCGCATCGAAATGAAGTCTGTCTCGGCTCCGGACGTTGTCTGTCGCGGTTACTAGCGTTGCCGATAAGCCGTTCCATCTTCCGCGTTGGCGGGAGCCTCCACATATCGACCTTGCCATGGAACCGCGATGCGTTCAAAGTCTCGGGCAAGGTCGCCCAGCTTCTGGGTCAAGTCAGGACCTTCCATCGCTCTGCCATCCCCGGTAATCACGAGGTTAGGACTGAGGGCCGCCAGAGACTCGACGGATGTCTTGGCCTTCTTCCAGTCGATCGTGAAGTATTTCGGTGGCCCATGAAGTTCCGGCGTCTGGAACGCGGTCGCATAGGCGGACTCCGCAGCCGTCGTAATAAACGCATCGCCGACGATCAGAGCCTTGTCACGTTCGCGCCAAAGCGAGATGTGGCCGGGCGAATGGCCAGGTGTGTGAATCCAGGTCCAACCGGACAGAAATGGGATACTGCCATCGTCCGGCAAAGAAGAAAGCCTCGTCGAAACATCGACCGGACGGGTAGGGAGAAAGCCTGCCAGACTTGCCATCAATCCGCCGCCTACGCTGGGGTCGCCATCAGGATAGGACGCGTTCCCGTTAAGATAGGGAAGCTCAAGTTGGTGGGCAAAGACAGGCGCATCCCACTCGTCCACAAGATCCTCCAATGACCCAACGTGATCAAAATGACCATGTGTAAGGATAATTGCTGCCGGCCGCGCGTTTGCGCCGAAACGATCTTCCGCTGCGCCTTTGATGGTGGACTTGCCTCCCACCACCCCTGCATCGACTAGAACCCAGTTTCGGTCCCCAGCTCCAGGTAAGCCGACGTAGATCACGTTCGCCATGATCGTGCGAAGATAGGCAAGATCCGCTGCGATCTCACGCGTCCCATCGTCAATCGCGGCCCTCGGCAAGGCCCTTCGATAATCAAATTACAAAGGCGCCATTTGGTTCCCACCGATGCGGCTCGGACCCTCAGCTGCTGGAACCAAACCGGGAAAGCTTAGTTTTGGGCACAGATTAATTTGCTGGGAACATGCCATGCGCTTTATACCAACCCTCTTCCACGGCATCGCTGACTACGTTGTCGGTCTGCTCGTGATCGCCTTGCCATATCTGCTCGGCCTGGGCGGACCATCCCGGATTTTCCTCATCGTCATGGGTCTGGCTGTCCTCGTCTACAGCTTGATGACCGACTACGAACTCGGGATCGTCCGCTTTCTCCGCATCCGCTTCCACCTGCTTGTCGACGCGATCTTCGGGGTCGCGATGCTGCTCGCTCCGTGGGCCTTCACTTTCCCCGATCAAGCTCGCTGGCCTGTCTACATCATCGGTATCCTGGCCATCGCTCTCGCCCTGATAACTGAAATCCGCGCTATCGGCACTGCCGACGCCGCAAACAACTGAGGAGAACTTCCATGAAGGCACTTTGCTGGCACGGCAAGGGTGATATTCGTTGCGATAGCGTCCCGGACCCCCGGATCGAAGATGGCCGTGACGTGATTATCAAGATGACCGCTTGCGCGATCTGTGGCTCCGATCTCCACCTTATGGATGGCTACATCCCATTCATGGAGAAAGGCGACATCCTAGGCCATGAGTTCATGGGCGAGGTTGTCGAAGTCGGCCGAGACAACAAGAAGCTAAAAGTGGGCGACCGCGTCGTCGTTCCCTTCACAATCTGCTGCGGCGAGTGCCAGCAATGCTTGAAAGGCAACTGGTCGGTATGTGAACGGACGAACCGTAATGCCGAAAACGCAACTAAAGCGTTTGGGTATCCCACTGCGGGGCTTTTTGGGTACTCTCATCTGACAGGTGCGTACGCGGGTGGACAGGCTGAATTCGTTCGTGTGCCTTATGCCGATGTCTCGCCAATTATCATTCCCAATGGGATGAGCGACCAGCAGGCCCTGTTTCTAGGAGACATCTTTCCAACCGGATGGATGGCAGCCGCCAATTGCGAAATCGAGCCGACCGACATCGTGGCGATCTGGGGCTGCGGGCCAGTTGGCCAGTTCTGCATCAAGAGCGCGCTCATGCAAGGTGCCGCCCGTGTGATTGCGATCGACAACGTCCCTGAGCGCTTGGCATTGGCTCAGCAAGCGGGGGCGGAGATCATCAACTTCGATGACGAAGATGCGACGATCTTAGATCGGCTCAAGGAAATGACGGGGGGCCATGGCGCGGACAAATGCATTGATGCGGTTGGCGCGGAATCCCATGCCACCGCCTCATTCGATGCCATCATCGACAAGGTCAAGGCCGCGACGCTGCTGGGCACAGATCGGCCGCACGCCCTGCGTGCCGCGATCATGGCTTGCCGACCCGGCGGCATTGTTTCGGTCCCCGGCGTCTATGGCGGGTTCCTCGATAAGATCCCGTTCGGGGCGGCCATGAACAAGGGTCTGACCATCCGCACCGGGCAGACTCATGTAAACCGCTATTCTCAAGAGCTGCTGCGGCGCATCGAGGAAGGCCAAATCGACCCAAGCTTTATCATTACTCATCGCGCGAAGCTGGAGGACGGTCCTGAACTGTATGAAACATTCAGAGACAAGAAAGATAACTGCATCAAGGTTGTGCTGACAGCTTAGGTGAAATTGCATGACCAGAAACGACCTCGAAAATGCCTGTAGAACATTTGAGGCTGAACATGGCGTCGATGCGTTTCTCGACGCCATGGCGAAAATTATGCAGGCTCGCCTTGCGGCTCATGGCCTGAACGTCGAATTCGACGAAGCCGACGATGACCGAGGAAATGATGGACGGCGCAAAGAGGCTAGTAGTGATCACCGGAGCATCCAGCGGTATCGGTGAAGCCACCGCCGAGGCTTTCGCAAGAAGGGGCATGCATTTGGTTCTCGCGGCTCGAAACGCTGCTGCCCTGCAGGCAGTTGCGAGACACTGCCGTGCCCTAGGCGTGGACGTGCTTGTCGTTCCCACAGACGTCACAGATGCCTCCAAGGTCGCGGAGCTGGCATCTGCTGCGGCGGCGTTCGGCCGAATCGATGTGTGGGTCAGCAACGCCGGGGTTGGTGCTGTCGGCAAGTTCCAGGAAACACCGATCGAAGCGCACCAACAAATCATCTCAACCAATCTGGTTGGACACATCAATGAGGCTCACGCTGCTGTTCCGATCTTCCTGAAGCAGGGCCACGGGATCTTCGTGAACATGATCTCACTGGGAGGGTTTGCAGCGGCGCCCTATGCTTCCGCGTACAGTGCCAGCAAGTTTGGCCTTAAAGGGTTTTCGGAGGCGTTAAGGGCGGAACTGTCTGACCGCCCGACATTCACGTCTGCGACCTCTACCCTTCGTTCATCGATACGCCCGGCATCAGCCACGGAGGAAATTACACCGGCAAGAAGCTTTCGGCCCCTCCTCCCGTCTATGACGCACGTAAGGTCGCGAATGCGATCGTGCGTGTCAGCGAGCGTCCCGTGGCCACCACAACCGTCGGCGCGCCGACCAATCTGGTAAGTACCCATTTGCTTGCCCCGACGTTGACGCCCCGTTTCATGAACTGGTTCATGTGAACCTATCTCAAAAGCGCAGAAGATGTGCCGATAACGGACGGCAATCTCTACGCTCCGTCTTCAAAGCCGGGAGGCGTTGACGGAGGCTTGCGTTCAACTCGCCAACGGGTCGCCGTCGGAGCTGTTGTCGCGATGATTTCGACCTTGGTGATCGCGATGTTGGTGAGCAGACGTGGAGTACGTCGAGGAAGGCGCCGCTTCCGCTAATGCACTCTCTCTATAATGGTGGCTTCGAGTAGGATTGGCTTGAGGATGGCGTCAAAACAGCCTGCGTTGGGCGTGCAGGGTCGATTTCAGCCATTAACATTCTTGCCCCAACCTCATCAAAAATCTGGTGTCCCGCCAACCGCCTAACCATTGGGCATGGCCTGAATGTCGAAACGTCCGCGACCCCCGTCCGGACGATTGCGTCGCGTTCTGTCGGTTTCCGACAGAAGTAGAATTGTTGGTTCGCCCGTGATGTGGACGGCGCGCGAAATCTCGAACTGTCCAGTTTCGTACAGCAACCAACCTCCGCAGCCGGAGTTGAGCCAGCAATCAAATGGAAGGACGACCGATGCATACTCACCTGCAAGCTGCGCAGTGGCAGATTCCAGTTCGAATCAGAGTCGGCAGGGGACTTGCCAAGGCTGTCCATGGCCCGGAAGAGGCCTTGAACCACCTGACCTATCGTTGGCCGGCAGATACCGGATCGCACTACGACAACGCCCGTCGTCAATGCCTGAACGCGCTCCAGAGACGGACACCTGTCGAAGTGGTCCGCGAGGCGTTTTTTGCGGCAAGCATCGAGGCCGGTATGCTCGACATTTAGCTCCCGCCGTTCAGATGGGTTTTCAATGTGGAAAAAGGAGTTGTCATGCCGAATCACCGAAAAGAAAACAAAGTCGATGTCGTGGCCCTGCCCACCACGCCGGAGCAAAAGGCTGATCCCAAGCTTGAGCCGCCTGTGCGGGAATCCAGCGAGCAGAACTCAAAGGATGTCACGGACCCGACCTTGCGACCGATTGGTTCTTCGGGCGAAAAAGGTAAGCCGACGCTGACTTGATGGGTTCGATTTGGCCTGCCTCTCAACCAGGGATTGAGGGGTCGCGCTGCTCTTACTCGATCGAAAAGGCGAAAGCCGACGGGACGATACTGAACCGGAACAACTTTAGCCAGTCTAAGTTCAGTTACAGTGCATATGAATTTTCCAGGCTCGAACCACCAGATATTCATCCAGGACGAAAAAGATGACACTTCTTTTCTTTCTTGCCGGTGCTACCCCACTGATAGCGGCTGTCATTGTGCTTCGGTTTGGTCCGATTTATCGCGATCCGAGGCAGCGCTAGATGCAATTCGTCTATCTTCATCGGAGTGACGGGAAAAGCGTTCACAAAGACACGGCTGGGCGATACTTCCTGAACGAGTGTCAGGTTCGGGATGAAGCTAAACGCATTCTTGCCGCCACTCTATTGGGAACGGAAATGACCGGTGACACCCTAGGTTTGAGTGTCGAAGCGCGTGATCTGAGTGGTCGCACCATTTTCCAGGTCTCGGTCGTAGCCTCAGTTTGGTAGTTGGAGACCGAGTCGATCCCGCGCGCACCGTTCTGCAGCTTCTGGAAATGCCTGATCTAGGCACACGAAGAGGATGTACTTTGACCCTGTTTGCTTGGAAAATCACAGCGCCTAGTCAGCCCGGCATCGAGAGTATTTCCACTCTCGATGATTTGGAGCGTTTCATGGGCGGACTTGGCTTATCCGGTGGACGCCCCCCAAGAGAAATCATCGATCTGACCTTGATCATGAAGCACGAAGGCCAAGGTTTCTATAGAAACGTCCTTGGAGGCAGCCAGTGGATGCTTAGCTGGATCAAGCTAGGGTAGAGCCGCCAGCCGCCAATGGGCTCGTCAACACATTAGCAGAGGATAGGCTATGAAAAAGAACTGATCGACACCTGAGATCATACTATTTCTGGGAAGAAAAAGAAGGGCGCACGGATGGCCGGCATTTGCATCACTAGCAATCCGCAGATGCTTCAGGTGACGCCGGCGCCTCGGCGGGTACCAACGACCTTCTGTCAAATCCCAGTGCGGATCCCTTAACCCCGTCCAAACAGTAGGAAATCTGGTGCTTCGGTCGCTCCTATGCCAGCGCCAAACATTGGCTTGCTGTTGAGATAGCAGTCCAGCCTCCGCAAATGACTTGGGCTGCGGTCGTCTCCGCTATATCGGACGATTGGGCCGACCGCCGCAGTGCATCGATTCTTGCCAACGTGGCTGCTCCGCGGCTTGCATGTTAGACCGCGAAGCTATCCAGCATGCGACTAACGCAGCAGGGCTGCTTGATCGCAAAGATCATTGCGGATCGTGGTCGCGGCCACGCCTGCTTGCCCCATTGCGTGGCTCATTTGATCGAGACCGAGCACGACGTCGCCAGCAGCGTATAGCCCCTTAACACTCGCTCTTTGATGACAATCGACAATGACGCACCCCTCGTCGGTGCGCTTAGCGCCGAGTAATGCAGCAAGCTCCGAATGTATGTCGGAACCGAGGGCCGGATAAACTGCCGCGAAAGCCATCGTCCCGTTAGATGTCCGAACTGAAATGGCTTTTTCGTGAAGGTCGATGCATTCGGCAGGACCATTGACGATCGCAATTCCGTACTTCTTCAAACGAGCAATATGTTTTGCCGTCAGCTCATGCTCGAGTGCGGGTGAGATCAACGTCACGTCCTCCGTGAAGCTCCGCAGGAACACAGCTTCATTGACGCCCCCGTTTCCGGTTCCGATCACTGCCACCCTCTGATCGGTGATCTCGTACGCGTCGCAGATTGGACAATATCGCAGAAGGCTGCGCGCGACCGCTTCGTGGTGCATGGCCTCAGGCATCGCTGGGCGGCGGTTGAAAACACCTGTGGCAATCAAGACCGTCCGCGCAGCAACGTTTTCACCGGCGGCTGTTCTCAAGGAAAAGACATTCCCGTCCTTTGCGATCGTTACCACACTGCCTTG
Organism: Hyphomicrobiales bacterium; assembly: GCA_900468065.1. Taxonomy (GTDB): domain Bacteria; phylum Pseudomonadota; class Alphaproteobacteria; order Rhizobiales; family Rhizobiaceae; genus Pararhizobium. The sequence goes on along the minus strand of UBTA01000103.1, from coordinate 6,710 downwards.
TCGAAGGGTCGCGCCATATTTTTCCGCTTGCGCACGCATTCGGCAGAGGAGATCGAGCCCGCTGATTCCGTCCGGAAAGCCAGCGTGGTTGCGGGAAAGGGGAATGGTCGCCGCACGGCTTTCGCCCTTGTCGATCACGATCACATCAAGGTGGTAGCGCGCCAGATAGATTGCCGCCGTCAGCCCGGCGGGTCCGCCTCCGATAACGACGCAGTCGTAAATCACATCAGTCATTTGCGGGATCGCAGACAAACGTCGTCCGGTCCATCGGCTTGATCCTTGCGACCTCGGAGCCCCGGTCGCTGACACGAAGGTCGATGTCGAACCAACCATTCTGATTGATGAGATCGAGCAACGCGATTGCCAACCGCCCGGCGCATACCGGGTTGGTTCGCAGGTCGATCACCGCGCCAGCCTCGCCAGCAAGCCGAATGACCATCTCGCCATCCTCCATCGGTCGGTAGCACATGGCGCTGACGAAGCCGATGACATCGTCGTCGGTAAGTCCTTTTGGTGAGGGCCTCTGGTCGTCAAACAAAGCATGGGCGTCGGATTTGGCGGAATTGGTGAATGGCATCGAATAACTTTCAGGAATCAGGGGTCGCGCGTTCGCGCAGCCCCTTCGTTACGGGGGATCAGGCCTTGAGCATCCCGAGGTGATCCATGTGCTCGTTGATCATACCGCGCGCCAGTTTGGCGACACTGAGATGTTCGCGGTTCTGCCCGACCTTCAGGTAGTCCTCCTGGATGGTAAGTAGTTTCTTGTGGCCGTCGAGCTGCGCAGCCACATAGGCTTTGTCAAACCCGGCTCCATTCACTGCCTTCAACGTCGCCAGAGCTTCCCTACCAGCCGGATCGAGCATCCCTTCCACCTCGGCGTCAGTCGGGGCCTTGAGCGCGCCCTCAGCCTTCTCCATCTCCATCGACTTCAGGATATCGGCGATCGTTTCCTGCTCGGCGACTTCGAACTTGGCGAACATCTTCACCATGTCAATGGTCGCCATCTCAACGGCAAGCCGGCTGGTGGCAAGTGAGAGCGAGCCGACCTTCTTGGTCATGTCGGCATGCTTCTTCTCGGCTTCGCCCATTTCCGCTGTGGCGGCGAACGCCTGCGGGGCAGCGAGAAGTGCCGGTACGAACGCGGTAATGGCAAGTGCGGTTAACAGTTGGCGGCGGATCATGGAAATCTCCTCAGAGCGCCGACCCATTCGGCGTGATGTCTTCTAATCCCCTAGCGCGACATTAGTTCCGGAGGTGCTACCGCGCTCTTGTCGAGGCCATTGACGGCCATATCTACAGCCAGAATTCCATCTTACCTTGCAGGCAAAACAATGAAGTTCTTGAAAGACAACGGCCTCACCATCGTGCTGGTCGTCCTATCGATCACGACTATAGGCGGGATGCTGCTGACAGGCTGGTCCGTCTACACTCATGAACTGGCCGAGCACGAGTCGGCGCAAATCGGTCTCGGCGCGTACGCTGTATCCGGGCACTTCTTGTCATCCCTGTTCGAGAACTGGGAATCCGAATTTTTGCAAATGTCGGCCTACGTTATGCTGACAGCGTTCCTGTTTCAGCGGGGGTCGGCGGAATCCAAGGACCCGGATGGCCCGTCCGAGGCGGACGAAAATGCTGCGGCGAAGGCAGATAACCCTGACGCGCCATGGCCGGTCCGCGTGGGCGGCTGGGCCCAGTCGGCCTACTCGTATTCGCTGGGCATAGCGTTGGCCGCGCTGTTTGTTGTCACATTCGTCCTGCACCTCAAGTACAGCGCCGAGGCGGAGAACGCCGAAGCCGTGTTGCACGGTCAGCCCGCGACGTCGATGATCGGTCATTTGGGGAGCGCGCAATTCTGGTTCGAGTCTTTGCAGAATTGGCAGAGCGAGTTCTTGTCGACTGCCGTCATCGTCGTGCTGTCGATCTTCCTACGGTTCAGAGGTTCGCCAGAATCCAAGCCAGTCGCCGCTCCACACAGCGAAACAGGCTCCTGATGTAACACTCGCGCCGGAACCAAACCGAAACCCGATAGTTTCAGCGATCATCGCGCAATGTGGGGAAAGCTAAATGGCGAAACGGGTCGCGCTGGTCACAGGAGCAGGGTCTGGAATTGGAAGGGCATCTGCTCTCTCCCTTGCCGCCAATGGCTACGCAATCGGAGCCCTGGGGCATAGCGGACACGAACTGGAAGACGTGGTTCGGAAAATTGAAACGAATGGCCATGACGCAGTGCTACTCAATGCCGACATCTCGGACGAGGGGCAGATGCGGGAAGCGGTCGCAGTCCTCCTCAAACGTTACGGTCGTTTGGATGTGGTTGTCGCGAACGCTGGAATCAACGGCGTCTGGGCACCGATCGACGACCTAAGCCTGGAGGAATGGAACAAGACGATCGCTGTGAACCTCACCGGGACCTTCCTGACGATCGCCACCACAGTTCCCCTTCTAAAGGCTTCAGGCGGAGGATCGATTATCGTGGTTTCCTCGATCAATGGAACGAGAACGTTCACAACACCGGGTGCGACCGCATACACGACGACCAAAGCAGGACAGGTAGCTATGGTTCAACAGCTCGCTCTCGAACTGGCGCGCCATCATATCCGCATCAACGCCGTCTGCCCCGGAGAGATCGACACGAATATCGAGGCGAACACTTCGTTGCGTCATGAAGAAGAAACGGCGATCCCAGTGATCTGGCCGGAAGGACAAGTACCCATCACGGGAGGCCGGCCAGGGCGCAGCGAAGACGTAGCCGAAGTCATAACATTTCTGGCGTCAGACAGAGCCCGGCACATCACCGGATCACCAATCTGGGTCGATGGCGGGCAGGGATTGCTGCGATGAGTGCGGATGTCATTCGCTTTCCAGCAAACACGCACGCACGGCACTGGGGGCCGCGGGCTCTTCCAGAAGGGAGTCACAGGTTTCAACTTTGGGCTCCTGCGGAACGTGAGATAATGCTTGTTCTCAACGGGCTTGACGTACCGATGGCGAGGACACAAGACGGCTGGCACCATGTCGAGACGAAAGCAACAATAGGCAGCAGTTACGCCTTCGCACTCGAGGACGGGCGGATAGTTGGTGATCCGGCCTCAAGACAACAGGCGGGCCCTCTTGATGGGCCGTCCATTTTGACGGATCCCGACAGTTACGCTTGGAAGAAAACCGGTTGGACGGGTCGGCCGTGGGAAGAGACAATCGTCTATGAGATCCACATAGGCACGTTTACAGAGCAGGGGACTTTCCGGGCCGCTCTCGAACGGTTGCAACACCTTGCCCAACTAGGCTTCACAGCGATCGAGATCATGCCGCTTGCGCATTTTCCCGGAAACCGTGGCTGGGGATATGACGGCGTCCTTCAGTTTGCGCCGCATTCCGCATATGGCTCACCCGACGACTTCAAGGCTCTAGTCGATGCTGCCCATGGGCTTGGCATGATGGTTTTCCTTGACGTCGTCTACAATCACTTCGGACCTGAAGGAAACTACCTCGGCCGATACGCCCCTGGTTTCTTCCGCCAAGGCGCATCCACGCCGTGGGGGGACGCGATTGCGTACGAGAAGCCGGAGGTCCGCGCCTACTTCATCGAGAACGTGCTTTATTGGCTGCGCGATTTTCGGCTGGATGGCCTTCGGTTCGATGCCATCGACCAGATCGAGGATGGCAGCGATGTCCATATTCTCGAGCAGATCGCACGAACCGTCCGCAATGAAATTGTTGGCAGGCATGTCCATCTCATTACCGAGAACCCTGCAAACGGAACAGATTTGATGGTCGACCAGCAGGGAGGCCGATATTTCAAGGCCGACTGGAACGATGACTTTCACCACGCGCTGCATGTCGCAGTCACAGGGGAGGGTGTTGGCTATTATGAGCCGTTCAAAGACGATGCCTGGGACAAGGTTCGGCACGCCATGGCCTATGGTTATCTGAACCCCGGCAAGCCGATCGTCAGAGACGATCCGCCGCCAACTGAATCTTTGCCGCCCACCGCGTTCATCCACTTCCTGCAAAACCATGATCAGGTCGGAAACCGCGCGCTTGGCGACAGGTTGCACCTCGGCATTGATCGCCATGTCTATCGGGCGCTGACGGAGATGTTGTTGCTCGCCCCGCAAATCCCATTGCTCTTTATGGGTGACGACCATCTGTCGCTTCGACCCTTCCATTTTTTCGCTGATTACCAGGGAGACATCGCTGAGGCTGTTCGGACAAATCGGCCAAAGGAGGCCGCAAATTTCGGCGGCTTTCCAAGCGGTTCGTCGGAGGCCGACATCCCTGATCCGAATGATCCTGGTACGTTTCTAGCAAGCACGCTCGACTGGCGTGAGGCCGAGACCGAAGGTGGTCGAGCATGGGCACAGCATATTCGCTACCTGATCAGATTGCGTCAGGAGAAAGTCGTCCCGCTTCTCTGCCACGCACCGGGATTTTCGGGACATGTTATCGATGCAGCGGAGCGCTGCATCTACATCGACTGGGAACTCGGCGAACAGACCCTGCAGTTAAGAGCGAACTTTTCCGGCAATGATATTGCTTTGCCTACTGGATTAGGAACCCGGATTTTTCCGGAGAATGACATCGATGCCATCCGTCTAGGCGGATCCACGATACAGGTCTTCATTCGTTGAAATGGGATTGTGCCATTGCGCGATTGCAGGGTTTTCGTCGGTCGATAGCAGTGGATCGGCCGGGCGTGATTCCACTTCGGGGCGGGCGGCAGCTTCCATTGTGGCCGACGCCGTTCCTTCCGAACTGCGTGATACATCCGAAGCATCTCCGCCACGTCGTTTCCCCGTGTATCCACCGTTCTGCCGATAACGGTAAGTCGAGATCGTTCTAGAATGGCCGTCCCGTGACCCCCTTGACCGCGGGTGATCCAAGCATTTCAACTAAAAGGGCTGGCAATCAGAGGAAGTCTTCTAAAAATACCGCAGCCGGGTGGAGGACGAAAGCCACCGCTCGACAACGCAGCAACAGGATAGGCTTTCCGTCGACCTATAAGATGAGGGGTTAGATCGAACTGATCATTTCCAGCAGTGTGTCGTGCCCCGTCACCCCGAGCTGATATAGCTCAATCATTTCGGTCCTGGCCATCTCGGCTCGTTGATCATGTAACGCAACCTTGCGCTCCTCGCACCAGGACGCGATCACATCCTGCAGCATTCGCTCGTCTGCAGGTGAAATTTTCTTGTCGTTGAGATCAGTCATCAGCATAGTCCTCCCAAATGGCTGGTTCACGTGGTGAATGAAGGAGATCCTAATTTGTTCGGCCTGACGGCGGACAAGGGCCGGCGTGGTCGTTTGCTTGTTCGGGCGCATGAATACCAATATCGGCATGGCTCGTTTTTTAGCGTACCGCTTATGTTTATCATCTGCGGCGGCATTGCGGCTTGGGCGGCTTTCCTTAGGGCCAGCAGCTTGCTGCATGCCTTTACCGATGGTGGCAACGCGGGCGAAGATTATTCGTGCCAACAGAACACTGGCAACGGTCGCCGGCGCCGACGTTGTCTTTATGCTGGCAGTAGACCATTCTCCCATCGGACTTGTTCCGAAAAGCCAGGTCCTGGTGGCAACAGGACCTGGCATAGTTGGCTATTCGGTATCGAGCGGTGTGGTGAGGTCGCTCGACGAAACAACAATTATCGACCGACAATTTTGTTCCACGCGATGACTTGCTGTCATAGCAAACGACCTTCAACCCCGACTCGCCCCTCTGGTTGGCAACGGGCCTACTTAGGACAGCTTTTGCTTGGCGCCGGTGGGCAAAGGGCGAGCGCAAACCATTAAATTATGCCTCAAGTTCCATGAATATGCCTATGCCGCACCAGATGTCTAAGTAGCTGAAAAATTTGCCGCTCGCGGGATTACGGTCAATGCCGTGCTGCCGGGTGTAACTGAGACGGATATGAATGCCGAGTGGCTGGCGTTGCCGGGATGCGCGCGCCTGCGCAAAAGCCCTCTCGGTCTTCTCACGTGTCGGACTGGTGGAGGACATTGCCGCCGTCATCGCCTTTTTCGCGTCAAACGAGGCGCGTTGGGCGACGGGCCAGATGATTGATGCGACAGGTGGCGCCCGGATCAGATCGATCTCGACACTTCGCGAACTTTACAGCCATTCAAACCGCGTCAGATAATCCCTGCATGACGAGGTGCCAGTTGAGATCCGGCTCCCCGCCACTCTACCTGACCGGATCGCGCTCGCTGAGCGCGATCTCGCCTTTATCCACTCGAAGGGTCATGAATTGATCCAGCAGCACAGCGAAGGCAACGATCTCTAGGTTATATTGGGCGGCACACTCGGCGTGATCGTCAAAGGGCGGCAGGTCGCCATCCGTGGTGTGGCGACCACGTGGTAGAGAGGGCGGCAATTCAGCCGACACAACGACGTGCAGCTTCCGTCGTCGTGCTCTCTCGGATCGACTTGCTGGGTGATGTCGGCTCAGGGGTCTCGTTGCCTCTTTCGGAACCTTTTGACGCGTTCGTTGGTGCCGCAGGCGGCCTCCGAACACCAAAGGCGCTGTCCGCTCCTGGATGTATCAAGAAATAACCAGCCGCAATTGGCGCCTTTGCATTCTCGGATCAGGCGGCGGTCGTGACGGCTGGTGATCAACTCGGTCGCTGCCTCGGCGAAGAGGTCAACAAGATCGGTCAGTTCTGTGAGCGGCTGCAACCATTTGAAGCCATCGTTTGCTTTAGAAAGGACCTGGCGA
>UBTA01000151.1 GCA_900468065.1 Hyphomicrobiales bacterium | reverse complement strand
GCTTGCCAATGTTTCGGAAGGCAAGGGTTTCCTCCTGCAGGGCGGCGATTGCGCCGAGAGTTTCGCCGAGCATGGCGCGGACACCATCCGCGACTTCTTCCGCGCGTTCCTGCAGATGGCTGTCGTCTTGACGTTCGGCGCCCAGCAGCCCGTCGTCAAGGTTGGCCGCATTGCCGGCCAGTTCGCCAAGCCGCGCTCCTCCAATATCGAGAAGCAGGGCGATATCGAGCTGCCGAGCTATCGTGGTGACATCATCAACGGTATCGAATTCACCGAGAAGGCCCGCATTCCGGATCCTGAGCGCCAGATCATGGCCTATCGCCAGTCGGCTGCGACGCTCAACCTTTTGCGCGCCTTCGCGATGGGCGGCTATGCCAATCTCGACAACGTGCACCAGTGGATGCTGGGTTTCGTCAAGGAAAGCCCGCAGGCCGAGCGCTACCGCAAGCTCGCCGACCGGATTTCCGAAACCATGGATTTCATGAAGGCGATCGGCATCACGCCGGAGACCAATCCGAACCTGCGCGAGACCGATTTCTTCACCAGCCATGAGGCGCTGCTGCTTGGTTACGAGCAGGCGTTGACCCGCGTCGATTCGACGTCGGGCGACTGGTATGCCACATCCGGCCATATGATCTGGATCGGCGACCGGACGCGCCAGGCCGATCACGCGCATATCGAATATTGCCGTGGCATCAAGAACCCGCTCGGGCTCAAGTGCGGCCCGTCGCTGACGGCCGATGGCCTGATCGAACTGATCGACCTGCTCAACCCGCAGAACGAAGCCGGCCGTCTGACGCTGATCTGCCGCTTCGGCCATGACAAGGTTGCCGAAAATCTGCCGCGCCTCATTCGCGCGGTCGAAAAGGAAGGCCGCAAGGTCGTCTGGTCGTGCGATCCGATGCATGGCAACACGATCACGCTCAACAACTACAAGACCCGTCCGTTCGAGCGCATCCTGTCGGAAGTCGAAAGCTTCTTCCAGATCCACCGCGCCGAAGGCACGCATCCGGGCGGCATCCATATCGAGATGACCGGCAATGACGTGACGGAATGCACCGGCGGTGCCCGCGCGTTGTCCGGCGCCGACCTTGGCGACCGGTACCACACCCATTGCGACCCGCGTCTCAACGCCGACCAGGCGCTCGAACTGGCGTTCCTTCTCGCCGAGCGCATGAAGGGTGGCCGCGACGAAAAGCGGATGGTCGTCAACGGCTGATCAGCGCTGCTGATTGCTGCTTGAGCGAATTGAAATTGACAGAACCGGGTTGGCTGACGAAGCTGACCCGGTTTTTTCATGGCCACGGGGTGGGCCAATACAGGATTTCAAGGGTCGGGACATGACAGAAGAGAATACCGGATCGTGCAATTGCGGCACCGTGCGTTTCCGGACACGCGGAACGTTGCGCGAAGTGATCGCCTGTCATTGTTCCCAGTGCCGCAAGCAGACAGGGCTTTATTATGCCGCCACCAATATCGCCGATAGTGAGTTGCAGCTTGAGGGCGCTGAAAACGTCACGTGGTATCGTTCTAGCCCGGATGCCCGCCGCGGTTTTTACCGGACCTGCGGCTCGGCATTGTTCTGGAAGAGGGATGGCGACGATTATTCGTCGATCATGGCGGGGGTCTTTGATGAGCCGACGAACTTGTCCATCGGCTACCACATCTTCTGCGCCGACAAGGGCGATTTTTATGAGATCACCGACGATCGGCCGAAATTCGCCCAATCCCGCATCTGATTTGTTGATGACGGATCAGCGTCTGTCTGGAGCCTGGGCAGCCGTTGTGATGAGGTGCAAGGCTTCGTGATAGGCGCGGTCCAGCGCACAGAATTTGATGGATTGCCAGCGCTTGTAGTCTTCGATGAAGGCTGCCGTTGCCCATATCCTGTTTCTGGTGGCGCTGCGATCCTGCCAGCCCAACGATCCCAAGGCTTCCGCACGGGCAAACAGGCGGCGGACATGGGTGCGTGACAGGGAATAATGGCTGGAGAGTTCGGCAAAGCGCAGGTCTTCGACCCAGTAAAGCCCATCCACGGGCTCGGGATTGATGATGCGTGCGACGAAATCGTCGAGAATGAGCCCGCCATATTCCGTCCAGACAAAAGTCGAAATACTGACAGGCGGTTCGCGCCATTCCCTGTCGGCGATCAGCCATTTTGCTGCCAGCGGCTGCGCCTTGTGGAAAATCTCCGGCGTGGCCGCAAGCTGCACCACACGGTCCCCTCCGTCGAGCAGGTCAAGGCTTCGCATCTGGCCGCGAAACCATAGGCCCATAGCCTCATGGCTGGTCTCTGTAGGTTCCATCGGGCGGCTGCGCTTGCTGGTCGAACCCGCTACGTCGCGGATGAGTTTGTAAGCCAGCAGTTCGGCCAGAAAAGCCGTTGCGGTGTTCCGGCTTGCGGCTCCAAATTCAACGACATTGTCGAGAAGCCTTGAGGCGGTGATGCCGGATAGCGGGTCAGCCGGATCGCGTTGCAGATGCAAGGCGTACGCTGCCTGGGTGAGCAGCCATTTCTGCTGCGAGGCGACCAGCCGGGCAATCCTTGGAAAATGATCATACAGCTCGATCAGATGCCGCGCACCCTGCTGCAGCACCGGAAGCAATGCAGGGTTGGCTGCGAACACATCTACGTCGGTGAAAGTAACCGGGCTGGGGGTTTCGATCGTTGATGGCTGTATGCCGGTCATGATTTTGGCGCACGTCCATTGAGGTGTTGTGTCGGGCCGGGAATCGACCAGGGCCGTATTATGGGCATATGTCACTCGCAAAACGTTTCAAGTCCATCGTTAGTTTCAGCAAAGAAGGCAAAAGGAAGAACGGTTCTTCGATGTGTTTTATTCAAAAAAAGACCGGATGGCAAAGTTACCATCCGGCCAGGAGGAGGAGAAGGAGAGTTTGACCTTTTATTGAACCAGGACCGGCTGCAGGCAGTTGACGCCGGTCACACGGACGTCTGCTTCGCCGACGCGAACGCCGACGGCCAGGAGGACGTTGTACAGAAGCGTATCAATTGCCGGAGTGACGGCGCCCAATGTCTGGGCAAGTGCCGCCTGTACAAGTTTGGGGCTGCCCAGCGTCAGGAACAGCACCTGGATATCGACATCGAGGTTGTTGAGCAGGGTCTGCGTTGTCGAGGTCAGGATGTCCTTGGTCGAGACAGTCTTGACGGCATTTGCAGCGACTTCGGATGGGCTGAAGGTCAACCGCTGCGGCTGCATATTCTTGGTTTCCAGATGTGCAATACCGTCGATCCTGAGCAGCGCCGAGTCGACGATCCGGGCTTTTTCGACCCGGGCGTCGTCGCTGAAGTCCGACAGCACCGACGGATCGACCGTACCGATCGCCACTTCCGCGACGCCCGGGACAGTATCGATGGAGACACTGGCATTTGTATTGGAGCCGCCATAACAACGGATATCGGCAAGCTTACCTTCCGCATAGGCGACTTCGACATAGATCGGTAGTTTGATCTTCAAGCCGGCCAGGAGTGACAGCCCATCAATGTTGACCTCGATGGCAAGCCGGGTCTGCGCGGTGCGCACGGCGGAGCCCGGAGCACCCAGCCGGTGCGCCGGCGTCGTGACCGGCGGCTCGCCGATGGCGAGCTTGACGCTGGCCGAGGCGATGCCGGGGAGGCCCGCCACGGCCGCAAGCGAGATCTGGTTCTTGCCGTTGGCAAGTGCTGCCGCCGTCGAGACGATGTCGAGTGCACTGATCTTCATCTGCCAGTTTGATCCGGCATCGACTTTCAGTCCTTTTTTCGGATCGATGTTGAGGATCTGCGACAGAGTGAAGGTCTTCTTGTTGTTGTGGCTGGCTGTTTCCAGAGCCTTCAAGGCTGATGTCGCCGTGCTGGCAAGCCCCTGGACGGCTTGCATCGAAGCAAGGAGCTGCGGCATGGTCAGATTGGCCTTCAATACATCATCATAGGTTGCTGCAGTCAGGTTCAGACGGGTGGCGACGCTCTTTAAGAAGGGCTGGACATTGATATCGGCATCCACGAGTGCCTGGTAATCCATGACCTTGAGGGAAATCGTGGTGCCGAGCATCTGCCCGAGCAACTGATTGAGGATGCCGCCATTTAAGCTCGCGAGCCGCGAGCCGATCGAGAAGGCGGCGAGCTTGGTACTGGCAGCGGTGCCCATCGCGCTCATCGTTGGCGGCGCGCTGAACATGGCGGCAAGATGAAGGGTCCCTTGCTTTTCGATCAAGACCTGGGCCGCATCCGCCGGGGTGGCGTTGGGGATGAAGCGCTGGCCGGTTGAAAGTGCCGGGTCGGGAACGTAGCGTCCCTTCACAATGGTGACGATGCCGTTTTTGAGAGCGCTCAGGTCGTCGGGGATCACTTTTCCATCGGCGCGGATCAATCCGCCCTTGGTTTCAAGTGCCAGGTCGAGCCCATTGGTCTTGAAATGATCGAGGGCTGCACTCTCGACGTTTGCCAGATCGGAGGCGGCGACGATGGCGGTCAGATCTGCAATGCCCTGCATCTCCCGCTTCTGCAGCGTGAGATAGCCGTAGTCGACGCCAAGTCCGAGGGACAGGACTAGCAGGGGCAGAACGAGGGCACTGGATATACCGATATTGCCGGATGTGTTCGTGAAGATTCTGCCATGTTTGAGTAGGGTATAAGCCATGTCAGATTCCTCCTAACCTGATGGTCGCGTAGCGCTTGATCTGTTCATCGGGCATTGCAAACGAAAACAGCTTCCATATTGGCAAGTCACTGGCATCATAAGCGATCGTGACGGTGAACTGATTGAGGTTATGGACATCGTCCTCAACGTCGATCGTCAGCTTCTTCTTGTTGATGAAGGCATAGTCCAACGTGGCCGATTGGATGAATGTATTGGCCAGGCTCTTTCTCTCGGTTTCCGATAGCCCCGCGACTGCTGTTCGCGCCGCATCCGCAGCGATCTGCTGGATCGCATGGCTGGCACTGAGATAGATGCCGTAGCCGATCATGGTGAAAATAGTCATGAAAAACAGCGGCGCGATGATCGCAAACTCGAGCGCAGCGGCGCCTCTTTTATCTTTGCGCATTGCCTTTATGAGAGACATCAAACGCACTCCCAGGTTTATACACGATCCCAATTCCGATCGTTTTACACCTTTATAGTGTGCTTCATTCGTTAATTTTCTTTCACGCTAATAAAGCGTCTTTTATTGTTCCGCTCTTATTTATTGTAATTTACATATTTAGGGTTGTGCCATTTTCGTTCGGTGGCGCCCTCCCGAAGAGTATCAGGAGCAAAATGAGACAGGTGAAAGGTGAACGAAGAGAATAATCGGACAGCTCAGGCTTGCGGGTTGCCGGTATCCCTGTATTGCGCGAGCTGTCCCTGCAGGCGGCCGACATCGGCGCGAAGTTCGGCGATTTCGCGCAGCAGAACGGTATCGATCTTGTGGTGCAGCGAAATCAGTTCGACCTCGGATTTGAGATTGACCTCATAGTCCTTCGAAGCGTCGAAACGATCCTTCATCGCCTGCCGGTTCTGCGACATCATGATGATCGGCGCCTGCAGGGCAGCAATCATCGACAAGAGCAGGTTGAGGAAGATGAACGGGTAGGGGTCGAATGCATCCCGTGTCAGCAGTATCGTATTGGCCACGGCCCATATGGCGAGGAAGATCAGGAAAGCGATGATGAAACCCCAGGAGCCACCGATACGGGCAATGCTATCGGCCATCCTGTCGCCGAAGCCCTGTTCGGCGACAAAGGCGGCGTTGGTATCCTGAGACACGATCTTGCGCTCTTTGGCGCGATGAAGAACGCGGCGCTCGATTGCACCGAGTTCGCTGCTGGGTTTGCCAAATAGAATGTGGGAGATTTCATCAAGGTGCGACATGGGCTGGCTCCGTCAGAAAACGTTGCCCTGTTCTAGCCCATGCCGGTGATTTGCGGAAACGCCGAAGGCCCGGCGTCCCCTGCTTCTTTTTACATTGCGTTCGCAAACAGATCGGCATGCGACTGGAAGAACCGGTCCGTGCCGTAGCGCTGGCCGAACATCATGTCGTGCTGCAGGAAACGATAGTCGCGGATGAGGGGCGGGATGGTCTTCTGGCGTCCCCAGGAGGCTGTTTCCTTGCCGGCGGCATCGACGAGCATGTAGCGGTCGATGATCCGGTACTTGTCGAAGATATTGCCGAGGAACTCGGTGTAATAGGGATGCTCGAAACCACCCTGCTTGAGGATCTGATAGGACAGGAAAGCCGGGCTGATCGTGCCAATATCCTTGACCGGACCGGTCTTGTTCGACCAGACGACCAGCGGCGTTTCGTGCTGCGTCTTCATCTGCTCCAGCGAGCCCTTGCGCGAGGCGGTAACGTCGTTCATGAAGCCGGTGTTCGGATAGACGGTGTTGAGCGGCGGCAGATGATCGCCGAACAGGACGATGATGGTTTCGCGGTCGCGCTCCTTGGCCCAGTCCATCAGCATCTTCAGGCTGTCGTCGGCCTCCTTGATACCCTGAGCATAGGTTTCAAGCACCTGCTTGTCGGCAGCGGGAAGATTGCCTTCGACCTTGATGGTGTTCTTGGCGTAACGGTTGGCCTCATAGGGACCATGGCCCTGCAGGGTGACCGTGAAGAAGAAGAACGGGTCGCGCAGCTGGTCGGCCTGGCGGATGATCTCCTTGGTCAGCGATTCGTCCGAGGCGAAGATGCCGCGCTTCTGCATCACCGGCAGGTTCTCCTCCGACCTGAACTGCTCGAAGCCGAAGGCCTTGTAGACGGCGCTGCGGTTCCAGAACCATTTCTGGAACGGGTGTACGGCGCGCGATACGTAACCTTCGCCCCGGAAGAAGGTGGCGAGCGACGGGATCGGGTTGCGGATATACTGCTGATACGGAATGCTGCCATAGGGCAGGAAGGCATTCGAGAAGCCGGTCAAGGCTTCGAATTCGACATTGGCGGTCATGCCGCCGAATTCCGGCGAGAAGACGTTGCCGGACTGCATCTCGCGGATGGTCGGCATCGGATCGGGCGACAGCTTGACGTTGGGCAGGCGGGTCGGGTCCCAGAAGGATTCGCTCATCAGAACGATGACGTCGGGCTTGCCGCGATGGGACGTGCCGGCCGGCACCGGCTGGGTCGCAATCTTATCAATCGCATCGGACATGTAGCCCGCAGGCGCCGTGACGTTGGCCATCGGCAGGTTGAGCGCAAACGCCATGGTGAAACCGTTGTGACGGTAGTTTTCGGTCTGGTCCCACATGATCGGGATGACCTGCAGGCGGTCGCGCACCCAGGAGAAATTGTTGTAGTCCATCATGTGGTAGAAAGCGCCAAGCAGCGGCAGGGCGACGGCAAACCGCGCCAGGCGCTGGCGCCGGGTGAGTGCCGGAAAACGGCGCCAGGCGAAACGAACAAGCCAGGCAAGGGCGATGACGGCGACAATCAGGCCGACGACGATCCCGACAGCCGTCCAGGGACGGTCGCGGACGAGAACGGGCATGAGCTCCATGATCTGGCGGCCGAACAGGAAATCCGTCGGATAAAGCGGGTCAGACAAAAAGATCTGCTTCTGCCGGCTGACGAGCGCTGGGATCAGTGCCAACGGCGCGAGCAGGATGACCCCGAAATTTTCGCGCGCGAAGAGGGCATCAAGCGCCAGAAACATCAGAAAGAACACGCCGGCGGTCGTCCATGCTGGGCGCGCCGGGTCGAGGAAGAACAGCGCCGCTTCCATTGCGGAATTGCGGGCAATCCATTCAACGCAGAAAATCAATGTGATAGACAGAAGCAATGACAGCGAAAGATGCCGTGCAATCGACAGTGCCTTGGCATGGCGGGCGCCGAAACCGATCTGCGGACCATAGGCCCTGGAAGCGGTGGCAGCGATTGCTGCCGATTCAAAACTGGCCAAGGCCGTCTCCAATTTCATAAAACTGTCGTTCTAATGTCATACAGACGTCATCTTGAACGGAGGATGAATAATTCAAGTGGTGTTCTCCACTGACTTTTTCGGCGCTTATTGCTAATCGGACACGGCCTGAACGGCGGGGTTGCAAGCCACGATGAGCAACCCATCTCTGGGTTAGAGCGGATTTTTTTCTGACTTGGCCGCAAGCACGGGGTATTTTGGTGCGGAATGCGATAAACAGCTGGTCGGATGCCTCACATCCGCGATAGCAAGATCAAGCACAGGCCTGTTCATGACCGCGCAAAAGACCATTTCCACGACGTTCCGTATCGCTGTTGCCCAGCTCAATCCCACGGTCGGCGATGTCGCCGGCAATCTTGCCAAGGCACGCGAAGCTCGCGCTGACGCGGCGCGCAGCGGCGCCGATCTGCTTCTCCTGACAGAATTGTTCATTTCCGGTTATCCGCCGGAGGATCTGGTGCTGAAGCCGGCGTTTCTGAAAGCCTGCCAGAAGGCCGTCGATGCGCTTGCGGCCGATACCGCCGACGGCGGTCCGGGTGTTGTCGTCGGCTATCCGCGGCAGGGCGAAGCAGGGCGCCATAACTCCGTTGCCGTTCTCGATGCCGGTCAGGTTCTGGTCGTTCGCGACAAGGTCGATCTGCCGAACTACGGCGAGTTCGATGAAAAGCGTGTGTTCACGGAAGGCGCGATGCCTGGGCCGGTGAATTTCCGCGGTGTGCGGCTCGGCATCCCGATCTGCGAGGAAATCTGGAACGACATGGGCGTCTGCGAGACGCTGGCGGAAAGCGGCGCCGAAATCCTGCTGGTGCCCAACGGCTCGCCCTATCATCGCGGCAAGATCGACGTGCGCCACCAGGTGGTGCTTCGCCAGGTGATCGAGACCGGCCTGCCGATGATTTTTGCCAACCAGGTTTGTGGCCAGGACGAGCTGGTTTTTGACGGTGCAAGCTTCGCCTTCAATGCCGACAAGAGCATCGCCTTTCAGATGAGCCAGTTCGAAGAGAGCATTTCCGTCTCCGAATGGCGCAAGAACGGTGAAGGATGGGTATGTCAGCCGGGCATGATGTCGAGGCTGCCACAGCAGGAAGAAGCCGACTACCGCGCCTGCATGCTGGGCTTTCGCGATTACGTCAACAAGAACGGCTTCAAGAATGTCGTGCTTGGCCTTTCCGGCGGTATCGATTCGGCGATCTGTGCTGCCCTTGCGGTCGATGCGCTGGGCGAAGAACGCGTCCGCACGGTGATGCTGCCTTATCGCTATACGTCGTCGGATTCCTTCAAGGATGCCGAGGATTGCGCCAAGGCGCTCGGCTGCCGCTACGATATCGTCCCGATCGAAGAGCCGGTGCAGGGCTTCTTGAGCGCGCTGTCGGAGATGTTCGAGGGAACCGAATCGGGCATCACCGAGGAAAACCTGCAAAGCCGCACGCGTGGCACCATCCTGATGGCGCTGTCCAACAAGTTCGGCTCGATGGTGGTGACCACTGGCAACAAGTCGGAAATGTCGGTCGGCTATGCAACGCTCTACGGCGACATGAACGGCGGCTTCAACCCGATCAAGGACCTCTACAAGATGCAGGTCTACGGCCTGTCGCGCTGGCGCAATACCACGGTGCCACCCGGCGCGCTCGGACCGTCGGGAGAGGTCATCCCGAAAAACATCATCGACAAGGCGCCCTCTGCCGAGCTTCGCCCGAACCAGACGGACCAGGATTCGCTGCCGCCCTATCCGGTGCTTGACGATATCCTCGAATGCCTGGTCGAGAAGGAAATGAGCACCGAGGAGATCGTTGCGCGCGGCCATGACGAGGCAACCGTGCACCGGATCGAGCATCTGCTCTACATCGCCGAATACAAGCGCCGCCAGTCGGCACCGGGCGTGAAGATCACCAAGAAGAATTTTGGCCGCGACCGCCGTTATCCGATCACCAACCGGTTCCGTGACCGGTAGTCTCGACACCGGAGGAGACGACATGCGCAGTTCTGTCGAGGTCTACACGATTGCCAGCGGTGAAAGCCGGGTGGTCTGGCAAACGGAGCAGCTGGTCGAGGCACCGAACTGGTCGCCGGACGGGCAGTCGCTGGTGATCAACGGTGATGGATTGCTTTATCGCTTGCCGCTTTCGGGTGGCGAGCCCAACCTGATCGAAACCGGTTTTGCCCGCCAATGCAACAACGACCACGGCATATCGCCGGATGGCAAGGCCATCGTCATCAGCGACAAGACCGAATATGGCGCATCGACAATCTACACGCTTCCGGCAGGTGGCGGGGTGCCAAAACAAGTGACGCAGAACCAGCCGTCCTATTGGCACGGCTGGTCGCCGGATGGAAAGACGCTTGCCTATTGCGGCATCCGCAACCAGGTCTTCGATATCTATACGATCCCGGTCGAGGGCGGCGAAGAGACCCGGTTGACCTTTGGCGAAGGACGCAATGACGGGCCGGATTACAGCCCGGACGGAGAATGGATCTATTTCAACTCCAGCCGCACCGGCCGGATGCAGATCTGGCGCGTCCGTCCCGATGGTTCGGATGTCACGCGCATTACCGACAGCGGCTACGGCGACTGGTTTCCGCATCCGTCTCCGGACGGCAAACACCTGCTGGTCGTCTCCTATGACGGTGACGTCTTCGATCATCCGCGCGATCTCAATGTGCGGCTGCGGCTGATGGATCCGGATGGCGGCAATGCACGGGTGCTGTTTGAGCTGTTTGGCGGGCAGGGCACGATCAACGTTCCCAACTGGTCGCCAGACGGCCGGGAATTCGCCTTCGTGCGCTATGAGCCAGCGCCTGGGAATTAACGGATTTCCAACCAGCTTGTTTAAATGAAACTTCCGCTTTTCTTGTTAGGCTCCGTCTCAATCAACGCATGAAACCTGGGGGCAGGTTTGGTGAATAGGACTGGTGAGGCGGGCATGGCATTGGGGGCGAAAAAGCGAAATTCGAGCAGGGCAGTCCTGGGTATTCACGCAGCCTGCACGCTGGTTGCCTTCCTCATTGTCGCCAGCCTTGCCTTCGTGCTCAACCGCTCCGTCACCGAGGCGGACCGGTTCGGTCTGACCGCAGAGCGAAAACTGGTCGAAAGCGAGATGCAGCATCAGGTCGATGCGGTCGTGCAGTATCAGGCCGAACTGTCCTATTGGGACAAGAGCTTCGCACAGCTTGCCGACCGCACCTTCACCGATACTTTCGTCAAGCAGGAGCTGACCGACTGGCTGTGGCGGGATTTCGGTTTTTCCTGGATGATCTTTGCCGACGCTTCCGACCGGACATTGCTGGCCGTGGAAAACGGCCGCAAGGTGGATAACGAGATGGGTGGGCGCACCCTGAAATGGGTCGAGGATCTCATCGAGAAGGCGAACGATCGCTACGAGGCGGCACTGGTTGCCAAGGGCGGGGGCTGGGCGCTGCAATCGATCCAAAGCGACAAGGATGCTCTGGTCGCGCCCTTGCCAAACATTCATGCCGCGGACCTGCGGATGATCGAAGGCAAGATGAGCATCGTCGTCGTTCAGGCCGTTGTTCCCAAGACAATGGGCATTCCAGCCGGCCGCCGCAAGCCGGTATTCATGATCACCATCAAGCCGTTCAGCGAACGCATGATCCGCGACATGGAAGACCGGCTCGGTATATCCAATCTTGGTTTTTCGCCGCTGCGTCAGGTACCGAAAGGCTCAATTCACGTCGCGGTCAGCGACTGCTCGCAGCCGGCTTGTATGGTTGCGGCCTGGACGCCGCGCGCGCCCGGCAGCTTCGTTCGCTCCGAAACACTGCCGAGCGTGATCGTCATTGCGATGTTGGCAGCCTTGATCATGGCTTTCATCGCAGCCCGGTTCGGCGCGGTGTTTTCTGCTCTGCAGAACAGCGAGGCGGAAAACCGTCACCTGGCCAAGCATGACCGGCTGACCGGCCTTTTGAACCGCAGCGGTTTCGACGATGTCCTGCACGCCTCGCTTGCCAAAGTCAAGGATCGCCCGTTCTCGCTGCTTTGCCTCGACCTCGACAAGTTCAAGGCGGTCAACGACACCTATGGCCATCCGGCTGGCGATGCCGTGCTGAAGGCACTTGCCGTGCGTTTTGCCGATCGTGTCGCGGATCGCGGCGTCGTTGCGCGGCTCGGCGGCGACGAGTTCACTATCATTGTCAATCACACGGTTTCGCGCGCCGACGTGATGACGCTTGCCAACGCGCTGATCATCGATGCGCAGGTGCCGGTGCCGTTCGAGGGACGGTTGCTGCGCGTCGGCAGCAGCATCGGGGTCGCCTTTGCGCCCGAACACGGGAAAATCGCCCGTGAAATCGTGCCGCTGGCTGATCAGGCGCTGTATCTGGCCAAGAATCGCGGTCGCAATCGCGTCCAGACTGCCGATGACCTGATTCATCCAGAGCGTTCCGCGCAAACCGAACAGGCCGCGTAACTTATCGCAGAGATAGCGGGATGTTGTAGGGCGTTATGACTTCAACGGCTGACAGACGCGCAACGCCCGGTGCGGCCAGAGCGCCACGGCGGCTGATGATCGCCCGGAAGACAGTGCGCACATCCGCTTTCAAATCATGATGCAAGACGAAATGGATTTTGCCCGCCCGAAGTAGATCAAGATTTCCGGCGTCGAGATCGTGTGCCACGAAGATGGCGCAGGTCCGGTCTGCTGCGGCAAAGGCCGCCAGCACTGCACGATTGCCGCCACCGATCGAATAGACGCCGTTGATGCCTGGACTGTTGGAAAGCGCTGCCGCAGCAAGAGCGCCCGTTGCATCGTCGCGGCCAAGGCCCTCGCTGATTTCAACGATGCCAATCGATGGATAGCGGTCGCGCAATGTGCGGCGAAAGCCGATTTCCCGCTCTTCCTCTCCACGGAACCGGCTGCTCGACAGCGTCGCCAGCACTGTTGCCGGCTGGCCGGCAAAGCGTTCGCCAATGAGATAGGCGGCGGTTTCGCCGGCAGCCCTGTTGTCCGCTCCGGCATAGGCGGTGCGCGGTGCATTGGGCAGATCGGTCACCAGCGTGACGACGGGAGTGCCGGATTGTTCGAGCCGCGCCACGGCAGCGCTGATCTCGGGCACATCCGGCGCCTTCAGGACCACGCCATCTGTGCCGCGAAGCCGCACGCGGTCGAGCAGCTGGACGATCTCCTGCGGGCGCATGGATTCGGCAAAATGGAAGCGGGACCGGAAAATTGTTGGCAGAAATGTCAGGCTCTCGCTTTCAAAGGCATCGCGCACCGTGTCGGTGAATCGGTCAGGCGCTTCCATGACGATGTCGATGCCAAACTTGCGGCCCTGGATCTCGACGCCGGACTGTTGTTTTTCCAGCTCTCGGATGGCGGCGCGGACACGCAGCTCTGTCTGCTTGCGCACGCCGGGACGATCGTTGAGCACTCGGTCGACCGTGGCGACGCTTAACCCTGCCTGAAATGCGATGTCCTTGACCAGAAACTCATGCGCCATTCCGGTTCCATTCTGATGGTTTTTTGATGGATTTCTGCTCTATATCAGCTTTTTCCTCCGCGTATAGTGCGGTCATCGACAGACATCCGGTGGGAGGAAATGGGATGAAGACCGACAATATCTTGACGCAGCGTGCGGACCGGGTCTGGCTGACGGAAGCCGCCTGCGATCTTGACGATTTCCGCGCCGAGGTGGAGCGCACGACGCAGCTTGCCGATTATCCGCATGCGGCGGCCGTCGAGAAGAACATTTTGATCTACGATAGCGCCAGTGTGCTGAAGGCTGCGGCTTTCGGCGAGGGGCGCCGGGCGGTGCTGGCCGAAATTTGCGAGGCCTTTGCGACGGGGCCTGGTGTCGTGGTGCTGAAGCGGGCGTTTGAGGATACGGCCGTCATCGATGCGGCGAGCGGCATTTTCGACGACATCATCAACGAGCAGCACCGAAGCAATAGTGGCGGCGGCGACCATTTTGCCAAGCCGGGTGCCAATGACCGGATCTGGAATTCACTGGAAAAACACTGCCTGCGCGACCCGCAGAATTTCGCCGCCTATTACGGCAACGCTCTGATCGCCCTGGTCAGCGAGGCCTGGCTCGGGCCAAGCTATCAGATGACGGCGCAGGTCAACCGCGTCAATCCGGGCGGGGCAGCGCAATCGGCGCACCGGGATTACCATCTCGGCTTTCAGACGTCATCGGTCATCGAGCAATTTCCGGACCATGTTCACCGGCTGTCGCCGGTGCTGACGCTGCAGGGCGCGGTGGCGCATTGCGACATGCCGCTGGAAAGCGGGCCGACTTTGTTCCTGCCCTACAGCCAGACCTATGTTCCGGGCTATCTGGCGCTGAAACGTCAGGAGTTTCGTGATTATTTCGATCGCCACCATGTGCAGCTGCCCTTGGAAAAGGGTGATCTGGTGTTCTTCAATCCGGCACTCTTCCATGCTGCGGGCACCAACCGCTCCGAAGGCATCAAGCGTGTGGCAAACCTCTTGCAGGTGTCCTCCGCCTTTGGCCGGGCGATGGAAACGGTCAATCGGGAGCGCATGAGCGCCATTCTTTATCCAGCCCTCAAGGCAATGCTTGCCAACGGCCGGTTGTCTTCAGCGGACGCTGCCTGCGCCATCGCTTCCTGCGCCGAAGGCTATTCATTCCCGACCAATCTGGATCTCGATCCTCCGGTCGGGGGGCTCGCGCCGAAGACGCAGGCGCAGTTGATGCACGAGGCTCTGACGGGTGGTTGGGAGGAGGCGGCCTTTACAACAGCGCTTGCTGCCCAGTCGAAGAAGAAGCTCAGCTAACGGAACCATATCCTACAATTTGAACTCCTGCCCGAATGCCGGGCGGGAGTTTTTCGGCATCGGCGACATCGAAAACGGAGGAAAAACAATGAGCAATGATTACGGGCGTCTGGACGGCAAGATCGCGATCGTCACCGGTGGTACGCAAGGGCTGGGTGCCACGATCGCAACGCTGTTTGCCGAGCGCGGTGCTGCCGGCATCGTGATCTGCGGCCGCAATGCCGCCAAGGGCGACGCCAAGGCCGCCGAAATCGGCAAGGCCACCGGCACAAAGGTCGTCTATGTGCAGGCCGATCTCGAACAGGTGGAGGATGCGCGCAAGGTGGTGGCCGCCTGCGACACGGAATTTGGCCGCGTCGATGCGCTGGTCAATGCTGCGGCGATCACCGATCGCGGCACGATCCTCGATACCAGCCCGGAACTGTTCGACCGGATGTTTGCCGTCAATGTGCGCGCGCCGTTCTTCCTGATGCAGGAGGCGATCAACGTCATGCGCCGGGAAAAGATCGAGGGAACCATCGTCAATATCGGTTCGATGTCGGCCAAGGCCGGCCAGCCGTTCATTGCAGCCTATTGCGCCTCCAAGGGGGCACTGGAAACGCTGACCAAGAACACCGCCTACGCCGTGCTGCGTAACCGGATCCGCGTCAATGGCCTCAACATCGGCTGGATGGCGTCGGAAGGCGAGGATCGTATCCAGCGCGAATATCATGGGGCTGCCAGCGACTGGCTGGAGAAGGCAGCGGCAAGCCAGCCCTTCGGCCGTTTGGTCGATCCGGCCGAGGTGGCGCGTGCCTGCGCCTATCTGTCCTCCGGTGAATCCGGTCTGATGACCGGCTCGGTGATCTGCTTCGACCAGTCGATCTGGGGAGCTTACGATGGTTCGCCGCATCCGGTCGCGGCCATGTGATGAGATCATGGTGGGCCGCCTTGCATTTGGCGGCCCACCGTGTCCATATCGTTTCGTTCAGGTGCCTGCGTTAGCGGGAGAATCGGGAATCCGGTGAAAATCCGGGACGTGCCCAGCGCTGTAACGGGGACGGCTTTGCATAGATGAATCTTGAGATTTTTCAGGATTATGCCACTGGATCTTCATCTGATCCGGGAAGGTTGCAAAGCCGGTTGATCCGCAGTCAGAAGACCGGCCTGACGAGATAGACCAGATCCGCGCGGACGGCGGGAGGTTTCGCATTGTTGGGGATCAAACGATGCAAACTGAATTACAAGACTGCCTTGTGAGGGCGGACGCATTTTCACCAGACGAGCGCGCTGCCGTCTACCGCGCCATCGAAACCCGCCGCGACGTGCGCGACCAGTTCCTGCCGCAGCCTTTGCCGGGCGACGTGATCGCGCGGCTGCTTGCCGCCGCCCACAGCGCGCCTTCTGTCGGTTTCATGCAGCCATGGAACTTCATTGTCGTCCGTGACGAGGACCGCCGCGCCCGTGTCTTCAAGGCCTTCCAGCGGGCCAACGAGGAAGCCGCGCTGATGTTTGAGGGCGAGGCGCAGGACAAATACCGGTCGCTGAAGCTCGAAGGTATCCGCAAGGCGCCTGTCAGCATCTGTGTGACCTGTGATCCGACCCGTGCAGGAAAAGTCGTTCTTGGCCGGACGCACAATCCGCGCATGGATGCGTTTTCCACCGTCTGCGCCGTGCAGAACCTGTGGCTTGCCGCGCGTGCCGAAGGTGTCGGCGTCGGCTGGGTCAGCATTTTCCACGAGCACGATATCAAGGACGTTCTCGGCATTCCCGATCATATCGAGATCATCGCCTGGCTGTGCCTCGGTTACGTCGATAGGCTGTATTCAGAGCCGGAACTGGCCGTCAAAGGCTGGCGACAGCGGTTGTCCCTTGACGATCTGGTATTCGAGGACGGCTGGGGCGTCAGACAAAGCGAATGATCAGTTGGTCTGCTGCTGCTGGTAGCCTGGGCCAGCGGGATGCCTGAGGTCGATCGAGGTTTCCTGCGAGGGCAGGAAGCTTGGACCGACGACGCGAACCTTGTTATCCTGCGGATTGTAGGGCCGGTCGGCGACGGTGCTCTTTGCCTGCGTGCCATCCGCCTTTTTAGCGCGAAGATCGACGACGCCCTTGCCGTTGCCGGGTGTACTCTGCTGGATGGCGGGTTGTCCCACCGGACGGCAGCCGCATTGGCCGGGTTGGCTGAGATCGCGGGTCTTGTAAGCGAAAGCTGTCGGCAGTTCGGCATAGGGCTCGCCGGTCGCGGCGGAGACCATCTGATCCGTCTCTTCCGTCGTCAGCGCATGATAGTAGAGCGCCGTTTCCGTTCCGGGGCAACGCCGCTGGCAGGTTTCGGCATCGCGCGGGAAATCGGCGGGCGATGAATTCGACGAGATCGGGAAGAACGCCCCGTCACAGGTGCGCACGCAAAGTGTCCGCAGGCTGCCGGGATAGTCCGCGCCCGGCCCAAATCCGTCATACGGCCCGAAATTGTCGTGCGGCCCGAAATTATCGTGCGGCACCGTAAAATCGGTGACATCAGCCCCCTGCTGGTCCCGGTAGTCTTCGCTGACCGGCGGCAGGTCCTCAAGAATATTGCGATGGGTTTCGGGTTCCTCGACCGCAGCCCTTAAGACTTCGTCCTGTTCCTCGTCACAGCGATTGACTGCGAGCGCTGCATGGATGCGCCGCCGGGTCATTTCGCTGGCACCGCCCTCCAGGAGATTTTGCCGGCGGGCTTTGAGCGTTTCGAGGTCCATTTCCATCTGAGAGATTTCAGTGGCCAGGCTCTGGCAGGCATCCTCGTTTGGCCCCCCGACAATGATCACGCTTCCGGAACTGCATCCCATCCGCCGGAGATCGCTGCGGGCCTGGCGCAAATCGAGATTCTGGCGTGAGATTGCTCCAGTATAATCACGCAGATTGGCGTTGGAGGCGACGATCTTCGGCAGGCTGGCAAGGTCGGCATTCAGGCGTTCGCACACCGTCGAGGCATTGGCGGTGGCTGCCATGACCAGAAGGAGCGGCGCAATGCGCGCCGCGAAGGATACCGAACGGAAAACCACGTATTTCTCTCGCCTGAGCATGCCGACATTCTGCCGGGTGCACGGGAACATCCCGCGCACTCTGACTTTTGCCTATCATACCGCCATTCGAGGGGGCTGCAACGCAGTCCGCGCACCAGCGTTAACGATGCCGGTCAGAAATGAACCGGGCGCGGCGGAAGAGCCACAATCGCCGGCTCTTCTGCCAGAGAGACAAGTTCAAGCGGCTCTGGCCATTTCAAGCGACATCGGCCGCTCCAGCACCGATCCGCCGATTTCGGCGACGGTCTTCATCCTGTCCAGAAGGTCGGTCGTGACTTCCCATGCGACGGCGACGGCATAGACCGAGCCGATCCGCTGCGGCTCGCCAATCCTTTCGCCGGGGCATCCCATCCGCCGGAACATCCGCTCGAGGAAGACATCGGTGACAGTGACGATATGGCTGAGACCGGAAGACAGCCCCAATTCGCCAACGCCGCACATCAACTCTGCCGCTGCGATCGTCACCTGGTTGGAGCCGCGATCCTGCGAGATGGTCGGATCGATACAGAACCGGCTGGATTCCCAGACGGAGGCGCTGCGCACCTGCGGACTATCACCGAGCAGGATCGGGAATGTATCATCCAGCATGTTCGGTCCGAGCGTCGGCAGGAGGCGCAGCGAGCCGCGCAAATGGCCGGTCTCGTCCGAATAGGACAGGACGTAGAGCGGGTTGGCGTCGTCGTAGTCGTCGATTTCCCAATTGCCGCGAACCGATACGTCCCATTTCAGCAAATCGTGAAAGACCCGTTTGCGCAGCTGGAACATGGCATCGAGATCGCCTGGATTTTGCTTGCCGGTGTTGCGGTTGAAAATTCTGATCATCGTTTGCTCCTGTGTATGAATGCGGAGAGCAAATGCTGTCAGGTATCAGCAGCGGGCATAACTGTCGGTAGTGACAGGTTTCTAATGCACGCCGATATGCAACGAAATGCGTGCGTCCAAAAGGACGCACGCATTTCGTTG
>UBTA01000102.1 GCA_900468065.1 Hyphomicrobiales bacterium | reverse complement strand
CCAGCAGGTGGCCGATGGCTAGATTGCCGCTATCAAAAGAGCGGTATGGGATGAGGAAAGCAGATATGGCCGAGAGATTTCGCTGGCACAATGAACCGGCCGTCTGGCACGGCGATGCCGACACCCTTTCCCTGAAAACGGATGCGAAAACCGACTTCTGGCAGGAAACCTTCTACGGCTTCCACCGTGACAGCGGCCACGCCTATCTGCGCCCGGTCTCCGGCGATTTTACAGGCTCGGCGACGATCACCGGCGCCTACGAAACTCTCTATGATCAGGCCGGGCTGATGCTGCGGCTGGACGAGCGCAACTGGATCAAGTGCGGCATAGAATATACCGACGGCCTGATGCATTTCAGCGTGGTCGTCACGCGCGGCGTGTCGGACTGGTCGGTTATCCCGCTGCCCGGCATTTCACCGGCTGCGCAGCTTTTCGTAAGGCTGACGCGCCATGACGCTGCCGTGCGTGTTCAATTCCGTTTCGACACGCATGCGCCGTGGCAGATGGCGCGGCTGTGCCCGTTCTCGGCTGAGGATGCCCAATTCGGGATCACCGCGTGTTCGCCGGAACGTGGTGGGTTGGAGGCGACGTTCAGCGATGTCATTGTTGGCGCTCCGATCAGCCGCATCCTGCATGATACGGACCACGATTAGGCTCGCCGCCTCTTTAGTCGCGAACCGTCATTGAAAAGTCCGCACCGCCGCGCAGCGTGTTGCTGACCGTGCAGATTTCCTCTTCGGCGGCCTTGGCGATTGCATGCCGCGCTTCCGCGTGAATGTCTCCGCGGATCGTCAGCACGACATTGAACTTCACCACCCGCGACAGGCCCTCGGTGGATTTTTCGCCGGTCACTTCGGCGCGGATTTCGCTCACTCGGTCGAGCAGGCCCATCTGGCCTGCAGCAATCCGGGCGCTCATCGTCAGGCAGGCTGAAAGCGATGCATATAAAAGGTCGATCGGGTTGAAGCCTGCCTGCGACGGACCGGTGACAATCTGGATTTCGCCGCCGGTTGCCGATGTGACGTGCGGAAATCCATTTCGGCCGAGCACGGCGCTTGCGCCTGTCGGCCTGGTTTTCGTCGTCAATTCCGCCATTTTGCTCTCCTAAAGTGAAATCCAGCACATCTGATATGCAATTTTTCCTGCGTTGGAAGCATTTTTGGCTTCTGCAATCAATAAAACCTACCGGATTAAGTAGTCTACGGATTTTATGGAAATTTGTGTCCGCAAATGGCGGAACATCCGCAAGAGTTTTCCCGGCCATCACCCGATAAGAGGCGTTCGTGCTTCGCCGGGCGCATCCGATTTTGCGATAACCATCCCACACCGGGGCGCTCGCCTCATTTGACAGGACGGGACTGACAATGACCAAAAAGACGATCTTTCACACTCTCTCGCGCCGTGCGGCCCTGACCGCTCTTGCCGTTTCCGCCGCTGCGATCGCCGGCTTTGCCACGCCGTCCGCAAGCTTTGCCGAAGACAAGTCGATCAAGGTCGGCATCATCAGCGGTGAGGACGAGGACGTCTGGCGCGTTGTCACCACGGAGGCCGCAAAGCAGGGCCTGACCATCGAAACCGTTGTTTTCAACGATTACACCCAGCCGAACGAAGCGCTGGAGCGCGGCGAAGTCGATGCCAACGCTTTCCAGCATCAGCCTTATCTCGATAACCAGATCCAGCAGCACGGCTACCACATCGTCAATGCCGGTTATACCGGCGTCTGGCCGATCGGTCTATACACCAAGAAGTTCAAGACCATTGCCGAGCTGCCGGAAGGCGCCGTGATTGGCGTGCCGAACGATCCGTCCAACGAAGGCCGGGCACTGCGCGTGCTGCAGAACGAAGGCATCATCAAGCTCAAGGATGGCACCGGCATCCTGGCAACGATCGCCGATATTGTTGAAAACCCGAAGAAGGTCGAAATCAAGGAACTCGACGCTGGCGTCGTCGGCCGCGCGATCGAAGACCTCGATGCTGCCGTCGTCAACACCGACTGGGCCTTGAAGAGCGGCCTGTCGGCAGAAGACCGCATCGCCCAGGAGCCGGTTGACGACAACCCTTACCGCAACTTCATCGCCGTCAAGACCGGCAGCGAGAACGAGGCCTGGGTAAAGACGCTGGTCTCTTCCTATCAGAACGACGCCGTCAAGGCCGAGTTCGACAGGGTCTACAAGGGAACGGGCATCAGCGCCTATTGATCCACTTTCGTACCTTTGAGCGAAGGGGTACGCTAAACCGGGCGGCTCTGGCATTCATTTGCCAGGGCCGCCTTGGGCGTTGTAGAGGCGCCTGAAACAAACGAAGGACAAGGCATGAATTCTGTTGTTTCCGCGCCTGTAAGCGTGGCGCTACCGCAGGCCGAGGAGATCGTCCGGCTGACGGACGTCAAGCGCCGCTTCGGCACGACGCCGGCACTGGACGGCGTGTCGCTGACGGTACGTAAGGGCGAAATCGTCGGCATTATCGGCCGCAGTGGTGCGGGCAAGTCGACGCTGATCCGCTGCCTGAACGGGCTGGAACAGGCCGATAGCGGTGAAATCCATATCGAGGGCCGCAATATCACCGGCCTGAGCGAAAAGGAGCTGCAGCCGCTGCGCCGCCGCATCGGCATGATCTTCCAGCATTTCAATCTTCTGTCGGCTAAGACGGTCGAGGAAAACGTGGCGCTGCCGCTGAAGATCGAGGGCCTTAGCAAAGCCGAGCGTCTGAAGCGAGCCGCCGAACTGCTGGACCTTGTCGGGCTATCCGACAAGGCGAAAGCCTATCCGTCTTCGCTATCCGGTGGCCAGAAGCAGCGTGTCGGCATCGCCCGCGCCCTTGCCGCCCGTCCGGCACTTTTGCTGTCGGACGAGGCCACCTCGGCGCTTGATCCGGAAACGACCCGCTCGATCCTTGTTCTCCTGAAGGACATCAACCGCAAGCTTGGCCTGACCATCCTGCTCATCACCCACGAGATGGAAGTGGTGCGCAGCGTTGCTGATCGGGTCGCCGTCATCGATGCCGGCCGCATCGTCGAGGAGGGCCAGGTCTGGTCGGTCTTTGCCGATCCGCAGGCGCCGATCACGCAAAGTCTGCTGAGCGGCATCCGCCCGCAGCTGCCGGACACTATCGCCGCGCGGCTGTCGCCGGTATCCGGTGCCGAGCAGATCCTCAGTATCGATATGGCAGGCCCAGCCGCCCAGGGCACGTTGTTTGCCGATCTGTCGCAAGCGCTGCCACAGTCTTTCCGCCTCGTGCATGGCGGTATCGATCACATCCAGGATCAGCCGGTGGCGCGGTTCTTCATTGCCGTTCCCACGCGCGACGCCGCATTGCCGGAACAGGTTCAGAATTTTCTAAAAGCCCGTGGTGCGCGGGTGGAGGTGCTTGGTTATGACACCAATCATGCTTGAACTGCTTTTCCGCTCTCTCTGGGAAACCATCCTGATGACCGGCGCCTCCGGCATCATCTCGCTGGTTGCCGGCCTGCCGCTGGGTCTGGCATTGGTCGCCACCAGCCGTGGCGGCATCGCCGAAAAGCCTTGGCTGAACAGCGTGCTTGGGGCCATCGTCAACGGCTTCCGTTCCGTGCCCTTCATCATCCTGCTCGTCGCACTGATCCCGCTGACGCGGCTTATCGTCGGTACGGCGCTTGGCACCTGGGCAGCCATCGTGCCGCTGGCAATCGCTGCCACCCCCTATTACGCCCGCATTGCAGAAGTGTCGTTGCGTGAAGTCGATCGCGGCCTGATCGATGCGGTGCGCGCCATGGGCGGCAATCGCTGGACGATCATCCGCGAAGTGCTGGTGCCGGAAGCGCTGCCGGGCATCATTGCCGGTTTCACCGTCACGCTGGTCACCCTGGTTGGCGCCTCGGCCATGGCCGGTGCCATCGGTGCCGGCGGTCTCGGCGATCTCGCCATCCGCTACGGCTACCAGCGGTTCGAAACGACGGTGATGATCGCCGTGGTGATCGTGCTGATCATTCTGGTCTGCGGCATCCAGTGGCTTGGCGACCGCCTCGTCGCCAGGCTGGATCATAAATAGCCGTCTAATCTCTATTGTGCCTGAAAGCGGCGGCGGGGTGGGAGGCGGTCAGTCTTCCATTTTCGCAGCCGAACAGTTTCTGCCGCAGCGGTCCCTCGGCATAATCTGCCTTGAACAGGCCGCGCTCTTGCAACACCGGCACGACCAGATCGACGAAATCCGCAAGGCTCTCCGGCGCCACGGTACGGGCGAGGTTGAAGCCGTCGATACCGGCTTCCTCGATCCACATCTGCAAATGATCGGCAATCTGCTCGGATGAGCCGACGACCGGCTTCATCCGGCTGCCCAGCACCATCTGCTCGGTAATCTGCCGGACTGTCACGGGCTTGGCCGCTTGCTTGGTGATCGCTGCCAGCGCCGATTGGTTGGCATTGGTGGTCAATTGTTCGATCGGCTCATCCAGCCCATATTGGGATAGATCGATGCCGATGGAGCTGGAATAATGGGCCAGCGATGCTTCGATGCTGGCATAACGGCGATAGTCTTCCAGCTTGTCCTGCGCTTCCTTCTCCGTCCGCCCGACGACGACAGTCAGAAGGTTGAGGATACGCAAGGCATCGCTGCCCCGTCCGAACGACTCTGCCTTTCGGCGCAAACCTTCAACAATGGGTTTTGCGGCCTGCGGCGCGGCACTGGCGATGAACACGCATTCCGCATGTTTTCCTGCAAAATCCTGACCCCGCGCCGAGGCGCCGGCCTGAAACAGGAGTGGCGTGCGCTGCAGCGATGGCTCGCTGAGATGGATGCCCTCCATCTTGCGGTAGCGCCCCTCATGCCGCACGGCCCGGACGCGGGTGGGGTCGGCAAATATCCGGCCCGTCTTGTCGCGCAGCACAGCATCGTCGTCCCAACTGCCCTCCCAGAGCTTGTAGAGTACCTCGAGATATTCTTCAGCGGCATCGTAGCGGGCATCATGCTCCGGCTGCCGTTCCATGCCCATGCTGCGGGCGGCGCTGTCGAGATAGCCGGTGACGATGTTCCAGCCGATCCGCCCCTTGGTGAGGTGATCCAGCGTCGACATGCGCCGCGCCAGAAGAAACGGCGGCTCGTAGGTGGTGTTGACGGTGACGCCGAAGCCCAGATGTTTGGTGACATGCGCCATGGCTGAAATCGGGATCAGCGGATCGTTGACCGGGATCTGCGCTGCGGTCTCGATCGTTGGGGCCGGGCTGCCTTTGTAGACATCGTAAACCCCGACAATATCCGCCAGGAACAGCCCGTCCAGCTTGCCGCGTTCCGCGGTGATGGCCAGATCCGTCCAGTAGTCGAGGTCAGTATAGCGCATCGACTGATCGCGCGGATGTGTCCACAGACCATGGTTGATGTGTCCGACGCAGTTCATGTCGAAGGCGTAGATCTGCATTGTCTTCATCGTGCCGTTTCCCTGTCTTTCGGTCGCATTTTTCTCTGTTTTGTACCATTCCGGCGAAAAGACCCAAGTCCTTCGTTAATTTAGATTCGCATTACGAAAGCATCGCGAATCCGGGAATTTTTTATCTCTATAAATTCTATGAATTTTACAATGATTAAACATCATTCCACCGGAGCCTTCGGCGCGGAATGCCATTGAACCATTGCCGGGAGAGGGACATGACAATCAACCGACGCCGCCTTTTGGGAACCGCCACCTTGGCTGTTCTCGCCTTTGCAACGCAGAGCAATTTTTCCTACGCCGCCGATGTCGACGTCAACATCGGCTACCAGCCGATCGTCGAGCCATCGCGCGTGCCGCAGGCCGACGGGACCTATGAAAAGGTCACCGGCGCCAAGATCAACTGGCAGAAATTCGACAGCGGTGCCGATGTGATCACCGCAATCGCCTCCGGCTCGCTCGATATCGGCTATGTCGGCTCCTCGCCGCTTGCTGCTGCCGCCAGCCGCGAAATCCCGATCGAGACGATCTTCGTCGTCGGTCTGATCTCGGAAGCCGAAGCGCTGGCCGTCAAGGGTATCGACAAGCCCGAAGGTCTTGCCGGCAAGAAAATCGCAACGCCCTTCGTCTCCACCGCCCACTATAGCCTGCTGACGGCGCTGAAGCACTGGAAGGTCGATCCGAAGTCGGTCGAAATCCTCAACCTGCGGCCGCCGGAAATCGCGGCCGCCTGGGAGCGCGGCGATATCGATGGCGCTTACGTCTGGGATCCAGTCCTGTCCGAGCTGAAGAAGACCGGTAGCGTGCTGGCAACGTCCGCGGACGTCGCCGCCTGGGGCGGTCCGACCTTCGACGCCTGGATCGTCAGCAAGAAGTTCGCCGAAGAACATCCAGAAATCGTCACCGGCTTCGTCCAGGTGACCGGCAAGGCCTACGCATCCTATCTGGCCAATCCGGACAGCTGGAATGCCGCATCGCCGGAAGCCGCAAAGATCGCCAAGCTCACCGGCGCAAAGGTCGAGGAAGTTCCGGCTCTCCTGAAGGGGTATCACTTCCCGTCTCTCAAGGAGCAGGCCGGTGCCGATCTGCTCGGCGGCGGCACGGCAAAGGCGGCGGCGGAAACCTCGGCCTTCCTGTTGGAGCAGGGCAAAATTCCGGCGGTTCTTCCTGACTACGCACCCTACGTCTCGTCGCGCTGGGTCGTCGAAGCCGCCAAGGCTGGTCTCTAAAAAAAACAGGCGCTGGAATCCATCACGGAGTCCAGCGCCGCAAACCAT
The DNA here is from genome assembly GCA_900468065.1 of Hyphomicrobiales bacterium. Classification (GTDB taxonomy): domain Bacteria; phylum Pseudomonadota; class Alphaproteobacteria; order Rhizobiales; family Rhizobiaceae; genus Pararhizobium. The sequence continues at coordinate 33,912 of UBTA01000102.1, read as the reverse complement.
CGGTGTGATCATGAGCATCCTGTCGCTGCAATCCGTATCCCTGGCATTTCCGGCCGATCGCAATATCAGCCGGACGCGGCTGGTGCTGGATGGTATAACGCTGCATCTCGCCTCGGATGAATTCATTGTGGTCATCGGCCGCTCCGGCTCCGGCAAGACCAGCCTGCTCAATCTTGCTGCCGGCTTCCTCAAGCCCACATCCGGCCGCGTGTCGGTGGATGGCACCGACATTACCGGGCCAGCCGCCGATCGTGCGGTCGTCTTCCAGGATGATGCCCTCTATCCCTGGCTCAATGCCCGCGACAATGTCGCCTTTCCGCTGAAGCTCAAGGGGGTCGCTAAGGGCGAACGCCGGCTGAGCGCAGATGATCTGCTGGCCAAGGTCGGCCTCGAAAATGCCGGCGCCAAGAATATTTGGGAGCTGTCGGGCGGCATGCGTCAGCGTGTCGGCATTGCCCGCGCGCTGGCGTCTCAGCCGCGTTTCCTGCTCCTCGACGAGCCGCTCGGCGCGCTCGATGCGCTGACCCGCACCCGCCTGCAGCAATTTCTGCTCAAGGTCTGGTCGGACAGCAAGACCGGCGCGCTTTTGATCACCCACAGTATCGAGGAGGCCATGCTGCTCGCCACCCGCGTCATCGTGCTGGCGCCCAACCCGGGCCGTATCATCGCCGATATCCCGGCAAGCTTCGGCAGGCAGCTGCTCGGCGGAAAATCCCTGCAGGATATCAGGGACTCGCCGGAATACCGGCGTCTTCACGATGGCCTGAACGGTCTCATTCATGCGGATAGCGAGGAAGAAGCGGCATGACCATCAACATCGGCACCGTCATACCCGTCACGCCGACCATGCCCGGGGATGTCGTCACCGAGGCGCCGAAGCCCAGGCGCAGCCTCGGAACCCTGCCGGTCTCGCTGGTAACCATTGCCGTCATCATTGCCGCCTGGAGCCTTGCCTCGGCCTATGGGCTGGTGTCGCCGCTCTTCCTGCCGTCGCCTCTGATCGTGCTGAAGGCGATCTATTCCGTTGCGGTCAATGGCTTCGTCGATTCGACCCTTGCCGAACATACGCTGGCCAGCCTGCTGCGCATCTTCGCAGCGCTTGCGGTTGCCCTCATCATCGGTATTCCAGCCGGCCTTGCCATCGGCACCAGCCGGATCGGCAAAGGCATTCTTGATCCGATCGTGGAGTTCCTGCGGCCGCTGCCGCCGCTGGCCTATCTGCCGCTGATCATCATCTGGATCGGCATCGGCGAGGCCTCGAAGATCACCGTCATCGCGCTCGCCATGTTGCCTCCGGTCATCCTGTCGACGGCGGCCGGCGTCAAATCGGCTCCGGCCGATTTCATCAATGCTGCCAGATCGTTCGGGGCGACCCGCCTGCAGATCCTCTTGCAGGTGATCCTGCCCAGCACCATCCCGTCGATCCTGACCGGAACCCGCATCGCGCTCGGTGCCGGCTGGTCGACGCTGGTGGCAGCCGAACTGGTGGCCGCAAGCCGAGGCCTCGGTTTCATGATCCAGTCGGCCGCGCAATTTCTCGTCACCGACATCGTGATTGCCGGCATCATCGTCATTGCCGCGATCGCGTTTCTCTTCGAAATCCTGGCGCGACTGCTGGAACGCTGGTTCGTGCCCTGGGCGGCGCATCGGTGACGTCGGTATAGCGCCGGCTACCGTGGCTCGACCGTCTGGCTGAGATAGGTCGGGTCAAACTGTGCCAGTTCCTGCAGGCGCGTCCAGTCGAGAATGGTGATCATCTGGCCGATCCAGGTCAGAAGCTCGGCCTTGCGTAGGATCTGCAGGGTCTTGTTGAGATGCACCAGCGATATGCCGAGCACATCGGCCAGCTCCACCTGCGTCAGCGGAAAATGGAAACTGTAGCCGGTGGTGCGGCCAACCACCTGCAGCCGCATGAACAGCTCACAGACCAAATGGGCGAGATGCGATTTCTTCGAGCGCCGTCCCATCGCGACGATCCATTCGCGATGGATGGCGCCGTCGATCAGGGTGTCCAGCCAGAGCAGGCGGCTGAGATGCGGCTGCGATTCGGTGATGGCCTTGAGGTCAGCGTGTTCGACGAACGCCACATGGCATTGCGACATGGCAACGATGCCGTGGTCCATCGTCTTGAGCAGAAACGCGTGCAGATCGACGAAATCGCCGGCAATGTGCAGCGCGGTGATCTGGCGCGTCCCATCGGCCAGGAATTTGTAGCGCGCCGCAAAGCCATCGATCAAAAGCGTGCTGTAGCCCGGCCGCGAGCCTTCGATGACGATCTCCTCGTCTACCTTGAAGCGCCGGTCACGCCAGATCAGGTTTCGGAGCAAGGCTATCTCGTGAGACGAAACCACATCATGGCTTTGGAGGTTGAGAAGGAGGGAATCGATCAATTTGCGGCATGCCATGTGAGGGATGGGCTCTCCACCTATCCCACAAACGGCCCGGGCTCATTTAACATTGACACATGGACGATGAATCTCCTTGATTTCAGGAACTATTTTCATTCCGGCGAATTCCTGAACGGTCAAAGGGATGTAAAAGTCATGAGCCGGTACTTTTTCGATTTGCACAATGGCGACGGCGCAACCCGCGACGAGAGCGGGTTGGAGCTATCGACGCGCGAAAGCGTCACACGGGAGGTCAGCCGGATCCTGCTGGATGTCGTTCAGGACGAGATTGGCGACCAGCCGAACGGTGCCGTGTCCGTTGTCGTTCGCGACGACAGCGGCAGAGCTGTATCGGTCGCCAATCTGACATTCAGCAATGCTTGGTTTGATGATGCGCCGAGCGAGCAGGACGCGTCGTTCTCTTCGGCTGTCCGTCAGCTGGACGGCTGACGGAACGCAATGCGCGGTGAGTTCGGCTATAGCATTGCCCGGCTGAGACCGCCGTCGATCGGCAGTGCGACGCCGGTAATGTAGCCTGCCTGACGGCTGGCTAGAAACGCCGCAGCCGCCCCGAACTCCGCCGGAGTACCATAGCGGCCGACCGGAATGTCCGACTGGCTGCGCGCCGCAACCGTCTCGATGCTCAATCCTTCACTCTCCGCATCCATTTTGTCGAAGCTCAGCGTCCTGTCGGTCGCCAGCCGGCCGGGTAAAAGCATGTTGACGGTAACACCTTCGGCCGCCACTTCCCCCGCCAGCGTCTTCAGCCAGCCGGCAACGGCACTGCGCAGCGCGTTGGAGGCCGTGAGGCCCGCGATAGGCTCTCGAATGCTGGTGGAGGCCACGGCCATGATGCGGCCCCAGCCGTTCTGCCGCATGGCGGGCAGCAACCGGTTGGTGATCCGCATGCCGGCCAGCACCATCGTGTCGAACTGGGCGCGCCAGAACACCGGATCGATCTCGGCTGCAAGGCTCGGCGGCGGCCCGCCGCCGTTGAGCACCAGAATATCGATCTGTCCGAAGTCGCTCGCAAGCCGCTCGAGAAACGGATCGATGGCATCGGGGTTTGCAAGGTCAAGCGCCAGGCCCCGAACCGAATCACCGATTTGCGCCGCACTTTGCGCTGCCTTCGCCTGATCGCGGCCCGTCAGAGCGACAACGGCCCCCTCTGCTGCCAGCGCTTCGGCAATCCCGCGCCCGAGCCCCTTGCTGCCGCCGAGAACGAGTGCGCGCTTGCCGTTGATCCCGAGATCCATGATCTGCTCCTCATTGCCTTATTTTTTAAAGGCAATGTTGGACAGGCTCGGGCCGGCTTAGTCAATGGGCGTGGAGTTTCGTTGAAACTGGTCGAAATGGAGAGCCTGGCCATCGTTGGAAGTGCCCGTTGGCCTTGGGCGATGACAGCCGGTGTTCAGCGCTGCGCCCGCAGAATACGTTTCCAGATCGTACCGCCCAGGAACCTGTTGCCGATCACGAAATAGGAAATGACGAGCGCAAACATCAAGAGTGCCGGGCCACCCTGGAGATTGAAACCCTCTTCGGTCTTCCCGCCAAAAATCGAAGCCACCAGATAGCCGAATACGAAAAATGCGGTGAGGAAGTCCAATATGGCAGCAAGAACGATGCGCCAGGTCGAAGGTCCTTTTTGAAATGGTGTATCCGTCATCGACGTGCCCCTTGCTGGTTCCCGGCAAGCTTTATCGCGTGGCCCGTTGATCGACAACTGACGTCGGCGGAAACTATAAAAGCGGAATTGAAAATTTGGTGGAGCTAAGCGGGATCGAACCGCTGACCTCTTGCATGCCATGCAAGCGCTCTCCCAGCTGAGCTATAGCCCCATTTTGGGTCCGGCTAGGCCGGTTCCGGGAAGACCGTCCGAACTGTTTGTCCGGTCGGTTGGCGGCTTCATACTTCTGCTTTTTGAAGATGGCAAGCCGAAAAAGACAAAGGGCCAAGTTTTTATTCGGTGAGCCCGGAGCCTTGCGTCCGCATGAGGGTTGAAAACCCCGCGCGGACGCCAATTGTTTGAATCTTGAGAGGTTTAGACCTCGTCGTCGTCGTCCGACACGCCGATCAGGTCGGACAGGCCGTCCTCGTCGTCTTCGTCGGCTTCCAGGAAGGTATCGTCGTCATCGCCTTCGATTTCGACGTCGTCATCGCCCAGATCCGGAATGTCGTCGCCGCCGGCTGCTTCGCTGTCGGCATCCTCCAGCGAGACCAGTTCCACTTCGGGGTTCTCGGTATCGACTTCCTGAACCTCGTCTTCTTCGGCGGCCTTTTCCATTACCTTGGCAACGGATGTTTCCTCGAAGAAGGAGAGCGGGTAGGATTTTCCGGTATAGGGAGAAACGATCGGGTCCTTGTTTAGGTCGTAGAATTTACGGCCCGTTTCCGGATCGGCGCGTTTTGTTCCAAGTTCCGCTTTTGCCACGGTCAAAGCCTCTTGAATGGCCGGGATTACCGGCATCTGCCGGAATACCGGCGTTGAAGATGAAATGAATTAGCCGGTCCCCATAATCGTCTTGGCCTCGTCTGTCAAAGCTTAACTTGCCCAGGCGTCCGCTGCGCTTTTCTTTGGCGGAAAGGATGACCATTCTGCAACTTGGTGTTACGCAGCATGCAAAGTCGCGGATAGCGGGTTCCGCGCGCTGAGGTTTTTCCATTTTCCGTCGTGGTGGGTAGGGAAACTGGCCGGGAACATGCGGGTGCATCTCGCAAAAAGGCTTGCCGTCGAGAACGATAGTGTGAGATTTCAAGGTTGCCGGGCGGCCCGCCACGACGATCATATCCATTTTCAGGTAGTAAAATGACTTTCATCATCGCCATCGACGGACCTGCGGCTGCGGGCAAGGGGACATTGTCGCGCCGGATCGCCGAGGAATATGGTTTCCATCATCTCGACACCGGGCTGACCTACCGCGCCGCGGCCAAGGCGTTGCTGGATGACGGTCTGCCTTTGGACGACGAGAGGGTTGCCGAGCAGATGGCGCGGGACGTGGAACTTGCCGGTCTCGACCGCAGCGTCCTGTCAGCCCATTCGATCGGCGAGGCCGCCTCCAAGATTGCCGTCATGCCGCTGGTGCGTCAGGCGCTTGTCGAGACGCAGCGCGCCTTTTCGCTGCGTGCACCGGGCACGGTGCTCGATGGCCGCGATATCGGCACCGTCGTCTGCCCGGATGCGCCGGTCAAACTCTATGTGACCGCCTCGGCTGAAGTGCGGGCGCGGCGACGGTTCGACGAAATCGTCGGCAACGGTATTCCGGCCGATTTCCTGGAGATCCTGGCCGATATCGTCAAGCGCGACGAGCGCGATATGGGACGGGCCGACAGCCCGCTGCGCCCGGCTTCCGATGCACACTTGCTAGATACGTCCGAAATGAGTATAGAGGCCGCATTCTTAACGGCGAAGACGTTTGTCGATGCCGCATTGAAGCATTCAGCAGGTTCGGAAAACTGAACCACGGTTTTCCGGTCACGCCTGCAACGAAATAGTCCGAACCACCATCCCCGCGCCGGATTTGCTCCTTCATGATTGGAGCGGATGGTTTTTGGACCTGTCAACGCTAACCCCCGGCGCCTGTGCCCCATGAAGGCACATCAGGAGTATTCATGTCTGAAGCTAACCCCACCCGCGACGATTTTGCCGCGTTGCTGCAGGAATCCTTTGCTACGCAGGATCTTGCCGAAGGCTACGTCACCAAGGGTATTGTAACGGCTATCGAGAAGGACGTCGCAATCGTTGACGTCGGCCTCAAGGTCGAAGGCCGCATCGCTCTGAAGGAATTCGGCGCGAAGGCCAAGGACGGCACGCTGAAGGTCGGCGATGAAGTCGAAGTTTACGTCGAGCGCATCGAAAATGCGATGGGCGAAGCCGTTCTGTCGCGCGAAAAGGCTCGCCGCGAAGAGAGCTGGATCCGTCTCGAAGTCAAGTTCGAAGCCGGCGAACGCGTCGAAGGCGTCATCTTCAACCAGGTCAAGGGTGGTTTCACCGTCGATCTGGATGGTGCCGTTGCCTTCCTTCCGCGCTCGCAGGTCGACATCCGTCCGATCCGCGACGTTACTCCGCTGATGCACAACCCTCAGCCCTTTGAAATCCTCAAGATGGACAAGCGCCGCGGCAACATCGTCGTTTCGCGCCGTACGGTTCTTGAAGAATCGCGCGCTGAACAGCGTTCGGAAATCGTCCAGAACCTCGAAGAAGGCCAGGTTGTTGACGGCGTCGTCAAGAACATCACCGATTACGGTGCGTTCGTTGACCTCGGCGGCATCGACGGCCTGCTGCACGTCACCGACATGGCATGGCGCCGCGTCAACCATCCGTCGGAAATCCTGAACATTGGCCAGCAGGTCAAGGTTCAGATCATCCGCATCAACCAGGAAACCCACCGCATCTCGCTCGGCATGAAGCAGCTTGAGTCGGATCCTTGGGATGGCATCGGTGCCAAGTACCCGGTCGGCAAGAAGATCTCCGGTACTGTCACCAACATCACCGACTACGGTGCATTCGTAGAGCTGGAGCCGGGCATCGAAGGCCTGATCCACATCTCCGAAATGTCCTGGACCAAGAAGAACGTACATCCCGGCAAGATCCTGTCCACGACGCAGGAAGTCGACGTTGTCGTTCTCGAAGTCGACCCGACCAAGCGCCGCATCTCGCTCGGCCTCAAGCAGACGCTCGAGAATCCGTGGCAGGCATTCGCGCACAGCCATCCGGCTGGCACGGAAGTTGAAGGCGAAGTCAAGAACAAGACCGAATTCGGCCTGTTCATCGGTCTCGACGGCGACGTTGACGGCATGGTGCATCTCTCCGACCTCGACTGGAACCGTCCGGGCGAACAGGTCATCGAAGAGTTCAACAAGGGCGACATGGTCAAGGCCGTCGTTCTGGATGTGGACGTCGAAAAGGAACGCATCTCGCTCGGCATCAAGCAGCTCGGCAAGGATGCAGTCGGCGATGCCGCTACATCTGGCGATCTGCGCAAGAACGCCGTTGTCTCGTGCGAAGTCCTGGCCGTCAACGACGGTGGCATCGAAGTGAAGCTCGTCAACCACGAAGACCTCACCTCGTTCATCCGCCGTGCCGATCTGTCGCGTGACCGCGATGAACAGCGTCCGGAGCGTTTCTCCGTTGGTCAGGTTGTCGACGCCCGCGTCACTAACTTCTCCAAGAAGGACCGCAAGGTCATGCTGTCGATCAAGGCTCTGGAAATCGCTGAAGAGAAGGAAGCCGTCGCACAGTTCGGTTCGTCCGACAGTGGCGCTTCGCTCGGCGACATCCTGGGTGCAGCCCTGAAGAACCGCGGCGGCGAATAAGCCTCTGCAGTCTGAATAGAGAAGCCCGCGGAAAGCGAATTCCGCGGGCTTTTTCGTGTCCTGTTCTGAAGCCCGTGCCTGCGCTGAATGGGCTCAGCCGTACCCGCCCATGCGGCGGTAGAGATCATAGGCGTCCGCGGTCTCGCTCTCGCCGTCCTCCGCCGCCGCCGCTGGCGTAGCGACTGTGCCGTTGTCGTCGCGCTCTTCCTGCTCTTCGTGGCCTTCCTGTCGCTGGCCTTCCTTCTCCTCGTCGGCAAAGGCCGGCTGCTCCTCGTCCGGGATCTCAAGAATCTGCTTTTCCTGCGTCTTCGCCGGCAGGTAGGGGATCATTGCGAAAGGGATCGCCTCCCGCACGATGCCGGCCTCCGGCAGCCGGGCCGTTTGAACGTCTCGCGCGCCCTCGTCCAAGGCGGAATGTGGTGCAAAGGCCTGCCGGGCCGCGGATTTCTCCTCCGGCCCATCCAGCATTGCACTCCATGTGTCGGCTTCCAGTCCCAGCGGTTCCGCCGGATCGCCGATATCGCTGGTCAGAAGCGCCATGTCCGGCATTGCCTCCGCTTCGTCGAGTTGCGCGAACAGTATCTCTGCGCCCATATCGGCTGTCTCGCCGGCAAGAGCTGTAAACAGTGCGTCCGCTTCTTCCGGAGCTCCCCCCGGCAGCGGCAGACTGGCCTCAACCAAGGCCTTCAGCGTTTGGGCAAGAGCCTTTTCAGGATGGTCCATATCGGGCTCATCCAATAGCTGCCGAATGTCCTGATCGACAGCCAGGGTCTGACTGTCCGTCCCGGCTTCCAGTTCCCATTCACCGAGGTCGTGACCCTTGAACCCATCGACCTCGTTGAGATGTCTTGCCATAGGCGCCTTGTTCGAGGAACCGCTCGCGTTTGCCTCAGTGTCCGTGTCGGCACCCGCCTTCAACTCAGGCCAGTCCTCCTCGGCCAGGGGCTGCGAACCGTGTTGATCCGCAGCTTCCAGCTGTTGGGAAAGATCCAGCCCAAGTTCCTCCGTCAAGCCTGTCATTATCCGGCTATCGATATCCCCAGCGGTGATTGCGGCGACCAGCGACAGGGCTTCCGGATCGGCTGCCAGAAATGCGGCTGCCGCGCGTAGCAGCGGGATCGTATCGGAATTGGCCTTCGCCTGTTGTTGTGGCTGTGCGCTGGGCGCGCCGCTGCTATTGCCGCGCGGGGTTGTCGTCTTCACCGGTTGATCATCGCGGCGCTCCGCCGTTGCGCCTTCAGCATCGTCCATGGCGATGGCGGGCGGTGCGTCATCATCACCAAAGGCCCGTTTCAAGGCAGCCTGCAACAGACCGGGGTCCGCTATGAGCGCTGGCGCCGTGACAATCTGTGTGGTTGGCAATGTTGGCTGACGGCCGGGTACAGCTGCCTGCCCATGGGGGGCTGGAAGGCTGGGCGGCAATTTTTCTTCAGGCTGAACGGTGGGGCCGCGCACGACAGGCGACGGGATCAGCAGCTTTTCAAGCAGGCGTGGGGCATCGAGCGCCGTGGAGCTTTTCAGCGCTTCGGCGAGCACTTTTATGGAGACCACCAAATTACGCTGGAGCAACTCCTTTTCCAGCGCAAGGCGCGCCGCAGGCGGCAGTGTTTCGAGAAAGACCGCTAGCCTTTTGCTGAAATCACGTAGGGTTTCCTGCGGCAACGGCGGAAATTTCAGGATTTTCGACAGCGTGTCGAGCAGACGGATCAGCGCTTCCTTCGGCAGAGGTTCGCTTCCGACCAGGTGACGGTTCAATGCTTCGAGGATCTTGAGCGCGGCTTCGGACTGGTTTCCCGAAATCCGCAGGGGCACTGGCATGGTGCGCTCTTTTGGCCCGGCGGCTTCCACCACGATCGCCGCCTGCGCCGAAGCGACAGGTGTCTTGACTGTGAGAATGGGCATTAGCATCGCAATCTCCGTCAGGTTCGAGGGGGAGGCCATAAGCAGTTCGGCATGCCGGCCAAGGGCCGGATGACACCAAGCAATGTCGAGGAATGATGGCGCTTCATGCGCATGCCCGAGGGCTCGTTCACGGCCAAATCAGACTGCGGCGGTGGCCTCGGAACCAAGGTTGCCGAGCATTGTATGCGTCCATATTAGGATGGAATGATTGACAGATTATTAACCATAGCGAAGGTGCGATATCCGGGGCGGCAAGGCGGCCGTTGACCCTTGCCGCCCTTTCGCCGCTCGCGTACATATTTGCGTTGCGCCGCCGTCTGTTGTGGGGCGAGCATGGAATTGCTTTCGGGGGAATGCGATGAACTTGACCAACCTGATCCTCAACACCGATAGCTACAAGTTCAGCCATTTCCTTCAATACCCGCCGGGCACGCGCGGCATCTCTGCCTATATCGAGACCCGGGGTCATCCCGATCAGGCGGACGTCCTGTTCTTCGGGCTGCAGATGTTCCTCAAGGAATATCTCGGCAAGCCGGTCACATCAGCCGATGTCGATGAGGCGGAAGTGATCGTTCTTGCCCATGGCCTGCCGTTCAACCGCGCCGGCTGGATGCGGATTGTCGATTATTTCGGTGGCTATCTGCCGCTTGAAATCCAGGCGGTGCCGGAGGGAACGCTGCTGCGCCGCGGCGTGCCGATGGTGCAGGTGGTCAATACTGATCCGGAGAGTTTCTGGTTGACCTCGTATATCGAGACCGCGCTGCTGCGCGCCGTCTGGTATCCGTCATCGGTCGCCAGCAATACCCGCAAGGTCAAGCAGATCATCCGGCCGATTCTTGAGAAAACCTGCGACGATCCGGAAGCTGCCTTACCCTTCCGGCTGCACGATTTTGGCGCGCGCGGTGTTGGTGCGCTGGAGCAGGCTGGTATCGGCGGGGCCGCCCATCTCGTCAATTTCATGGGTACCGACACCGTGACCGGCGTACTCTATGCGAAGCGTTACTATGGCGCCGAAATGGCCGGGTTCTCAATCCCCGCATCCGAACACTCGACGATGACCGCCTGGGGCGTCGAGCGGGAGGCGGAGGCCTATTCCAACATGATCGACCGCTTTGCCGGCGGCGGCATGTTCTCCGTCGTGTCGGACAGCTACGACATCAACTACGCGGTCTCGGAAATCTGGGGCGAGCAGTTGCGCGAAAAGGTGAGGGCCAGCGGCGGTACGGTGGTCATCCGGCCCGATAGCGGCGATCCGATCGAGACGCCGGTTCATGTGATCAAGCAGCTCGACTATCACTTCGGCTCAACGCTGAACGGCAAGGGCTACAAGGTGCTCGACAAGTCCGTCCGGGTCATCCAGGGCGATGGCATTTCCAACGCCGATATCAGCCAGATCCTTGGCCGGCTGGAGGCTTTCGGCTTTTCGGCCGAAAACATCGCCTTCGGAATGGGCGGCGGCCTCTTGCAGAAAGTTAACCGCGATACCTATTCCTTCGCCATGAAAACCAATGCGCGGCTCGACGAGACCGGCAAATGGCATGACGTTTTCAAACGCCCCGCTACGATGAACGTCAAGGCGTCAAAGGCGGGACGCCAGGCAGTTGTCAACGGGCTCGGTGGCCTTGAAGCGGCGCGTCTCGATGAGCTCAAGGACCGCCACAATTATCTTGAAACGGTCTGGAAGAATGGCGATCTGCTCCGGGACTGGAGTTTCGAGGAAATCCGCGCCCGGGCAAAATAGCATATTGCCTAACGGCCGGTACCGCCCCATCTTGGCTCTGGTTTATCGTGGAGCCCTCAAGATGACGGTTCGCCTGCCCCAATCCCTATTGCCGTCCTTTACCAAGGATGGCGCCCTGAACCTGCTCGAATACGAGCTGATGTCGGAGCGGGCCGATGCCCTCGGCCGCCATGGATTGAAGGTGGAAAAGGCAATTGCCGCCTTGAGCGTGCTCAGCGATCCTCAAACGACGCCCGGGCGGCGCGAGCAATTGCTGAACGATGCCGCAGACGTGGTCTGGGCCTTCTTCATCCAGCGCGAAATCTGCGGCCTGCGGTCCAGCCGGGATGCGGTCCAGCGCTATGGCATCCCGAAGGAAGTGATGGCGCGCCTCGGCATCGTCAGGCCCAAGCCATAATCAGGCGGCTTGCTTTTCCTTCTTTGCAAGCAGCGCGTAAATGCCGTTTTCATCGACCGCAATGGGCAGGATTGATGGGACGGTGACCTCGGACATGTCCGGACCATTGCTGGAAATCATGTAGACCTCTTCCTGTTCGCTCAATGAAATATCGTTCTTGCCGTTGGCATTTTCGGGACCTTTGTCAGCGATCTGCGTGGCAACGCCTTCTGATGCGTCTGCCGTGTCCGGAATGTCCCTGATCGCCTCTCCGCCCGCAGCCAGAACCTGGATCGTTTCGACGGCCGCTGCAACCTGGTCTTCGGGCGCTCCGGCCTCAGCCATGCCTTTCCCGATCGCCTGTTCATTCTGCGTTTTCACCGCCTCGTGAAGGTCCTTGACGTCCTCCAGCTTTTCTCCGGCCTCCAGGGCGCCAATCTGCTCGTCGCGCTCCGCCTTCGTTTCGGCGTCCTCGACCTTGGTCGGATCGCTCGTTTCTCCCGCCCGCTCGAGCTTCAGCTCTTCAAGGGTTTTCGGATCGGCAATGGTCTCCATTCTCTGCAAGACCTTCGTCCGCGAGGCCGTGGTTCCTGAAATACCGGTGGCGCGTTCTTCCAGCGCGATTTCGAGTTTGTCGTCTTCCTTGCCGTAGGGGTTCTTGATCGCCTTGACGAGGTCATCGAGAGAAATCCCGAGCTCGGCGAGCCCGAGCTTGTCGGTCAAGGCGAATTTCTCTTGGGGATCGAGTTGCGCGATCGCCTTTTCAAGTTGCACGCCGTAACTATAACCGGACTGGTCTTCCTGCTTTTCGATGCCGAGCATTTTTCCAAGCGATTCAACCAGCCTGAGCTTCATCTCGTTGACATCGAGGGCGCCCGTGTTGAAAAAATGCGCGTTGATTTTCTCATTGGCGGCACCCTGCACTTCGTCGGAGCGCAGCTTTGTCTTGAGGACCTTGTCCTCCTTCTTGCCCTTCAGCTTTTCATCTTCCTCGACCCGGCGCTTTTCAGCGTCGTCGATAACCGATTGCATGAGGGACGTGAGGCCGGTCGCGGCTGCTTGCTGGGTGGGAAACAGCATGTCAAATCGATCCAATCCGTTGATGCGTCATGGTGGACGCTCTGTTGTGTCGTTCAATGGTCCGTGGCCGATCAGGCAGCGTGTGCCTTCGTCCCTTCGGCCTGACGCTTGAGAATTTCGTAGATTCCGGTTTCATCGGCGCCGACGGCCAGAATGCCTTCGGCCGAAGCCCCTTCACCCACCGGTGCGGCTGCATCGCCAGGGCCGGAGCGCGCCAGAAGCACGGCCATATCAGCCTCGTCCTTGGCTTCCTCGGATTGTTTGGTTGTGCCCGTCTCCGTATCGGCCGCCTCGATCCGTGCTGCGCTGGTGTCGTCAGTGGCGCTTTCCACCTCCGCAACCACTTTCGCCATTTCGGCACCGGCAGCCAATGTCACCAGCAGGTCGCCGGCAGGAACGGCCTCGGCGGCAGGCGCGCCATCCGTTGTCGTGTCCGTCCCAGTGGATGGGGCGTTGAGGATGGCATCATTAACCTCGGCGATCGTCTCCTGGACCTCCTGGACATCCTGAAGTTTCTCACCCGCCTCAAGCTTCTGGATCTGCTCTTCGCGCTCTTTGCGCGTTTCATCAGTCTCGACCCGGGTCGGGTCCGGCTGATGCGTCCGTTCAAGCTTGAGTTCTTCGATGGATTTCGGATCAGCGATATCCTCCAGCCGCTGGATGGCGATCTGCTTGTCTTCCTTCGATGTGCCGGTATCGCGCGCAGCGTCATCGAGCGCTTCCTGGATGATTTGCGCCTGCTTGCCGGTGGGGTTTTTGATCGCATCGACGAGTTGGGCCGCGGTGATCCCAAGATCCCTCAAACCGGCCTTGGTTTCGAGCTCAGCAATATCGACCGGCATCGATTTGCGCACGCTCGCCATCGTCTCGCCGATGCGCTTGCTATAGGGCAGATCCTCTTCACCGTCGCTCTGCGTCAAACCGTAACGCGTCACGAAGCGGGCAGCCATCTTCGTCATTTCGGTCGGCTCTTCGGCAGTGCCATCGAGCACCGCATCGATGTCATCGACTTTGACCCGGAAGCGAGCCAGCGTGATCTCCTGGGCGCCACCCGGGATCGGTGATGAAATGGGAAGGTTCGCCTCCTTCTTGCCGATCATCGAGACCAGCGTCAGTGTATCCCCGACGCGGGTACCGAAATCCATGTCGGACTCGCCTTCGTCACGGCTCACACCGAGGATATTCAGAAAACGCGAGATCAGCTCGGTCATGGGGCTGTCGTCGCTCTTCAGGGCGCCGAAGAAATGGGCGTTGACCTTGTCGTTCAGCGCCGCATGGCTCTTGCTGGCCGAAATCCGCGCCTTGAGGATATCGTCCTCTTTGGTTTCCTTGCGCGCCTTCTTCTCGTCCTCGGCGCGCTTCTCTTCCGCCTGGTCGATCATCGACTGCATCAGCGTGGTGGTGACGATTCCAGCGCTTGACTGAAGGGGTGTGATCATCGCAGCTCTGCCTGGTTTGCAACGTGAGATAACGTTAAAGCTAACCGGCAACTGTTAATGTCTGATTAACCTATTTTCGAAATAGATACATTAGGTTGTGTTCATGCTGTAGCCTGGGGGTAATCGCACTTTTCGTCATTGCGATGCGGGTGGCTGCGGCCTGCAGACGATTGTCACCAAAACAAAGCTGACATAGAGCAGCAGATACCAGGAGCCCAGTTTCTGCAGCGACACCATGTGCCATTCCGTCTGACCGGGATAAAGCCATATGCCCGTTGCCGTTCCGATGTTCTCGGCAATCCAGAGAAAGATGCTGGTGAGGAAAGCCGCCAGAACCAGCTGCATCCAGCGGGCTTTTCGTTCCACGGTAAAATAGATCCGCACCCGCCCGAAAAGCAGAAGCGTGGCTGCAAACAGCCCGAGGCGCAGATCGGTTACATAGTGATGGCTGTAGAAATTGATGTAGATGGCGGCGGCCAGTAGGGCTGTCAGTGCGAAGTGCGGATAGTGGGTGAACCGCATGTCGAAGATGCGGATGGCGCGCGCCATATAGCTGCCGACGGAGGCGTACATGAAGCCTGAGAAAAGCGGCACACCGGCAATCTGGAAGACCGCATCCTCTGGATAGACCCATGATCCCATCCGGACCTTGAAGATCTCCATGCACGTTCCCGTCACATGGTAGATCAGGATGACCTTGGCTTCCTCCCAGCTCTCCATCTTCAGACGCAGGAAGGTGATCTGTATCGCCAATGCGGCCAGGAAGAGTGCGTCGTAGCGGTTGATCACCCAGTCCTGGTTCCAGACAAGCTTGGTCGCGATGATCAGAAACAAGACAAGCGCGCCAAACAGGCATGACCATGCCTGTTTCAGTCCGAACAGCACGAACTCGGCGAGACCCGGCGGCAGCCTGTTAAGTTGCCGGCGAATCCAGACGCGTGCGGGTTCGAGAAAAGGCCCGGTCTGGTGATCTCTGATAGGCCACATCAGCTATGCGCGAAAATATCAGTTTCTTCCCAGCCGATCAGGTCGAGCTTGGAACGGGTCGGCAGGAAGGCGAAGCAGGCGTCGGCGTGCTCGGCGCGGCCATCGCGGATCAGGCGTGCGGTCAGCTTGTCGCGCAGCGCGTGCAGATGCAGCACGTCGGATGCGGCATATTCCACCTGCGCCTGTGAGAGCTTTTCGGCTGCCCAGTCGGAGGACTGTTGATGTTTGGAAATATCGACGTCGAGCAGTTCCTTCAGATTGTCCTTCAGCCCGTGCCGGTCCGTATAGGTCCGGGTCAGACGCGAGGCGATCTTGGTGCAGAACACCGGCGTCGTCGTCACGCCGAACGTGTGGAACAGCACGGCGATATCGAAGCGGCCAAAGTGGAAGATCTTCTGGCGGGTTGGGTCTTCCAGCATGGCAACGAGGTTCGGCGCCTGCGTCTGGCCTTTGGCAATCCGGATCACATCGGCCGTACCGTCGCCGGGCGAAAGCTGCACGACGCAGAGTCGGTCGCGGCGCGGAATGAGGCCGAGCGTTTCGGTGTCGATGGCGATGGCGCCCTTGTAGCGGGCAGCGTCTTCAACTGAAATGTCGCCTTCGTGAAGCCGTATTGTATTTGCCATGGAAAACCCCACATCAGCCGGACAAGGTGCAGCACTTTGGTTCAAGTCGTTGGGCTATAGCGCAACTTCCGCAGAAACGATACCGTCTCCTCATGCCCGGGAGGAGAGTCATGGCGTTCATCGGGTACCAGTTGGAACGTAGATGTTGATCCTGCAGACTGTTTTTCTCTCCACCGCCCTGGTTCTGTCCGGTGTTCCCGCCGTCGCTACGCCGCCGTCCACCACGCCCGTTCAGCTTGCCCAGGTCTATACCGATCTGCCCGGCGTGAAGACCCCGGAAGAGGCGTTCGATGCCACGCGGATCTACTGCGAACAGACGGTAGTCGAGCGCGAAGGCCATCCCACCTTTGCGCCGCGCTACCGGACCATCAACAATTGCCGCAAGGGCAATGGGCCAGTCTTCCAGTCTCCCGGAACGCCCCGGTCGATTGAGCGCCAGCTGCGCGGCCTCGATTATTAGACCCATCCTTCCTTCAGGCCGCCTTGCAAATTGGCCGATCATCAATACACATTCGGCCAAGAGGAATGCCGGGCCTTTCCCACGCCCGGCGAGGGAGACGATATCATGCCTGAAACGCAACGGCCTCTGGCCATCTGCGCGCCGGAGCCGCGCACGCTCGATCTGATCTTCACGCCGGCGGCACTGGAGCAGCTGAAAGCCAAATATCGCATCGTCGAAGCCGACCCGGACGATATCGCCGGGCTTGGTGACGAAATCCTCGGTGAAGCGCGCTACATCATCGGCCAGCCGCCGCTCAGCGCCGAGACGCTGGCGCGCATGCCGCAGCTTCGCTGCCTTCTCAATGTCGAGAGCAACCTGATCAACAACATGCCCTATGAGGTGCTGTTTGCCCGCGGCATCCATGTGGTGACGACCGGGCAGGTATTTGCCGAGCCGGTCGCCGAGATGGGGCTTGCCATGGCGCTCAATATCGCCCGCGGCATCGTCGATGCCGACGTCGATTTCCGTGAGGGGCGGGAGTTGTGGGGCGGCGAGGGCAATGCCAGGGCGCGGCTGCTGTCGGGCGCCGATGTTGGCATCATCGGTTTTGGCGACCTTGGCAAAGCGCTGAATCGCGTGCTCTCCGGTTTCCGCACCAATAATCGTGTCTACGATCCATGGATGCCGGCCTCGATCCTGATCGACAACGGTGTCAAGCCGTCGAGCCTCGAGGATGTGCTGACGCAGAGCGATTTCATCTTCGTCGTTGCGGCCGTCACCAGCGAAAACCAGCATTTCCTTGGCGCCAAGGCTTTCGCCAGCATGCGCCCGGGCGCTGCCTTCATCCTGCTCAGCCGCGCCAATGTCGTCGATTTCGACGCGCTGATGGCGGCGGTTTCAAGCGGCCATATCGTGGCGGCGAGTGATGTCTATCCGGACGAGCCGTTGCCGCTTGATCATCCCGTCCGCAGCCTCAAGGGTTTTCTCCGCTCCGCCCACCGGGCCGGAGCGCTCGACAGCGCCTTCAAGAAAATGGGCGACATGGTGCTGGAGGATATGGACCTGATGGACCGCAACCTGCCGCCCATGCGTTGCAAGCGGGCGGAGCGCGAGACGGTGTCACGCATGCGCTCCAAGCCCGTCAGCGTTAACTGACCGGCTTTAGCCGGCCGTTGCCGGCCTAAGCTTGGCCGTGCCTGCTGAAAGCACCAGCGGTGCCGCCATCAGGCAGAGCGCTCCGGCGATCATCAGTGCGGGCAGATAGCTCGCATAATTGTCGCGGATGAAACCGCCGCCGAAGGCTGCAAAGGCAGCGCCGATCTGGTGGCCGGTGAACACCCAGCCGAACACCATATTGGCCCGCTCGCGGCCGAAATGCTGGGCGGTGAGTTTCACCGTCGGCGGCACGGTGGCCACCCAATCGAGCCCGTAGAAAATGGCGAAGATCGACAGGCCGAGGAATTCGAAGCCGGTGAACGGTAGCCACAGCAGCGACAGTCCGCGCAGGCCGTAATACCAGAACAGCAGCCAGCGATTGTCGTAACGGTCGGACAGCCAGCCGGAGGCGACGGTGCCGGCAAAATCGAACACGCCGATGATGGCGAGAATGCCCGTCGCGGTGATCGCCGTCATGCCGTAATCGGCGCAGAGCGAGACGAAATGCGTCTGGATCAGCCCGTTGGTCGAGGCGCCGCAGATGAAGAACGACAGGAACAACACCCAGAAAATCCGTGTCTTCGAAGCCGCGATCAGCACGTCGATCGGTGAATTGGTCTTGGGGGATGTGCTCGCCGGCGGGTCGTCCACCACCTGGCCATAGGGGCGCAGTCCGAGGTCGGATGGCCGGTCGCGCATGAACAGCAGCATGGCCGTGGCGCAGACGAACAGCATGCCGAGGATGAACATGATGGCCGCGCGCCAGCCGTAAGCCTCGGTCAAAGCCGCAATCAGCGGCATGAAGACCAACTGGCCGGTGGCCGTGCTGGCCGTCAACAGGCCGATGACGAGACCACGCCGGGCCGTAAACCAGCGGGTGGCGACGGTGGCGCCCATCACCATGGCCGTCAGCCCCGTACCGGTGCCGACGACGAAACCCCAGAGCACGACCAGTTGCCAGACCTCGCGCATGAACAGCGACAGTCCCATGCCGATAAACACGACTGTCAGTGCCGTCAGCGCCATCAGACGCATGCCGAACCGGTTCATCAGTGCGGCGGCAAACGGCGCCATCAGGCCGAACAGGATGAAGCGCATTGCAAGCGCCGCCGAAATCTCCGTTGCCTCCCAGCCGAACTCTTTCTGCAGTGGAAGGATCAGAACCGATGGCGCGCCGATGGTTCCGGCGGTGACCAGCATGGTGAGGAATGCGGTGGCGGCAACGATCCATCCATAATGGATGTCGCGCTGTTCAAGCCGTCTGGAAAGTGTTGTGGAGAGCATGGGCAGGGTTCTCAACGGGCGCCGGCATCGGGAGAGATGCGGGCTATGTGACTATCGATATGCAAGTCACTAATACAAAAGCTTTCATGATGCAAGTTACTGGAAGAAAGGGAAAGGCGCGGTGCGCAGAGTGGCCGTGGTGATCAGAGAGTTCCAGAATGGCAGGGACGGAAAAGCGCAAGGACATGAACTCCGCTGACGATCTCAGGGAAGTTTACCGCAGTGCCAATGGCCGGGGAAAATTCAGGCCTGGCGAATTGATTTCAGGGAGAAATTCTCGGCATCGATCCGCTTGCCTGTCAGGCTGTCGATATAGACAGGCAGTGCAGCGGCGCCGGTTTCCGTGTCGGTCAGCCGCATGGTGACGCCGCGATCGGCGAAATGCTGGTTGCCGAACATCGACAGCGCGATCAACAGCGGCTGCAATTCACGTCCCATGTCGGTCAGCAGATATTCATAGCGCACCGGCCGGTCCTGATAGGCGCGTTTTTCCAGAAGCCCAGCCTCGACCAGCGATTTCAGCCTGCGGGTCAGGATGTTGGGCGCAATGCCGGTGCTTTTCTGGAATTCATCGAACTTGGTGCGGCCGAAGAACACATCCCGCAGGATGAGAATGCTCCACCATTCGCCCACCCGGTCGAGGGTGCGGGCGATGGGACAGTTCATTTCATCGAAGTTCCGGCGCTGCATGGCTCCTATGTAGAGCCTCGGCTTTCATCCTGCAAGTCGCTCTTACTCGCCGTTGACGCGGCGCATCGCTTCGAGGATGGCGCCCTTGGTTCCGTGGCCGGTCTTGTAGAGGCCGAGCATCACAGTGGCGACGTCGCGGCCGTCATCGCTGTCGAGGGCCGTGCGGGTTTCCTCGCACCATTCCTCCAGCGCGCTACAGACCACTTCGATTTCACTCTGGTTCAAGGCCATGTCCGACAGAAACGACATTGTTCCACCCTACCGTTCGAAACACACCCAGTTTGGCCGATAGAGTAAAGCCTTGAGGAGCGCTGGCAATTCCCAGATCTGGGGGTAGTAAGCCGAAGAACAAGCCACCGGGCAGTGTCACCGCCGGTAGGAGCAGGAGCACATGCTCTGTCCGATCATTCTGCCCTGGCAGAGGACGCTTCGACCAGGGACGCTGCGATCGCCATGGCAAGGAGCTTGCCCTTGGCCCTGATCGCGCCGCTGTCGAAATCGCGCGCCGACAGTGCGAGGTCCATGCCCTCGCGCATCAGAATTTGTTGTGCCCTGTAAACTGCCCAGTTTTCGACGTCGTCGCGCTTCTGCATTGCGCTGCCCCCCGGCTAAATCATTTAGCGTTGTCGTTCTGCTCTCAATCCGGCCTGGACGCAGGCACATGAGGCGAATCACCCGAGCACGAGAACAGAATGCGACATTTCCTTGAAATCGGAAGCACAACTTTTCAGCGATGATTAATTGTGGCGAATTCTCGCTTCACGCGTTGCGCAGCTTGCCTTCCATGAGGTCGAGGACAGCGCGTCCGGCCTCCATGACGTTGGTGCCTGGGCCGAAAACGGCAGCGACGCCATGGTCGAGCAGGAACTGGTAATCCTGGCGCGGCACGACGCCGCCGACGACCACGATCACGTCGGCACCGCCCTTGGCCTTGAGCGCCTCGATCAGCTGCGGCGCCAGCGTCTTGTGGCCGGCAGCCAGCGACGACATGCCGATGACATGCACCTTGGCACTGACCGCCATGTCGGCTGCTTCCTCCGGCGTCTGGAACAGCGGACCGGCGAGCACGTCGAAGCCGATATCGCCAAAGGCGGAGGCGATGATCTTGGCGCCACGGTCATGGCCATCCTGGCCGAGTTTCGCCACCATGATCTTTGGCTTGCGGCCGGTGGTGCGCGAGAAGTCGGACAGCCGGGCCGACAGCGTCGCCAGTTCCGGCTCATCCCTGTAGGCGTGACCGTAGATATCGCTGACCACTTCGGGCACGGCGGTGTGATCGCCGAACACCACGCGCAGCGCATCGGAAATCTCGCCGACGGTGGCGCGGGCGCGGGCTGCCCGGACGGCGGCTTCGAGGATATTGCCCTCGCCGGTTTGGGCGACCCTAGTCAATGCTTCCAGCGCTGCCTGAACCTCGGCGGTATCGCGGCGTTTGCGCGTCTCCTCGATGCGGCTGATCTGGGCGATGCGGACGGCGGCATTGTCGATGTCGAGAATATCGAGATCGTCCTCGGTCTCCAGCCGGTATTTGTTGACGCCGACGATGACCTCTTCGCCCTTGTCGACGGCGGCCTGGCGGCGGGTGGCGGCCTGCTCGATCAGCCGCTTCGGCAGGCCATCGGCCACCGCCTTGGTCATGCCCCCCAGCGCCTCGACCTCCTCCATCAGCGCCCAGGCCTTGTCGGCAAGTTCTGCGGTCAGGCTTTCGACATAATAGGAGCCGGCCAAGGGATCGACCACTTTAGTGACGCCGGTCTCATGCTGCAGGATCAGCTGGGTGTTGCGGGCAATGCGCGAGGAAAATTCCGTCGGCAGCGCGATGGCCTCGTCGAAGGAATTGGTGTGCAGCGACTGGGTGCCGCCGAGCACTGCCGACATCGCCTCGAACGCGGTGCGGATGATGTTGTTATAGGGGTCCTGTTCCTGCAACGACACACCGGAGGTCTGGCAATGGGTCCTGAGCATCAGCGAGGATTGCTTCTTGGGATGGAAGCCTTCCATGATCCGGGTCCAGAGCAGCCGGGCGGCGCGCAGCTTGGCGGCTTCCATGAAGAAATTCATGCCGATGGCGAAGAAGAACGACAGGCGGCCGGCGAACTCATCGACGCTGAGGCCCTTGGCGATGGCGGCGCGGACATATTCGCGGCCGTCGGCCAGCGTGAAGGCCAGCTCCTGCACCAGCGTCGCGCCGGCCTCCTGCATGTGATAGCCGGAAATCGAGATCGAGTTGAACTTCGGCATCTCACGCGCGGTGTAGTCGATGATATCGGCAACGATCCGCATCGAGGGTTCGGGCGGATAGATATAGGTATTGCGAACCATGAACTCCTTGAGGATGTCGTTCTGGATCGTGCCGGACAGCTGCGACCGCGGCACGCCCTGTTCTTCGCCGGCGACGATGAACGAGGCCAGGATCGGGATGACGGCGCCGTTCATGGTCATCGAGACCGAGATCTTGTCGAGCGGAATGCCGTCGAACAGGATCTTCATGTCCTCGACCGAATCGATCGCGACGCCCGCCTTGCCGACATCGCCGACGACGCGCGGATGATCGCTGTCATAGCCGCGATGGGTGGCCAGATCGAAGGCGACGGAAACGCCCTGCTGGCCGCTGGCGAGCGCCTTGCGGTAAAAGGCATTCGAGGCTTCGGCGGTGGAGAAGCCGGCATATTGCCGGATCGTCCAGGGACGCCCTGTATACATGGTGGCGCGCGGGCCGCGGGTGAAGGGTGCAAGCCCCGGCAGCGAGCCGAGGTGCCCGGCGGCTTCGAGATCGGCCTCGGTGTAGAGCGGCTTGACGGCGATGCCCTCGGGCGTCTGCCAGGTGAGGCTATCGGGCGAGGATTTGAGCTCGCGTTCGGCAAGCGTGGCCCAGTCGGCGAGGGTTTTGTTATCGGACATGGGATTCCTCCAATTCGCCAGGCAACGGATAGAGTGATGGATGTGCGGCAGATGTGAGATCCGTCATTCCTGTGCTTGTCACAGGAATCCAGCCACGCGATGTCCATCGCGTGAAAGGGGTCTTTCGCGCCGCCGACGCGGCGCGGCTGGATCCCCGCCACAAGGGCTGACATGACGGAGAGTGGATGCGCATCACCTGTTCTTCCATCATGGCCTCGGCCTCAACGGCTTTCAACCACGCGCGCGATCCGCGCCGTGGGTCTGCTGGAACGACACTCGGACGGGGCGCTGGAAGCTGCCGCGAGAGAGTAGAACAGATGGCACCCTTCAGCACCCCGTTCGGCGGTTTTTGCCTGCGACTTGGGTCCCTCTGAGGTGGCTTGCCAAAATGGTGTTCGTCTGACCCGATGGAGCCCGGCCGAACCAATTTATCGGCAACACTCCACCCGGCCACCGCCGGTGCCTCCGATGTCCTCTTCGCCGTCTTCGTCCTCGGGTTAAACCCGAGGATCAACCCGGAATATAGAGGAGAAATCGGACGGACTTTTGGCACGTCCGGCGAAACCATTCCGTCTGCCACCCTGTGTGCCGCACAGGCACGCCCGGCGCGCTCTTTCGGGCATCCGAAGCGGGAAGGACGATCCGGTGCCTCACCGCTTCTCCCGTGTCGCCGGAGGGAGACCATTTTCCGCAGGCCCCCGATGAAAGGGTTTGCGTCATCCCCTTGCACCCGGCGCCGGTCCCGCCTCACTGCCACGCCTGGCAGCGTATCCGATGGCGGGATGAGAAAAGCATGACACGGATCGGATGGGCGGGGAAAATGCAAGCGGCCAGAATCGGTCGATTTTTTGGTTTCCAATTTCGCTCCCTTCTCCCTTTCCGTTCCAACGCGGACCCCCTCACTTGCAATTTCTAACACTTAGCCGAAGCTAAGATGTTGAAATTGCTTTCTCTGCCGCAAGGGGAGAGATATATCGCGGCCGTCGCTGCGGCCTACCTCTCCCCTTGCGGGAGAGGACATAAAATCAGGACTTAGCGCAGCTAAGTGCCAGATTTTATAGGTGAGGGGCTCACGTTTTCCCCGCCACCGCACTACTCGAATTCTAGGATCAGCTCGTCGACGGCGAGGCTAATCCCGGCCGACACCGCCACCCGCTTGACCACGCCCCGCCGTTCGGCGCGCAAAATATTCTCCATCTTCATCGCTTCCACCGTCGCCAGCGCCTGGCCGGCTTCCACGGTTTCGCCTTGAACAACCGTGACGGCGGTGATGACACCAGGCATCGGGCAAAGCAGCATTTTCGACGTATCCGGCGGCAGCTTTTTCGGCATCAGCCGGGCAAGCTCGGCGACGCGCGGGCTGCGCACGTGGGCGGTGATATCGATGCCGCGCCAGCGCAGGCGGATGCCGGTGCCCGAAAGATCGATCTTCACGCCCATTTCTGTCCCATCGACATTGAACGTGGCGTGGCTGCGGCCGGGCGTCCAGTCGCCGGCGACGGCAAAGACGCTGCCATCCGGCAGCTGGATATAGGCGCCATCGGCCGAGGTGTTGAGCGTCACCGCATGCTCCTGGCCGGCAAAGGTGACGACCCAGTCCTTGCCGATCACCCGGCGATGATTGCCGATCGTGCCGGAAATCTGCACGGCGCGGTCCTGCAGCGCCTGATGCACCAGCGTGGCGACGGCCGCCAGCTTGCGTGCGGAGGCCGTATCGGCCTCGACCCCGTGAAAACCATCCGGGAATTCCTCGGCAATGAAGGCGGTGGTGATGTTGCCGGAGCGGAACCGCTCGTGCTGCATGACGGCCGACAGGAAGGGGAGGTTGTGGCCGATGCCCTCGACCTCGAAATTGTCGAGCGCCGCCGACATGGCGTCGATGGCAGTCAAACGATCAGGTGCCCAGGTGCAGAGCTTGGCGACCATCGGGTCGTAATACATCGAGATCTCGCCGCCTTCGAAGACGCCGGTATCGTTGCGGACGATTATGCCATCGGACGTCTTGCCTTCGACCGGAGGCCGGTAGCGGGAGAGGCGGCCGATCGACGGCAGGAAGTTGCGATAGGGATCCTCGGCATAGAGCCGGCTTTCGATCGCCCAGCCGTTCAGCTTGATGTCGTCCTGACCGAAGGACAGTTTCTCGCCGGACGCGACGCGGATCATCTGTTCGACCAGATCGATGCCGGTGATCAGTTCGGTGACGGGATGCTCCACCTGCAGGCGGGTGTTCATCTCGAGGAAATAGAAGTTTCTGTTGCCATCGACGATGAACTCGACGGTACCGGCCGAGTGATAGCCGACCGCTTTCGACAGAGCCACTGCCTGCTCGCCCATGGCGCGGCGGGTGGCTGCGTCGAGGAACGGCGAGGGGGCTTCCTCGATGACCTTCTGGTTGCGCCGCTGGATCGAGCATTCGCGCTCGCCGAGATAGAGCACGGTGCCATGCTTGTCGCCGAGCACCTGGATTTCGATATGGCGGGGCTGGGGGACGAATTTTTCGATGAAGATGCGGTCGTCACCGAACGAAGCCTTGGCCTCGTTCTTCGACGATTGGAAACCTTCGCGGGCTTCCGCATCGTTCCAGGCGATGCGCATGCCCTTGCCGCCACCGCCGGCCGACGCCTTGATCATCACCGGATAGCCGATCTCGCTGGCGATCGTCACCGCCTCGTCGGCATCGGCAATCAGGCCCATATGGCCGGGTACTGTGGAAACGCCGGCCTCGGCCGCCAGCTTCTTCGAGGTGATCTTGTCGCCCATCGCCTGGATGGCTCCGACAGGCGGGCCGATGAAGGCGATACCTGCCTTTTCCAGCGCCTGCGCAAAAACGGCGTTTTCCGACAGGAAGCCATAGCCCGGATGCACCGCATCGGCACCGGTCTTTTTGATCGCATCGAGGATTTTGTCGATGACGATATAGGACTGGTTCGACGGCGAAGGCCCGATATGCACGGCCTCGTCGGCCATCTTCACATGCAGCGCATCGGCGTCCGCATCGGAATAGACAGCAACGGTGGCAATGCCCATCTTGCGGGCCGTCTTGATCACCCGGCAGGCGATCTCGCCGCGATTGGCGATGAGGATTTTCTGGATCATGGACGGCTGGCCTCGCTCATTCGGCGGTTTTCCTGATGCTGCGCGCCGCGCTCGCATCCTTCTTCTCTTCCTCGAAAGCCTGCGGGAAGTTCTTGCGGGCCAAGGCCTCGTTGAGCTTCAGCAGTCCCTCATATGAGGCCGGATCGAAGCCCCGTTCCGCGGGCAGCAGTTCGCGCCCGAACAGGCGGCACAGCCGCTCTCCATCCAGATTGCCGCGCTGGAACGGCGTCGTGCCGAAATATTGCCAGAGCGCCTGCACGAAGCCGATATCGGCCAGCGCCACCGTCTGATCCATGGTCCGCTGCCGTGGCCAGGCCGTCAAAGGGGTGACCTTGGAATTGGCCCGGCGCAGGGTGAACTGCCATTGGGTTCCGAGCAGGCCGGCGGGAAAGCCGCGATGCTTGGGCATTTCAGGGGTCTTGGCCATGGCGTCACACCTCGAACACGTCTTCGAAAGCTTCCGGGAAGTTCTTGCGCCCCACCCGTTCATCGATCCGCAGCAACGCCTCATAGGATGTGGCATTGAACGGCTCCTCGGCCGGCACGACTTCGCGGCCGAACAAAAGGTTCAGCCGTCCGGCATCGAGATTGCCGCGCTCGAACGGCTCGGTGCCAAACTGGTGCCAGAGCGCATGCAGGAAGGCGGCATCGACCTTCTGTTCGATCGAGTTCGGGCGGGCAAGGCGTTGCAGCGCCTTGAGCGGCGTGACGCCCTTCTCGTTCGCCCGCCGGATGGTGAAATGATGGCCATGGCCCGGCAAGCCGGAGGGAAAGCCCCTGTGTTTTGTCATCTCGGGCCGCTTGGCCATCTTCGGTCTCCTTACGCCCTGGCGCCATCTTGGGCGATCTTGTCCTGCGTCTTCGTATCGAAGTCGGAGGCATCGTGGCGTTCATGCAGTTGTTCAGAAGGGTCGCCGCTCAGGCGGTTGACCATGCGGCCGCGCTTCACGGCCGGGCGGGCAGCGATCTCGGCCGTCCAGCGCTGCACGTGCTTGTAGCTCGCAACATCGAGGAATGTGCCGGCATCACCATAGGCCTGACCGAGCGCCAGATTGCCGTACCAGGGCCAGGTCGCCATATCGGCGATGGTGTAATCGGATCCGGCCAGGAACTGGTTGTCGGCCAGATGCCGGTCGAGCACGTCGAGCTGGCGCTTCACTTCCATGGCATACCGGTCGATGGCGTATTTGATATGGATCGGCGCATAGGCATAGAAATGGCCAAAGCCGCCACCGAGGAACGGCGCCGAGCCCATCTGCCAGAACAGCCAGTTGAACGTCTCGGTGCGGGCACGAAGGTCCGTTGGCAGGAAGGCGCCGAATTTTTCGGCGAGATAAAGCAGGATCGAGGCGGATTCAAACACCCGCACCGGTTCACCGCCGCCCTTCGGGGCATGGTCCATCAGTGCCGGGATTTTCGAGTTCGGGTTGACGTCGACGAAGCCCGAGCCGAACTGGTCGCCATCGCCGATCCGGATCGGCCAGGCGTCGTATTCGGCATCCTTGTGCCCGGCTGCCAGAAGCTCTTCGAGCATGATCGTCACCTTGACGCCATTCGGCGTCGCCAGCGAATAGAGCTGCAACGGATGTTTGCCAACCGGCAACGCCTTGTCCTGCGTCGGTCCGGCAATCGGCCTGTTGATATTGGCGAACGCGCCGCCATTGCCCTTGTCCCATGTCCAGACTTTGGGGACTTCGTAACCGGCGGGGAGATTGTTGGCGGGGGATTTTTCGGTCATGAGTTTCGATCCTTGTTCTCGGGAGTGTCTCTCATCGAGACATTAACAGCAACGCTGTCAGGTCCACACATCACCAGACGATGATGCGATCACGCCCTGATTGGCGATGAGGACTGAGCGAGTTTTGTTGCTAGATCCGTTTAAGATTCCATTGTCCGGTTTTTTCGCCACGAACTCGTACAGCATAACCTTTTGCAACAAGGCGCTCCATCTCGGCTTCATCTTGGATCGGAACTTCCACCCAATAAACTCCATCCTTTCTCTCAGGACGCTGAATCTCAGTTGTGCCGTCTGTACGGGTTATGGTGGTGAAGAGCTTCGTCATTTTGCTTCCAAAAGATTACAACGGGATCGTATCGTGCTTGCGCCACAGCTGTTCTTTCCGTTTTCCCCTGAGCGAGGCAAAGGCGCGGGCGATGCGGCGGCGGGAGGAGTGGGGCATGATCACTTCGTCGATGAAGCCGCGTTCAGCTGCCTTGAAGGGGTTGGCGAAGTTGACCTCGTATTCTGCCGTGCGCGCGGCGATCTTGTCTGCGTCGCCGAGTTCGGAGCGGTAGAGAATTTCGGTGGCGCCTTTTGCGCCCATCACGGCGATTTCGGCGGTTGGCCAGGCGTAGTTGACATCGGCGCCGATATGTTTGGAGGCCATGACGTCATAGGCGCCGCCATAGGCTTTTCGCGTGATCAGCGTTACCATTGGCACTGTCGCCTGGCTGTAGGCGAACAGCAGCTTGGCGCCGTGCTTGATGACGCCGCCATATTCCTGCGCCACGCCGGGCAGGAAGCCGGGCACGTCGACCAGCGTCAGGAGCGGGATCGAGAAGGCATCGCAGAAGCGGACAAAGCGGGCGGCCTTGCGCGAACTGTCGATATCGAGGCAACCGGCCAGCACCATCGGCTGGTTGGCGACGACGCCGACGGTCTGGCCCTCCAGCCGGATAAAGCCGGTGATGATGTTGCGGGCAAAGGCTTCCTGAAGCTCGAAGAAATCGCCTTCGTCGGCAATCGCGTGGATCAGCTCCTTCATGTCGTAGGGTTTTGCCGAACTGTCGGGGATCAGCGTGTCGAGCCGGTTTTCGATGCGGGCCGGATCGTCGTGGAACGGGCGGACCGGCGGTTTTTCGCGGTTGTTGGCGGGTAAGAAATCGAACAGCAGCCGGACCTGTTCCAGGGTCTCGATATCGTTTTCATAGGCCGCGTCGGCGACCGAGGATTTCTTCGTATGGGTACCGGCACCGCCCAGTTCCTCGGCCGTGACGATCTCGTTGGTGACGGTTTTCACCACGTCCGGGCCGGTGACGAACATGTAGGAACTGTCGCGGACCATGAAGATGAAGTCGGTCATCGCGGGAGAATAGACCGCGCCGCCGGCGCAGGGACCCATGATGACGGAGATCTGCGGGATGACGCCGGATGCCTCGGCATTGCGGCGGAACACTTCGGCATAACCGGCAAGCGACGCCACGCCTTCCTGGATGCGGGCGCCGCCGGAATCGTTGAGGCCGATGACCGGCGCGCCGTTGCGCACGGCCATGTCCATGATCTTGCAGATTTTTTGCGCATGGGTTTCGGACAGAGAGCCGCCGAGAACGGTGAAATCCTGGGAGAAGACATAGACCTGGCGGCCGTTGATCGTGCCCCAGCCGGTAACGACGCCATCGCCGGCCACCTTCTGCTCGGCCATGCCGAAATCGACGGCGCGGTGGGTGACGTACATGTCGTATTCTTCGAACGAGCCTTCGTCGAGCAGCACCTCGATGCGCTCGCGCGCCGTCAGCTTGCCCTTGGCATGCTGGGCGTCGATGCGCTTTTGTCCGCCGCCAAGACGCGCCTCGGCGCGGCGCGCTTCCACGGTTTCGATGATATTGCGCATGCTTCCTCCCGTCGTCTTTGTCTCCTGCTTAGCTGGAAACACGATCGAAGGAAATCTCCGATCGTGCCAGCGGGGCGTGCTTAGACAAAAGGACGAGCCGCGGCCGGCGCGCGGCGGCGCTCTGCGTCAGGCGGGATCGGCGCCCATCACCAGCCCCTCGATGTCATGCTTCTGGCTGATCGGCACCAGTTCGTCGACAACGCGGCAGACGAGGTGCTTTTTGGCTTTCTCGGGTAGGGCGTCGAAATAGTCCTGGGTGACCATCATATCGTGCAGTTCGGCATGGCCGGCGCCGGGGGCATCGACGCCGAGCACCATGACCGGCCTTGCGATTGGCGAGAGATGTTCGGTGCCGCGATGGACGGTCAAAGCCGAGCGGCAGGAAATATCACCGCGCTGCGGGAATTTGCGCGTGGCGCGTTCCTGGAAGCGGCCCCAGAGCGCCTTGTCCGGAAACATCTCGTGTTTCCAGTCGCGGCCGTCGTCATATTGGGTGCCGGGGGCGATCTCGAACGGTCCCATATCCGGCGTGACATCGACGCCGGTCAGGTTGAAGGCCAGCGAGGTGATGCGGCGGTCCACATAGGTGTCTGTCGGTGAGGGAAAGTCGCGGTGCCATGGCTGGTATCTGGCACCTTCGAACGGCACGTCCAGCCCGATCTCGACGATCTGGTAGTCCGGCCCCAGCGTGCTCTCGCACATGGCGATCACCCATGGATGCATGATGAGATCGACGAAGCCGCCGAAATCCTGCGGATGGATTTCCACATACCAACGCCGCGGACCCCGGCCGACCGCGCCGCCCGGACGCTGGATGGCCGACCAGAAGGCGGTCATCATGTCCTCCCGCATCGCATCGGCCCATTCGGGCGTAAAAGCGCCCTTCAGGCCGGTGATGCCGTCCTCCAGCAGGGTCGCGAGATTGGCCTGCAGGTCAAATTGTGCCGGTGCGTTCATGATCGGTCTCCTCCGTTATGCCCAGCCTAGTGCAACTAATAATTATTAGTCAATATGATTATGAGAATAAATGAGCTAGGCTTTCCCTCTCACTCCGGGGAAAGCATTCTTGAAGAAGACGAAACATGAAAAACCGCCGCGCCGCGTGACGATGACGGATGTTGCACGGCTTGCCGGCTGCTCGCAGGCGACCGTGTCGTTTGTTCTCAACAATGCGACGGGCGTGACGATCTCGGCGGAGACGCGCGGCAAGGTCATCGAAGCGGCCCGGACGCTTGGCTATGGCGCATCGTCGCTGATCCACCGGCCGGTGCTGGGTAATCTGGGCAGCGGAACCATCGGCTTCCTCTGCGATCAGCTGGCGACAACGCCGGAATCGGTCAATGCCATCGAAGGCGCGCGGCAGGCCTGCTGGGACGAGGGGGCGACCATTCTCGTTGCCCAGACGATGGGCAATCCGGACCGTGAGGAGAAGGCCGTCGAGGCGATGCTGCGCAGTGGCATCGAGGGGCTGATCTACATGACGATCTTTACCCGGCAGGTAACGCCACCGGCCTTTCTCGAAGGGCTTCCGGTTCCCGTCGTGCTTCTGAATTGCTATGCGCCGGAAAGCCGCTTTCCCTCCGTCGTTCCCGATGAAGTCGCGGGCGGTTTTGCGGCCACTGAAACGCTGATCCGGCTTGGCCATCGCCGCATCGCGACCATTGTCGGGGAACCCTTCATGCAGGCCGCGCAGGACCGGTTGAAAGGCTACAAGAAGGCGCTGGCCAAGGCCGGGATCGCCTATGATGCGGACCTGGTTGGCGAGGGCAATTGGTCGCCGACCTCGGGTTTCGAGGCAACGCAGCGTTTTCTGGCGCTGAAGGACCGGCCGACCGCCTTCTTCTGCCAGAACGACAAGATGGCGTCCGGCTGCTACAACGCATTGCGCGATGCTGGGCTGAAGATCCCGCAGGATGTCTCGGTCATCGGCTATGACGACGACGAACTCTGCCGTCATCTGCGGCCGCAGCTTACCACGCTGATCCTGCCGCACCGGGCGATGGGCGCCTGGGCGATCTCAGAACTCGGCAAGGAACGCAGATCCGGCAAGGCGGCCTATCCGCTGACCAAGATGGACTGCAACCTCATCGAACGCGATTCACTCGCGGCCCCGGCGTAGCCCAGCAGAATATGAGCTGGCTAAAGAAGTGGGCGGCCGCTTCTCACGCCACGTTGCGCAAGGCCGGGTCGGGGATCGGTACGGCGGCCATCAGCGCCTGGGTATAGGCGTCCTGCGGATTTTCGAAGACGGCGCGGCGCGTGCCCATTTCGACGATGCGGCCGGAGCGCATGACCGCGACATTGTGCGACATGCGCTCGATCACCGCCATATCGTGCGAGATCAGCAGATAGGCGAGCCCCATGGTTTCCTGCAATTCCAGCATCAGATCGAGCACGCGGGCGCGCACGGAGACATCAAGGGCTGCGACGCTTTCATCGGCGACGATCAGTTTTGGGCCGAGCGTCAGGGCGCGCGCAATGCAGATGCGCTGGCGCTGGCCGCCGGAGAATTCGTGCGGATAGCGGCTGGCCGCATCCGGCTGCAGACCGACGCGGCGCAGGAGTTCGGCCACGCGGTCGTCGCGCTCGCCCTTGTTGGCAAGGCCATGGATGATCAGCGGCTCGGCAATTGCGGCGCCAACCGCCATGCGCGGATCGAGCGAGGCATAGGGATCCTGAAAGATCATCTGGGCGCTGCGCCGTACCGGCCGCATCTGGCGCTGGCTGAGGCCACCAATATTCTGGCCGTCGATAACAACGTCGCCGGTAAAGGGAATGAGGCCGAGCACGGCCTTGCCGGTGGTGGATTTGCCCGAGCCGCTTTCGCCGACAAGGCCGAGCGTCTGGCCGGGCAGGATTTCGAAGGAGACATCGCTGACGGCGGAGGCCGGTGGCTTCTTGCCTGAGAACCAGCCTGTCGCCTTGCCGTAAGTGACGTCCAGATTGCTGACGGTGAGGACCGGGGTTTTCTCCAGCGTTTTCGCCTCGGCAGGTTGCGGGCTGATGCGCGGCGGGCCATCGGTGCCGGCATGGGCGCCGAGCCGGGGCACGGCGGCCAGCAGATCCTGGGTATAGCGCTGCGTCGGGGCATTGAAGATCGGCAGGGCATCGCCCTGCTCGATGATGCGGCCCGCCTGCATGATGACGACGCGGTCAGCCATCTGGGCGACGACGCCCATGTCATGGGTGATGAGAATGATCGAGGCGCCGAATTCGCGCTTCAGTTCGTCCATCAGCTTGAGGATCTGCGCCTGTACCGTCACGTCGAGCGCTGTCGTCGGCTCATCGGCGATCAGCACTTTCGGACGGCAGGAGAGCGCCATGGCGATCATCACGCGCTGGCGCATGCCGCCGGACAGTTCGTGCGGATATTGTTTCAGCCGTTTGGCCGGATCGGTCATATGGACGGCATCGAGCATCCGCAGCGCCACCGCATCGGCGCTGCCGCCGTCCGATCCCTGATGTTCGCGAATGGCCTCGGTCAATTGCGCACCGATCGTCATCACCGGATTGAGCGAGGTCATCGGCTCCTGGAACACCATGGCGACATCGCCGCCGCGGACGCTGCGCATGGCGCTGTTGGACAGGCGCGACAGCTCGCGGTCCTCCAGCGCGATGCTGCCGGAGGCGATCTGCAACGACGCCTTCGGCAGAAGCCCCATGATGGCAAGCGACGTCACCGATTTCCCTGAACCGCTTTCACCGGCGATGCAGAGCGTTTCCCCAAGCTTTAGATCGAAACTGACATCATCGAGAACCCGCCTACGGCCGTCCGGCGTGCGGGCATCGACGCAGAGCTTGTCGACGGTGAGGATGGATGGGGAAACGGGAGCAGCAGATGTCACGCGAACACGATCCTCGGGAAGTAGAAGGAAACGACCCAATTGGGCATGTCGACGATTTCGCTGATTCTGAGATCGCCGCAGACCGAGCAGAGCAGATAGGCATCGACGGGGTTCATGCCATGCTCGGAACCGAGCAGATCGATCATCCGCATCAGCGCCTCGCGGGCACCGGTCATCAGGTCCGGGCCGATGCCGGTAGTCACTTCATAGCCCATGCCGTCGAGATGGCGGGTGACGGGTTCTGTGGTGGTGAAGCGCGGGCTCTGCAGGCGCGCGTCCTTGACAAGCTCGATCGTCGCCTCGACCTCCATCTGACTTTCGATGGCGGTGCCGCAGACTTCACCGTCGCCCTGGGCGGCGTGGGTGTCGCCGATCGAAAACAGCGCGCCATCGACTTCGACGGGCAGGTAGAGCGTCACGCCCGATGTCAGGTCGCGGATATCGAGATTGCCGCCGACGCGGCGCGGCGGCACGACGGAATGCAGGCCGGGCTCGGCCGGGGCGACGCCGATCGTGCCGGCGAATGGTTTCAGCGGTACCTTGCCGCCGGGGCCATAGAGCGACGGCGCCATGCTGTGCGGATCGTAGGACCACATGTGCAAAGCCGGCTCCTTGAACTGGTCGGCCAGCAGCCCGAAGCCGGGAATATTGGCGGTCCAGCCGACACCGGACGGAATGAAGCGGCGGATCGTCACCTTCAGTGCATCGCCGGGCTTGGCGCCTTCGACATAGACCGGGCCGGTGACGGGATTGATCTTGTTGAAATCGAGCGCCGCCAGCGTTTCCAGCGTTGATCCGGCACCCAGCTGGCCACCGGAGGAATCCAGGCATTCGAAATGGATCGTCTCACCCGGCTTGGCGATGACAGCGGGCTCGAAATCCTTGTTCCAGCCGAAATTGTGCTGGGCGCGGTGGATGGTATGGGTGCAGGCGACGCACATGATGTTTCCTCGGATTGGTTTTTTTACTGTGAGGCTTTGCCCCTCATCCGGCCTGTCGGCCACCTTCTCCCCGTAAAACGGGGAGAAGGTGGCCGA
>UBTA01000101.1 GCA_900468065.1 Hyphomicrobiales bacterium | reverse complement strand
TTTCGAGTCAGGCTCTAAGAGCCGATGATAAGGAACGCGGGTGCCCTCTTGGGTCACCACGACTTGCGCCATCCTGTCGATCGAAGCTACTTTTTGAGCTTCCATATGCTCTACGCCAAGCGTCTTGAACCGGTCGGCGTCCTCGTTGGTCTTGAAGGGAACCTCTCCGGTGTCGGTCAGAAAGGACTTCGACAACGGTGGACGTTCGTATGGCGGATGGGATTCCTCGCCAATGATCGTAATGCTTCCATGCCATCCATTTTCGCGCAGGGCAACGGCTGCGCGGCCTCCGCATTCGCCTGCGCCGACAATGACCATGCCAGGATTATCGGCCGTCATGCGTCCACCAGAACGTACACCCGGTCACTTTCCACTTTCACCGGATAGGTGACGATATCGACGCAGACCGGCGCACCCTTGGCCTTCCCGGAGGTGAAGTCGAACCTGCCATTGTGCTTGGGGCACTCGATAATCGTTCCCATGACCAGTCCGCTCGAAAGATGCACGGACTCGTGAGTACAAAGCCCGGCGGTCGCAAAATAGCGGTCGTCCTCTGTCCGGTAGAGCGCATATGTCCTGCCCTCGTGGTCAAAACGAATGACATCTTCCGCTTCGATATCTTCCGTGCCGCACGCGTTGATCCAGCTGCCGGTCATACTGCGCGCCCCGCGGTTTTTTGATCGGCCATCTTGAGGACAGATCCATGATTGTAAGGGGCTGGCTTAGTGCGATCGGGCAACTCTCGGACAACGAAAAACGCGGGGTCTTTGATCTGTCTCAAAACGGTCGGTATGATCTCCCGGTATGCGGCGATCGTGCTGGTGTAAGCGGGCGGGCAATCGTCCTTGATCAGTTGGTGCAGGCGCGGAAGCGCATGGTATGGCACCATCGGAAACATGTGATGCTCGATGTGGTAGTTCATGTTCCAGTAGAGAAAGCGGAAGACAGGATTCATGTAGACCGTCCGGGTGTTCAGACGATGATCGAGGACGTCCTCCGCTAGTCCTGTGTGCTGGGTGAGCCCGAAGAAGATCGCCATGAACCCGCCGTATAGCGTCGGCAGGCCGATCAGCATGGCTGGCAGGATGCTCCCTATGTAGAAGCAGATCGCAGAGACGATGACAAAGATCACCAGGTAGATGCGCGCCACGAGGTAGACCTTCCATCGCTCCGTCTCCGGAATGAAGGTCTCCTCTTCTTTGGTCAGCCGTCCCGCAGCGTGCAAGAAGAGCCCGCGAAGCGTGTGAAAGGCGCTTTTGAGTGCGAAAAGGTTGAGGAGCAGTCCGATAACATCCGGTGGGCGGGGAACGGCAATCTCAGGGTCGCGTCCCACGATGATCGTGTCGGTATGGTGCCGCGTGTGGCTCCAGCGCCAGACGGTGGGCTCCCGCAGGATCATGAAGCTCGCCACGTAGTAGAGGATATCATTCATCCAGCGCGTCTTGAAAGCCGTGCCGTGTCCGGTCTCATGCCAACGACTGTCGCTCGACGAACCGTATAAAACGCCGTAAACGACAAAAAACGGAACGGCCCACCACGTGCCCCAGAAGTAGACCCCGCCTCCTGCCGATAGCGTAAGGCAAGACAGCCAGAGCGCCGTGTCCCGAAGAGCCGGACCGTCGCTTCTCCTCATCAGCTCTTTCAGTTCCTTTCTCGGGATCGAGCAGGAGTACCACTCCGCAGCCGCAAAGCCGTTCGCTTCAGCGAGTTGCGCGTCCCTTCCGATTAGACTGTAGTCTCGGGCACTTGCAGGCATCTCGACCTCAAATATCTTGCTATCCTGATGGCACTTCGCTGCGTGTGGAAGTGCCCACAGACGAAAGCCAATAACGCATCATTTTGATGCTTCATTTTGAGGTTAGTAGGAATCGCGACTGATTGTCAACAGGCGGATTTTCTTTTATGATCGGCATTAACGGCTTCTCCTCGCGAAAACCCCTCACGGAAGAGTAAATACACTCAAATTGAGGTCTTTGGTGTTGACCGCCGTCCCGGGGGCCCCTAGGCTGCTGAGCTGACAATCGAAAACAGGAAATACAACGTGGCGAAATCGCGACCAAAGGTGGATGAGATCGCTCGCTTGGCAGGCGTGTCGAAAGCGACGGTAGATCGAGTGCTAAACAACAGGCCCGGGGTCCAGGAGCATACCCGCGTCCACGTCACGTCTATCGCCGCTTCCCTGGCCGGTAGTCCGGTCGAGACGTCGGCCTCAGACAAAGTCGGCTTGGACTTTATCCTGCCGGGTGGATCCAACCCGTTCATCGCCGATCTGGCGCGCCACCTCGAGCGCCAAGCCGCATCCCGAACCGATGTTGATGTGGCGATCCATAGACTGAGCGGCATCGAGCCTGAGGAAATTGCAGCCCAGCTTGGCAGTCTCCGGCCTTCCTGCCAGGGCGTCGGACTGATCGGCCTGGACAGTCCTGCCGTTCGGGAAGCCGTCCGCCAGCGCATCGCGGCCGGGTTGTCTGTCTTGACGCTGGTATCCGACATCAGCCATGTCGGTCGCGTGAGCTATGTGGGGATTGATAACCGCGCCGCAGGGCGACTGGCAGGCTATCTCATTGGCCGCTTCATGCCAGGCTCGAAAGGGAAAATCGCGCTTATTGCCGGGGCCCTCGCCTACCGTGGTCATGAGGAACGCGAAATGGGTTTTCGGCATGTCCTCGATGAGCGCTTCCCCCTTCTCGAGATCATTGCGCTTCGCGAGGTACGAGAAAACGCCGACAGGGCGTATAAGGAGGTCCGCGCGCTTCTGGAAGAACAGCCCGAGCTTGTTGCAATTTACTGCATTGGCGCTGGCCATCAAGGCATCGTCCGCGCCTTGACGGAGGCCGGCCGGGAGAAGTCGATCATCTTTATCGGTCACGACCTGACCGACGACACCCGGCAGTATCTGCTAAGTGGGGTCATGGACGCGGTCATCGACCAGAACGCAGGCGTCGAGGCCCGTGAAGCCATCGACCGCCTTGTCCGCGCCACGCGCAACGAGCCATTGATCTCCTCAACCACCATTCGCATCCAGTCCGTCTTCAGTGAAAACATTCCAACCGACGCCTGAATGCGAGGTGAACTATGGACATTATCGCCACCGACGGCGTTACCGTCGTGTTTGATCCGACCGGTGGCGTGATTGATGACGTCATTATCACTTCGGAACATGGCGCGCAGTTGCGGCCGCTGCATAAAGCGCCGTGGACGCGGGATGGCGAGGTTCTGCCACAGAGCATTCCGCTGATCGAACAGAAATTGGCGGGCGACTTCTTCTGCGCGCCCTTCGCTGTTTCAAGGCCAGGTGTTCCTCTCCACGGATGGACCGCAAACGGCGATTGGCAAAGAGTGAATGGCTTGGGCGAAGCAGTGGGTCTGTATAACCTAAGGCAGCAAGTCGAAGGCGCGCGAGTCACAAAGGAAATCAAGCTGCGCCCCGGACACCCCTTCGTCTATCAAACCCATACCCTTTTCGGCGGAACGGGCCAGATCCCAGTGGCCCATCATGCCATGCTGCATGTTCCCGGCGGCGCCAGGCTGAGCTTTTCGGAGAAATTATCCGGGAGGACCGGCCCCACCGCACCCGAAGCAGATCAGGACAAGGGCCGCTCGATACTGGCCTATCCCCAGAGTTTCGCATCGCTTACATCTATCCGCAGGTCTGACGGCACGTTCGCCGACGCCACGTTCTATCCCTTCAACGAAAACCATGAAGACGTCGTCGTTCTTACCGAAAAGCTCAGCGCGCCAATCGGTTGGTCAGCCGCAGTGGCCGCGCGTGACGGCTTCGTCTTTTTCGGCCTCAAGGACGCCCTCATGCTTCCACAAACCGTCCTTTGGATGAGCAACGGCGGGCGTTATTATAAGCCGTGGAACGGCCGACACACCGCTGTGATAGGCATCGAGGAGGCCGCAGTCGGCTTTCATCTCCCTGAGAACGAGCATCTTCCCACCGGGCTGGCGCTCGCTTCGGGCAGGACAGCGAGGGTGCGCTACGCGTTCGGCGCGATGCCCGTACCGGATGGCTGGTCGTGTGTTTCGGATATCACCTTTTCCCAAGGTCACGTCACATTGACCGACGCCAGTGGCGATAGGCGGGCACTCCCGTTTGACACCGAATTCTTCGCCGGCCAGTGATATTACATCATTTTGAGGCAATAGTTCGGTAGACCGAACTAAATGCGCCTTAAGCTCGTGCCAAGCCCGAAAGATGCTTGACATCGTTGCGAAGCTACCGATAGCATAAAAACGTCAAAATGACGTAAAAGTAAAATCATTTTGATGTTGGCTGTGGAGGCCAGCGAGAGAGGATTGCTCGGCGCAGGACCGGGCCATGGGAGGAGAATTCACGTGCTGAAGAAAGCTATCACGTTGCTCTCGGCGGCGGTTATCGCCGTTGGGGTTGGCTTCGTTTCGACCGCCGACGCGGCGGGCAAAACCTACTACTGGGTCTCACACGGCTCACCCGCCGATCCGGTCTGGACCTACTTCCTCGCCGGGGCAAAACAGTGGGCCGAAGATACGGGGAACACGGTCAACACTTCGTTCCAGAATGGCGACGTGCCTGCCCATCAGGAAGCGATACGGGCCGCCATTTCCGCCGGCGCTGCTGGCATAGCGACAACAAGCCCGGATCCGGGATCCCTGGTCGAAGTGGTCAAGGAAGCCAATGCCAAAGGCATTCCGATCATCAACTTCAACACACCTGACCCGCAGGCGAACTTTGACGCCTACGTTGGCGGCGACAACAAGACGTTCGGCAAGAACTGGGCGCAGTATTTGGTCGACAAAAAGCTGGTGAAATCCGGCGACTTCGTCTGGATGCCCGTCGAGGTTCCCGGCGCAACATATGGTGTGCAGGAAGAAGAAGGCATCGCAAGTGTCTTTAAGCCTTTGAACATCACTTGGGAAGTCACTGATGCAACTCTCGACCAGGCCGAAATCATCACGCGCATGTCCGACTACCTCACGGCCAATCGCTCGAAGATCAAGGCGATCATTGGTCTGGGCGACCTTGTCAACGGCAGCATCAAGCGCGTGTTCGACCAGGTTGGCGTGAAGGCAGGCGAAATTCCAGTGATTGGCTGGGGTAATTCGACCGACACCACGCAGGAAGTCCTGAATGGTTACGTCAATGCCGCGCAATGGCAAGATCCGCAGGCGACCAGCTACATGGCGCTGTCCATGGCAGCTATGGCGGCAAGCAAGATCCCTCCAGGCTTCAACATCATCACCGGAGCTCTGTATGAAAAGGACACGGCCGAATTCTACGACAAGATACTCTCGGCCAAGTAACCTCTTCCCACTCAGACAGGCTGCGTCACCCGGTTCATTCCGGGTGACCCACCCCAACCGGTGAACATCATGCAACAACGTACTTTTTTGCAAAGCTTCGTCTCGAAGCCGGAATTCGGTCCGCTCGTCCTGCTGGTCCTTGAGCTTTTGATCTTCTGGTCTTTCAATTCGGATTTTCTTTCGCTTCCAAATATCAGCAACACGCTTTCCTTCACCGTTGAACTCGGCCTGATCGCGCTGGCAATGACCATGTTGATGACGGCAGGCGAATTCGACCTGTCCGTCGGATCGGTGTTTGGATTTTCCGCCGTCCTGATGTGGACGCTTTTCAACAGCGAAGTCATGCCTCTCGGCGTCGCGTTCTTGGTCGCAATCGCGTTCAGCCTGTTCATTGGCTTTATCAACGGCTGGTTCGTCACCAAGCTGAACATCCCCTCCTTTCTTGTCACACTCGGCATGCTTCTGGTCGTCCGGGGCACAGCCCTCTATGTCACGGACGGCTTTCCGCAACGGACGTGGACGGCAGAGGGCAACTGGTTTGCCAATCTTCTGGCCGGTAGCTTCTTCATTGGCACCTTCCGAATGTACATGTCGGTGATCTGGTTCGCGGTCGCAGCCTTTGTCGCGCACTATATCCTCACCAAATCGAAAGCGGGCAACTGGATCCAGGCATCCGGCGGTAACCCCAACGCGGCGCGCGCCCGCGGTGTGAATGTCAGCCGGACAAAGATTTATCTGTTCATGGCCTCGTCGGCGATGGCGGCACTTGCAGGGATTATCAGCTCCATCCGCACCTCCGCGGCCAATCCCAACAGCGGAACCGGATACGAACTCGAGGTCATTGCGATGGTCGTCATCGGCGGCACGGTGCTGACAGGCGGCCGCGGCACCATCATTGGAACAGTCCTCGGCATCTTCATCTTGCGGGTGATGCGAAACGGCATCGTCATGGTCGGTGTGCCGGGCCTTGCTTATAATATTTTCATCGGAGCAATCATCCTTGGAATGATGGCGCTGCATTCATGGCTCGAACGCCGACACAACGCAGGAGTATAAAGGATGGCCGAAGACCTCATCCGTATGGAAAAAATCAACAAGTTCTACGGACGCATCCACGCCCTTCGCGATGTAAGCCTCACCGTCAAGACCCAAGAAGTCGTGGGATTGCTCGGGGATAACGGCGCTGGCAAATCAACTCTGATCAAGGTTCTATCGGGAGCCGTGCCGCTCACAAGTGGCGACATTCTGATCAAAGGGCGTAAAGTTGAACTCAAAAGCACGGCCGACGCAATCGCCAACGGCATCGAGACCATCTTCCAGGACTCCGCTCTCGTGCCGCAGCTATCGATCGCCCGGAACTTGTTTTTGGGGCGGGAACCCGTCAAGGGAAGCGGATTTCTGAACAGGCTTGATCAGGAAACCATGAACGCATCGGCGCGCGAATTGTTGAGGCGGGTCGGCATTACAAAAGATATCCCACCCGAGACGGCGATCTCATCCCTTTCCGGCGGCGAGCGTCAGGCGGTGGCAATCGCGCGTGCGATGCAATTCGATAGCGATCTCATCATCCTCGACGAACCCACCAACAACCTCGGTGTCGCCGAAACGCAAGGTGTGCTCCGCTTCGTCCGAGAGGCGCGCGATACGGGCCATTCATGCATCTTCATCGCACACAACATCCACCACGTGTTTCAAGTCGTTGACCGCATCATTGTCATGCGTGGTGGCAGAGTTGTCGCCGACGACATTGATCCAAAAACGACAACCATCGAGGAGGTTGAACGGATCATCACAGGCGAGGAAATGCTCAACGCGATCACAGCGTAGCCTATACCGGCAAATCTACGAGGCGTTGGCCTACGATAAGCCTATTGTCGCGATCAACATTATCAGGATGGCGGCGCAGCGACTACTGCGTATCGGACCGCGCACTGTCACGCGCCAACCTGTCCGAGCCGTCAGATACAGCTGCGATGTGGACACTCGTTGAGGTCCTGCAGGGGCGATACCGAGGTCCGTAGCAGGATAAACGAGGGCTGCAACAGCCTGGGGCAAAGTTCCGTCCTGGACTGCAAAGGTCCTACACGGGTCGATCCTGCCGGCTCGGACCAATGCTTCCGCGGGGCATGATCTCGCTGCAGGCTCGACAGCAGTGACCAAAGTGAACGCTTTTTGCGCAACCCGCTCTATTCACCCCGCCTGCGCCCACTAAGGAGGGCTGGCGTGTCTTCAGATACGGCAGTCACAGGTTCTGGGTCAAGGATAGCTCACAAGAACAATACCAGTTTACCTCGAAAAAAAAATTTCGCATAAGGAAGCTCGGTTACAGGTGGGGTGTTCCTATGGACGATAAGGCAGTTCTCGATTTTCTTTTGCAGGCGCTGGCAGGCGAAAGTGGAGAGCCACTCTATCGCCGTCTGGAAGATGCCATCAAGGCGGCCATCGGTGCGGCACGGGTGCGGCGTGGGGCCGTCATCCCCAGTGAACGCAGGTTGTGTGAAGCGCTCGGCATCTCCCGCGTCACCGTGCGCAAAGCGATAGACGGGCTGGTCTCTGATGGTTTTCTCGACCGTCGTCAGGGCGCCAAAACTATCGTCTCGTCACGCCTGGAGAAATCGCTCGCGACCATGACAAGCTTTTCCGAGGACATGCGCTCGCGCGGTCTGGAACCCGGATGCGTCTGGATTTCACGCGATATTTCCCGTCCGTCGCCGGCGGAAATGATGGCTTTGGGCATTTCCGGCAGCGAAAAGGTCGTACGCCTCAGGCGCTTGCGTACCGCCGACAATACCCCCATCGCCATCGAAACTGCGACTTTACCGGCCCGCTTCGTGCCGGATCCTCAGGCGATCCAGGACTCGCTTTACGAATATCTCGAAGCCAACGGCGCCCTACCGGTCCGTGCCCTCCAGCGCATGCAGGCAAAGCCCGCAAGCGACGAGGAACGCCGCCTTCTTGGAACACCCGAAGATGCCAGCCTGCTAATCATGGAGCGGCGCTGCTTCCTTGCCGATGGCCAGATTGTTGAGTTCACGCAGACCAAATATCGCGGCGACGTCTATGACTTCGTCATCGAGTTGATGCGATAATACCAGTTAAAGTCCTGTTGCAATCTGGTCTTGTCCTGTTACCGTGATAGCACAACAGGAGAGC
Organism: Hyphomicrobiales bacterium; assembly: GCA_900468065.1. Lineage (GTDB taxonomy): Bacteria > Pseudomonadota > Alphaproteobacteria > Rhizobiales > Rhizobiaceae > Pararhizobium. Next base: position 17,347 of record UBTA01000101.1, on the reverse strand, counting down.
CGGACGTGCCGCTTGACATTCAAGCCTTGAAGAATGGACTGATCGTATCTTGCCAGCCAGTGAAGGGCGGCGCGATGGACAACGCCGCCATGGTCGTCGGCTTCGGGTTGGCGGCACTTGATGGTGGGGCTGCTGGGCTGCGTATTGAGTCTGCAGACTATGTCCGAGCCGTCCGCGGAGCCACCGACAAGCCAATTGTCGGGTTGGTCAAGCGCGACCTCAATGACACGCCGGTGCGCATTACGCCATGGCTTGAAGATGTCGATGCACTGGCCGCAGCCGGAGCTGATATCATCGCCTATGACGCCACCCAGCGCATCCGCCCGGTCGATACCAAGACGCTGATCGACCGCATCCACGCCCATGGCCGCATCGCAATGGCCGATTGCTCGATCCTTGCAGATGCCGAACAGGCGCTGGCCGAGGGGGCGGAGATCGTCGGCACCACGCTTGCCGGATACACCGGTCCACTTGAGCCTACGGAGCCCGATTTTGCGCTCATCGTGGCCGCTTCCAAGCTCACGCCTCACGTCATCGCGGAGGGCAATGTGCGGACCCCCGAGCAGGCATCGAGAGCCCTTGCGAGTGGTGCCTTCATGGTCGTCGTCGGCTCGGCCATTACCCGGCCGGAACACGTAACCTCGTGGTTCCGCGCCGCCCTCGACGAAACCCTTTCCTCAACCAAGGCGTGAGCGACATGGCATCCCCAGACACGGTTCTCGCACTCGACATCGGCGGCACCAAGATGCTTGCCGCATTGGTGCGCGGCAACGCAGTGCTGGACACGCACAAGATGCCGACGCCACGCCAGGGTGAGCCCAGTCAGTGGCTTGCGGCATTGTTTGCAGCGATCGCATCCTGGCAAGGCCGATACGCCACAATCGGGGCCGCGGTCACAGGGATCGTCGATGATGGTCACTGGTCGGCGCTCAACCGCAACACCCTCGACATACCCGAGCAGTTTCCGCTGGAAGAGGTAATCAGGCGGCTTTCAGGCGTGCCGGTTCTCGCAGCCAACGATGCCCAGGCTGCTGCCTGGGGCGAACACCGTTTTGGTGCCGGCCAAAACGAAGACATGGTCTTCCTGACCATCTCCACCGGTATTGGCGGCGGCATCGTCATCAATGGCAAGCCGATGCTCGGGCTCGCCGGTCATTTCGGACAGTTCCGCGTTGCCGACAATGTGGCCGGCACGCTGGAGGATCAAGTCTCGGGCCACTGGATCGCCAGCCAGGCTGCAGGATATCACCCTGGCGCCACCGCACGCGACGTGTTTGAAGCTGCGGCCGCCGGCAATGAATGGGCAGGCAACATCGTAAAGACGTCGGCACGCCAGACGGCCCAGCTCTGCCGCAATATCCATCTCGCACTCGATCCTCCCCGCATCGTCATCGGCGGCGGCATCGGGCTTGCTCCTACCTATCTCGACACCGTCCGTCAGGCGCTTAAAGGCCTGCCGCCGCGGCTCACACCGAGAATCCATGCCGCCGCACTCGGGGAAAGTGCGGGCGTTGTGGGAATCGCCGATCTAGCAAAAAACCAACATAGAGGAGAACTAAAATGACATTGACGACAATCAGGAAAGGCGGCCTTCTCGCAGTGGCCATCGCCAGCCTTTTGGCAAGTCCCGCATTCGCCAAGGTGACCGTGCTTGGTTGGCCGGGCGGACCTGAAGAGACGGCACTACGCGCCGCAACGGACGTCTATAATGCGAAACCGGACGTCGCTGAAAACGACAAGGTGGAGCTACTGTTCTTCAACCGCGACGGCTTCTGGGACAAGCTTCAGGCCGACCTTGCCGCCGGTTCCAAGGCTTTCGACGTCAATCTGCTCGCCACTTATTCCATCGGCCGCTACGCGCCTTTCATGGAGCCGGTGGAATTGTCGGGCGAAGCAGTTTCCGTGTACGGCGATGCTGTACTCAAGACCATGCAGTACGAAGGCAAGCAGTTCGGCGTTCCGACCGACTTGTCCCTGCACTTCATGTATTATCGCAAGGACCTGATCGACGCCTTGATGAAGGACGACGCTGCCAAGGCGAAGTATGCAGAGATCTCGCAAAAACACCTCGGCAAGAAGCTCGAGCCAAAAAGCCCAGATGAATGGAACTGGGACGACTACGCGGCGACTGCACTCTATTTCACCCAAGCCGTCAATCCAGACAGCCCGACGCGCTACGGCACCGTCCTGCAGCTGAAAAACCTGCTGTTTAACATGATGGTATTTCAGTCTTTGCCGCGTGCCTATGGCGGCAACTGGATGGATGATGCCGGAAAGATCACAGTCAACTCCGAGGCCTACCGCAAGGGTCTCGAAACCTACAAGCTGCTCTACGACGCGGGTGCAACGCCGCGCGATTCACTGTCTTATGAGTTTGCCGAAGCCAATGCTGCCTACGCCTCCGGGCAGGTCGCTGCCATGATGCAGTGGAATGCCGCTGCCTCGGATCTGACCAGCAAGGAGAAGTCACCGACGGTCGCAGAAGTGACCGACACGGTTGCTCCGCCCGCAGGGCCCGAGGGCCGATTTACACACATCCATGGCCTTGGCTTCGGCCTGAACAAAAACGCAGAAAACAAGGCGGGCGCCCAAGCTTTCATCAAATGGCTTTCCTCGAAGGAAGCTGCCCTGACCTACGCCAGGCACAACGGCGCCCCGGCGCTGACGCCGGACGTTGTCGCCGAAGTCGCCAAGGAGCGCCCCGATCTCGTCAAGCTCGGTGAATTTGCCTCCAAATACGGCTACGTCATGAATGGCGGCACCTCTGCCAAGGCGCTGACGGTCTACGAACTCCAGGCCAAGGAGTTCACCGGCTACTGGTCGGGCCAGCAGTCGATAGACGACGCGCTTGCCAATACCGAAAAGGGCATGGCCGAGCTGCTCAAGTAGCGTGAACTGCTGGCGGCGGCATGATCGCCGCCAGCATTGCCCGGCAAGGACCTGACGTCGTGGCGTTGGGCATATAGGCAATCTTACCGAACGGAAAAGCCCAGATGATCGCTTACGCAGTCGCCACCAGAGGGAGACCGGCTCGATGAACACGCAGCGCGCTCCTTCTTCGGAATTTCGGCTGCTGGCCACGCCACTGGTCATTTTTCTTCTGGTTTTCCTCGGCTTTCCAGCGATCGTCAACCTGATCTATTCGATCTCAGACGTATCGTTCGAGACGTTGCGCCGGCCGAAAATCACCGGCCTCTCCAACTTTGTCGCCGTCTGGAATGACAGTGCCTTTTGGCAGGCGACGTGGTTTTCGCTGCGCTTCGGCGCCCTCACCGCTCTGCTCGAATGTGGGCTCGGATTGATTCTCGCAATCTTCCTCTCGCCGCTGATCGAAAAACGCAGCTGGCTGATGGCGATTCTGATGCTGCCGCTGATGGTGGCGCCGGCCCTTGTCGGCTTGATGTACCGTCTCGTCCTGCATGAATTTGCCGGTCCTGTGCCCTACTATCTGTGGGCCTGGTTCGGCGCCAGCCTGTCGTTCCTTGGTCCAACATCCGCATTCTGGACACTGATCGTCGTGGAGACCCTGCAGTGGACGCCGTTTGCCTTGCTGTTGTTCTACATGGCCTACCGGGCGATCCCAACCGAGGTCGTCGAAGCATCCGCGATGGACGGCGCCAGGCGCTGGAGCCTGCTGTGGTACATCGAATTGCCGCTGATGGCCCCAACGATCGCCGTTGCCCTGCTCATCCGTTTCATTGACGGATTCCGGGTTTTTGACAATGTCTACGTACTGACCGGCAGCGGTCCTGGCGGCTCCACGGCGTCGCTGTCGATCTACATCTACGAAGCCTTCTTCAAGCAGGGCGCTATCGGCAAGGCAGTCGCGGCGTCCGTAATCCTGTTTGTTGTCTCCTTCGCCGTCCTCTACGGCCTCAATGTCATTGCCAGCCGCCGCAAGGGAGTACTCAAATGATCAATGCCCTCCGCTGGCTCGTCTTCGCTATTGCTGCCGTTGCGATGAATTTTCCGATCGTGGTGACGCTCGTTACCTCGCTCAAGAGCGCGCGCGAACTGTCGACCAACCCCGGACTATGGGTGCAGGCACCGACACTTGAAAACTATTTCGCAGTGTTCCAGGTCTCCGACCGGCTTAACATCTTCCTCTACCTTTTCAACAGCATCACGGTTGCCTTCATCGGCACCACGCTTGCCGTCATTCTTGCCCTTCCGGCAGCTTATGCGATTGCGCGTGGCAAGCTTGGCGAACGTACGCTTTTGCCTTTTATCGTCAATCTGCGCGCCGTGCCGCTGATCATCTTTGCCATCCCGCTCTACATGATGTTCCAGTGGCTGGCGCTGTTGGACACCCGTCTCGGGCTTGGCCTGATCCTTTCGATCGTCAACCTGCCGCTGGCCCTGGTGATCCTCGTGAACGCCATCCGCGACCTGCCGGCAGAACTCGATGAAGCGGCCCTGATGGACGGTGCAAGCCGCACGCAGATCCTTTTGCGCGTCATTGCGCCAGTCTGCCGCCCGGCCATTGTCACCAGCCTGATCTTCGGTTTCATCACCGCATGGAATGAATTCCTCTTTGGCCTGATGCTGACCACGTCTAAGGCAGTACCAATTACCGTCGGCGCCTCGTTTTTCTTCGCTGCCAGCGGCGGCGGCGTGCAATGGGGTGTCGCATCGGCCGTCATGATTGTCGGCGCTCTGCCGCCGGTCCTGCTCGGCCTCATCATGTATCGCCAGATCAGCGGGTCGATGACGGCCGGCGCAGTCAAGGGCTGACCTCTTCTCAGGAGAAAACCATGGGTACGATTTCGTTGCGCAAGGCAGGCAAGCAATATGGAGCCGTCGAGATCATCAAGGATCTTGACCTGGAGATCGCCGACGGCGAATTTGTCGTGATCGTCGGTCCCTCCGGCTGCGGCAAATCCACGCTGTTGCGGATGATTGCTGGGTTGGAGCAGACGACCTCCGGCCAGATCCTCATCGACGGGCGCGATGTCACCTTGGCCTCCCCGGTGGAGCGCAAGCTCGCCATGGTGTTTCAATCCTATGCGCTCTACCCGCATATGACTGTTCGCCAAAACATGGGCTTCGGCCTGAAACTGGCCAAGCTCTCCACCGGAACGATCAAGGCCAAAGTCGATGCGGCGGCCGATACGCTGAAGTTGACCCCGCTGCTCGACCGCTATCCGAAGGAGCTTTCCGGCGGCCAACGGCAGCGCGTCGCCATCGGCCGCGCAATCGTGCGCGAACCGGTCGGCTTTCTGTTCGATGAGCCGTTGTCCAATCTCGATGCAGCCCTGCGTGTCGACATGCGGCTCGAGATCGCCAAGCTTCACCGGACGCTCGGCGCCACCATGATTTACGTCACCCACGACCAGGTCGAGGCGATGACCTTGGCCGACCGCATCGTCGTGCTGAAAGACGGCCGCGTCATGCAGCAGGGCACCCCGCACGAGCTTTATGAGAAGCCTGCCAACCTGTTCGTCGCCCAATTTATCGGTAGCCCCAAGATGAACGTTCTACCCTGCAAAAGGAACGGCGACGGTCTGCTTGATCTGTCGGGCGAAGGCATTATGGAGCTATCGCTAACTGGCAATGCCGCCCCGCTGCAAATCGGCGCACGTCCCGAACATCTATCACTGGTCGCTCCGGAAAGCGGCCACTGCCGTGGCACGGTCGAGGCGAACGAATACCTTGGTGGGACCACCTCGGTATTCGTGCGCAATCCCAAGCTCGGCCTTATCAATGTCAGCGCGCCTGCCGATAGCGCTTTCCGCATCGGAGAGACAGTTGGCATCCAAATCGATAGCAGCAGATCGTCGTTATTTGATCATTCCGGGGCGGCGATTGCCAGGACTTCTGTCTTCTGAAGTGTAACCGTAAGATCACGAAAGTAGCAAAGGTCGTCCGTGCGGGACGTGTTTGCGGACCGTTTCCGCCAAACGTTTTGGGTCAGATGAGCACTTGCCGCGCCATATCCGCTTCCCGCTGCTTCGGATCGAGATCGCAGTCTCTTTCAATGAAACATCAAGCCCTATATTTTCGCCATGGTTGCCTGGCTTTGATGTTTGGCCCCGGTGCTAGTCGTGAGCCCGTATTTCCATCTTGTCGGGGCCACCACACGTACCAGCCATCATCCAGAACATGGCTTGGGACCACCGTGCCGCGATTACCCCATGTTTAGGCTTGCGCTGCCACGGCATCGCTGCACTCGTCGCAACTTCTCACGCAGTCCCGCCCCGCGGCTTTCGCCGCGTAGAGCGCTTCATCGGCCGACCCTAGCAACTCCTTCTTGCTTCGGTCGCCGGCTGCATTCATCGTCGCGGTTCCGATGCTCACAGTGACCCGTCCTTTTTCACAACCGTCATGCTCGATTTCCAATGCCCGCACGTGGGCACAAAGGAGTCTTGCCACCGAAAGAGCGGCAGCGCTGTCACATTGCGGTATGATGACTGCGATCTCCTCGCCGCCGTACCGCGCAACCACACTGCGTGGATAGGGCATCATGATCTCGGCGACGCGATTTGCGACCCTCTTCAGACAGGTGTCGCCAGCCGGATGTCCGTAGGTGTCGTTGTAGGCCTTGAATTTGTCGACGTCGATCATGAGAAGGCTTGGGCCGGGGATGCTCTGCGGATTCCGAGAGACGAGGTCGTCCAGTGCTTTATCGAAGGCTCTCCGGTTGAGCAGTCCGGTCAGGCCGTCCGTATGCGCCATGACCTCAAGCCGCTCGTTCAATGTGCGAAGTTCCTCCTCGGCGCGCTTGTTTGCCGTAATGTCGGAAAACACGATCAGGCTTCCACCTTCCTCGGTTCTACGGGTGCGCGCTTCGATCCAGCGCCCATCTGCAAGGCGCATCTGTCGGTCGCCAGGGCGCAGAATTGCATCTACCGACCGTTCTATGATATCGCCGATATTCCCACCGACGGGCATCTCTTCCCCACGTTCTATCGCCGTCCGGATGATTACTTTCAGGCAGGCTCCGGTCGACCGCACATCAGCCGTAAGAGGAAAGAGGTCGAGATATCGCGCATTGTTAAAGACCTGCGCACCTTTGCTGTCGAACATGGCTAGACCGTCGGCCATGCTAGCCAGAGCGTCAGCCAGATGTCGTTGTGTTTGGACTAACTCACTTTCCAGTCGTTTCCGGTCGGTGATCTCCCTGTTGTGCGTGATGATGCCGATCGGGTTGCCATCGTCATCGTTAAATGGCGCTTTTAACGTGGCAAGCCACGTCTCTGCTTTATCCGCACGGGTAAAGCGCTGCTCGATTACGATGGGCTTACCATCGCGCAAAAGAGCTTCTTCATCCGCGCGGAATGCCCGCGCCGTTTCCTCAGGATAGAAGTCAAAATCCGTCTTTCCGATTAGCTTTCCAGCAGTCCCGGCGCTCATCAGCGCAGCTGTTGCCGGATTGGCTGCGATAAACCGTCCATGAAGATCCTTAGCGTTCAGACAGTCGGGAAGAGCCTCGATGATGGCCCGGTAGATCCGGTTCAGGGTAGTTGCCTCCTGCCGCTTGAGCTCTTGTGAAATCGCGAAGCTTGAAATCATGGCGGAAACGAAGAGCAGCAACGCAAACGGTGCGACAACCGACGGCATGACAACGGGCCATCGATCAATGGGGACTTTGATGAAAAATCCGGCCGTGCCACTGAAAGCCACTGCCAGCGACACCGCTAAAATGCTCCGACCGTCTGGTATGCCACGGATGAACCTGTGGGCGAGCAGTCCACTCGCTGTCGCCATGAATATCAACGGCAACGCGACAGAAAGCCCGGTTCCGCCGCCCAAGGCGCGGCGGGCGACGGCCACCACAAAGGGGGTAACCGCAGCGACGGGGCCGCCGAACAGGCCAGCGATTGCCAGAAAGGTGTAGCGCAGATCAAGCAACACTCCGGGATGGAACTGGAACGGCAGCGACATGGCACCAAGCGTTCCGCACGCCATGATCCCGCCGAACACCGCTGATCTCAATCGGGGCGCAAAGCGCGCCACATGTCGATGGCCAAAAGTCCACAGCGATGTCGTTATGGCGACAATCGCAAGGTTGGCAAGCAATTCATTCCAGGGGTTCATTGATATGGGTTCCAAACGTACGTTCTCGGCAGTGATGATAGTCCGCTGATCTGAACGACTCGTTGAGACCAGCATTAACTCGTGCACAATTCGCCACGCCGCTGTCCCGGCGTCGGCAGGTGAAGGTCAAGCGCCTGAGGATCAGCAAGGCTCGCACGTCAATTCTGGGCAAGAGAACAACGCCTTGGGCGTGACCACGGCCGGCGTTATCTGCGTCTCGATCGCCTTAAGATCCCATCAGGGGGTGGATTCGAACCTTCGAAATCCGCGCTTTTTTGAACGCGGCTCCAATCGATCGGAATGTTTTCATTCGGCGTGGAATGACGGGCGGGCGAGACGAGTGCGCCTGATCAACATAGCGTCTGTCCGCGACAGCGCGCAGTGTCCCTGTTGCCTTACTTTTGACCCCGTCTCCACTGTGGCCGTTCCCGCGACGATCCGGAACCTGTCCCGAACTTTGAGATGCAACGCGAGTATATGACTGCGGCGCGGGCGCAGGTATTTCAAGAACACGTTAGCTTTACTCAATTAATGGTCAGTTCCAGAATAGATCCACATTGGAACGGTGCTGCCTGCTTTGGCAAACCCAAGGCCCTCGTAGAAGCGAACGGAGTTACCATCCGCAGTGAGCATTATCTGATGAAAGTCAGCATATCTCTGGAGCAGAGCGGTCAACAATTTGCGGCCGACGCCCAGTCTCTGGTAGTCCGGGTGCACAAGAAGATGGGGAAAGTAGACGACCATGTGGCCATCGGAAATGGCATTTGCCAGTCCAATTAACAGGTTATTGGAACGTGCCGTTATAAGGGTGTGGGAGTTGTGTAGGGCAGCCAGTAAACTTTTGGGTTTCTGTGCAGATGACCAATTGTTGGCTTTATAGATGTTCAAGACCTCGTCTTCACAAGGTTTTTCATTTATGAGAATGTCAATTTTCATGCTTTTTCCAGGCTGTAATGGCCCCAACGCCACGATTATATTTCGGCCGCAATTAACCACGCCACACGCCAGTTTCACACCTGCTTCCCGGTTGCACCATCAAACCGTTGGCGCTGTTAAGATCCACCGCAAGACGGCTACCACTCCAGAAAGCTTTCAATGAATGGTGCCGTTGATCACCATCTTTGATATAAACGCATTCAGTAGGTCAGGGTCAAAATGACCCCGGGACTGCGTCATAGCGTCGATGGCTTCAGCTTGCGACCAGGCGCGTTTATAAGGCCGAAACGACGTCAGGGCGTCATAGACGTCGCAGATCGCGGCAATGCGTGCCGCCTGTGGTATTGCCGATCCCCTTAACTGATGAGGGTAACCAGTGCCATCGAATTTTTCATGGTGATGGAGACATATGTCGAGAACAGGTTTTGGCATACCATCGATCTGTTTCACCAATTCATATCCTCGAGTAGGATGCGTCCGAACGACCTGGAGTTCATCGGCCGTCAGCTTTCCAGGCTTACGCAACAATTCGATTGGTAACACCGTTTTACCCAGATCGTGAGCCAGCCCACCTATGCCAAGGAGCCGCACTGCCTGCTCACTCATCCCGAGGTTCCGCCCAAAGGTGACCATGAGCGCACTGACGGCCAAAGAGTGCAGAAAGATTCCCTCGTCCTTCGCCTTGAGTTTTGCCACAGCGATCATTGCGCCGGCATTGGTCATGGCCTTCAACATGATCCGCTCTACGGCCTTGTCGGCTGCGTCAAGACGAAAGCTCCCTCGAGCGCGAGCTTCCACGAGGAGATCTCTCACACAAGGTCGCACATCCTGAATGGCTTCTCTGGCCAGCCGGATTTCCTCCGTAGTGAACCATGAAGAAAGACCGGACGCGTAGCTGACGAGGTCATTCACGACGCCATCCCGTGCACCTTGATCGACATCCAGTCCTTTCCGGGTATCGATAACGACGCTCATAGCGCGGCTGTTCATCATGAGGTCGATATCATCACGAGACAGGATAGACCCAACGATACGAGATGACGCCACAACTGCGCCCTCGAGTTCCTCAACGTACATGCCCATACGGACTTGATGCAGCCTAATTCGTTTTCTCACCTTGGCTCCCAGGGTGCTCAAGAAGATGTGCGGCACCTTCCCTCATAAGTATTACTAATTTCCAAAAATGGCTGGATCGTTTTGAGCGTCTCCCATTGTCGGAAGTAAGCAATGCGTATTTGTTGGGACTGAATGAAGAGCCTAGGGACGTTGTCTGACGCTAAGTGCGCAAAGTCTGACAATTCGTCACTCCGGAAGCCCAGGTAAGAGCACGACGGCCGTAGCGGAACTGCTGAGGACCGATTTCGAACGATACCAGTTGCTCGCCTCCAAAGAGGCAGCCAGCCTGAAGGAGCGCCCGCAGGCGAAAAGCCCGATGCTTCGGGGTCGCGGCTTCATATCAAACGGCACTTTCAACTTGGATGCCGCAAAGCTGAATCTTGAGCGAACAACCTTGAAAGCGCCGGCATCAGGGAGTCACGAACGTCTCTATGCGTGGCGGGAACTCCATCAACGCAGGGATTGCGATTGGTGCTCTGGTTGAACGCGAGTCCATCTACGTCGCATGATATTTCGACGAAAACTTCCCAAAAACCATGTCAACGTCCGGTGAGGATCGATATCAAGGGCGAGCCGGAAACCGGTTATAGGACATGTCGAAAGCATCGCAGCTGGCATCGAGGACCGGGAGCGAAGCGATTCTGTCGGCTCTTTTGCAAGCGTGGCGCGGGCCGGACCGCCACAGCTTCGGATCAACAGAACAACGAATTCCATTGGGGTCTGGACGAACACGAATCTCGATCCGCCGCGTCCCGGCGCTGCTTTGGACGGCGAGCGCGTGGTTGAACTATTGCGACGGGCGGCGATTGTTTGCAGCGGCGATCAGGCGGCAACAGTCGATGAAGCGGTCCGCCTGATCGCACGATTCGTCAGATACCATAGCGCCGATCGAGTTCTTTGAGGGCATACTGTACGACATCGATCGAGACTGGCTCGAGTGTTCCGGGCAATTGACGGAGCGCCGGATTCGAATCGACCGCGTAGAAATCCGACGCCCAAGCGGCCAGTATAGCGCGCTTGTCTTCGACGGAAAGGGCTGACGCTTTTACCACGTCGATTGGGCGCTGAAGCTGCATGCCCTGAAGCAGAACCGTTGGTCCCATCGCCATCGCCTTGTCGGCCGCCTTCTGCAGCATGTCGTGCATCATCCGTCCACCTCATCGCACGTACGGATCCGGTCACGCTGCAGGCGGGACGCGGCGACCGAATTGGTGTCTGGCGCCAGAAGATCGTGTTTCTCGGCAAAGGCGGCGAATAGGCCGCGCGCGGTCTCGGCTTCGATTTCCCCCCGGAGCGCGGCACTGCATGCCTTGAGCGCGAACGAATGGGCAGTGTCTCGCATTGAGGCCGGCCATTCGAGGAGATGCCGGTAGGCGTCCATCACGCTGCGAACCTCTGCCGGGAAGCCGAGGCCGACAAGAATGAAAACAGGCTGTCTGAACATATCGGGTTTCATCGCTCTCTCCTTCCCAACCCGGAATGTTGATGGGCGCCGTCGCCACGGCGCCCTTGTTCTGCGTATAATGCGGTTAAGCGGCCTCCTGCGATTCGATCTGCGCCGGAGCAATCGACGTCGAAGCGGGCTCGCTCTGGATCGAGATCTTCCGTGGCTTCAATGCCTCCGGGATCTCCCGAACGAGATCGATCGACAGGAGACCGTTGCTCAGATCCGCTCCATTCACCCTGACATGGTCCGCAAGCTCGAACCGGTGTTCGAACGGCCGGCCGGCGATGCCGCGATGGAGGTAACCATCGGCGGATGCCTCCTGCTTCTGGCCGGTGACAGTCAGAAGGTTGGATTGGAAGGTGATGTCGAGGTCGTTCTGAGCAAAGCCTGCCACCGCAATGGAAATCCGGTAGCTGTCATCGCCGGTCTTAACGATGTCATAAGGCGGCCAATCGCTGATCGAGCGCGCACGCTGGGCATTTTCCAAAAGATTGAAGACCCGATCGAAGCCGACGCTCGAACGGAACAGCGGTGCATAGTCATAAGATGTTGCCATAGCCATATCCTCCTTGAAGCAACATGGATGCGGAAGCGTCGAAAGCGACGCCCCCAACAAGGCCAGCCCTGTCATCAGCGGCTGGCGTCAATCGATTTGGTTTTTGACAATTTCGGTTTCAAGAGCGTCGCCAGAAAAAATTTCTGCCTTTTTTCGCCTCTGCCGATGCCACTCAATCTATCTCGTAAACCGCTTGCATTCTCCCGAAGTTCGCGCAAGCCTGTGTCCAAGGTATGGCGAAGGTAACATCCAGCATGCGGCTACCTGGAGGGACAGGCAAGTCGAGGTGTATCATCACGCGAAAAAGGGCCGGAGACAGAGTCCCGCGGCCCAAGTTTTGCTTGTCGACGCGTAGGGAGGAGATCGCGTCGGGTACCCTACGGTAGCGAATCATGGTTAACGGAAAGTCAGCGCCGGCCGCATTGCGTTGGATACGATGGCTCTGCCCTGGCCCTGCCCACCAAAGAATGGTGGCAAGAAGGTTGATTCAGCCGGACCTTACATCTATCCCCGCTGATCTTTTGCCACCCCAGCCTGTTGAGATCGTCATCCAGAGGCCAAGCGTCGCAGCGATGCCAGTGGCGAGCCATTTTAGGGGACAGCACGCAGCCCCCGCTTGCACGGGACCTTGTCCTTACGTTTATCCGCTCTGAAATCGAAGAAGCGCCTCTCCGCGTTGCACTGGATGATACCGCACCCCTCTATCGGCACGCCTCGTAGCCCAAGGAAGTTCACACTGAGGGCGATCGTATTGTAAAGGAGTTTATGAGAGAAGCGCTCCCGGAGGTGCCGGAGAGAACCCGACAGGTCGCGGGCGACCTGATCATCCCGACGATGACGGCCGTTGGTAAGGTTTTCGGAGATATCCCTGAAAGACACCGAGATCGATGCCATGCAAGTGCAATGATATGTTTTGCGCGTATTCAAGAATTGCAACGTCGCTAGCGTAACAACGTCGGGTGATAGGACTTCGCATTTCTCTGGTTGCCCGTAATGCTAGAAGTTTTGTCCATCTAAACGTGTGATCGAGTGCGGTATCCTGTCCGGCCTTTGATTGCGGATTTCGACAGACCGCTGGCCGGTATGGGAATCCCGGGATCACGTCCAAATCTACTTTCAAAGTGTAAAGCCCTTAGTGCTACGGGTTGACTGAAGATCAACGAGCAGAGGAGAGACCGCATGCACCCTGTTGGCATGCTCAGGGAATTTGCATCTTATATTTTCTACATTGACAGACCACGAGGCGCGAACCACTCTTCCTTTAGAATCAGATCGTTGGGAGGGGAAACCATGACGATACCACCGGGTGCATCACCGCAATTGTATAATGAAGACTTGGCGCCTGCCAAAGAGCGCAATTGGGGAGCGTTCTCTATATTCAACGTTTGGACGTCAGACGTTCACAGTCTTTGGGGCTACTATCTCGCCGCCAGCCTGTTCCTTTTCTGCGGAAGTTTCATAAACTTCTTGCTCGCCATCGGAATTGGTTCGCTCATCATTTTCTTCCTGATGCATATGGTCGGTCTTGCGGGTGTGCGAACCGGGGTGCCGTTCCCAGTTCTTGCCAGAGCTTCCTTCGGCATCTGGGGTGCGAATTTCCCCGCCCTCGTTCGGGCCATCGTCGCGTGCTTTTGGTACGGTGCCCAGACGGCGGCCGCGTCTGGTGCAATTGTTGCGCTTTTGGTCCGAAACGACACGCTTCTGCAATTTCATCAGTCCAGCCATATGCTTGGCCATTCAACCTTAGAGTTGATCTGCTACATCATCATTTGGGGACTACAGCTCCTGATTATTCAAAATGGTATGGAAACGGTCCGTAAATTCCAGGATTGGGCGGGTCCCGCAGTATGGGTCATGATGCTTCTGCTGGCAATTTACCTTGTCGTAAAAGCAGGTGGCTTCTCGTTTAACCACACTATCCCGATGGACGTCTTGCTTGAAAAGACAAAGGATGCAGGCGTGCCCGGCGCGCCAGGGTCTTTTGCGGCACTTGCTGCTGTCGCTGCAATTTGGGTCACCTACTTTTCGGCTTTATATCTCAATTTTTGCGATTTCTCACGCTACTGCCCGAGTGAAAAGGCTTTGACGGTTGGCAACCTTTGGGGTCTGCCGGTCAATCTCATACTGTTTTCACTTGTCGCTGGCGTCACGACGATTGCAGCTTTCAATGTTTACGGCGAAGTACTGCTGCACCCCGACCAAATCTCGGCTAAATTTGATAGTTGGTTCCTCGCGCTGCTCGCCGCGCTGACCTTCGCAGTCGCAACCCTCGGCATCAACGTTGTTGCCAACTTTGTGTCTCCTGCCTTCGATTTTGCCAATGTGTTTCCGACCCACATCAACTTCAAGAAGGGCGGCTACATTGCTGCCCTTATCGCACTCGTACTCTACCCCTTTGCGCCTTGGGAAAGTGGCGCCGCGCATTTTGTGAATATGATCGGGAACACAATGGGCCCGATATTCGGTGTCATGATGGTGGACTACTATCTCATTCGAAAAGGTCGGTTGAACGTCGATGCCCTCTATCGAGAGGACGGCGAGTTCCGTTTCGAAAATGGTTGGCACGTTCATGCGCTGATCGCCGCGGCCATCGGAATTCTCTTTTCATCCATCTTACCAGGCCTCACGTCTTTGATGCCGGTTTGGTGGGGCGTGTACGGCTGGTTCTTCGGTGTCGCGATCGCCGGAACAATCTACTATGGGCTGCGAAGCATGACGATCGGCAAACGTCTCCCAGCTTAGTTTAGGCGCGACTGGGTTGGGTAGCGTTCAGCTGCTCGTCCCATCAAGCAACTATTCAACTTCCACTCGCCGTTCTCTCAGTATGCCCTCCGCCCCAGTCCGACTGGACTTGGGGCGGGGGCGTAGCTACCGGACAGTATCCTTATAAGCTGGCACCGGGCTAGGCCGGACCCGACGCTCGCTTCGGCCTGAGCGAAAATCGGAGTGCAGCTTGAAATCGCGGAAGCCGGGGAGAAGCCGCTCCCGCCTCACTCCGCTCGGCACAAGACGCCGCCCGATGGTTGGTCAACGGAAGAGAACGACCCGCCAAGGGATACCAACTGGTGCGGCTTTGGTGGTAACGCGCCGATCGGCAGGATCCGGAAAGAGATGCAGGGCCTGACCAAGGGTCGAGGACTGGGAGTTGAGTATGCGCGTGATGGAGCCGCGCGCGCCTCAAGGCAGGCAATCATGAGTGATGACAGGGTGAGCACCCGAACTCTCCAGTGCATTGGGCATCCGCAGATCAATTTTTTAGAGGAAATCTTGATCAATAAAAAAAATATGAGAAAATCCAATAGCGCTCTGCGCAATCGCGGATAACCGATGCCGTTCCATTGTCGTGATGAGCGGCTTAGCGCGATGCACTCGCCTCTGCGATGAATCCAGTAGTTCGAGCTCGGGAGGAGAAGCATCCGAACTACTGGATTTCGCTCAACTCGGCCCGCAGTCAGGCGTAGTGCTGTTGAGGGGGAGAAGCTCTACGCCTGACGTTGAGCCGACATAGGTTGGGGTGCTCGTGCTTATCAGAAAGCCCGGCTCCTCGATGTGTTCCCCAGTTGGAACGTACTACCGAAACCCTGGAACATCGCTATTGCTTGGTACTATACCGTACAATAGCGTTGATGTCGCGATTTAAGTTTACGCTCGGTCGTAGATCGTACTGATCGAGCGGGTATACCCTGATCTAGCCATCAACCCGGTCATGTGATGGTGGGCTGCATCGGCACTTGGTGGCTGACTACTGGGATGGCGCATCGGTGCGCAGCCAATTTACGGTATTCAGGCGGAAATGGAGGGAGCCATGACTATCTATGCGTGGACCATCTCAAAACCTGGCCGCCAGACTATCAGGAAGGTCACCACTCTAGCGGAGCTGTGCAACTATCTGAGCGTCCTTGATCTTCCCGGCGTGGCACCGCCTGAGTTTGTCAGGGTCGATACGGATGTGCCCGACCATGGCACCTATACATACAATAATAGTAGTGCGGACGAGTGGTCTCTGACGTGGACGAAGGTCGATGGGAGTACAGAGGTGTTAGACTGAGACCGAATATGGACCTATTGAGGTCGCCTTGGACCTTAGCCAATCCGCAGAAATATTCCTATCAGTCGGGGTTGCTGTGGCTGCAACCCTGTTAATCGTGGTGCGGTGGCTGGGGCGGCCTTGCCCCCAGCCGTTGGCGTTGCGTGATCTGTCGCCCCAGAATTCAATATCGCCCCGCGCCCACTGCACGGCGATCGGCCTTCTTCCAGTGACGCTTTGCAATAGGCCGCTGCCAGGCTGGCGGCATAGTCCTTCACGCTCTTGCCATAAGCAATCGGCTCTGTCGCGTTAATGGAAGCCTAACGCTGCCGTAGATTTCGAGAATCTGGCGTCGAGCTGGCGTCCTTGAACCATCCCGCACCAAGATAATATCCTCGCGAAGCAATATTGAATTTCACTGCAAGTGCGGCGCGCCTCCCTTAGCAGCGTAAACCGTCGCCCTTTTGGTCGTCTAGAACAACCGGCATTCCCGCTTCCAAACAAGCAGCAATGAACTCCTCGCGCGCTACTGCTGGGGGTGTCATTCTCTTAAGTGCGCGATTGCAAAGCGAAACAGCGCGGTCGTGACGCTCACCTTTCCTCAGAGGCCACTCGCCCTCAAGAAAATCCAGCGCTTCATAGACACTGGTAAACTTGCGGTGCAGGCCGTTCTGTAGCTGGACCTTCAGAGGGATCGTCCATGGGACATCACGAATGTTCATGTGACTGCTCCATCTCCCGATTATCTTTTCACCGATACGAAGCACCTTCAAGCGCAGGGGATGTGCCCATGATGCTCCGGGCCGTTAGCAGCTGGCGATCGCTGGAAAACTGCCACCACCCCCCACCCAGCAAAGAGTGGTGGCGTAATATGGATTCAACATGCGAACATTACGCAGTGTCAGTATAAATGCGGAAAATATCCGCCTCAACATAGTAGCGACTAAAATACACCGCTCTAATATCTTTGAAAAGCCAAGACTGCAAACTGGAGGCAATTGTCCGGTATCGCACGAAACGTATGATGCAACCTCTCGTGCCCGATGTCCGCTTGGCCCGAAGCATGGATGGATTAGCGTCGGTGCACGACGTTACAAAACCCTGGCCGCACGTCCATATCGTCGTGTTGTGGAGCTGCCACCCCGCCGCGCTTCATGAGCAAGCCTGTCGATCCTGCCAATGTCCTGCTGATCTTGCGCGGGTTCCAAACCTGATTTGCTTGCAGCAC
>UBTA01000016.1 GCA_900468065.1 Hyphomicrobiales bacterium | reverse complement strand
GTGGAGGTTTACTTTGAATACAAAAAAAGAGGCAGCTGGGAAGCTGCCTCGATAAGTTAAATGCTAAAACAGGTGCTCGAGAGGTAATGACATCATGTCTGCGCCGGCATCTCTGCCAAAGCCAACCCCACATCGGGTGGCCTCAAGTTGAGATCACAATGCGCTGCCATTCGTAAACAAAACCTTTCCAGCCAACCCGCAAATTTTAAGCATCGGCCCGTAAGACCTAAGCTTTGGTTAATTCGGCGAGCCCGAAATCGTTAACGCGCCGAACTCAGTTTCCAAGCTCGGCAAGATTGGCGTAGAGATCGAGCGCTTCCGGATTGGCGAGCGCTTCCTTGTTCTTGACCGCCCGGCCATGCACGACTTCGCGCACCGCAAGCTCGACGATCTTGCCGGATTTGGTGCGCGGGATGTCGGTGACGGCAATGATCTTGGCTGGCACGTGGCGCGGTGAGGCGCCGCTACGGATCCTGGCTTTGATGGCCTTTACCAGATCGTCGTTCAGGATGATCCCTGCCGCCAGCCGCACGAACAGGATGACGCGGACGTCGTCATCCCAGTCCTGGCCGATGCAGATGGCCTCAGCGACTTCGTCCATCTGCTCGACCTGATTGTAGATCTCGGCCGTGCCGATGCGCACCCCGCCCGGGTTGAGCGTCGCGTCAGAGCGACCGTGGATGACAATGCCGCCATGTTCGGTCCATTCGGCAAAATCGCCGTGGCACCAGATATTGTCGAAGCGCTCGAAATAAGCCGCCTTGTACTTGGCGCCCTGCGGATCGTTCCAGAACATCACCGGCATCGAGGGAAACGCTCTTGTGCAGACGAGTTCGCCCTTTTCCTGGCGCACCGGCTGTCCGTCGTCATTCCAGACATCCATGGCAAGGCCTAGCCCCGGTCCCTGGATTTCGCCACGCCAGACCGGCTTCAGCGGATTGCCGAGCACGAAGCAGGAGACGATGTCGGTTCCACCGGAAATCGACGCCAGCTGTACGTCCGGCTTTATGCCCTCATAGACGAAGGAAAAGCCTTCGGGCGACAGCGGCGAACCGGTGGAGGTTATCAGCCGCAGCAACGAGAGGTCATGGGTGGAAACCGGCGTGAAGCCGCCCTTGCGCACGGCATCGATATATTTTGCCGAGGTGCCGAAGATGGCGAACTGCTCGTCGCGGGCATAGTCGAACAGCACGTTGCCATCGGGATGGAACGGCGAACCGTCGAACAGGCAGAGCGTTGCGCCGAGGGCAAGCCCGGAGGCCAGCCAGTTCCACATCATCCAGCCGCAGGTGGTGAAATAGAACAGCTTTTCGCCCTCCCTCAGCCCGCAATGGAAGCGATGCTCTTTCAGATGCTGCAACAGCGTGCCGCCGGCTGAATGGACGATGCATTTCGGAACGCCGGTGGTGCCGGACGAGAAGAGGATATAGAGCGGATGCGCAAACGGCAGCGGCAGAAATTCGAGTGCTTTGGCCGTGAATGGCGCGATGAAATAGGAAAGCGTCTTGCCGTTTTCCAGCGAGGCTGCCAGCGTATCCGCATCGCCGGCATAGGGAATGACCAGGACCGGCACGCCAAGTTTCCTTGTGACAGCCTGCACCTTGGCGGCAACGTCCTGGCGTTTGCCGGCATACCAGTAGCCATCGCAGGCGACGAACAACTTGGGCTCGATCTGGCCGAAGCGGTCGAGTACACCCTGTTCGCCGAAATCGGGGGAACAGGACGACCAGATGGCGCCGATGGAGGCGGTGGCCAGCATCAAAGCAATGGTTTCCGGCATGTTCGGCATCATCGCGGCGACCCGGTCGCCCTTGCCGATGCCCTGTGCCTTCAAGGCCTGCTGCAGCCGCGACACCAGAGCCCGCAGCTCATCAAAGGACATGCGCGACTGCACCTTGTCCTCGCCCCGGAAAACCAGAGCATCGCCGCTGCCAGTATGGCGCAGCAGATTTTCGGCGAAATTGAGCGTGGCATCTGGAAAGAACCGCGCGTCGAGCATCACATCGCCGTCGATCAGGGCGCGTTCGCCCCGGTTGCCGATGACGCCGCAATGATCCCAGACCCCGGTCCAGAAATCGGCACGCTCGTTGATCGACCAATCATGGAAGGCGTCGTAATCCGCAAACGTCTTGGAAAAGCGTTGTCCGCACCAGTCGATGAACGCCTTCATCGGCGTCTGTTCGATGAATTCTGCCGACGGTGTCCAAAGGGGCCGATCTAACTGCATTTTTTCCTCCGCTTCCCAAGTCAGCCTCTATATCATGCTGCGACGCAAGATAAACAGGCCGCGCAAATGATGGCTGTAGCAGTTGCGACATTTCGCGTGTCAACCGTTTGATTTCTGAGCGATGAAAGCCTATCCAGAGGCCGTTCAAACCGATTGAAAGTGCCCCGGACGGCCATGAGGCAATTCTTTACCAGCAGCAAAAAAATCGGATGGCAGGCATTTTTTCTGTCGCGTACTGTCGCATGGCTTCTTGTCAGCGCGGTCGTCCTTACTGCTCTGTTTAAAATCGCCTTGCCGCTGTTCGTCTCGACGGCCAACGTCAAGACGAACATGGAGGACGTGCTGTCTTCGTGGACGGGCGCGCGGGCAAATATTGCCGGCGATCCACAGATCAGCTTCTGGCCGCACCCGGTCCTGACGCTCCGCAATGTCACCTTCGAAGGCGGCGATGCGGCCGCACCGGAACTGCTGGCGAAGGCCGACGCGATTGCGGCAGGGTTCGATATTCTTGCCGCCCTGCGCGGTACGCCCGTGTTCTATGATTTCCATCTGGTCAATCCGGTTTTCAAAGTGGAGCGCCGCCTCGACGGAACGTTCAACTGGCGGCGTGCCGGCTGGATGGCCGATGCCATAGCCGACGCCTCGAGCAAGACGCCGTCCACCGCCCGCAATACGCCGATCGGCGATGTCGAGATCGTCAACGGTACGCTCGAATTGAGCGACCGCGTTACGTCCAGCACGCATCGCATCAGCGCGATCACCGGCTCCGTGCAATGGCGGACCCCGACCACGCGGATGAGCGCAGACCTTTCCGCCCTCATGAATGGCGTGAAGGTTCAAGGGACCATCACCTGCAATGAACCCTTGATGCTGCTTTCCGGCCAAAACAGCACGTTCCAGGCATCGTTCAATTCCCTGCCGCTGACCTTCAGTTTCGACGGCAACGGCAACGCTTCAATCCGCCCTTTCGCGACCGGCCAGCTTCAGCTCAAGGCAAAATCGGTTAGCGCGCTTTTGGCCTGGTTCCGAGACGAGCCGCAGCCGCTTGCTGTGACCGGATCGGTCAGCATCGATACCAGCATGACCGTGTCCGCCCAGACCTTGAAGATGGACAACCTTTCGCTGTCTCTGGATGATTCCGACGCGACAGGCGTCCTCGGTGTGGCGTGGGATCAGTCTCGCGGCCCGCGCATCGATGGCACGCTCGCCTTTGACCGGCTGAACCTGACGCCACTTCTCTCTTCGGTTTTCCCGCTTCGCCAGGAAGCTAGCACCGGGAATGGTCCGGAGATGGCTTTACTCAAGCAGATCAGTCTTGATCTCCGCCTGTCGGCACAAGAGATCAGTTATGGTCCTGCGGCCCTGACGGATGTTGCCGCCGGTATCATGGTGGAAAACGGCCGTGCATCCATCGATATCGGTGACGGCACCTTTGCCGATGGCTCGCTCAGCGGCCGCCTCGCCCTTGCCAATGACGGCGGCGAAGGCGGACAAGTGCAGCTTGCGCTGAAGAATGCAGATCTCGCGTCCGTTTCAGCCAGTCTTGGCCTAGCAGGACCGTTGCCGCTTGGCCGGGGTATGCTGAGCCTGGACCTATCGACCGCCGAGCCGCTGTCGAAAATGACGGCCGATGGCGTTTCCGGAGAATTTCGCTACGCGGCGAACAATGGCACCGTGGTGAATTTCGACCTGCCGGAATTCGAGCGGCTTGCCACGCTGGGCCACGTTTTCAACATCAGCCACGCCACCAACGGTTCGTTCACCTTCATCAGGGCTGAGATCGCTGGAACCTTGCGCAAGGGCGTTGTCGAACTGACCACGGCGGGCATAACGGGCGAAGGAAAGACGTTGTCTCTTGCCGGAACCATTCCCTTCACGAACGGGAAATTGGCGCTTGCCGGTGCCATCCGGGCAGACGATACCGCAACGCCTGCCGTTCGCTTCTTTGCCGACGGCAGGTGGCCGAACCCGGTCATTTCCCCCCTGCCCGCGCGCACCACACAGCCATGAGCAGGCCCGATCGACTTTGTCACAGGGCATTCTAAGATAAGCGGACGAATCAGCCCACAGGAGATGTGTCCGTGCTGCGCTTCCTTGCCGCCTTGCTCAAAATTTCACTGGCATCGCTGCTGACGGGTGCCGGGCTTTCGATCTTCAACATATCCTCGGCGCAGATCCTCGAGCAGGCGGGACTGACGCCGGATGTGCTGTGGGCGCACCTGCTCCGCTTCAGCAACTGGGCACTGCCGAACATCATGCTCGGTTCGATGATCGTGCTGCCGATCTGGCTGCTGACCTACGTTTTCCTGCCGCCACGTGAAAGAGAACGCGAGCGCGACTGACGCACGTCCCCTATTCGCATCAATGCGCGAACGCTGCCTGCTCGTCCTTGACGCGCTGGATTTCCCTACGGCGCGACACCACCGAGGCGATCAGCACGCCAATGGCGACGATGCCGATCAGGATGGTGCAGACGGCGTTGATTTCGGGCGTCACGCCCAGCCGAACCTGACTGTAGATGCGCATCGGCAGGGTGGTGGCGCCGGGGCCGGAGGTGAAGCTCGAGATCACCAGATCGTCCAGCGACAGCGTGAAGGCAAGCACCCAACCGGAAAAGACCGCCGGTGCGATGACGGGCAAGGTCACTTGCAGGAAGGTTGCCACCGGCGTGGCGCCAAGATCCATTGCTGCCTCTTCGATCGACCGATCGAAGCTCAAAAGCCGGGATTGCACGACGACGGCGACGAAGCACATGGTGAAGGTGATGTGAGCGAGCGTCAGCGTCCAGAAGCCGCGATCGAAACCAATGGCGACAAATAGAAGCAGCATCGACAGGCCGGTGATGACTTCGGGCATGACCAGCGGCGCGTAGATCATCCCGGAGAACAGCATGCGGCCGCGAAAGCGGGTGTAACGTGTCATGGCAAGCGCTGCCATCGTGCCCAGAACCGTCGCGATCGTTGCCGAAATCAAACCGACGCGGATCGTCACCCAGGCGGCATCGAGAAGCGCCTGATTGTGGAACAGCTGCACGTACCATTTGGTCGAGAAACCCGCCCAGACGGTGACCAGCTTGGATTCGTTGAAGGAGAAGATCACCAGCAACACGATCGGCAGATAGAGAAAGGCAAAGCCGATAACGATGGAGGCGATATTGAAACGGGACCAGCGCTGCATGACTATCTCCCCTCGGCGTCGGCTTTGGCCTGCGCATGCTGGAAGAACATGATCGGCACTACGAGAATGAGCAGAAGGATAGTCGCCACGGCTGCGGATACCGGCCAGTCACGGTTGGCGTTGAACTCGTTCCACAAGGTCTTGCCGATCATCAGCGTCTCGGAGCCGCCGAGCAGATCCGGGATAACAAATTCGCCGACGGCCGGAATGAACACCAGCATGCAGCCGGCGACGACACCGGGCATGGAGAGTGGAAATGTGACGCGCCAGAAGGCCCGGATCGGCGTGCAGCCGAGATCCTGGGCTGCCTCGGTCAGGCTGTGGTCCATCTTTTCCAGTGACGAATAGATCGGCAGGACCATGAACGGCAAGTAGGAATAGACGATACCGATATAGATCGCCCAGTTGGTGTTGAGGATGATCAGCGGCTGGTCGATTAGCCCGAGCGTCAAGAGCAACTGGTTGAGCAGCCCCTCCGGTTTCAGGATGGCGATCCAGGCATAGACGCGGATCAGGAAGCTCGTCCAGAACGGCAGAATGACCAGCATCAACAGCGTCGGGCGGATCGTGTTGGGCGCCTGCGCCATGCCGTAAGCCACCGGATAGGCGATCAGCAGCGTCAGGATTGTCGAGACACCGGCGATCCAGAGGCTGGAAGCATAGGCCTTGGTATAGAGCGCGTCTTCGGTCAGCCAGATGTAGTTGTCGATCGAGAACTGCTTGATGTTGTCGATGAACCCGCCAAAGCCGGACGCGAGGTCGAACACCGGCAGATAAGGCGGCATGGCGACGGCGGTTTCCGAGAGCGAAATCCGCAAGACGATAAAGAAGGGTATCAGGAAGAAGAACAGCAACCAGGCATAGGGGATGATGATCACCAGCCGGTTGAACAAAGCCGATCCGAATTTTGCCATGGCTTCAATCCTTCAGCACGACGCCGGCATTTTCATCGAACGAAATCCAGACTTCCTGATCATAGCCAAGGGGGTCCTCGACGGCGCGCACCGCGTTGAGGGAGGAGGCCTTGATCACCTTGCCGTCCTTCAGCTTGATGTGGAAGACCGTCATATCGCCGAGATAACCGATATCCCAGATTTCACCCTGTGCGGCATTGAGCGGCGCGCAGGCGGGCCGGTCGCGGCCGACGCGGATCTTTTCCGGGCGGACGGCAAAGCCGGCCTTGGTGCCGGTAGCGAGCGGTTCGGTCGCGGCGACACGCACGGTAAAACCCGTCTCCATGGCGATATCGACCGTGCCGTTGCCTGCCGATGACACCTTGCCATCAAAAATGTTCACGTCGCCGATGAAATCGGCCACGAAACGAGAATTGGGGGCCTCGTAGATTTCCGGCGGCGTCGCCACCTGCACGACCTTGCCGTGCGCCATGACGGCGATGCGGTCGGCCATGGTCATGGCCTCTTCCTGGTCATGGGTGACCACGACGAAGGTCAGGCCAAGTTCCTGCTGCAGGTCCATCAGTTCGAACTGGGTTTCCTCGCGCAGCTTCTTGTCGAGCGCGCCGAGCGGCTCATCCAGCAGGAGAACCTTCGGGCGCTTGGCCAGCGACCGGGCAAGCGCCACACGTTGGCGCTGGCCACCGGAGAGCTGGTGCGGCTTGCGTTTGGCGAATTTGTCCAGCTTGACCAGTTTCAGCATCTGCTCGACGCGCGCGGCGATATCGGCCTTCGGCATGCCGTCCTGCTTGAGGCCGAAGGCGATGTTGTTTTCGACGGTCATATGCGGAAACAGCGCGTAGGACTGGAACATCATGTTGACCGGCCGCTTGTAGGGCGGGATGCCGGCAAGGCTTTGTCCGTCGAGGATGATCTCGCCCGAGGTCGGCTGTTCGAAACCGGCGAGCATGCGCAGCAGCGTTGACTTGCCGCAGCCCGACGCGCCGAGCAGCGCGAAGAATTCGCGTGGATAGATATTCAGCGACAGATCATCGACCGCAACGAAATCACCGAACTTCTTGGTGACGTTCTTGACCGCGATGAACGGTACGGAATTGGGATCGGCCCAAGGAGCGAAGGAACGCCGGATACTACCAAGTGACTTCATCATCTATCCCCGAATGACTTGCACAAACGGCGCCGTCCCCAGCGCCACAAAAGAAAATTGCCCGGATTTCAGGTCCGGGCAACTCTTTTCGACTTACTGGCCGGTGACCACCTTGGTCCAGAGCCGCGTCACCAGACGCTGCGATTTGGCGTCATAGGGTGTCACCGTAAAGAGCTTGGCCAGAACTTCAGGCGTCGGATAGATCGCGGTGTCATCGAGCACGGCCTTGTCGATGAACTGCTGCGACGCCTTGTTGCCATTGGCATAGAAGACGACGTTCGATGCCTTGGCGACGACGTCCGGCTTCATCATGTAGTTCAGGAACTCATGCGCTTCGGCGACATGCGGCGCATCGGCGGGGATGGCCATGACATCGAACCACATCTGCGCGCCGGTCGGCGGGATAACGTAGTTGACCGTTACACCAGCCTTGGCTTCGGCAGCACGGTCACGCGCCTGGAAGACGTCGCCGGAATACCCGACAGCAAGGCAGATATCGCCGTTCGCGAGCGCATTGATATATTCCGACGAGTGGAACTTGCGAACGTAGGGACGGATGGATGTCAGTAGCTCCTCCGCCTTCTTCAGATCGTCCGGGGTACGGCTATCCGGGTCGAGGCCAAGATAGGCAAGCGCCGATGGCAGGACGTCAGAGGCGGAATCGAGGATATGGATGCCGCAATCCTTGAACTTGGCGGCCACTTCCGGCTTGAAGATCACGTCCCAGGTTGGCGGCTCGTCCGAGCCGAGGATCTGCTTCACCTTTTCGACATTGTAGCCGATGCCGGTCGTGCCCCACATATAATCGACGGCATATTCGTTGCCGGGATCGTATTTCTGGATACGGTCCGAGATCACATCCCACATATTGGACAGGTTCGGCAGCTTGGACTTGTCGAGCTTCTGGAAGACGCCGGCTGCGATCTGGCGCTGCAGGAAGCTCGCCGTCGGCACGACGACGTCATAGCCGGTGCCGCCTGCAAGCAGCTTGGTTTCGAGGATCTCGTTGCTGTCAAAGACGTCGTAAACGACCTTGATACCGGTTTCCTTGGTGAAGTCTTCGAGAATGCTGGCATCGATATAATCGGACCAGTTGTAGACATTGACCACGCGCTCCTGCGCGGTGGCAATGGTCGCGGACCCGGCAAGGATCAACGCGGCAAAGGCTGTGGCAATCGTACGCGACATGGAATTCCCCTTGGTTTTATCGGGCCAGTCCAGGCACGCCGCCGTCGCCTGCCTGTCTGTCCCTCCGTATGCGCGTTTGGAAGTTAGGCATGTTTTCCAACAACCACAAGCGCTTTTACTGGCCCCGCGCGAACCAGTCTGCGGCATCCCAAACTTTAGAGGTCACTGGCAAAAGGCGAATCTTTTCAGTGCGACACGATCACCCGACAAGAGGTGCGACTGGGCACCGGCCGCAGATTAACCATAAGCGCAAATCGATCCTTAACGGTGGCGTTTACGATTGCTTAACCATGTCCGGAATGCGATTTTGCGCTCCAACGGTTGTGCGTTCGGAGTTGGCCATCATGAGTGTGAAGTCGCAGCGGATCGACCCACGGGAACTGAAGCGGCTATCGGTGCTGCAGTCTTACCGGACGCTTCTGGCCATCGGTTTCGACTGGGCGCTGATTGGCGGCGCCATTGCCTTCAGCAAATATATGCAACATCCGCTTGCCTATTTCGCCGCGGTTCTGGTCATTGCCGGGCGCATGCACGCCTTCGGCTGCCTGATGCACGAGGCCGCCCATTACCGCATCATCAAGAACCGCAGGTTCAGCGATTGGATGAGCGACCTGCTCCTGGCGTGGCCGATCATGGCGACCGTCGACGGCTACCGGATGAACCACCTTGCTCATCACCAGCACACCAACACCGACGAGGATCCGGACTGGGCGGCAAAGCTTGGCATGACGCAGTTCACCTTCCCGCAAAAAGTCTGGCGCGGCGTGGTGCAGCTGCTCGGCTATCTCGTCGCGATCAATTCGGTTCGCGATATCCTGCACATGGCCAAGCGCATCGCCAAGCATGACCGCTCCACCCGGACCTACAAGCTGCTGCGCATCGGCTTCTACGCCGCTGCTGCCGTGATCTTCTCGGCGTTCGGGCTCTGGACGGATTTCACGCTCTACTGGCTGGTGCCGTTCTTCACCTTCTTCTGCCTGTTCCTCTATGTCCGCAGCGTTGCCGAGCATTTCGGCAGCATGGATTATTCCGACGAACTGGGCAGCTCGCGCACGGTCTATCCCTATCTCTGGGAAAAGCTGTTCTTTGCGCCCCACAACATCAACTATCACTTGGAGCACCATCTTTACCCCGGCGTGCCCTATTATAACCTGCCGGAGCTGCATGCGGTGCTGATGAAGAACCCCACTTATGCCGCAAAGGCGCATATCACCCGCGGTTATACGACGGGTCTGCCGGCAGAGTGCTTTGCGCCGAATGCACCGCTGCTGCCAGCCCATCATCCGGTCAGCTACTGAAAATCCGGGCGCCTACTGGAAATCGAAGGCGCTCAAACCGGTCACCATCTCATCCAACCCGAGCGGCCGGGTGACCGGCGGTTCGGCACGGGCGAGACAGCCCTGCCGCTCGCAAAGACGGCAGGCCGTGCCACCGGCGACGGACCCAAGCGGCGCGCCGCCATAGACGGTGTCTCCCGCCTGGGCGGCGTCATAGCCGATGAGAATGGCGGTGCGTCGAACGCGCTCCTGAAAATTCGTTCGCGGCCCGTCGATGGTCCGGGCGATGGTGACGAACTCCCCACCTCCGAAAATCTCCACCCGGTCGGCCAGAACTTGCCCGGCTTGCGCGAATGCAGAGTGGACATTGAGCTTCGGACAGCTGCCACCGAAGCGCGCTTGCGGAAAGCCCAGCCCCCCTGCCTTGCGCAGTCGGTTGCCTGCATGATCGATCTCCATCAGAAAAAAGGCCAGCCCCGCAGCACCTGGCCTCTGCAGCGTTACCAGGCGGCTCGCCGCCTGTTCGAACGAGACCTGGAACCGGGCGATCAGGACATCGATGTCGTATTTCGCCCGCTGTGCTGCGCCGAGAAACCCGGCATAGGGCATCATAATCGCATGCGCAGCATACCGCGCCAGCTCGAAGCGGCCAATACGGCGCGCCTCGCCGGTCGAAAACGCCAGTTGCTGGAGATCGGCGGCGATGGCCTCCGGAAAAGCGATCTGCGCCGCTTCCATGGCGATTTCCCGCAGCTGGTCCTGCGCCGACAGCCGTTCCGATAGAAACAGCCGCATCGAGTGACGATCAAAGCGGCGGCGCAAATCCGGCATGACATGCACGGGCAAAGTCCGCACGGACAGACCATGCTCCTTGCGCAGCCAAGTTTTTAGCGCACCGGCAAGATCGTCGCCGGGCGACAGCTGCGCATGAAACGCCTCGGCGGCGTCATCGATCCCGGCAAAATAATGCGGCCGGTTTTCGAAGATGTCGCGCACTTCATCCATCGGCAGGCGGGCATCGGAAAGTGCCGCCATATGCCCGTGATCGGACAGGAGTGCGCTCAGGTCCTTCAGCCGCAGGGATTGTTCGCGATAGGCGCGGTACAGCTTGAGCACGCCCATCGCGGCATTGGGGGCGGCCTCCGCCACCTCAATCAATTCCTGATCACCCGGCAATTCGCCCGAGAGCAGCGGATCGGCAAACACTTCGCGCAATTGCGTGACGCTGCCGGTCGCCTCCCCCTGCAATTCGTCGAGATCGACCTTGTAGACAGAGGAGAGTTTCAACAGCAGCTGCACCGTCAAGGGCCGCTGATTGCGCTCGATCAGGTTAAGATAGGACGGCGAGATGCCGAGCGCCTCGGCCATCGCCGTCTGGGTCAGTGACAACCCGTTGCGGATGCGCCGCACCCGGGCACCGGCAAAAATCTTGTTTTCAGCCATTTGTCACGCCTTTTACAACTTCCACCGGGAGTTCACGTTTACATAATTTACAAAATTACAGAACAGCTTTGTAAAAGACAAGACATGATAACCCTTTTCAACGACGCGACATTCCTTTTATTCTGGTGACTTTGTGCGTCGCATTGTAAAACTCGTCACATCAAATTCGACGAATGAACGACGTTAAACCAAAGTCGAACGTCGTTCGGAAAACTGCAGGAGGATGTTTATGACTGATTTTTACAATCTCGTTCCCGGTGCCCCACAGGGCCGTTTCGATGGCCTTGATCGCCCCTACACCGCCGAGGACGTCACGCGGCTGCGCGGCTCCGTCCAGATCCAGCATACGCTGGCCGAAATGGGCGCCAACCGGCTATGGCAGCTGATCCATGAGGAAGATTTCGTCAATGCGCTGGGTGCGATGACGGGCAACCAGGCGATGCAGCAGGTCCGCGCCGGCTTGAAGGCGATCTACCTTTCCGGCTGGCAGGTCGCCGCCGACAGCAATACCGCATCATCGATGTATCCCGACCAGTCGCTCTATCCGGCCAATGCGGCACCGGAACTGGCCAAGCGCATCAACAGGACATTGCAGCGCGCCGACCAGATCGAAACCTCGGAAGGCAAGGGTCTCTCGGTCGACACTTGGTTCGCCCCGATCGTTGCCGATGCCGAGGCCGGTTTCGGCGGGCCGCTCAATGCCTTCGAGATCATGAAGGCCTTTATCGAGGCAGGCGCTGCGGGCGTTCACTATGAGGACCAGCTGGCATCGGAAAAGAAATGCGGCCATCTCGGGGGCAAGGTCCTGATCCCGACGGCAGCCCACATCCGCAACCTCAATGCCGCGCGGCTCGCCGCCGACGTCATGGGCACGCCGACGCTGGTCATCGCCCGCACAGACGCGGAAGCGGCCAAGCTGCTGACATCCGATATCGACGAGCGCGACCAGCCCTTCGTCGATTACGATGCCGGCCGCACCACGGAAGGTTTCTACCAGGTGAAGAACGGCATCGAGCCCTGCATTGCCCGCGCCATTGCCTATGCGCCCTATTGCGACCTCATCTGGATGGAGACCGGCAAGCCGGATCTCGAACAGGCGCGCAAGTTCGCCGAGGCTGTTCACAAGGTGCATCCGGGCAAGAAGCTCGCCTATAATTGCTCACCGTCGTTCAACTGGAAGAAAAACCTCGACGACGCGACGATTGCCAAGTTCCAGCGCGAACTCGGCGCCATGGGCTACAAGTTCCAGTTCATCACGCTTGCCGGTTTCCACCAGCTGAACTTCGGCATGTTCGAACTGGCGCGCGGCTACAAGGACCGGCAGATGGCGGCCTACTCCGAGCTGCAGGAAGCGGAATTCGCCGCCGAGGTCAACGGCTATACCGCCACCAAGCACCAGCGCGAAGTCGGCACAGGCTATTTCGACGCCGTCTCAATGGCGATTACCGGCGGCAAGTCATCCACCACCGCCATGCATGAATCGACCGAACACGAACAGTTCCGCCCGGCGGCGGAGTAAGACAATCTCCTTCCCCGGCTTTTACTGGCCGGGGGAGGAAACCGGAACGTCCCTTCAACAACCCCGACAGAGGAGAAATGCCATGACAGTCCAGACCACCATCAAGACGCACGTCAAGGAACGGGCAGAGGAACAATCCTCGGCCATGACACCGGAACAGCAGGCGATGATCCGCATGGTCGCCAACGACCTGCACAGGCTGAACCAGGCCGTCATGAAGGCTGTGGATGCCGGCGTCTCGGTCGAACTCGTCCGCTCGGCTCGGCATCACGGCGGCGAAGGAAACTGGGGTGATCTGCTGATCCCGGTTATCGTGACGCAGGGTCGCGGCTGAGGCATGGCACGCTGTCCACGAAAATCCCGGCGGGACTTTTCCCGTCGGGATTTTGCGTTTTAAGGGCAGCGCACATACTACGCCCGGGGCCGTCAGAGACTTCGGCTTGGCCGCTTGCCGGCGAAGAGATCGGCATGGCTTTTGACCAGCCGGAACAGCCGTTCGGAGACCGTTCGGATTTCACGGCGATGGCGGTCTTCGCTGTTGGTGACGATCCATTGCCCGTGGCGCAGCTGCTTCAATTCCTCACCGACCCGCTCCAGACCCGGGTCGAGATCGCCGACGAAACAGGGTAGAACCGCCTGCCCCGCCCCTGCCCTTGCCAGATCGAGCAACGAGCGCGGGCGGCTGACGATGACGGCGATAGAGACTTCTCCCTGCTCATGCGGCCAGCGCAGATAAGGCGAGATTGCATCCTCCTCCGATACGGCAAGCAAGGCCGATGAAAGCCCCGCTGGCGCATTGCGTTGGCGATAGGCGGCGTAGGCGACGTCGCCAGTATGGCGGCTCGCCAGATGTGGCTCTTCCGGCGCCACCGCACGCACGCCGATATCGCTTTCGCGGTGCGCCAGCGTCGCCCGGCGCTCGGAAACGGACATATCGAGGCGGAACCCATCGCGCTCGCTCCAGATAGCCTGAATGTTTTCACAAACCAGCCAGGTCACCCAGGTACCGGCCATCAGCCGAACCACCGACGCGCCATGGGCTTCCTGCCGCCAGCCATCGACTTTGCGGACAACGGCGTCCATGGCCTGCAACTGTTCAAAAAGAGCCTGCCCGTCGGCCGTCAACCGGTAGCCGGTCTGGCTGCGGACAAACAGCTGCCGACCGATCCCCTGCTCCAGATCGAGCACGCGCCGCCCCACCGTCGCCGGGCTCAAAGCGTGGGCCTGAGCAGCGCCGGTCAGCCCGCCATGGCGGGCAACGGCTAAAAATATCTGGTAGGCATCCCAGGTTATGTTTTTCATAAATGAAAGACATACTCCAATTTATTGCGTTTATAAATCCATTTTTGAAGCATAGGTTCAGGCCGTTAAAGGAGCGCGGCCAGACCGCCTCCTCATCCCAGATTGAAGGAAGCTGGCATGCAGGACACCCGGTCCGGCAACGGCTTTCTGTTGCCGAAGGAGACCTGAACGATGCCAGAAATGATAGGAGTGGTTTTATTGGCGGAGATGATGGCAAAAGACGCCCACAAACCGCATGAATTCCAGGAATTGATCAACCGGAACCGGCTGTCCAACAGGATGTCCACCGCGCTACGGCGGCTTTGCCTGCGCTGGGTACGATAAGGCGAAAAGCAGAAAGCCCGGCGATACGAACGCCGGGCTTTCCTCGTTTGAATATCGTTGGATCAGGCGGCGCGCCCCATCTGGCGACCCGTGCTCACCGGCTCCAGACGGAACTGTTCGACCAGCATCATCAGCGTATCGGCCTGATTGGCAAGTTCGCGGCTGGCGCTTGTCGCCTGATCGACCATGGTAGCGTTCTGCTGGGTCATCTGGTCCATCTGGTTGACGGAACCATTGACCTCGTGCAGGGCGGCGGCCTGATCGCGGCTGGCAGTCGCAATCATTTCCACATGGCTACTGACCGAGACGATCTGCTGGCTGATCGACGCCAGAACTGCACCGGTCTGCTGGACCAGTTGCGAGCCGGAATTCACTTCGTTGGCGGACTTGTTGATCAGGCCCTTGATTTCGCGAGCGGCTCCCGCCGAGCGCTGGGCAAGTTCGCGAACTTCCTGCGCAACCACAGCAAAACCCTTGCCCGCATCCCCGGCCCGTGCAGCCTCGATGCCGGCATTGAGCGCCAGGAGGTTGGTCTGGAAGGCGATCTCGTCGATGACGTCGATGATCTGTTCGATCTGGCGCGAGGCATCTTCGATCCGCCCCATCGCAGCAATGGCGTTGCTAACGACGACAGCCGAGCTGTCGGCGCTCTTCTTGGTATGGGTGACCGCGACATTGGCCTCATGCGCCCGTTCGGCCGATGAGCGGACGGTGACGGTGATCTGATCGACGGCGGCGGCTGTTTCTTCCAGCGATGCAGCCTGCGCCTCGGTGCGCTTCGACAGCGAATCTGCCGATGCATGCAGGTCGTTGCCGCTGCGCTGGATCGACTGGGCATTGTTGCGGATCTGCAGCAACGTGTCCTGCAGGCGGATCAGCGAACCGTTGAAGTCCATGCGCAACTGCTCGAGGCGGCCGGTGAATGGCGTTTCGATCTGCTGTGACAGGTCGCCTTGCGCCAGGCGGCCGAGACCGGCAGCAAGCTGGCTGACGGCGAAATCGATCTGGCTGTCGAGGGCGCGCTTTTCCGTGTCGTTGCGGGTGCGTTCGGCATCGGCCTGGGCGCGCTGTTCTTCGCTTTCGGCTTCGATGCGAACCTTGGACAGGGCATTTTCCTTGAAGATGCCGAGCGCCCGGGCCATGTCGCCGATCTCGTCGCGACGGGCACCGCCGTCAATGGAGGTATCGAGCGCACCGTCAGCCAGACGGCGCATGGCGGCGGTAATCTGGCCGATCGGACCTTTTAGCGTCAGCACCAGCGCACCACCGGCAAGAAGCGCGATCAGGATACCCACCACCGTTGCGAACACGGACACCTGGTTGGCCTTGTCACGCTCAACCGAAGCCGTGGTCTTCTGGCCTTCGGCGAAAGCCGTCAGCTGTCCCCAAATATCATCGATTTCGGCGGCTGCGGTGCTGAATTCTGCTTGGCGGGCGGCGCTGCTATCGACGAGTGCGGCGCTGTCTGCTTGCATTTTTTCCGTCACCGGCTTCACGGCAATGACGAGATTGTTGAAGAACGGCAAATCGCCAGCCGACTGGGCCAGACTCTGGATTTCCTGATTCATCAGGCTGAATTCGCGCATCAATCGCTCTTTGCCAGCGGCATCCGTCTTTTCCAGAAAGCTCGCGGCGGCGATACGGATCGAGTAGACGGAGTTGACAATCGCACGGGTGCCCGAAAGGACGGCATTCGCCTTCACCAGTGCCGCGTCGAGCTTGCCGAAGGTCGCCGTTGCTTCACGCATCTTCAGACCTGCGGCGGTGTTGAGCTGTATGCTCGTCTGGCGGAAACGCGCCATGAGCCTGCCGATCGAAGCCGCCGTTTCGTCGCTCTTGTCACCGCTATCGACCAGCGTCTTGATCTCGCCGATGGTCGTCTTGAAGGTTTCTGAAACTGCCTTCTGGTTTTGCGGCAGCCCGGAACTGATCTTGCGCAGAACCTTGGTCATCGTCCCGTAGGAATCGGCCGCCATCTTGACCTTGTCTTCGGCACTGGCCGCTTTTGCAAAGCTCGTGTTGAGGGCGGCGAGTGTATCGCTGGACGAGGTCAGGCGCTCTGCCTCGCGCAACAGTGACTTGGCTGCTTCCTCGTCCTGACGGACGTTCTGTTCCATGGTCGTCGCTTCGTCGAGGATTTTCATCTGTGCTGCGAGCAGCAGTCGAAGGCTTCCATTCATGGACTGACGCAGGGTCACTTCCTGTTCGTAGAGCTTCCAAAGGCCGTCGACCCGCGCACCGATCGTCGCGCTACCGCTCAAAGCCTGCTGAAGCTGACTGCGCCCTTTCTCGTCATCGACTTGTTCCAGCGTCCCCTCGAGAACCGCGCGCTGGGCTGTAATCTTCTCGAGCACCGCCTGGCGCGACTCTTCGGTCGTGTTCTTCAGGAAAGCGTTCATGCCGGCATAGACATCCTTGAAGCCGCTCAGCGACTGCAGGACGCTATTGGAAATCTCCATCCGCCCCTGCAGCAGGCCGGACGCATAAAGACCGGTAATGCCGACGGCGCAAATGCTGACGACGAAGGGCAGGATGAACAACAGCACTTTGGTCTGGATTTTGAAGCGGGCAAGAATCTTGTCGATGAACATGAACGCACCTTGGCTCGCAGCCTGCGTCCGCGCTCCTCAAGCCCTGACAGGCTTCCCCGGTGCGCCAACAAGCTGGTGATTTAACTGAAAATCATACGGCGCATCGCCGCCAGCCTGCCAGGCATTCATTGCATGATCCGCCGCCTTCCGGGGCTGAGATCACGGCAGGCTCCGTTGAAAAACGATCTTCAACGGCAACGATTAATATTTGAATAAATGCGATCTAAATCGTTTCAGATGGATTCTACCGCATATCGGCAGGTAAAGCGGCCGTGGGCAATTTTCACGAAACTATGCAGCGAAGCATAGGCGTACCATTGCTGCTGTCATTCCCAAGCGAGGTGGGATCGGACTGCTTAGAAGGACCAGAAAGACGGCAGGGCGACGAGTGCAGCAAGAGCGAACACGGCAATCACTGAAACGCGGATCAGCAAAGCCTTGCGCGCTGCGCTTTCATCGGCTTTCGCGACGGCGATAGCGCGGGCTGTGGAACGGCTGCGTGACTGATTCATGGCATCATGTCCTTTCGACCAAAACCAACAATAGACCCGGATGATCCGGACCGCTAGCCCACTTCATGTTGCGACCGCTCACGAAAGCGGAAAAAATGTCACTTTTCTGAAACAATTGCCGAAAACCGCATCTTTTCCATATCGTAAGGCCGTTGAGCCAGCGTTGCAGATAGGTTCCGTCAGATGTCTTAACAAGTGCTGAAGCGGCCTGCGCTTTGTCCGGTTATGCCGCCTGCCCGGCCGAAAAGCCCGATGCCCAGGCCCATTGAAAATTATAGCCGCCGAGCCAGCCGGTGACATCGACACATTCGCCGATGAAATAGAGGCCGGGCACGTCGCGTGCCTGCATGGTGCGGGAATCCAGTGCCCTGGTATCGACACCGCCCAGCGTTACCTCGGCGGTACGATAACCTTCCGAGCCGGCGGGTGTGATGGCCCAATCCTTGATGGTCAAACAGAACGCATCGATGGCCTTGTCGGAGAGATCGGCGAGCGGCCGATTGCTCAGCCCGGCGGCCTCGGCAAAGAATTGCGCCAGCCTTTTCGGCAGCGGTTCAGCCAATGCGGTCTGCAGTGCCTGACGGCCATTCTCCTTGCGCGCCGCCTTCAACACGGCGGCGATATCGACATGCGGCACGAGGTTAAGGCGGATATCGCCGCCCTCGCGCCAGTAGGAGGATATCTGCAGGATAGCGGGTCCGCTCAAGCCCCGATGGGTGATCAGCACGGCTTCCTCGAACATCGTCTTGCCGCAGCGCGCCTGCGCATCGACGGCAACCCCGGCAAGGGTACTCAGGCTCTCCAGCTGTGTTGGATCAAGCGTCAACGGCACAAGTCCCGGGCGGGTTTCGACCAGCGGCAGGCCGAACTGCTCGGCAATCCTATAGGCAAAACCGGTCGCGCCCATTTTAGGGATCGACTTGCCGCCGCTCGCCATGATCAGCGAAGAGCAGTCAATTGCACCATCCGCCGTCACAATCCGGAAGCCGGAAACAGTTTTGTCGACCGTCTGGATCTGCGCACCAAGCCGCAGAACTGCGCGGGCCTCCTTCATCTCCGTCAGGAGCATGCGGATGACGTCTTTTGCAGTGTCGTCGCAGAACAGCTGGCCAAGCGTCTTTTCATGCCAGGCAATATTATAACGATCGACCAAGCCGATGAAATCGTGCGGCGTATAGCGCGCCAACGCCGACTTGCAGAAATGCGGATTGACTGACAGGAAGTTCTTCGGGCTCGCATGGATGTTGGTGAAGTTGCAGCGTCCGCCACCGGAGATGCGGATCTTCTCGCCCGGCGCTTTGGCATGATCGAGCACGGCGACGCGGCGGCCGCGCTTGCCCGCCTCGATCGCCGCCATCATGCCGGCCGCCCCTGCCCCGATTATCACCACGTCGAATTGTTCAGCCAAGACATCCATTCCCGTTTCAGTTTCCTTTCGAAGGCAAGGGCTCCAAAGTCAATCGCTGTTGCTGCGATGAGCGCGAATACAGCCTGTACGGCAGCAAAAGTCCCGGTTTTCACCCTAGCCAATTGCCAAACTGTGGCTATGATGCCCCATCCGAACCCAAAACCGGTGATTTATGCCCGTCAGAAGAAATGCTGCCCAACCAACTGCAAGGACTGTCAAGAGCACGAAAATACCCGCCGCACTGCAAGCTCCACGCGGAGTGAAAACCTGGAAGGAAGCCGCCGACTGGCTGAAGATCCGCGGTATCGAAGATATCGAATGCATCACGCCTGATATCGCCGGCGTTCCGCGCGGCAAGATGATGCCGTCTTCGAAGTTTACCTCCAACACCTCCCTGGCGCTCCCCTCAGCGATCTACCGCCATACGATTTCCGGTGAATATCCCGAAGAGACGGGCAACTTCCGCTATGACAGCCGCGACAGCGACATCAAGCTGGTACCCGACCTTTCGACCCTTTCGGTCGTCCCCTGGGAGAGCGACCCGACGGCGCAGGTGATCTGCGACATTGCGGGTTCGCAGGGCGAGAAAGTTCCCTATACCCCGCGCAACGTCCTCAAGCATGTCCTCGACCTCTATCACCAGAGGGGCTGGAAGCCGGTCGTCGCGCCGGAAATCGAATTCTATCTGGTCGCCAAGAACGAAGATCCGGATTATCCACTGCATCCGCCGAAGGGCCGCTCCGGACGCGCCATCCAGGGGGGGCAGGGCTATTCGATCGCCGGCGTCAACGAATTCGACGAGTTGATCGACGACATCTACCACTTCTCGGAAAAGCAGGGCCTCGAGATCGATACGCTGATCCATGAGGAAGGCCCGGCGCAGCTGGAAATCAACCTTCGCCATGGTGATCCGATCGAGCTTGCCGACCAGGTCTTCCTGTTCAAGCGGACGATCCGCGAAGCGGCGCTGAAGCATGGCATCTACGCGACCTTCATGGCCAAGCCGATGCAAGCGCAGGCCGGTTCCGCCATGCACATCCACCAGTCCGTCATCGAAGTGAACACCGGCCGAAACCTGTTTTCCAATGCCGATGGTTCGCCGTCCAAGGAGTTCTTCTCCTTCATCGGCGGCATGCAGACGTTTGTTCCGAAGGCGCTGTCGATGATGGCCCCTTACGTGAACTCGTACCGGCGGCTGACGCCCGACATGTCGGCACCGGTCAACAATGCCTGGGGCTATGACAACCGGACGACGGCGTTTCGCATTCCTGTTTCAGAGCCCATCGCCCGGCGTGTCGAAAACCGCCTGCCAAGCTCGGACGCCAATCCTTACCTGGCACTCGCCGCTTCGCTCGGCTGCGGTTATCTCGGTATCGTGCAGGGACTGGAGCCATCAGCACCGGCCGAAGCATCGGCTGACAGCGGCACGATCGACCTGCCCCGGGGCCTCTTGGAAGCGGTGTCGCTGTTGGAGGCAGAACCAGCTTTTGCCGAGATCTTCAGCCCGGAATTCATCGCCATCTATGGCGGCGTAAAGCGGGGCGAGTTCGAAACCTTCATGCAGGTGATCAGCCCCTGGGAGCGCGAATACCTGCTTCTCAATGTCTGACACGAAAGGCACAGCCATGCCTTGGCAAAGCCCGATCTCGCCGGGGATCTCCTGGTATGAGTCCAACGTTCCCGAGCGGCCGGAATATCCGGCCCTCTCCGGCTCGGTGGAAACCGATGTCGCCATCGTCGGCGGCGGCTTCACCGGGCTACAGGCGGCGTACAATCTGGCGCTGAAGGGCGTGCGTGTGACGCTGATCGACGCCTGCCGCTTCGGTGACGGTGCGTCGGGCCGCAATGGCGGCCAGCTCGGCACCGGCCAGCGCTGGTCTCCCGAAGAGATGGAAGGAACGCTCGGCTTCGAACGGTCAAAGGCACTGTTCGATCTGGCCGAAGACGCGAAAAAACATCTTCTCGAGTTTGCCTCCGTTCATCGCATCGACATCGAATATGTCGAGGGACAGTTGAACGTCTGCCACAAGCCGCGTCTTGAAAAAGAATATCGCGACAGCGTCGAGATCGCCGCATCGCGTTACGGCTATGCCCACCAGAGTTTCATGGACCGCGACGAGACGGTGGCGCGGCTCGGCTCGGAGCGCTACCTGTTCGGCATCCGCGATACCGGCACCGGCCATATCCAGCCGATGAAACTGCTGGTCGGCCTGGCAAAACAGGCGGCCCTGGCCGGCGCCTCGCTGCATGAGCAGACCAAGGCGCTGAAGATCAACCAGGCAGGCGGCCGGGTGACGATCGAGACGGACAAGGGCAGCATCCGGGCCGACCGCGCCCTGATTGCCTGCAATGGCTATATCGGCAATCTCGAACCGGTGACGGCACGGCATGTCATGCCGATCCGCTCCTTCATCGGCGCCACCAAGGTTCTCAGCGATTTCCCAGATGTGCTGCCCGGCGGCGAGGCGGTTGCCGATTCGCGCTTCGTCGTCCGCTATTTCCGCAAATCGCAGGACGGGCGATTGTTGTTTGGCGGCCGCGAGGCCTATACCGCGGACAATCCGCTCGACATTTCCGACCATATTCGCCGCCAGATCACCGAAATCTATCCGTCGCTGGCAAATATCGAGATGACCCATGCCTGGGGCGGTTCGGTCGGCATCACCCTGCCGCGACAGCCCTTCGTGCGCGACGTTATGCCCGGTGTCACCTCTATCGGCGGCTATTCCGGTCATGGCGTCATGCTGTCGAACTATTGCGGCAAGCTCTATTCCGATATGGTGACCGGCAACCGCTCGGACCTCGACCTGTTCCGAGAGCTGAACATTCCGGCATTTCCGGGCGGCACGCGGTTCCGCTCCGTGCTTTTGTTCGTTGCACTCAGCTGGTATGCCTTGCGCGACAAGTTTTAAAAGCCGCACCTGAAAGGCGGACGATACGCATTTTGTTGCGTCGCACCCTAGCGCTTTTAAATCGATTAGATTATACACTCCTCAGACCAGAACGAGATCGAGATTTCTCATGAGCAGCCAGATCATTCCTGTGGAACCCTTTGACTATGTGGTTTTCGGAGGCACCGGCGACCTTGCCGAGCGCAAATTGCTTCCTGCCCTTTATCATCGTCAGCTGGACGGCCAACTGAGCGACCCGACCCGCATCATCGGCGCATCGCGCAGCGTGCTCAGCCACGAAGAATACCGCAAGTTTGCAACCGATGCCCTCAAGGAACATCTGAAGGCAGGCGAGTACGACGAGGCGCAGGTC
The DNA here is from genome assembly GCA_900468065.1 of Hyphomicrobiales bacterium. Lineage (GTDB taxonomy): Bacteria > Pseudomonadota > Alphaproteobacteria > Rhizobiales > Rhizobiaceae > Pararhizobium. Next base: position 21,827 of record UBTA01000016.1, on the reverse strand, counting down.
AAAATTTTTACCGATCGTCTTTTCTATGTGCCTGTCGATGCCAAGTCGGACAATGGCTGGGATCAGCTGAAGGCACTTCTGGACGAAGGCAAGGACCGCGTCCGCGCTTTCTATCTCGCCGTTGCACCGGCCATCTTCGGCGATATTTCGGAGAAGATCCGCGACCACAAGCTGATCACCAAGATGACGCGCATCGTCGTCGAAAAGCCGATTGGCCGCGACCTTGCCTCCGCGCTCGAACTCAACGACACGATCGGCAAGGTGTTCAAGGAAGAACAGATCTTCCGTATCGACCACTATCTCGGCAAGGAAACCGTGCAGAACCTGATGGCGCTACGCTTTGCCAACACGCTGTACGAACCGCTGTGGAACTCTTCCTATATCGACCATATCCAGATCACCGTTGCCGAGTCGGTCGGGCTGGAAAGCCGTGCCGGTTACTACGACAAGGCGGGTGCGCTGCGCGACATGGTGCAGAACCATATCCTGCAGCTTCTCTGCCTGGTCGCCATGGAAGTTCCGCCATCAATGAACGCCGAAGCCGTGCGCGACGAGAAGCTGAAGGTGCTGCGCGCGCTGAAGCCGATCAATCCCGGCAATGTCGAGAAGATGACGGTGCGCGGCCAGTACAAGGCCGGAGCTTCGGCCGGCGGCGCGGTCAAGGGGTATCTGGAGGAACTCGAAGGCGGCGTCTCCAACACCGAAACCTTCGTTGCCATCAAGGCTGAGATCAACAACTGGCGCTGGGCTGGCGTGCCCTTCTACATCCGCACCGGCAAGCGCATGGCCGGCCGCATGTCGGAAATCGTCATCAGCTTCAAGCCGATCCCGCATTCGATCTTCGACGAGGCGGCCGGCCGTATCGCTGCCAACCAGCTGATCATCCGCCTGCAGCCGGACGAAGGCGTCAAGCAGTCGCTGATGATCAAGGACCCAGGCCCGGGCGGCATGCGCCTGCGCAACGTCTCGCTCGACATGACCTTCGCCGAGGCCTTCAACGCCCGTAGCGCCGACGCCTATGAACGCCTGCTGCTCGACGTGGTGCGCAACAACCAGACGCTATTCATGCGCCGCGACGAAGTTGAGGCTGCATGGCGCTGGGTCGATCCGATCCTGAAGTCGTGGGAAGCGGTCGGCCAGCAGGTCCAGGCCTATACGGCCGGCACCTGGGGACCGAGCCAGGCCATCGCGCTGATCGAGCGGGACGGCCGCACCTGGCATGAAGTGATCTGAGGATAAGGCCATGACGGCTGCGATGCATGTATTCGACAACGGAGCGGCCCTTGCGGACGGCCTGGCAGACGCGGTGGCGGCTGCTCTGTCGGCAGCGATTGCAGAGCGCGGCGAAGGCACCATCGCCGTCTCCGGCGGCTCGACGCCGAAGGCTTTTTTCAAGGCGCTCTCCGGCAAGACCATCGACTGGCCGAAGGTCACCGTGACGCTGGTCGATGAACGCTTCGTCGAGCCGGACAGCGATCGCTCGAACGAAAAGCTGGTTCGCGATAATCTGCTGATCAACGCGGCCGCAGCGGCAAAACTGCAGCCGCTCTATTATCCGGCGGCAACAGCTGAAGAGGCGGCGGCCGCCGCCACCAAGCAGACCGCCGCGCTCGGCTGTCCCTTCGACGTCGTCATTCTCGGCATGGGCGGCGACGGACATACGGCCTCGTTCTTTCCGGGTGGTTCGCGCCTTGCCGAGGCGCTTGATCCAGCCACGCCGCGTGGTGTGATGACGATGGAAGCCGATGGTGCGGGCGAGCCGCGCCTGACATTCACATTCTCCAGCCTTCAGGATGCCCGACTTCTGGTGCTCCATATTGAGGGAGCGGCCAAGAAGGACGTTCTTGCCAAGGCTGAAGCGCCCGGTGACGAGGCGGAGATGCCGATCCGGGCCATAGTGCGCCGGGCCGCCTCCCCGCTTCAGATCTACTGGGCACCTTAAGCCCGACATCCGGGGTCCCAAGACCCGGATAACCGCAACCATGCCGACCACAGGAGTGCCGAACACTCCGGAACAGGATTGCCATGTCCGCCGACAGCCGTATTGCCGCGATCACCGCCCGCATCGTCGAACGCTCGAAGCCCTATCGCGAGCCCTATCTGGCCCGCGTTCGCTCGGCAGCATCCAAGCGCGTCAACCGGTCGGTCCTCGGCTGCGGCAATCTTGCCCATGGCTTCGCTGTCTGTTCCCCCTCGGAAAAGGTGGCCCTTTCCGGCGACGAGGTGCTGAACCTTGGCATCATTACTTCCTACAACGACATGCTCTCGGCCCATCAACCGTTCGAGACCTATCCGGCGCTGATCCGCCAGGCGGCCCATGAAGCCGGTGGCGTGGCGCAGGTCGCGGGTGGCGTTCCGGCCATGTGCGACGGCGTTACGCAAGGACAGCCGGGCATGGAGCTGTCGCTTTTTTCCCGGGACCTGATCGCCATGGCTGCAGGCGTCGGCCTGTCGCACAACATGTTCGACAGTACCGTCTATCTCGGCGTCTGCGACAAGATCGTTCCCGGCCTGATGATCGCCGCCATGACCTTCGGCCATCTGCCTGCCGTTTTCATTCCAGCCGGTCCGATGACGACAGGCCTGCCGAACGACGAAAAGTCGCGCGTCCGGCAGCTGTTTGCCGAAGGCAAGGTCGGTCGCGACGAACTGCTCGACGCGGAATCGAAGTCCTATCATGGTCCTGGCACCTGTACTTTCTACGGTACCGCCAATTCCAACCAGATGCTGATGGAGATCATGGGCTTCCACCTGCCTGGCGCCTCCTTCATCAACCCAGGCACACCGCTGCGCGACGCATTGACCCGGGAAGCCACCAAGCGCGCGCTGGCGATCACCGCGCTCGGCAACGAGTTCACGCCAGCCGGCGAAATGATCGACGAACGCTCGATCGTCAACGGCGTTGTCGGCCTGCATGCGACTGGCGGCTCGACCAACCACACAATGCACCTCGTCGCCATGGCCCGTTCGGCCGGTATTGCGCTGACATGGCAGGATATTTCCGAGCTTTCCGACATCGTCCCGCTGCTCGCCCGCGTCTATCCGAACGGCCTTGCTGACGTGAACCATTTCCACGCGGCCGGCGGCATGGGTTACCTGATTAGCCAGCTTCTGAAGCACGGCCTGCTGCATGACGACGTCCGCACCGTCTTCGGCCAGGGGCTCGAGGCCTATGCGATCGATGTCAAGCTGGGCGTAAACGGCACCGTCGCGCGCGAACCGGCGCCGGAAGTCAGCCACGATCCAAAAGTGCTTTCGACCGTCGAACATCCCTTCCAGCATTCCGGCGGCCTGAAGATGCTGACCGGCAATCTCGGCAAGGCCGTCATCAAGATTTCGGCTGTCAAGCCGGAGCGCCATGTCATCGAGGCGCCGGCGAAGATTTTCCACGATCAGTCGGAGCTGCAGACGGCGTTCAAGGACGGCAAGCTTGAGGGCGACTTCATTGCCGTCGTGCGCTTCCAGGGACCGAAGGCCAATGGCATGCCGGAATTGCACAAGCTGACTACCGTGCTCGGCATCCTGCAGGATCGCGGCCAGACGGTTGCGCTGGTCACTGACGGCCGCATGTCCGGCGCCTCCGGCAAGGTGCCGTCGGCCATTCACATGACACCGGAAGCCAAGGATGGCGGACCGATCTCGAAAATCCGTGAGGGCGACATCATCCGGCTGGATGCCATCCACGGCACGATCCAGGTGCTGGTCGATGCCGCCGAACTGGCCGGACGGACGCCAGCGGAAGCCGATCTGTCGGACAATGAATTCGGCATGGGCCGCGAGCTGTTCGCCCCGTTCCGCGCGGCAACAGGCTCCGCCGATCACGGCGCCAGCGTCTTCTTCCGCTAAAATTGAGAGCCGTCAAGTCGACCAGCCTTTAACCAAAATATCGAACTGGGCAGTAGAGCAGAACCAAAATCCGTCTGCGGAACATCGTTGCAAGTGGCGTTCCTTGCCGAAAATGTTTTGGCAGCAGGGGCTGTTTGCCAGATTCGATGTCGCAAATCCCCAGTTGCAGGGTGTGCTTGTTCATGACGGGTTTCTCAGACATATTTACATCGCGCTGCATGCACTACCAATTGGCGAAGGTGGGCTCAAATGATGAAGGTTCAACAATCAAAACTGATTGGACTTCTCGGCGGGATGAGTTGGGAATCGACTGCCCTCTACTATCGCCTGTTGAATGTTGCCGCACACCGGGAACTCGGCGGTCATCATAATGCGCGCTCCATCCTCTTCACCTCGACTATGACGACCTAAACACAATGGCTCCGCTCGACCGATGGGATCAGGTCGGCGACGCTATTGCAGACGCTGCGCGTCGTGTAGAAAACGCAGGCGCAGATTTCGTTATGATTACGGCGGTAACCGGTCATGCTGTAGCCGACCGTATCGAGGCATCTCTACGCGTACCGCTTTTGCACATTGGCGATCCAACTGCCGACGCCATCAACGCGGCCGGTTTAGCGTGCGTCGGTTTAATTGGCACACGCTTCACAATGGAGATGAACTTTTTCGTTGAGCGACTACGGAATCGACATGGAGTGGAAGTGCTCGTTCCGCCTGTCGCTGATCGCGCTGCCCTGCACCAGATCATAGTTGAAGAGCTGGCGCTTGGCGTCGTGCGAGAAGCCTCGAAGCACGTCTTAGTCAAGATTGCAACCGATCTTGCCGCACAAGGCGCACAAGCCATTGTCGTCGGCTGTACAGAGCTTCCGCTTCTTTTAAGTATGGAAGAGTATCCACTGCCGGCATTCGACGTGACGAAGCTTCATACCGAAGCCGCCATCCGGTATTCCTTGCAACCCACCGCAATTTGATCGGCACGTTTTCCGGCTCAGAGGCTGTCTCGCATCCACGGATTTTTACTTTGTGTCGACTTCGTCAAGGCAGCGGCCCCGGATGCATGTCGGTCCGGCCGTCATAACGTTCGATGTTCAGCTCGAAGATATCAATGTCCTCGATACACCGGGCATTGACCGATACACGCTCACCGGGATAGCCGCTGCGCATCAGGGCAACACCGCATGTCGCGCAAAAATGGTGACCTTCGGTGATGCTGCGCCAGACATAAGTGGAAACGCGGCGCTTTTCGCTAACTAGCGTTATCTTGCTGGCCGGAACCTTCCAATGCAGAAAGCCCGAACGGCGGCAGGTCGAGCAGTTGCACTCGATCAACTCGGAAATCTCGTCGTCGATTTCAAAGCAGATATCGCCGCAATGACAGGAAAGGCGATAGGGTTTTTTCATCGGTAATCTTTCGCTTCCGTCGCGCAGTCCCTATCAATCCGCCTCTTTCGGACAGTGTCAAGCGCGAGCGACCATCAATTGCCCCAAAAATGGTCAGCTGTAGATGTCGAGTACGCGGTTGCGGTGGTTCGGGTGCGTCGAATAGACGAAGATGCGGTTGAGATCGCGCTCGGACATCAGGCGCAGGAAGCGCGCTTCGATGATGTTGTTGGCATGCACGCGCTTGACGATGCAGCCGACCATGCCGATGCGGGCACTCGGGACATCGAGATAGAAATTCTGCGGCAGCTTGAATTGCGTGGCGATGCCCAGAACAGCGCTGCTTTTCGATATTTTCAAGAGTTCGCACCGGCGCGAGGTGAGGTTGAGCATGCCGTTTTCGGTGTACTCGATCCGGGCATCATTGCGCGTGTCCTCCATCGGGAAATTGGCTTCCCGATCGTACATGAAGGACTCTTCCTTGCTGAGATATGTCGGTCTATCGGATGCCTGTCCCCGCATCTTTCTGCTCCATGCCCTTTGTTTTTTGAAACATTAGCGGCGGAGATTTAACAGAGCGTAAGTCGGTGACTGATTCTGGCACAACACATACAAAAAAACCGCCTGGGAATACAGCCCAGGCGGATTTTGAACATTTTGTCCGGTTCTACGTCCGGTAGCTTTTTCCGCTCGCGTCGAACAGATGCAGCTTTGCCTTGTCGGCGGTGAAGCGCACCTTCTCGCCGCGCTTGATGTCGAGGATACCCGGAACCTTGGCGATGATCGGCTCGTTGGCAACAAGCCCCTCGATATAGAGCAGCGTCACTTCGCCCAAGGCTTCGATGATGGCGACAGTGCCTTCAAACAGGAAGCTGTCGCCGGTCGAAACCCTCAGATCCTCCGGACGTACGCCAAAACTTGCCGCCTTGCCGTTTTCGGAAGCCGCAGTCGGAATATCGAGAACGTCCGTCTTGCCGCCCGGCAATTCCACCGTGGTCTCGGCGCCGGTTCCGACAATCTTGGCCGGGATGATATTCATCGCCGGCGAACCGATGAAGCGGGCGACGAAGAGGTTTGCCGGACGCTCATACAGTTCCAGAGGCGGGCCTACCTGTTCGATATGACCGGCCGAGAGCACGACGATACGGTCGGCGAGCGTCATCGCCTCCACCTGGTCGTGGGTCACGTAGATCATCGTCGTATCCGGCATGGATTCGTTCAGCTTGGCGATCTCGATGCGGGTGGCGACACGCAAAGCGGCATCGAGGTTCGACAGCGGCTCGTCGAACAGGAAGACCTTTGGATCGCGGCAGATGGCACGGCCGATGGCGACACGCTGGCGCTGGCCGCCGGAGAGCGCCTTGGGCAGACGGTCGAGATATGCGGTCAGTTGCAGGATATCGGCGGCGGCGCGGACGCGGCGATCGATCTCCTCCTTCGATTCCTTGGCGATGCGCATGCCGAAGGCCATGTTGTCATAGACCGTCATATGCGGATAAAGCGCATAGGACTGGAACACCATGGCGATGCCGCGCTGCGATGGCGGCACCTCGTTGACCAGCCGCTCGGCGATGTACATTTCACCGCCGGAGATTTCCTCAAGGCCGGCGATCATCCGCAACAGCGTCGACTTCCCGCAGCCGGACGGTCCGACGAAGACGACGAACTCGCCCTGCTTGATATCCAGATCGATGCCATGGATGACATCCACCGCGCCATAGGACTTGCGGATATTCTTCAGTTGCAAACCTGCCATGTCATCCTCCCCTTCATTCTCTCGTTTTTCGCCGGCTCCTTATTCATTGGAACCGGTTTGATCTCATTCATTCGACCCGAGCGAAAAAGCCGCTCCAGGCCGGTATCGTGATGGTGTCGCCGTTCAATGCCGATCCGAAGCCATGACCTTCCAGCACGTCGAGTTTTTCAACCGGGCGCTGGGTGGTAGTAGGCTCGGCACTCATATTGAACAGGCACAGGATCGTCTCGTTGCCGAATTTACGCTCGAAACCGAGCAGCGGCGCCGGGTAAGGGCGAAACTCGATCTCACCCTTGGCAAGAGCCAGGTGCTGCTTGCGGAATGCCAGAAACCGGCGGTAATGGTTGAGAACCGAATTCGGATCCGTCTGCTGTTCGGAAACGGCGCGGCCGAGATGTTCCTTCGGTACCGGCAGCCACGGCTTGCCCTCGCCGAAACCGCCGTTGACTGCGTTCTTGTCCCAGATCATCGGTGTGCGGCAGCCGTCGCGGCCCTTGAAATCCGGCCAGAACTGGATGCCGTAGGGATCCTGCAGGTCCTCGAAGGCGAGATCGGCTTCCGTCAGGCCAAGCTCTTCGCCCTGATAGATGCAGATCGAGCCGCGCAATGTCATCAGCAGGCTGGCGAGGAATTTCGCATGCGCCTCCTGATCGGCAATGCCCTGCCCCCAGCGGCTGACATGGCGCACGACGTCATGGTTGGAAAACGCCCAGCAGGCCCAGCCTTCGGGGGCTGCGCGGGCAAAATCATGCAGCACCTGCGCGACGCTCGACGGCGTCAACGGATCGGGTGCCAGGAATTCGAAGGCGTAGCACATATGCATCTTGTCGTTGCCGGACGTATATTGCCCGGCAATCTCAAGACCGATCTGGCTGTCGCCGACTTCGCCGACGGCGGCGATCGCCGGGAATTCATTCATGACAGCGCGGAAGCGCTTGAGGAATTCAAGGTTTTCCGGCCGATTCTTGTCGTAGAGATGTTCCTGATAATTGTACGGATTGACCGCCGGTGCCGTATTGGCGTTGCGGCGTTCCGGGGCCAGCGCCGGGTTATCGCGCAGTTTCAGATCATGGAAATAGAAGTTGATCGTATCCAGCCGGAAACCATCGACGCCGCGTTCCAACCAGAAGCGCTCGACGGCCAAGAGCGCATCCTGAACTTCGGGATTGTGCAGATTGAGGTCGGGCTGCGAGGTCAGGAAGTTGTGCATGTAGTATTGCAGCCGCGTCGGATCCCACTGCCAGGCCGAGCCGCCGAAGATCGACATCCAGTTGTTCGGCGGTGTGCCGTCCGGCTTGGAATCGGACCAGACGTACCAGTCTGCCTTCGGGTTGAAGCGGCTGGAACGGCTTTCGGCAAACCACGGGTGCTGATCCGAGGTATGCGACAGAACCAGATCGATCATCACGCGGATGCCGAGGCGGTGGGCCTCAGCGATCAGCGCGTCGAAATCGGCAAGCAGGCCGAAGATCGCATCGACGCCGGTATAGTTCGACACGTCATAGCCGAAATCCTTCATCGGCGACGTGAAGAACGGCGAGATCCAGATCGCATCGACGCCGAGCGAGGCGACATGCGGCAGGCGGGCGGTAATACCCTTCAGGTCGCCAATGCCGTCGCCGTTCGAATCCTGGTAGGAGCGCGGATAGATCTGGTAGATCACCGCGCCACGCCACCAGTCCCGGTCGGCCTGCAATGTGGAACCAATTGCCTGGGTCATGCTCGTATTCATTCCTGTAGACGTCCTTTTACTATCGAAAAGTCTCAGCCGCCCTTGACCGATCCTGCCAGCAGGCCACGCACGAGGTAGCGCTGCAGGGTGAAGAAGACGATCAGGGGCACGATGATGGTGATGAAGGCCGACGCCGTGAGGATTTCCCAGTTGCCGCCGCGCGAGCCGAGCAGATTGACCAGACGGCCGGTGAGAACCAGTTCGTTGTTGCCGGTGCCCAGGAACACCATGGCGACCAGAAGGTCGTTCCAGGTCCAGAGGAACTGGAAGATCGAAAACGACGCGAGTGCGGGGAACGACAAAGGCAGGATGATCTTGATGAAGATGTCGAAATCGCTGGCGCCATCGACGCGGGCCGATTCCATGATTTCGCGCGGCAGGCCGGCCATATAGTTGCGCAGCAGATAGATGGCGAGCGGCAGGCCGAAGCCCATATGCGCCAGCCAGATGCCGACGTAGGTCTTGGCCGGAACACCGAGAAACGCGCCGACGCCATTGTACAATTTCAACAGCGGGATCAGCGACATCTGCAAGGGAACGACCAGAAGTCCGACGACGACGGCGATCAGGATGGACCGGCCGGGAAACTTCATCCAGGCCAATGCGTAGGCAGCAAAGGCTGCGACCAGGATCGGGATGATCGTGGCCGGGATGGCAACGGTCAGCGAGTTGATGAAAGACGCACCAATGCCTGCTGCCCGCATGACTTCGCGGTAATTGTCGAAGGTAAAGCGGGGCGGGATGGCTGCGGTATAGAAGATACGCTGGCCGCGCGAGCCTTCCATGCGGGTCGGTGAGACGATCTCGTAACTGCCGTCATCCTTGACGGTCAGTGTCTGGCCGTCGCCGATGTCGGCGAGCGCGCCGGCCTCAAAAGCGGTAGGCTGCAGTGGCCGGAAGCCGAAGGCCGACACCTTTGAATCGCCGCCCTCCAGCAGATTGCCGGCAATGACGAACTTGCCGTCACGTTCGACCTGCTCATCAGGCGAGGCTGCACGGCCGGTCAGGTTCTGCGACGACGTGGAAAGCGCCGTCCACCAGCCGGAGACGGCAAGCTGGTCCTTGTCGCGCAGCGACGAGATCAACAGGCCGGCAGTTGGGAGGGTCCAGAGGACGACAAGCAGGATGACGGAAATATGGACGACCCAGACGAGGGGCGAGCGGGAAGAAGCAATCATCTCAATGGCCCTCCATTTCCTTGGCAGCGTTGCGGATGTTCCAGATCATGATCGGGATCACCAGCACCATGATGATGACGGCGATCGCGGCGCCGCGGCCGAAGTCACCGCCACCGCGGAACATCCAGTCGAACATCAGATTGGCGAGAACCTGGCTTTGCCACTGACCGTTGGTCATGGCGAGAACGATGTCGAAGACCTTGAGCACCAGTATGGTAATGGTGGTCCAGACGACGGCGATCGTGCCCCACATTTGCGGGATCATGATCTTGAAGAAAATCTGCAGACCGTTGGCGCCATCGATGACGGCAGCCTCGATGGTTTCTTCCGGAATGCCCCGTAGCGCCGCCGACAGGATGACCATGGCGAAACCGGTCTGGATCCAGATCAGGATCACCATCAGGAAGAAATTGTTCCAGAAGGGCAGCGTTACCCAGGCTTCCGGTGTGCCGCCGAAATAGACGACGACGGCGTTCAAAAGACCGATCTGAGCGGTGCCTTCGGCGCGGTAATCGTAGATGAATTTCCAGATGACCGAAGCGCCGACGAAGGAGATCGCCATCGGCATGAAGATCAGCGTCTTGGCGATATTGCCCCACCAGATCCGGTCGGTGAGTGCCGCGATGATTAACCCGAAGAACGTCGCGGCAGCGGGCACGACCAGCAGCCAGAGGAAGTTGTTGTAGATCGACTGGCGGAACTCGCCGTCGTTGAACATCCAGATGAAGTTGTTCAGACCGACGAAATTCTCGCCCGCCCTGTCATGCAGGCTCAGCCAGACGGAGGCGATCACCGGATAGATCAGGTAGATGGTCAGCGAGAACAGTGCCGGACCGAGAAAGAGCCATGGCCGTATGGCGTTGGTGATGCGCAGGTTGCGCGAGGCGACAGGCCCCGTCAGTCCCTTTGACGGAAAGAGCTTGTCGAGGATCCAGTTCGTGCCGAAGAAATAGGCGGCGCAGCCAAGAACCCCGGCGGCCATCGTGGCGATGGCAAATATCAACTGCTGCATGGCAACTTCCTCCCCCAGGAATATAAGGCCGGATATGCGGCCTGCCCGCCCCTTGGCGTATGGCTCCCGCCTTTCGGGAGATCAAACGACCAGAACAGTCACACCGCTTGTTGTGTCCGAACCTGAAGTTCGGCTGGCAAGGGTGTGTTCATTCAAAAGGGCTTCTTTTGTCAGCTTTCCCCGAACCGTTCCGCCGCGCCCACTCTACCGGGCGGCATGGAGAACGGCGCTTCAGGCCTCGCAGTCTTTTGATTTTGGCTCCGGGATTTTTCGCCCGGAGCCGATTTTCGAGGATCGGGCGATCTTACTTGATCGAGTCCCAAGCCTTCTGGATACCGTCAGAGACGTCCTTGGCCGACTTGCCACCAACATAATCGACCATGCCGGTCCAGAATGCGCCGGCGCCAATCTTGCCGGGCATCAGGTCGGAACCGTCAAAGCGGAAGGTCGTGGCGTTCAGCAGGATTTCGCCCTGCTTCTTCATCGGGCCGTTGGCATAGGCATCCTTGTTGGCGCTTTTCAACGGTGTCAGGAAGCTCGACTGAGCCATCCAGACTTCATGCGCGATCGGCGTTTCGAGGAACTCGATGAAGGCGCGAGCCGCAGGCGTGTCCTTGGTGATCATCGCGAGTGTACCGGCGCCGAGAACAGGATTGCCGAGGTCCGGCTTGCTTGCGTAAGGCGGCATGTAGAAGAAATCTGCGTCTTCGCCGACCTTGGTACCTTCCGGGAAGAAGGACGGGATGAACGATGCCTGATGGTGCAGGTAGCATTTCGGCGGCGAGGCAAACAGACCCTTCGGGCTGTCGCGGAAGTCGGCGGAGGCAACGGCTGCAGCACCGCCATCGACATTCTTGTCGTTCTTGGCAAACCAGCCGAATTCATCGATGGCGCCGACGACAGCCGGATCGTTGAACGGGATCGCGTTGGTAACCCACTTGTCGTAGACGTCGGCCGGCTGCGTGCGCAGCATCATGTCTTCGACCCAGTCGGTGGCCGGCCAGCCGGTCGCACCGCCGGAGCCGAGACCGATGCACCATGGTGTGCCGCCATCGGTAACGATCTTCTCGGTCAGAGCCTTCAGCTCTTCCATGGTCTTCGGAACTTCATAGCCCGAATCCTCAAAATTTTCCGGCACGTACCAGACCAGCGACTTCACGTCGATCTTGTAGGGAAATGCGTAGAGTTCCTTCTTGCCGTCCTTGCCGGCATAGGTCGACAGATCGACCCAGGACTGGCCAGCGGCGTAATTGTCGAGAAGCCATTTCTGGGTCTTTTCACCGAGCGGCGTCAGATAACCCTTCGACGCCAGATCGGCGATCAGGCCCGGCTGCGGCAGGATGGCAACATCCGGAGGACTGCCGGCCTGGGTGTCGATGACGATCTGCTGTTCGTAGTTCTCGGACGAGGAATATTTCACCTCGACACCGGTCGCATCGCGGAAATAGTCGAGCATGGATTCGGCCAGAGCCTCATCTTCGCCGCGCCACGGACCGAAGATCGTCAACGTCTGACCCTTGAGGTCATGGCTCTTCTTGAACTCTTCGAAGCTTGCCCAGTTGAATTTGGAATCTTCGCCCGGCTTGAATTTCAGCTCGGCTGCGTGCGTGGCGCCTGCCACAAGCGCAAGCGCCGCCACTCCCAACAAGAATGTTCTCTTCACGTCATTTCCTCCCAAGAAAGACCCGACCCATTGATGCCGGGCGAACACCGCAGCGCCGCCAAAATTCAAAGCGCTTTGAGTTTTCTAACAAACCATTGCGACAGGCAGTAAGTCAAGAGCTTTCCCGTAAAGGGTGAACAAAGGCCTATTTCCTGCAGTGCAGCGAAGGTTTGCAGCGCAATGAAGCCGATTTTTCTGGTTGATGAGCAAAGCCGATGATACAAAATTCGTCGCGCGTTGGGGATTGAAAGCAAAAACAAAATAAAAATCAAAGCGCTTTGGGAGTGCGCGCTTGTCATGAATGTGAATTTGAAGCAGCTGGCGGAGATGTTGGGCCTGTCGCAAACGACAGTCAGCCGGGCGCTCAACGGCTATCCGGAAGTCAACGCCGAAACGCGCCAGCGGGTCCTGAGTGCCGTCCGAGAAACCGGCTACCGGCCGAACCGCGCCGCCCAAAGGCTGGCGACAGGCCGAGCCGGCTCGATCGGGCTGGTCATGCCGATCGCCCAGGGCATCGATTCCGACGTGCATTTCGGCGAATTCCTGGCCGGGCTCGGGGAAGAATCCGTCCGGCACGATTTCCATTTCGTCATCAATCCGAGTGCACCCGACGACGAGGAGACCACTTTCAAGCGGCTGGCCGCCAGCGGTAATGTCGATGCGCTGTTCCTTGCCTATGTGCGCGCCAACGATCCGCGCATCGCCATGCTGAAATCACTGTCGATCCCATTCGTCGTCCACGGACGGGCGATCGATCAGCCGGCCGATTATCCGTTTCTCGATATCGACAATACCGGCGCCTTCTATGATGCGACGCGCCTGCTTATCCAGCTGGGACACCGGCGCATCGCGCTGATCAACGGGCCGGGAAATCTCACCTTTTCCATTCGCCGCATGAAGGGAATGCGGCGTGCGCTCGAGGAAAACGGGCTGCATTTCGATGAAGGCTTGGTCCAGAATTCGCTGATGACCGACGAATACGGCCACCGCGCCATGCAACAATTTCTCGAGCGGGATCAGCCTCCGACGGCCGTTCTCTGCTCCAGTACTGTGATCGCGCTTGGCGCCGTCAGGGCGATCAACAGGGCGGGTCTGCAGATGGGCGAGGACATCTCGCTGATCGCCCATGACGACGTGCTGCCGATGCTGAAGCCTGAAAACTTCAGCGTGCCGCTGACGACGACGCGCTCATCCCTGCGGGCAGCCGGCGCCCGGATCGCCACGCGGCTGATTTCCCGCATTCTCAAGACAGGCGACTATCCGGAACAGGAGCTCTGGCGGACAGAGTTGATCGTCAGGGCCTCGACAGGCCCTGCTCCGAAATCGTAGCACGGTCCGCTTGCATCAGAACTTCGGTGCCGTCTTGCCGGCCTTGCGATAGGCGGCAATCACCGTATTGGCCATCAGCATGGCGATGGTCATCGGACCGACGCCGCCTGGCACCGGCGTGATGACGGCAGCCACCTTTGCGCATTCGTCAAAGGCGACGTCACCGACCAGACGGGACTTGCCTTCACCTTTTTCCGGCGCTGCAATGCGGTTGATGCCGACATCAATGACGGTAGCACCGGGCTTGACCCAATCGGCCTTGACCATTTCCGGACGGCCGACGGCGGCGACCAGAATATCGGCGTTGCGGCAAACGGCGGCCAAGTCCTTGGTACGCGAATGGGCGATGGTGACCGTCGCATTGGCGGCCAGCAGCAGCTGCGCCATCGGCTTGCCGAACAGATTGGAGCGGCCGATGACGACGGCATTCAGGCCGGAGAGATCTTCGCCATGCGTGCGCTTGACGAAAACCATTGCACCGGCCGGGGTGCAGGACACGAGGCCACCGTCGAGATCGCCGGTCGCCAGCTTGCCGGCATTGACGACGTGCAAGCCGTCAACATCCTTTTCCGGCAGGATGGACTGGATGATCGCTTCCGAATTGAAGTGTTTCGGCAGCGGAAGCTGGACGAGAATGCCGTGAAGCGTTTCATCCTTGTTGAGGGTCTGAACCAGAGCGGCTAGGTCCTCCTGCGTGGTTTCCTCCGGCAGCGTATGCTGAACCGATGTGAAGCCGCATTCCTTGGCCATCTTGCTCTTGGAAGACACGTAGGCGTGGCTTGCCGGGTCGTTTCCGACGATGACGACGGCGAGGCCGGTCTTGACACCAGCCTGATCCTTCAATGCCTGCGATGCGGTTTTCACGGCATCGATCACCGACGCTGCAACTTGCTTGCCATCAATCACGGTCGTCACGGTGTTCTCCCAGATTCTCGTTTGTTTTGTTCACTCTAGTTTCAGCAAAAAATAACGGTCGCCTCAATGCGTCCTATGCTGTCCCGATCGAATAATTTCAAGGCAGGACCAATGATGGCGGTGCGAAAACACCTTTGCGGCCCGATTTTCTTGCATTTCTGAGAAGATGGCCGCGCTCGCCGCCGGCTGGATGCAAGACCGCTAATAGCGGCCGCCGGCCCGCAGCTTCGTATAGTGTTCGACGCGGTAGCGCAGGGCGCGCAGGTTTTCCTGAACGTGAGCAATGTCGCTATCGTCAGCATCCTTGTCCTGCATCGCGCGCAGATAATCCCGCAGATCAGACGGTGTCGTGTCCTGACGCTGAGGAAAGACGGAGAGAGCCGCAGCAGAGGCAGCCGCGTGATGAGCCGAGGGCATAAGCGGCCGGTATTGCGCAGTTGCGGGAGGAGATTCCACGGCATGACGCTGCGTTCCCGCACCATCCGGGTGATGATCGTCCCTGCCCGGCGGATCACGTTGCGGAGTAGCCGCGCCTATGCGGTTCGACCGTTGGAGCAGATCCTTGAGGCTGCGATAGGCACCGAGCATGACACCCAGTCCGACGCCTGCCATGAAGCCTGCGATCATCCCGCCAATCGCGATCAGCTTGCGCGAAGGTCCGGCCGACTGGAGTGGCGGCTCCGCCGAGGAAATCACCCGAATGTTCTTTGAGGTCAGCTTCTCTTCCTGACCGGTTTCGCTCGCCCGTTTCAGGAAGGATTCGTAGATCATCCGCGTCGCGTTGGCCTTACGCTCCAACTCGCGCAATTCGATGAAGCTGGCCGACGAATTGACTTGCTGCGCCTTCAAGACCGCCAACTGCTGAATCAGATCCTTCTCGGTCCGGACGGCCCTGTCCAGTTCGGTCTGAGCCGCCGCTTCGATACGGCGGAGTTCATTGCCGATTTCCGAACGTGCGACCTCCAGCGACTGGACGGCCGCAAGTCTCTGCGGATGCCGCGGCCCAAGGCTTGCATCCAGTGCGCCCAATTGTGCACGGGCTTGAGAATACTGCTTGCGCAGTTCCTGCAGCGCAACCGAGCTGAGTTCTTCCGGGAACGCGCCGGTGAGCACATCATCCAGCCGGGTTTTCGTGACGACCTCGACTTTCGCCCTCGCATCGGCGATACGGTTTCGCACGGCGCCGACCTGATCGTTCAGGGAAAACAACTGCTTGTCTGAAATCAGCTCGCCACCTGCGCCAACGATATCATGGTCTGCCTTGTATTTCTCGACCGCATTTTCAGCCATATCGAGCTCTGTCTGAAGCTCCGTCAGGCGGCTGTCGAGAGCGGCGGTGGTCCGCTGGAAGAACCCGGATTGGGCTGCCTGTTCCTCGTTCAGGAAGGTGGTCACCAAGCGATTGGCGATCAGCGCCGATTTTGCCGCGTCCCGGCTTTTCACATCGACCGTGACGATGAAAGTCTTCGGATCACGGGACACCGTTACCGCGTTGCTCAATTTTTCCAGCGTCTGCGGGCTGACCCCGGATGCAGGCACCGGCTGGGCCTTGCGGGGCGAGAAGATTTCGCGGATGAGGCCGATCCCGGCCGAAAGGCCGCCTCTGCCGGCGGAGGCGCCACCGAATTCCGGATCACGATCGAGCCCCATGTCGAGAGCAACCTTTTCCAGAACCGTTCGGGAACGCAACACTTCCAACTGACTGTCAACCAGAGCCAGGATCGCTTCGGTGGCCAGGCTTTCCTTGGATAGATCGGAATCCGTCAACCGCACTTCGCGCGGATCGACGTAGAGCTTGCTTTCGGCCACATAGACGCTGGGTGTCGATATCGCCACGAATACCCCGCCGACAGCACCGACAACAGTCAGGACTACAATGATTTTTCGCACCTGCCAGACGGAGGTCAGGATCGTCGTGAGATCGATCAGCGGCCGGTCCTGTTGCCCTGTATGGGATTCGGAATTGGCCGCAGGAACGTAGGCAGGCGTATCTGGAACTTCGGAAGTCCGCGCTGACTCGGTCTTGCCGCTCTTGAACCAACCCAAAAGACGGGCAGTTATTTTCTGAGAAACCGCTGCTTCAGGAAGGCGGACCGGTTGCGTCCCATCGACGGGCGATTTCGGTTTGACAGCGGGACCGCCCAGCCGGTTCAATAACTCGTTTGCATTACGCGCGACGGGAGCAGTAGCACGCGCCGATGTCCTTGAACGCAACAATCCGTCGCCCTCAATCGACGCCCGATCGAAGAGAGGCTGGCGAGCCACGGTCCGCTTGTTATCTTCCGGATCAAACATCAATGCCTGCAAACACCCGTAACCGGGCAAAGTGACTGGTTATGAATGAAGCTTAAGTTTTTGTGGCAAACAAACCGTTAACACGTTGCGGTTACCTCACTTGCAATCAAGAACAACCTGCAATCTCAAACTGCTCATTAAGCTTTACCGGTTAGAAACGGGACTGACCATTCGGACCCTACTCGTGATCGATCTTGTAAAGACCCTCTACGCGCGCCATAGCAGCGTCATTCACGCCTATATCTCGATGACAAGCGGGTCGGCGGGCAGGCTTGTGCTGTCGCTGGTTTATTTCATCTGTATCGCCAACGGGCTTTCGATCGCCGAGTTTGGTCTTTTTGCCACCGCATCCGCAGCCGGCATTATGATTTCACGCGTGCTCGCCTTCGGCTTCATGTCGCCGCTCTATCGCGTTGCCACCGTCAAGCCGCTGCTGGTGGGCACGTATAGTGCCGGGTTTGCCGCCGGCGCCCTGTTGTCGCTGCCATTGATCGCAGTCCTTTGTCTTGCGGTTTATTATGCTGTTTTCGCCCGCGACATCGGGCTTCCGGTTTTCCTCGGTTTCATGGCCGCCGAAATCATCTGCTGGCGTGGGCTGGAGGTCGTGGTCATTGTCCTCAATGGGCTCGGGCGCTTTGGCCGGGCTGCCCTGCTTGTGATCATCGGAACGGGCATCCGGACCGCGGCGGCGCTGGCGTTTTCGCTGCTGCATTTCGCTTCGCTCGGGACATGGTCGCTGTTTTATCTCGGGGCCAACGCATTTGCCCTCTTGATCGCGGTCATCTGGTTTTATCCGAAGGTACGGTTGCGCTGGCGCCTGCACCTTTATATCAGGCGCTGGGCAGATTCGGTTTCGGTCGCCGGTGCCGAGGTGCTGTTCTATATCCAGTCGGAATTCGACAAGATCGCCGTCCTGGCAATCGGTGGGCCGGAAGTTTCCGGGGTTTACGCGATCATCATGCGGCTTGCCGACCTGACGGCGTTGCCGGTACGGTCGTTCAATACACTGCTGGTGCAGAAGATCATGCGGGTGCCCGGTACCATCTCGTCCTGGCGTACCCGGCTGACAATCGAAGCTCTGGTGGCGGCCATATCTTTCCTGGCAATCGCTGCCATGGCAATCTATCTCTGGATTTTTCCGCATGGGCTTGGAAACAACGTCGCTCAGGCCGCGTCCTATCTTATGGCCGTCCTTCTCGTGCCCTCGTTCCGCAACCTCGTCGAGTATCACTCGGAACTGCTCTATGCGACGGGCCGTACCGTTCGCCGGATGACCAATCTGGTGATTGCCGGGATCGTCAAGGTCGCCTTGCTCACCGCCGTCTTCAGGACAAGTACAGACACCGCCTATTGGGCACCCCTGCTGAACGGCGTCTATCTGGCGCTCTACGCCGCATCCTTCGCCCTCACCTACAGCGCACTCCGCCGCGAAACGGGCCGCGTCATCTAAGAGGCATCACGCGGCGCGTTCGAGGACGACGTTGCGGATATCGGCGAGATCGTGGCCGACGAAGGACTGAACGCCGATGCCAATCTGATGCGGCGCCATTTCGCGCATGAAATGCCTCAGCCCGCTGATATCGCGCGCATAACTGTCGTCGAACCACAGGACGTGGCAGAGCCCATCGGGCGAAGCGGCATGACCCTTGCCCATCAATACTTCATCGACGAAACGGCCATAGATGGTGCATTCCGAGAATTGCCGCGACCGGATCATCGCCCGGATCCAGCCGCGCCCATGCAGCGCCTCGACATGATCGAGCAGCGCCCGGCAGCTGTCGGTACGCCAGGCGATCAATGTGTTGATGTAATCGCTAGCCGGCAGGCTGTATGGGCCGATGCCCAGCAGCCGGTCGGAATGGGCGAGCCATTCAAGATGATTGGAGCGCATGCGCTCGCCGATTCCGCCATCCTTGCGATAGAGGGTCAACCGTTGGGCCTGCCACAGGCTTGCCGGATCGAAATCGCGCAGGAAAACCACGTCTGAATCGACGGCGAACATCGTTGTCTCTTCGATATGCCGGGACAGGGCCAGACGGCGCAGCTGCTGGACGTGCCAGCCGCGCAAAGGCAGGCTGTAGGGACTGATCCAGAGCTTGCGGCGGCCCGCCGACATCGGATCCGGGATCGCCCGCAGCCACCACGGCAGAAGGTCGCTTTCGCTGACCACCTGCCGGCGCGGTCCCTCCAGCTGCCTAAACAGCGCAACATCGAAAGCGGCGACGAGCAGGTAGTGCACCCAGTCGCCTTTCAAGCGCATGTCCATGCTCTCGCACAGCAGGCGGCAACGCTCAAAATCATTGGCGTAGGAGGCTGTAACGACAGCTGTGCGCATCATGGTTTCCGTCAGAACGATCGTGATCCGGCGCGCTGGCCGTCGACATCCGACGAGCTCTCACGCCCTTTCAGCTTGTGGCGAAGAACATAGTATATGAATAACGGGTTTCCGAGGATATAACGGCGCCACAGGCGGCGTGGCTCAACAACCAGCCGATGCAGCCACTCCAGACGCAGACGACGCATCGTCAGCGAAGCGCGCGGCACTTCCTCTGCCATGAAATCGAAAAGTGCGCCGACGCTCAGCACCAGCCGGGCATGGCCCGGGCCGACATGGCGGTCGATCCATTTTTCCTGCTTTGGGCTGCCCATGGCGATGAGGAGGATATCAGGCCTGACGGCACGAACCATGGCCATGACGTTGTCGGATTGCTCAGGATCGAAAAACCCATCAGAGACCGGAATGAACTGGTGCCACGGCGCATGCTTCTGGAAATTTTCCGCTGCACGTTTGAGAACGTCAGAACGTGCGCCGACCATGGCGACACGCCTCGGCGTCGTCATGTAGGTCATCAACGCCGGCACGAAGTCCGTGCCGTTCAGGTTGGCCGGAAAGGCCTTTCCATGAAACAGCATGGACGCCAGATCCATGCCATATCCATCCGGCAGCACGATCTGGCGGTTGAGGACGGCCCTATATTCCGGGTCCTGCATCATCAAATTGGCATTGTGGGCGTTGAGGAACGATATCACCGTCTGCCCGATCGGCAGCGAAGCGATTTCGTCGGCAAAGGCGAAGGCATTGGCCCAGCCGAAATCACAGACCTGCATGTCGAGGATCGGCCGTTGCGACGCGGCGATGGTTGTACCCGGGAAGACATTCATTGGGATTTCCCTCCCTCGCGGATGGCCAAGCCATACGGTGCACTATTCGTTTTTCTGGCCATCGACTGGGTTTCGCCCTGCACTTTACCGGGGTTCTGACGGGTTGCCGTAAGCGGCATGCCGAACCGCGAAAGCCCCTCGCCCATCGTCCCGAGCAACAGGTCTTTCTGTGCCTGGTGAAAAGCCGCTCCGGACGAGCGCTGGCGATTGCCAGCCCGAACCTGGGCGACCTTTGCAACCAATAACTGCGCAAAATCAGCCGGATCGTCAGCAACTGCGCAGTTTTCCGGCAGTGCGCCAATGCCACGCAGCGATGCACTTGTCGCAACACTTGGCAGACCCAATTCAAAGGTCTCAATGGTCTTCAACTGCACGCCGGTCCCGCCACGGCTGATCAACGGAATGATCGCACCGGCCTCAACGAAGGCGCGTGCATCCGGCACCCGCCCGAGCAGGCGCACGCCTGGATGCGCGATCGCCGGCGCGTCCGGCATATGTCCGGCAATGCCGATCGACATGTCCGCCGGTAGCAACGGCACCACCCTGGACAGAAACCAGTCGAGGCCGATGCGGTTGGCCTTCCAACTCCAGGTGCCGATCAGGGCAAGGTCATGCTCCGGTGCCGTTTCGATACTGCTTTGCGGCAGATTCCAGCGCGTCACCAGCGGCAGGACGGCGGCGCGGCCGGAAACGGCATGGCCGAACCCGAAACGATCAGCCTCGGCAAAGGTCCAGACCGCCGAGGCAGCCTGTGTCAATTGCCGTTCGAGACGGCGTAGATAGTGTGCCTCGCGTTTGAACAGCAGCCTTTCCAGCCGGCTGGACGCAGTTGCGGCATTTTCGAGTGCGGAATCCGCCTCAACATTGTGAGCGACGTAGATCGTCGGATATTTCTGGAAGACATCGGCGAAGGCACCGGGCAGTTGCACGGAATTGAGGACAATGCCGTCAAACGGCTGCAGCCCTCGCAACAGCGTTTTGATTTGCGTCCGGCTGACCTGCAGCATCTTTGCAGACGAAAGGGTCGTGCGATTGAGCAGCGCCGTGATCAACCAGCGCAACTTCGTTGCCCGGTCGACCCGCGCATTGGTCACTTCCAGGTCGCCGAGCAGATGTACATCCCCGCCCGGCGCCGCAGCTTGACCGGGCTGCAGATAGCCGATCACGCTGACCCGGTGACCGAGGGCGCGAAGACCGTCCAGGACGGTACGATTGGCGATGTCGAACCCCGATGAAGGGTTCTTCACCGGTACCAGCGAGGAAACGAAAACCAGATGCATGCTGCCACACGAGACTTGAGAACAACTGCCCCGACTGTAGCAACACGGCGTGAAATCACCTTTAAGCCATTCATTCAAAAGCAAATTCGGAAATTTAGCGTCTGTTTAGGAAGATTTGCTTTAGTGCTTGCCAGAGATTCGCCTTTGACAGGTTTTCCCATGCCCCCACCCGCCCAAGATGTGACCGTGTTTTACAAGACAATGCTTGACGCGGCGGACAATATCGAACTCGTCGTCACCCTGCCGACATTCCGGCGGCCCGAACATCTCTTGAAAACC
>UBTA01000100.1 GCA_900468065.1 Hyphomicrobiales bacterium | reverse complement strand
GCACCGTGGTGTTTCCGGCCAGCCCGGGAAGCTATGCGTCTGAGCGCATGGGCTGAGACAGTCGGGTCTCCGGTTGACTATAGACCTATCCGCAGCATTTGGTGATTTGAGTCGGGCTGAAAAGAGGTTGCCGACCCGTGTGCCAGAGGTGCGCCTTGAATCCTTTCGCTCACCGATTCACGGCATTCGCGGCAGGATTGAGAAGATCCTCGGTGATGGAAACAATGCTACGGCCTTCGCCGGATGCGATGGCCTTCCCAGACACCTTGCGCACTAAAACGAGTACCCTCAATGGCGCGGAGCAGTCGCCTGGTCATGGCCAAGTTTCTGTGCGGCAATCAAAACCTCAAGGCGATTGCGAACGTTCAGCTTCTGCATGAGGATAGTCATGTAGTTTTTGACGGTCTTTTCACCGATCTTCAGCTCGCACGCAATCTGGCGGTTGCTACAGCCCCGTGTCAACATTGCGATGATTTGGGCTTCGCGAATGCTTAGTTTAACCGGCGGCCCGGCAGCAACGCGCAATGAGGCCAGCCTTTGCTCTTCGATCAATTTGCAGGCCAGACCGTGGGTGATAAACGTCTCGCCGCGGTGCACGGCCTTGACGCCTTCAATAAGCTCCTGCGGACTGCTGCCTTTAAGAATATAACCGCTAGCCCCGGCATCCAACGCTTTGATCGCTATGTCTGAACGCGACATCGCGCTAAAGGCGAGGACTTTTGTCTTTCCACCGTATCTCACCAGCTTCAGAATTGTGTCGAAAATATTCCCCGGCATCATGATGTCGACGATGAAAACATCGGGTGCCGATCGAAGGCCGATCTCAAGTGCTTCATCCGCGCTGGATCCGGTTCCTACTACTTCAAATTCTTCTTCGGTTTTAAATAATTGTAAAAGACCTGAAAGCATTAATGGATGATCGTCGGCCAGAGCCAGCGAAATTGATTTCATGGTTGATCCCCACCCTCCGGAGCGCAACGATACACTTGAAGAAGTTGTATGTCCATGTGGTTCATAATCAAGTTATACTGATTAGGTATGTAGTGATACATCTGTAACGAATTTGATAATTTAAACTGATATAACGATATTGTATATTATGGCAGCAATGAAATATAGGTTATGCTATACACGGTTTAGTTGTGCGGTGTATGGAAGCCCTCCCACGTCTCAATTTAGTCGCTATTGCCGTTAAGCGGGAGAATGACCACCAGCTCGGTCCCGCGACTGTCGCGCCGCCTGACGTTGAGCGTACCGCGGAAAGATTCTACTCTGTTATGGATGCCAAGCAAACCGAGAGGCAGTCGGTCCTTAGCGGTACGATTAATCGATAAACCCGGCCCTCCGTCACTGACGGTGATGGTGATAGTCCTTTCATCCGCACTCGCATCGATGTGTTGATCGATACCGTTCCCATGACGAAAAGCGTTGTTCAATCCTTCCTGGACAATGCGGTAGAGACAGATTTTAAGCGAGCTTGCCACCGTGACAGGAAGGTTTGTGTAGTTGGCGCCGACCCGGGATCCTGTTGTGAACTGGTGGCGGTCGACGGCGAGCCTAAGTGCGTCCTCCAGCGAAAGCTCTTCGATCTGGGGCATGATAAGTCCCGTCGAAAGATCGCGCAGTTGGCTGAGGCACTCAGTGGCGACACTGGAGGGCGTTAGATTTTCGGGCACGTCTTCTGTTTTGTTCGCCGTCGCACCCTGTCCCAACCGCAAAATGAGTAATGCCAGCAGCTGCATCGGTCCATCATGCAGGTCCGAGCCAATACGATTGAGAAGGCCCTCGTTCGACTTATTTGCTTCGAGACGGGCCTTGTTGGCGAGTTCTCGCAGGTCCCTGTTCTGCTGTGCTAGCGCCTGTGCGTCTGCCAGCTGACTTTTCAGTCTGTTTCGCTGGGCGCCAATAATGCTGTCGGCGCGGCGCACGATCGCGTAAAGCGCTGCCAAAATGGCAATCGTTGTCGCTGCAACAATGTACCGGGTTCGCCGCTGAACATCGTCTCGCCGTTCAAGGAACTCGCGCGCATCTTCATAGACCTCTCCCACGGCCAAGGTGTCTCGAGTGCCCTCCCGATAGATGGGTGCGTAGATTTCGATGAGAGGCCTATCCTCTCCCTGAGACACATTTCCTTCGTCATCGTGTCCAGTCTCAAGGTGAGCAATGACTTTCCCCAAAAAAGCTGCCTCGACATTGGGCGTTGGAAACGTCTGTCCGATAAGAGCCTTGTCGGTGCTGTAGAGGATCAGGCCGTCGCGCCGCCAAATGCGCAAACTTTCAATACGCCGTGCTAGATCCGGATTGATGAGCAGTTCGTCCAGCTCCTCTACCCCTTCGGACGTCACGACTGGACCAAGGTCGCCGGATTGAACATGACGCGCGAGAAACCCCTCCATGTACAAAGCCCCCGAGTCGGCGCGGCTTTGGAGCTGACTGGCAGCAATTTGCCGGTTCACCCATTCGCCCAAGATGGCCATTGAAAGGCCAAGGATCAGCGAAGCGACGATAAGGAATTGAGACCGCAGGCTTAGGTGTTGCCAAAAATGATTTAAATGAAAAATTGCGGTTTTATTCCGCCCTACAATAGGGACGTTGGTCACACCGTCGTCAGGGTCCAAGGTCATAATCCCCTCTAGTACAAAGTCGCGACAAATCCCCGACCAAGGCATCTGTTAAACAAGCACGAGAACAACTAATTATTAGAAAATTATATTAAGCGAACGTTGGTGTCGACGGTATCGGATTTCCGATCGCGTCGACATGAATAACAACCAAATATCCCGCAGTAACAGCGAGCATGACATGAAAGGTGTCGGAATGATCGAGGCAAAATGCACAAAGTCCGTCAAGGAAGACGAACCGCATCAGCGTTATACATTGAAAAACGACAAGGGATCGTCACGAACGCCGGCTGTCATAGCGCTGTTTCTGACCGGCTTCGCGCTTTATCTCAAAAGTGCGTTCTGGGCCGGGGCGCGAGGAGAGCCGCCCGGACGTAGGGACGTCGCCGGAAGAAAATCTCCCACCTTCAAAGCTGATCACCGGAAGCATCCCCGCGCTGGTCAAGGAAGAGGAAAAGCCGGAGGCCCCAGCCGAGAAAAAGGCCGGCGGAGGAATGCGGAGCAACAATGGGCACGAGAGCCAGGAAATCGAACTTGTTGATTTCCAACCTTTCGGTTTTCCGACGGGCGAAACCCCGAAGCCGGCTTTTCAATTGCGCGAGCAGGGAGTGTAATGGCCCCATAAAT